>NZ_JBIBSG010000002.1:552714-683006 GCF_043077235.1 Streptomyces sp. NPDC016309 | reverse complement strand
CACGCTCGCACACCCCGTCACCAGAGGAACGTACCCGTTGGGTAGGTGCGCGGTATGCGGCGGACGGGGTGCCATCTCAGGCTGCGGCCGGCGGGTGGGACGTGTCGGCGGCGCGGCGGTATTCGGCGTTGATGCGCTGAGCTTCTTCGAGCTGGTCCTCGAGGACGATGATGCGGCAGGCGGCGTCGATGGGGGTGCCCTGGTCGACAAGTTCCCGGGCGCGGGCGGCGATGCGCAGTTGGTAGCGGGAGTAGCGGCGGTGGCCGCCGGCCGAGCGCAGCGGGGTGATCAGGCGGTGTTCGCCCAGGGCGCGCAGGAAGGCGGGGGTGGTGCCGAGCATCTCGGCGGCCCGGCCCATGGTGTAGGCGGGGTAGTCGTCGTCATCGAGACGCCCGCGCGTGTCGTCTGCTGTCATCTGCACCTCTCTCTGGAACGCGTGGAGGGGCCCTGGTGCCGTACGGCACCAGGGCCCCGAAGGAACTGTTACACCATCTGCCGGCCCTGATACTGCGCCGGCCTTCTGTGTCCGCGTACCCGACCTGGCTGCTGTCGGGGCTGCGGGGATCGCGGTTGCTTGACCGGAGACCACCTCACTAACGATGTCCTGCGGTACCCGGGCTTCGTACTGCTCACCCGGGCGATCCTGATGGTGCTCGGCTCCTCCGTTCTTCCCTCTGGATCAATCACTTACCAAACGGGAACTGCGAACTGCTTGTACTGCTGGTGTTGCGTACTGCGGGTGATGCGAACTGCTGAACGACCTGTGACAGCGTCGCTCTTCGGCAGCCAGCCCCGTTGCCCATCCTGCGTCTGCTCTGGCTTAGAACCCCACTGCCGAACCTCCCGGTGCGCGCGTCCGCAGCCGACGCCTTCACCAGGGGTACTACTCACTGACTTCACTGCTGGGTACTGCGAACTGCACTCGCGGGTACCGCACATGCCATGACCGCGGTCCCGCTTGCGGCGGCCCCTGATCACTGCGGGCCACCCGGTCCGGCCGTCAGTCCCGTCGCCGTCCTGCAACAACCCTGGCTTCGAGACTCCACCGCCGCACCGTCCTGCGACTACCTGTACTGCTGGTACTGCTTGCCGGCAGTTCGTCTCTGCCAGGCCCCTGCTGTCTTTCTGAGCTACGGGAGAAACCATAGCGACGCCACTGCCCAATGTCTACTCCGGCCGATATAGATTTCTGTGTGTCGAGCAACGAGGTAATCGGCCTCGGACAGTGACGCGGGTGGGGGCGCAGGGCGGTCGCACCGGGTTAACCGCCGCTTGTCGGGGCAGATGCGGCGGGCGGGGAAGAACGGGCATGGGCGATCCAGAGACCAGGGGGGACCTGATGGACACGATGAGCGTCGATGTCGCGACCGACCGCCCTGCAGGTTCCGTCGCCGTGGCACGCGACAGCGCCCCGTCCTTCCTCGAAGGGCTTGTGCCGGCGCTCGCATCCGAGGCTGCCGACACCGTGATCCTGGTGGTCTCGGAGCTCGTCACCAACGCCCTGCGCCATGGCGGCGGCACCTGTACCCTCGACCTGGCCGCATACTAAGACAGCATCGAAGTGACCGCGCACGACCCCAGCCCCCAGGCCCCTCGCATGCGCACCCCCGGCCTGAACGGCGGCACCGGAGGCTTCAGCTGGCCCCTGGTCAACCGACTCTCCACAGCGACCGCGGTCACTCGCCGGACATCCGGAGGAAAGACCGTGAGTGCCCTCCTCCCCCGGTAACGCCAGGGCGCCGACGCAGACGGTTCTCCCGTTCGGCAAGCGCCCGGTAGACCAATGTGACCGAACCAGCGGCTTGTCGCACTCCTCCCCATCAGCCGGGCACCTCGCGCTCGAGCCATGGAACCCACCCCGACGCCCAAGCCTCTGCGCCGAGCGGTTCACCATCTCGGCTCCAAGCGTTCGCGGACTGGGCCGTCATCGGGGTCAATCAACGATGGGGCTGTCCGGGAGGCGGGCTCGGTGTATCGAAGCACCTCCTGGCAGAGGCAACCGCTGCCCGAACTGCCGGCCTCGCTTCGCGCGTCGGCGAGACTCGCACTGGACCGGGTTCTCCGGGACGGATCAGAGATGGCGACCGGCTGGGTGGACAGCGCCGAAGCCGATCAGTGTGCGACAGATTCTCCAAGCACTCGAAACACCCGCTGATCACTAATTGTGACCGCTTCACGGAAGTCGTGCCAGAACCCCCACTTCGGGAGGCACCCTGAGCGAACCGAGGAAATCGGACTGCTTGCACATCGACGCATCGGCCGGAAGCCGACTCGGGCCCTGCCCTCGTCTCAGTGCCGACGGGCGAAGCGTGGTGACCGAGCGGCAGGCCGAGCTGCTCCTGGGGCAGGGCCGGCACCCGGACGCCGGACCGGATCGAGCGCGAGCTCCTGGCGCAGGGCCAAGAGCGCCGGAAGAACCCGCGACGATCAGCCCGTCCTTGACCCGGGCGCGGTCCTTGACCGACGCAAGTCGGAACGCGTCAAGTACGGGCAGGGCTGGATTCTTGCTGCGCTTCGAACTCATACGCTGACATACGCTGACTACCTCCGGTGGGGGGCGTCATGGTATCCGAGACCTGAGCCGGGCCGGCTACGACCACTGTCCAGGTGGAGGCGCCTGTCCAGGTGGAGGCGGGCTAGGTGGTGCGCCCAAATGCAGAAGTCCTCCCTGGGAGACGGGCGACCATCCCGGGGAGGAACACCGGCCGGGCATGAGGCGTACCAAAGGCGTACGTGGTGCGTACACGGGTGCGCGCCAAGTGCCCAGGGCTGGAACTCGCTGCCTTCCTGCGGACGAAGACCCAGCTGCGCCGGGTGCGGCGGACGGCTGGCGGCTCCTCGACCAGTCGGTCGGACGTCGTGCGAAAAACAAATACGTCGCGAAAAACAAATAATGGCGGCGTGGCGCGGGGGCGCAGTGGTGCGTGGAGGGCGAACCAGCGGCGCAGGGGCGGGTGCCGGTGCCCGGTGCGTGTGAGGTTCCAGGCGCGGGCGGTCACAGATGTGGTGCGCTCGTCGGCGATTCGGCCGTCCACGAGGCGGCCACGCTGGGGCGGCCGCAGGTCACGTCAGCAGGCGGACGACCCCGGGCGCGGGGCGTGGCCGAGCTGGTCGATGAGCGCGGAGCGGCCCGGTGGTACTGCCCGAGCATGCTGGCACCGGGCCTGACTCGCACACTCCATACCGGCACGAGCTGCCGCTGACCCTACCCGGCGCCGTCCCTTGGCTAACGAGCTCGTGCACGGTAAGCGGTGAGACGCCGAGGGCTTCGATGGGCCAGTGCTCACCTCTGTCGTCGAGGGCCCAGGTCCGCGGTCTGCTGTTAGGAGAGCAGGCTGGCGACGGCTTGGACGGTGTCGCTCATGTGCTCGCGGCGGCCGAGGTGGCGGGCCAGTGCCCGCCAGTTCTTGAGGTGGGCGATGCCGTGCTCGACGCGGATCCGTCGTGAGGAATGTGCCTTGCGCTGTCGCTCGTGCATTTCCTCGTACCAGTCCGGAGCGTTCTTCTTGAACTTGCGGTGCGGTGGCGTCACCACGCGTCCACCGGTCTGGGCACCGAGGCCCTGGTAGCCGGCGTCCGCGAGGATCTCCACCGCTGGGCCGTCCACCAGGAGCTTGACCAGGCCCGACTGGCGGGCATGGGTGATGTCCGCGCAGCTGCCTGGTCTGGCCGGGCTGCAGAACAGCACCCGCCCGTTCTGGTCGGTGAGGACCATGGTCTTGACGGCGTTCTGCTCGTTCTTCCCGGAGATGAACGTGTCCCGGTCCTTGCGCCCGCCTGCCGGCCGGCGGACCCGGATTTCGGTGCCGTCGATGATGCCGGTCTGCCCACTGGCGCCGAGGTGGTAGATGACTTCGGCCAGTGTTCGCAGCCGGACGCCGGGGCTGATCGAGCACCCCCGCTCGGCGAGCAGGGGCCGTATCTCGCCGATGGCCCGGGTGATGGTGGAGCGGTCGACTCCGAACCAGCAGGCCAGCACGTCGTGAGTGGCCCCGTGGCGGAGATGGACGAGGGTGGCCAGGAGCCGGTCGACGAACACGAACCGGTGCTTCGCACCGGCGCCCACAGCACGCTTCCGCGGCCGAGAGGTCAGTTTGGCTTGGTGACGCTCATGCCATAACGGGCCCCACTCGGCAACGAGTTCAGCGATCACATCGGCCTACAGCCCCGTGATCCGGCGATTGCTGACGATCACTGCACGACTCACGGTCCCCACCATCCGACCATGATCAACCATCCGGGGCTCGACGTCTCACCGCTTACCGTGCACGAGCTCGTTAGCCCCCCCCAATCAGAGGACCAAGCGGGGCCTTCGTTGCCAAAAGCCTGCACCCCGCCGGATCGACCGACGGGGTGCCATCCAGATTCACCTAAGACGCCGTTTCCTTTGGTGTGCGTGGTCGTTGAAGGGTTCATGGCGGATCTGGTTGAGCGGTTAGTGCCGGACGAGTTGTGGGAACTGTTCCGGCGGGTGGTGCCGCCTACGGAGGTCATACGCCCGCAGGGCGGCGGCCGTCGGCGGGCGGGTGACCGGGAGACTCTGGCCGCGATCATCTTTGTGGCCACGTCGGGCTGTACCTGGCGGCAGCTTCCGCCGGTCTTCGGGCCGTGCTGGCAGACGGTCTACCGGCGGTTCGGCCAGTGGAGCCGGCAGCGGGTCTGGGCCCGGCTCCACCGCGTCGTCCTCGACGAGCTCGGCGCCCGCGGTGAGCTGGACTGGTCGCGGTGTGCGATCGACTCGGTCAGTGTCCGGGCGGCAAAAGGGGGCCCCTGACCGGACCGAATCCGACCGACCGCAGCAAACCGGGATCGAAGATTCACCTGATCACGGACCGGAACGGACTGCCTCTGTCCCTTGGTATCTCCGGCGCCAACATACACGACAGCCTCGGCCTGCAGCCGCTCGTCCGTGGCATCCCGCCGATACGTTCCCGCCGCGGGCCACGACGTCGGCGCCCGGGCAAGCTCCATGCTGACAAGGGCTACGACTACGACCACCTGCGGCGATGGTTACGCGGACG
The DNA here is from genome assembly GCF_043077235.1 of Streptomyces sp. NPDC016309. Lineage (NCBI taxonomy): Bacteria > Bacillati > Actinomycetota > Actinomycetes > Kitasatosporales > Streptomycetaceae > Streptomyces > Streptomyces sp. NPDC016309. The sequence continues at coordinate 677,985 of NZ_JBIBSG010000002.1, read as the reverse complement.
CGGCATCAAGCACCGCATCGCCCGCAAGGGCATCGAGTCCTCGCAGCGTCTGGGCCGCCACCGCTGGGTTGTGGAGCGGACCGTGTCATGGCTGGCCGGCTGCCGACGCCTCCACCGCCGCTACGAACGCAAGGCCGAACACTTCCTCGCCTTCGTCGGTATCGCCGCAGCCCTCATCGGCTACCGCCGACTCGCCAAATGAAACGACGTCTAACTGTCCAGCCAAGCGCCAACCGACATGAGCCCACCGCCGACGAGGCCTCCGAGCAAGGCTCCCAGGCCAGCGCCGGGAAGGGCACCGATTCCGCCGGCACCTGCTCCGACTTCTGCGCCGATCAGACCACCGAAGCCTGCACCCTCAACTGCACCCTCACCGTCGGCAGAGGCCACACCCTTTGCCATTCTCTGCACCTGGGTGCCCCCCTTTCCTGCAGTGTCATTCACGTGTTCGGAGCTCGCGGAGATTACCCCAGCGATCATTTGCGCCACCGCGCTGGCCTGCTCGTCATCGAATGACGTTTCGTAGATGCGACGGGTTTTACTGGCGACCTCCGACGTGGACCCCTCACTCCGAACGATCTCGAGCATTTTGGTGATTCCCGCCGCCTCACCTTCGGTGATCACCTTCAGCCGCTGCAGCGTTTCCAGGTGCATCTGGGTTCTCTCGCGCCGGGGGAGCCCTTTGTCCACCATCTCCTGGACGAGTTTGTTGTGAAGCTGTCCAGCCGAGCGCGCCCACGCTCTGAAGAACTCGGGAGGGATGACTTTACCTCCCTCAAGTACGTTTCCTTCGTCTGCAGTTGGCATTCCCGGCGACCAAATGATTCCAACAGTGACGTTGAACGGAGGCCGAGTGGCTCGGGTTGCACCGGCGCGATCGAGGGCGCGCGCCGTGGCCTCAACCACATCCCCGAGATCGACTCGTCCAGATCCTTCACTTGCCATGAGAAAACCCTTCTGCATCGGGGCTCGCCACCCGCTGTTGTTCGTCCGAAGGCCCCCAGGTTGTAGTGACTACTTGAGGGCAGCGCAGACAAGCTTCCTTTCCCTCCTGATGCCACCACCGGCAGTCTGATCTCACTTGACACGGCGGAAGCTGGCTAACAACCGGGGGAAGAATCTCCGTCACGCGACGCACCAGCGTGCAATTCACACCATCAAAGTTCTGACACCTGTCACCAACACATGGGGCCGCGAATCGAAACACTTCCGTGGGATGGAAAGGGGAAGCCATTTCGAGCAGCTGAGGCTTCGGCGGCTTCAATTCAGCAAGGTAAAGAACTCGAGGCTCATCAACGGTGCCGTTGACCACCCCCAGCACCTTACTCTCCTCCATGTCGTGCTGGGCACTAGGGCAGAGGCGGGGCCGGGTAGTATCTGTCATACCAATTGACCCTCGCGGCTCGAACTGATTCCAGCAACCGGGAGGACCCGCGTGGGCGAACGGTGAATGCACCCCGGGAGCAGCTGCGCGCGGTGGAGAAGGGCCGGCGCTCCCCACTCGCGGGACCCAGACCAAGCTCCAGCATCTGGTACAGCAACACAAGCCAGACGCGACAAGCTGGACGTTGGACACCAACTCGCCGCACTGGCCGAACTCGGCATCCACTGGACATGACGCGTACCAAACGCGTACGCACCATATCCGCCGGTGGCAGGCCTTTCGGCAGGGGTCAGTGCTCCGACAGCTCCCTTGAAGCGAACCAGTGGGGGAACGGTCCGGTGGAGGGCGGGAAGGCGAACGGCGGGGTGCGGTCGGTGAGCAGGCGCAGCAGGAACTCGCCGGGTGCGCTGCCACAGTGTGCCATTCCGGGCGCGGGTTTGCCGGCCGATCGGGGCGAGGCCACGACGGCGCCAGGGTTGTGCTCGCGCGGACGGACCACGGCTCCTGCGCCACCAAGCGATACGGATAGGCGCCAGTACCGCCAAATGCCCATCAGAACATGCGCACCGTGTGGCGGGGCCCCATCATGTGATGGAAGAGGTCCGGCAAAGACCATCATTACGGTCGGTGATCGACGGTGTGACCAGGCCGAATTCCAGTTTTCGGCCTACTCGGCAACGTGGACACGGCGTGGTTCGTTGGCGACGGAGATGGCCGCTCATAGCGTGATCTGGAACGAATCGAGGTGGGACCATGAGCCACGGATTCAAAGCTGCAATCGCTCGCGTTCAGCACGACTATGCCTTCTATATTCAATGCCAGTCTGACCCGGAAACAGCGCTCGCCAGCTATTCGCTGACTCCGGAAGAGCAGGCCACTCTCCGTGATCCCCAGCGGTTGGCCGACGCGCTGCAGCACGGGAGCAGCATGCGCTCGATCAAGGTCACGATCTCCGGCACTCACGACTGGATCAACCGGGCAGAGGCGCAGGCGCCTAAAGAGGAGGCTGTCACCGAATTGATCGCGCACGAGATCGAGTCGATCCGCCTGGCCGGCAACGATGACGAGCGCCGTGAGTCGACACTTCGTCTGGTTCGGTTGGTCGGATGAACGAGCAGACCAGCGGAAACGAAGCCTCAGTGTGGCCGTTCGACATCGGCATCGTCGGAACCGGCATCGTCGGGACGCACCAGCTCACGCGTGAGGCCGAGGAGGTCATCCAGCGGAGCAAGCACACGTTCGTCGTCGCATCGGGATACGGGATCACCGAGTACATCGAGAGCCTGTGTCCGCGCGTGACCGATCTGAGCTACCTGTACGAGCCGGGCCTGAACCGTCTCCCGACCTATCACCGGATGGCGGCCGAGGTGGTGTCGGCAGCCCTCGTCGATACGCCCGTCTGCCTGGCGGTCTACGGCCACCCCTGGGTGTACTGCTACCCCACGACATTGATCAATCGCGCCGCGGGGCAGTTGGGCCTGCACGTCGAGGTGTTCGCCGGGGTGTCGGCGTTCGATACGTTGCTGGTCGACCTCGGCACCGATATCGCCCACGGTGGCATCCAGATGTACGAGGCCACCGACCTGTTGCTGCGTCAACGTCCCATCCAGAGTGACGTCACGTGCGTGATCTGGCAGCCGACGGTGGTCGGGGATCCGACCTGCCCCACGGGGCCGTACGCGTCGCGGCAGTTCGAGCCGCTGCGGGACTACCTGCTGCGTTTCTATCCCCACGACCACGTGGTCAAGTTGGTGACCAGCAAGAACCACCCACTCATCCGTTCTTCGGTGGTGTCGTTGGAGGTGAGTGATCTGGCGACCGAGCTCGCAGGGGTGCCAGGCGTCGGCACACTGTACGTCCCCCCTGTCACCGAGAGGTCCGTCAAGGACTCGGAGTTGTTGGACGTCATGGTCAGCACAGGGGCACGAGACGAGGCGTAGCCAAGTCCGTTGTGCCGGTGACAGTGCAGGTCGCGGCCATCCGTGGATGGCCGCGACCTGCACTGTCGCGACAAACCCTAGCCGATCGGCGCAAGTTCGGCGTATCGGTGGACGAACGCCAGAAACAGTCGACAGGCCTTGTTGTCGGCCTTCCCGTCCGAAGCTGCTGCCAGCCCCGCCTCGAGGCGCTCCGCGGCCTCGACCGCCGTGAGCGCAATGACGTCCGATGTGGTCACCTCTTCGAGAGCGGCCACGCCGTCGCGGGCATTCGCAGACCACGGCTTGCTTGTTGCGGCCAGCAGGACAGAGTTCAGGGCCCCGTCGCCAGCGTCCTGAGCGAGATCGACCAAGTCATCGATGCGCCACATCGCCTCGCCCAGCAGCGTGCCCGCCGTCGGTGAGGCGATGGCGTGGGCTCCCGTCGCGAGTTGTTCGATGATCTGGAATGGCATGACGGAGGTCCGTCGCGAGCACGCGATCAGCTGGTCGCGTGTGGCGAACTCCGGCGAATGCTGGACCGTCCGACGTTCCGCCTCCAGGGCCTCCTCAGAGAGGGCCCCGACGCGATCGCGCACCGCCGCCCCCTCATCGCCCGGGTAGCCGGCGTGCAGGGTCACGAGAAATGTCTCGATGATTCGGGCGGTGAAGGCCGCGGTCGGATCCGCCGCGAGCGGAGCAGGCAGGGCCGATTGCAGCCGCCCAGTCGGCCACGGATCGCGTGTGGCTCCGGCCCAGTCCAGGGCCTGGAAGATCCGGAGCAACTCCAGCCCGAGTGCCGGAGTGCCGTCACACAGACCGTCGATGAGGCCGGCGCCCAGGTTGAACGCGGCGCAGGAAACCTCGATGGCGGCTGCCTGCTCGTGGCTGGTCTGCCTGGGCGACGCGAATAAGCTCGCCGTGACCGAGCCGAAGGCAAGCCCCAACCCGATGCGCATCGCGGCCTGATCGTCATCGAACTCGACGTCCATGACCCCCTCCCGGCCGTTCGCGTAACAGATCTCAAGGACGCGTTGAAGCAGCCTTTCGCCTGAACGGACGGCTTCGGTCATGGCCGAAGCGTAAGCGGCATGACTGAGCAGCAACCCCCGAGCCTCGAATTCGGTCGAGAGGCTACGGCTGACAGTGCAGTCGACCTTCTTCCGCACCTGTTCGGAAATTACCACGTCGGCCCGCCTGTGAAATGGTGATTCGTCGAGCCGCCAGTCGGTTCCTGCCATGGGGCGGCCCGTCAGAACATCGTCTTCGATACGGATTCCGTCCAGGTCACAGCATGGCGGACGGGGTCGAGGCCACTCTGGTCACGCTTCCGCCTCGACGTACCGGAACTCCGGACCGTACGTTCTGCCGCTGCCGTCGGGCAGCGGAATCTGCATCAACTGTTGTGCCGGCGCCTGTAGTTGGAACATCTGCCCGACGGCCTTGTTCAGCAGTTGCGTCGCCGCGCCCGACGTCTCCGCCTGCCATGCCTGCTCGATGAATCGCAGCATCGAGCTGTAGTGGTGGTTGAAGGTGTCGGTGAGCTGTCTCACCTCGTCGGGAACCTCCAGTGCGCCCAGCGCCCAGCCGCCTGTCGGGACCGTTCCCATGGGGAACACCTCCGGCATGAGAATTTCGGCGCCCTGGAAGTCGAACTTCTTCGGGTCTTCCGACACGACGATCAGCTTGCGGCCGTGGAAGATCTCCCGGAAGGAGTAGAAGTGGGCTAGTTCGCTGGGTTGTCCGGGGAAGGGGTTCTCCGGTGACGCGACGGTTCCCTCGCCCTGCTCCTTGATGATCTTTACTGCTTTCTCGACGTCATCGAAAGAGGTGAGTTTGAAGACATCATTCCCCTTTCCATGGTGCGACATACCCTTGATCACCTGTCGGGTTCCCGAGATCAGGTTCTGGTGTACTTGAAATGCGTCCAGAATTGCCGTGTAGAAGGCTCCGATCGACGTGTGGAATTCCCTGGCCTCGACGACAGGGTCGTCCGGCTTCTCGATCTGTGAGTACATCTCCAGTGACTGCTTGGTCAGTCCGGAGAGGGAAACGGTCACCTCAGGACGAACGCCGCCGGGAAGTGGGCCAGGATATTTCGGCACCAGTTTGCCGTCGGCGAGGAGGGGGGTGCCTCCGATGGTGGTGAGCATGTTGCAGACCAAGCCCATGTGGGACATCTCATCGAAGATGATTTCTTGAATCGTCCCGAAGACATCGGGGCTCTGGCTCGGATCCTTGATCGACCACAGGCCGCACAAGTAAGGGGGAAGCGTCGCGAGTTCAAGCATGACGGCCTGCTGCAGCGCTTCCTTGAGCCACTGCTCGTCGTGCTCCTCGGTGGGCGCCTCCATGAGCTCGGTGATCCTGTTGCTTTCATAGTTGAGAGCTGTCGTGGTCATGGCGCACCCTTGCTGGTTGTGGTTTTCTGCCCATTCTTGATTGACGGGGGCCGCCGGAGCCGCGGCGCGCGGGGGTGGTCTCCAGGATTGCACCCGCACAGGCGATGCGTAAGGAGAAATGGTTGAACATCGAATGGGTAGGCTCGGTATTCCTAGGCTCGGGACCCGACCGGTTCCGGGTGCCCGATCGCCGCGACACGCCGGTTGGTTGGTGGGAAACTGGGAGAGTGTGATTTTCGCTAGGCCGGTCGTGCCGGCTCTGCCGTCCGACCCGCTGCAAAGATTGACGCATCAACAACTCCCTATCTGGGGGTATGGGTCAGGGAAGAGGTATCGCTATGTCACTGGTCATTGACGAGTTCGATCTGGACATGCGGATCGAACCATCGCAGACGGAGCCCCGCGAGGACTGCGACGACCCGGATCCCTCGCAGCCGGGCAGCACTTGCGACTTCTCCTGTTTCGAGACCTGCGGTGGCACGTGCGGGTGCCATTTCGGCTGACGCGATCCCACAACAGGGGCGATCACACACCAGTGGTGAAGCCCAAATCGGGGTGAACGATGAATACCAATAGCACGAGCGAGCGCGAACGGCTGATCACCCGCTACTCGCTGACGACTTCTCCGCTGTACGAGCCGGTGCACGCCTACCTCGCACCTCTCAATCTGCCGCCGCCGACGCCCGAGATGGAGGAAGAGGCACACCGCACCTTCGAGCACCTGAAGACCTCGGTGACGAACCGGATGGCGAAGGACCCGGATCTTGAAGCGGCACTGAACACCATCGCGGCACTGCCGCAGGGCACCATCAGTGATCTCTATCTGGCGGCCTTCGAGGACGTCCGGCAACCGGACAGTGACATCACGCGGACCTATGTCTCCGTTCTCTACGCCAGGGCCTTGCAGCATCTGGGACGCCACGTTGAGCGCGACAAAAGCACGTTCCTCGCCACGGCCCAGAGGTTGTTCGAGGACTCACGGGCGACTCTGGCGGGGACGCTCGCCTATCTGGAAGCGCTACACCCGGATTTCGTCGGACATCTCGTTCTGGAGGCCGAGGCCAGACGAGCCGAGAATCCCTTCTTCCACAAACGGCTCGAACGCGCCGCTGAGCTGTTCGATCGTTACGGTGACGGTGAGCCGGACTGGCTGGGTACGAAGGCTCAGCCGCCGACCGTGATGGGTGTCGAGAATCTCGGGAGCAGCGCTGCCCTGCCGGCACACATGGCCATGGCGATGACACTGCATGCGTGACGCTTCGACGGCCGCCGCTCCGGTCACCGTACGGGCGCCGACCGATCCGCTCGATGTGGCCCTGCGGATCGCGAGGCGCCTCGCACCCGTCGACGACGTGGTGGAGGCGGTGCGCAGCGACAGCCTGCTGAGCGAGAGGTGGCACGATCACGGCACGGCCTCCGGATTCGCGGGTCTGGCACTGCTCTTCGGCTGTCTCGACCGGTGCCGGGAGGGCGAGGGGTGGGACCGGTCGGCGCACGAGCACCTGTCCGTGGCGGTGGAGGCGGCGCAACGTGTCCAGTACCTGCCGCCGGGCATCTCCTCGGGAATGGCCGGCCTCGGGTTCGTGGCGCTGTGTCTGTCCGGGAGGGGCCAGCGGTACGGACGGCTACGGCGGACGATCGACGGGCGTCTGGCGGAGTACGTCGCGGCCTGGATCGACCGGCCGGAGACCGGCGGGGACTCCCGCCGCGCCCTGGACGTCATCACGGGCGCCGCGGGCATCTCCGCCTATCTCGCGCGCCGTCCGGAAGCCGACGCGCTGGCGTCCCTGCGAGGGCCGCTGCTGACCTGGCTGGCGGCTCACCTCATCGAAGGCCGACTGCCCCTGCGGCCGCGGAGCGACGCGGCCGACTGCGGGCTCGCGCACGGTCTGCCCGGCCTGGTGTCCGCTCTGGCACTGGCCCGACTCAGGGGGATCACGGTGGCCGGCTCCGAGGCGGCGCTGCGGGCAGGAACGGCCTGGATCCTGGACCGGCAGGTGGCCGACCGGTGGGGCGCCAACTGGCCCATGGACGACTCCGTTCCGCGAGCGGCCGGATCCGCGCCGCCCATCCACGCGGCGTGGTGCTACGGGGCGCCGGGAGTGACGCGTTCGCTGCTTCTGGGCGGACGCGCCCTGGCCGATCCGGCCCTGGTCCGCGCCGCCCTGAACGCCATCGAGGCGATACGCCGGCGACCGGACCGGGAGCGGCGTCTGGTCGCCCCCACCTTCTGCCACGGTGAGGCAGGACTCGCGCATCTGTTCCACCGCACCGCCGTCGAGACGGGGATCGGGGGTTTCGCGGCCGAGGCCCGGCGACTGCACCAGCGCCTGGCCGGATCGTTCGACCCGGTCGCACGCTTCGGATACCGGGCCGTTCAGGCACGAGGTGCTACCACAGACAGCCCGGGGCTGCTCGACGGCGCGGCAGGAGTGGCCGCGGTGCTGTTGTCTGCGGCGGTCAACGACGCGCCGGACTGGGACCGGCTGTTCCTCGTCCGATGAGCGAGCCCGGTCAGCAGCGCTGGAGATACCGTCCACTGGACGGATTCACGGTCAGGCTTCCGCTCCTCCCGGCCGGCACGGGGGCGCGGCGTGCAACCTCGGCGATCGATCTGCTGAGCGCCCCCCTGAACAGCCTCGCCCTGTGGATCGGGAGCGAGGCGATGTGGGACTCACTGCATCGCGACGGACCCGGCGGCGCACCGTCCGAGCGCAGCATCAGAAAAGCCCGCCGCTACCTCGACCGTATGTCGTGCCGCCCGACCCCCTACGGCATGTTCGCGGGCGTCTCACTCGGCAGTTGGGGCGACCACACCGACCTCGCCGTGCGGCGGATCCCGGACCGTGTGCGGACACACCTCGACATGGGCTGGCTCATGGCCCTGGTCGAACAGCTCGAGGCGGACAGCAGCATCCGGCGTCAGCTGACCTTCACTCTCCACCCGGCGGTGTACGTCGCGGCCGGGCGGCTCCATCTGGTGGACCCCCTGGGCGCGCCGGAAGTCCGCCGGCCCCACTGTGTGACCTTGCGGGCGACCGCACCTGTCATGGAACTCCTCAAGACCGCGCGTCGCCCCGTGTCCTACCCGCGGCTGGTCGAGGCTGTCCGTACCGCCGTCCCCGGCACGGCGGACTCCGTGTGCGAACAGCTCATCGACCGGCTCCACGAGGCGGGTGTGCTGCTGAGCAGCCTGCACCCCCCGCTGACCGTGCCGGACCCGGCACGGTACCTGATGGACCGGATGGCCGTGCTGCGCGACGAAGCCGGCAGGACCGAACGGCTGCGGGACCTGGTCGAGGGGCTGAACCGGTGCGATGGACTGCCCCCTGCCGAGAGTTTTCCCGCACGCCGCGCGCTGGCCATACGGGCGAAGGAGCTCGCGTCGGCGACCTCTCCGCCGTTCCGTACGGATGCGACGGCGGCTCTGTCCGGCACGCTGCTCGACCGGACCGTCGGACGGGAAGCCGCGAGGGCGGTGGAACTGCTGCTGCGCACGTCCTCACAGCCGGACCGGCCGCCCGACGCGGTCACCTACCGAGCGGCCTTTCACACCCGCTACGGAACCCGGCGCCAGGTGCCCCTACTGGAAGTGATCAATCCCTACACAGGGCTCGGGCTTCCGGAGGACACCAACTCCGCCCTGCCCGCGGACGAATCGTCCACCCGGGCCGAGCGGGACGAGACGCTGCTCGTGCTGGCGGCCGAAGCCCTCCGGACGGGCAGCCGGACCGTGGCGCTCGACGACCGAACGCTGGCGCGGATCGAACGGCAACCGGATCCTCGGCGCCTGCCCGAAACGCTGGAGCTGGTGGTCGCGGTGGCAGCGTCCTCTTCGGCGGACATCGACTCCGGCGCCTTCCGGATCGTCGTCTCACCGATCGTGGGGGCGCGGGAAGCCGGCTGCACCCTGGGGCGCTTCGCCTTCCTCCTCGGAGACGAGGCACCAGGCCTGATCAGGTCGCTGCGATCCGCGGGCGACGCACCGGCCCACGATGTCATCGACGCCGACATCGTGTACCAGCCTCTGCGGCCTCGTTCCGCCAACGTGGCCCTCTGCCCTCCTGTGCACGACCATGTGCTCCCGGTCGGTGTCGGGACGCAGGCGACCGACCCGCCTGCTCTCCGCCTCGCCGACCTCACGGTTTCCCTGGAGGACGACGCCCTCGTCGTCCGATGGTCCGTAACCGGCCAACACGTACGCTTCCACTCACCCCACATGCTCAACCCGTCGGTCGCTCCTCGTGTGGTCCGCTTCCTGCGCCAGATCGACGAGACCCAGCGGCTCCAACAGTTCGATTGGGGTGCCGCCGCCCAACTCCCCTTCCTGCCACGGCTGGAGCGCGGACGCATCGTTCTCACGCCCGCCCGCTGGCGGCTGGACCGACAAGCGATGCGGCCGGCGGAACCCAAGTACTTCCGAAGCGCCTTCACGGAATTCCGACAGCTGTGGCAGGTGCCCGACCTGGTCTACCTCGCGGAGGGCGACCACCGCGTCACCGTGGACCTGGACTCCGCGGACGACATGGAGGAGCTCCGCCGCGCCCTCCGGCGATCCAGCCATGTCTCGCTCCACGAGCGCTACCCCGACCCCGAACAGGCATGGCTCCCCGGCCCGGCCGGGAACCATGCCGCCGAGATCGTCATCCCCGTCGCCCTCGCCCGGGGGAAAGGCCCGCGCACCAAGAGGAACGACGACCGGGCGAGCAGCCGGTACTCCCCCGTCGACCGGCGAACGCGGCTCGCCGAACCGGGTTCGCGGTGGGTGTTCGCGAAGATCTACGCGCCGACCGTCAATCAGGACGACCTCCTCGCCGGGCCGATCCACGACCTGGTGCAACAGGTGTCGGCCACCGGCAGGAGCACCGAGTGGCACTTCCTGCGTTTCGCGGATCCCCTCCACCACCTCAGGCTCCGATTCAAGCTGAAGCCCGGCGAACACTGGTCCGAGCTGGCCACCGACGTCACCCGCGCGCTGCGCGCGGACCTTGCCTCAGGAGCCGTGGAACGGCTCGTGTTCGACACCTACGACCGGGAGATCGAGAGGTTCGGAGGAGTACGGGGCATGGGCCTGGCCGAAGGAGTGTTCACCGCCGACAGCACGATGGTGCTCTCCCTGGTACGTGATGTCGTACGAGGCCGGGTGCCGCTCGACCGCACTCTGCTCGCGGTGGCCACGGTGGACGATCTCCTGGCCGCGCTGGGGCTGGCGGCGGCCGACCGAGAGGCTCTGTCCACCGCCATGGCCGGTGAGCGCACCGCGTCGGCAGCGCCCTTCAGGGAGTCCGGCGCCACCCTCCGCGTGCTTCTCGACGGCGGTTCTCCTCCGGAGGAGGTCCGGCACAGCCTTCAGCGACGTCGGCGGGCGATCACGTCCCTGGTCACGCCGGTCTCCCGGCCCGCCGAGTGGTCTGCGCCGGGCAGCGGCGTAGCGGCGTCGTTGGCGCACCTGCACTGCAACCGGCTGCTGGGAACGGACAGGCCTCTGGAACGCGTGGTGTACGGACTTCTGGCACGAACCAGACACAGCCTCGCCCGGTGGCCGACAGTGGACGCCGACGGCATCGGCCCGGCGCACGCACATGGACCCGGAGACGCGGCACACCGTACGTGAAGGGAGTATCGCGGCCGAGGAATCAGGGGCCGCGCCGCTGAAGCTGCGCCTGCCGTTGTGGCGCCGGCGTCGGGCACCGACTGGCATGCCGTGCCTGTGGCACCGGCGGTGGTTGGGGCGGTAGCAGAGGTGGACGAGGGTTCGTGGTCGGGTTCGTGGTCGGGCCGACCAGGCCGGACAAGGGGGCGGGGTTTGACCCTTGCAGCCCTGATTCGTCCGGTTCGAGGGGGGGAGTTCTCTGTCCTCTGTCCACCGGCCGACCGGCGGAGCCTGTCGAGGACGTCGCCGTGACCCACGCGGCGGTCCGAACGTCAGGAGCTGTCATGCCCGAAAACACCGTCACCGCACCGCTCGCCCCGATGGAGCCGCAGGACGCGGGGAACGGCGAGGGAGCCACAGAACAGCGCGCCAGCGCGCCACAGCGACCTGCCGGGGCCTGGAGAGACGGACCCGTCCATCAGCTGCCCGGCAACGTCATAGGCTCTCCCGCGGGGTGGAAAGCACCGAGGTGGTCATGCCATCAGCCGGGGTTAGGCACGGCGACGGAGACGGAGCACGGTGTAGCCAGCGGTGGCCACGGCAACTGTGGCGAGGCCGATGCCGATTCCCGTCTCCCAGTTACTGGGTGGGGCTGCGGAGGAGCCGCCGAGTCCTCCCCGCGCCCCTCCCGTCGGCGTGGCGGTGGGGCGTCGCATGGGTCGATCACCAGTAGCGGCCGAGCGCCGGGGCAGGACCTCGCACGCGATGCCATCGTCGACGCCTCTGTCCTCGTCGAGACGGTTCGGATCGCTGGGATCGCTGTCGAAGACCGCTTGGGCGTCTTCCTGATAAATGAAATCTCGGCAGTCGAGGTCCTGGGCGTGAGCCACGCCAGACAGCGGGGCGATCGCCACCGCTGCTACGACTATTCCGGCAGCGACAGTACGGCGGTGCACAGCGCCTCCTTCCCGGCCCAAAGGACAACCTGGATCTTTACGCTAGGGGTGGCCACAGAGTCCGGCACGGACACGTAGCCCAAATGAGTGGCAACGCCCGGGCACGGAACCCGACCGGCACGGCGACCGGTGACCACTGACCGAGCGCCGCCGTGCAGGTCTGCTGGACCTGGACGACTGCTCCGTGGACGGGTCGCACGTCCGGGCTCTCAAAGGGGGGATCACGTCGGCCCCTCACCTGTCGACCGCGCCCGCCCCGGCTGCAAGCACCATCTGATCGTCGACCGCCAGGGAACCCCGCTCGCTGTCACCCTCACCGGCGGCAACCGGCATCAAGTCCTCCTCCCCCTGCTCGACGCCGTCCCGCCGATCCGGGGTCTGCGCGGACGTCCCCGCCGCAAGGCCCGGCGCCTGTATGCCGACCGGGGCCTACGACTTCGACAAGTACCGCCGCCTGCTGTGGAAGCGGGGCATCAAGCCGTTGATCGCGCGACGCGGTGTCGCTCACGGGTCCGGACTGGGCAAAGTGCGCTGGGTGGTCGAGCGCGCCTTCGCCTGGCTGCACCAGTTCAAACAGCTCCGCACCCGCTATGAGCGACGCGCCGATCTCCATCAGGGCCTGCTGGAACTGGCCTGCAGCCTCATACGTCTGCGCCGCCTGCGCACCTCATCCTGAAGCGATCAGTCGGTGACGCCGAACCACCCCGGTCGTACCTCGGTCAGAGGCGGTTGCAGGGACCGCACCGCGGTCCGCAGGTCCTGATCTGTGACGTCAAGAGCCTCCGGCAGGCTCAGCCCGTGCCAGCGCAGGCGCCAGAGGTCGAAGATTTCGCTCCCGTCAGCTTCGAAGTCGACATCGGCCTCTGTGCCGTTGTCGCTGACGAAGCGGCACCCTGCCCCATGAACCGTGTATGAGTAGGTGCCGACCTGCCCGCTCCGGCTGATCCGGCGCGAGTGGACCAGGCCGAGGACATCTGCGAGTCGCTCAAGCGAGGGCATCGTCGCCTTCACGGCCTCGTCGACCGCGTTCAGAGCGTCGACGTAACCAAGCAAAAGCTCCCGTGCATCCCCAACCGAACCACCGTCGCCGCCCTGCAGTAGGCCAACCGCCTCGGCCGTTCCACCCTCATCCACGCCGGACACCGGCTCCGCCTCCCGGCCGGCGATACTGCGCCCCCCCTCGACGGCGGCGGGCACCACGCCCGGGAACAGCAGCGACACCCGCGGGCCGTCCGCCCGCGCCGCGGGCCCGGGCCGAGCCGCCGTGGCCTTCGTACGGAACCGGCTCGGCACCCCCTACCTGTGGGGTGGCACAGGCAGGGGCGGTTACGACTGCTCCGGCCTCGTCCAGGCGGCCTGGCGCTCCGCCGGTGTGACGCTGCCCCGCACCACCTACGAGCAGGTCCACGCCGGCACCCGTATCCGCCGCGCCGACCTGCGCCCGGGGGACCTGGTCTTCACCCACCGCCTCGGCCACGTCCAGATGTACGCCGGCGGCGGCCGGATCCTCGAGGCCACCCGTCCCGTAGTGCGCTACGCGCCCCTGCCCGCTTCCTACAGCGTCACCGCCTACCTCCGCCCCGCCCGCCGCTGAGGGAACGCCCGCACAGCGGGCCGACATCATCCCGACCCGCGCCGCGCACCGTTCCGATACCTCAACGAGCACGGAGCGATTGTCCTGTCGCCTTCCTGCCGAACGGCTCTGACCCGCTCGCCAGACGTCCGGGCATCCGGCGCCGCCGGATGCCGGTGACGCCGCACCGACATCAGCACACGAGGAGAACCCCATTGAACAAGTTCCGGCAGCGCTGCCGCGCCGCCATCCGTCTCGCTCCGGCCGGATCCGGCCAGCCAGCAACCCGTGCCATGCCCCGTCCGCGCCCCGGCAACCGTAGCCGACGCGGTGCACCGGCCGTCATGAGCCTCCACAGCCGCCCCGGCACGACCCGCCGCCTGGCCGTGACCCTGTTCCTGGCTGCCCTGGCCACCCTCCTGCACAGCGTGCCGGCCCATGCCGGGCCCAGCCCGGTCCCCACCACCGCGGTGGCCCGCTGCGCCCACGGGTTCGACCCGGACGAGTCCACCGCCCTGCACCTGTCCGGTGGCCGGGGCACCACCTTCCCCCCGGACGCCCGGGGCCTGCGCCCCGGCGACGTCATCCGCATCGTCCCGCGCATGAACGACGAGGTCTCCACCACCGGCTTCTGGTGGCAGCCCGCCGACGGCTCCAACTGGGTCACGCCCGCCGGCACCGACCCTCGGCAGCCCGCTCCCGCCGGCTACCCGGCGCCCGGCCTGAACACGTACAGCCTCATCGGCCGCCTCACCGGCGCCCAGCCCTTCGAGGTCCTCAACCGTCTTGGCTGCCGCCAGGTCGGGGCCTCCGGGAAGCTGGACCTGCGGATCAACGACCCCCAGGACTGGGACAACTTCGGCGCCTGGAACGTCGACGTCCAGCTCTACCGCAATCCCCTGCAGGACGGCGGATTCGAGAGCCAGCACACCTCCGGCGTCTCCCAGCCCTGGAACGTGGAAGGTCCCGACTTCAAGGTCATCTCCACCTCTCCCGCTGGGGCCAACTCCGGCGGCAAGTCCGCCGTTCTGAGCTCGCCCGGCACCCGCGTGTGGAACGCCCTGTCCCAACCCATCCCGGTACGCCCCCACACCGACTACGTGATCACCGGGTTCTTCCGCACCTCGAGCAACGTCAACACGGCCTTCTTCGGAGTCCGCAAGCCCGGCGTCCGGGCGCCCGTCGAACGCCACTTCGGCCCCGCACCAGGCTGGTGCCCGCCGACCACGCCCACCTGCTACGGGCAGATCAGTGTGCCCTTCAACTCCGGCGACCACACCACGGTCACCGCCTTCGCCGGCTTCTGGGGCGTCGGGGCACCCGCACACATGGCCATCGACGACATCAGGGTCCTGTCCAGCTGACCCCCGGCTGGGCAGACCCGGCACGCCTCGTCATTGATCAGTCCCGGTTGTCCCTGTTGGCTCCCCCAGGGACAACCGGGTCACTGCTGTCGCGCACCCGTGATTCTCGCGTGAGCACCCTTCGACGGTGACTCGCCGCCCTCCCAGCAGCACCGCGACAAGTCCCTTCAAGGCCGACACAGCCCGGCATCTACGATCTCAGCAGGCGGGCGAGCCTGCGGTCGGCATACGCCCTGGGGGCCTGTCGCCTATGCATCGGGGGGTTTCTCGGCAGGTGGGTGCGGACTTCGAGGATCGAGGTCGCCCATTCGTAGACCTCGTTGCGGCGCGTCGCCAAAGTCACGGCGCAGCGCCAGGGATTCCAGGATTCTTCCGCCCATTACGCGGACGGAAGGGTGTGCGCCGTCGAGGGCGGGAAGCTCGAAGGCGTCACTGGAGAACCGGCGTTCGGCAGCCACCACCGCGAGCCAGTCACGGACTTCGGGATCGACACGGGAGAGCTGTTCTCGGGGGATCGACACGCTCACCGGCTGGCCTCCGTGGGCGACCGCGGTTCCGCCCGCCGGAATGTGGTCGCCAGGGAAGAGACCGGCATGACAGCGATAGCGGTCGGTCAGGTTCAGCAGCGCGACGAACAGCGGCCGGTTGCCCAGGTTGTGCAAGTATACGTGGGTGTCTGGTGGGCCGAGGGGTAGGGCAGGTGGACGGCGCCGTCTACCGCTGGCGTCAGGGGTGCGCGGGTACCGGGCCCGGTGGGGATTCCCCCGGGAGTGCCGTGAGGAGTTCCGCCGAGACCGATCCCGGAAGGCGGGTAAGGGGATTGCCGAGCCTGCGCAGCGTGTGCCACCGGGCGAGGTGGTCCAGGCGCGACACGGTGCGCCTGGCTCCAGCGGGAGCCGCGGGGCAGGGATCCGCCAGCGCTGTGCCGTCAGCCCGCGTGACGGTGAGAGGTCGTTTTCGTCCGATGTTTCATCCTGGGATGGGCTGTTCTGTGGTCTTTCTCGGATCGCGCCAGGAGATGGTGTTCTCGCTGGTGAGGCGGCGAGCCATGAGGTCGGTCATCGCGATGTGGATGACGGCTTCGGAGCGGGTGGGCAGGGTTTCGTAGTCGCGGGCCAGTCGGCGGTGGAGCATGAGCCAGCCGTAGGTCCGCTCGACCGCCCACCGTTTCGGGATCGGGGTGAAGCCCCTGGTGCCGGGCTTGCGGGCGGTGATCTCCATGTCGATGCCGAGGGTGGCGGCATGTTCGACGAGGTGCTGTCGGTAGCCGCCATCGACCCACACCTTGCGGATGCCCGGGTGGTCGGCGGCGACCTGGTCGAGCAGCGTGGTGCCGGCAACGGAGTCCTGCACGCTGGCCGCGGTCACCAGCACGGCGAGGAGAAGGCCGAGCGTGTCGGTGACGATGCTCCGTTTCCTGCCGACGATCTTCTTGCCCGCGTCGACGCCCTTGCCGGTGGCGGGAACGCTGGTGGAGGTCTTGACGCTCTGGGCGTCGATCACGCACGCGGAAGGCTCGCCGTTCCGGCCTTCCTTCTCACGCAGCTGCTGCCTGAGCAGGCCGTTGAGCTGGGCGAACACGCCTCGTCGGCCCATTTGGCGAAGTAGCCGTAGACCGTGTTCCAGTGCGGGAAATCGTGCGGAAGGTAGCGCCACTGAACGCCGGTGCGATCCACGTACAAGATCGCGTCCATGATGTCGCGCAGGTCATGCTCAGGCGGCCGGCCGAAGTCCAGGGCCCTGCCCCGGCGCTCGAAACGCCAGGCCGCCAACACCGGCTCGATCAACTCCCAGCGGGCATCGGACAGATCACTCGGATACGGACGTCGCTTCGCCATGCATCCGGCGTACTGCCGGAGACCGAGTGCGCCCAGGCGTGCAGCGATGACGACGGAAGCACACAGTTTTGAAAGCCGGGCATCCCGGGATGAGACAGGAACGAACCACCCCTCGCCCCAGCTATCACCCCTCCAGCCCCATCGACCACAGCCACAGCTGCCTCCTCTTCCGCACCACGATCCCGCCATCCACGAAACATCAGATAACGAGCTGAGGTAGGTGAAAACGACCTCTGAGTACGTGTTTCTGAACCCGGCTCTGGTCAACCTCAACGCGGCGATGTCCCTTGGTATGGCTATCCCCACCGCCAAGGGGTGGCTCACCGGATGGGCAATGACATAGGTGCGCGGCGATCGTGTGTCCCAGAAGACGACTTGAGTCAAGGGGTAACAGTGAATCGTCCAATAGAGCACGCGCTCGCGCGCCGCACGTTACTGGCCAGCACAGCGGCGGCCGGTGCGGGAATGGTGTGGGGAGGCATGGGGAAGGCCGTCGCGGGTGGGTGGAGAGGGCCGGTGAAGCAGGCGGCGGTGGCCGCCGAGGCGGCGCGTCTGGACCGTGTGCTGATTCAGCTGCGGCGGGACATCCATCGGCACCCTGAGACCCCGGGGCAGGAACAGCGCACGGCCGCTGTGGTGGCCCGGGAGCTGCGGGCGGCGGGGCTGGCTGTCACCACCGGAGTGGGCGGCCACGGGGTCGTCGGGGTCCTGCAGGGCTCGCGTCCAGGCCGGACCGTTGCCTACCGGGCGGACATGGACGCGGTTCCGCCCAAAGACATTGTTGGAGGAGGTCCCGCGCCGGCCCATCTATGCGGACACGACATCCACACCACGGTGAGTATCGGCGTCGCGCGGGTCCTGGCGCGGCTGCGGCAGCAATTGCGCGGAACAGTGGTCTTCCTTTTCCAGCCTGCCGAGGAGACGCTGTCCGGCGCCCGCGCACTGATCGACTCAGGTGTGCTGGAGCGCGAGTACGTCGAGGAAGTCCATGCGCTGCACTGCGGGCCGTTCCCAGTCGGCCAGTTCGCCGTGACTCCGGGCTATGGGATGCCAGGCCAGGACAAGGCGGAGGTGACCCTCTCCGGGCCGGACGCACTCGATGCCGCGCGGCGCTTGGCCGTCGATATCGGCGCACTCGCAACCGTGGATCTGCCAGAGACACCAGCGGACCTGGAGCGGATCGTCGCTGAGGCCCAGACGCCCAACGGGCCGCTGGCCCGGTTCGTAGCCGTGCGGGCAGCGGCGCAGGAGGCCAAGGTGAGTGTGTCCTATCGCTGCTGGCCGCAGGAGCGGTACGTGGAGGTGCGCGAAAGCATTCGTCGAGTGGCCATGCCATATGCGGGGGCCGGGGTGAGCTTCCCCGCTGAGCCTTTCCCGGCCATGGTCTGTTCAGAACGCGACGCCCGCCTCCTCGCCCACCACCTGCGCCGCACCGTCGGCCAGGACATGGTCACCCAGCTCTGCGCCGCCTTCCCGCCCTTCAGTGGCGAGGACTTCGCCCTCTTCTTGAACCGGATCCCCGGTACATACACCTTTCTCGGTGTCCGTGCACCTGGCACATCTATCACCACGAGCTATCCGCATTACCCCGACTTCTCCCCTGATGAGCGCGCCATCGGCGTCGGCGTGCGGGCGATGGCAGGCTGGATTGCGGAGCGCACCTACAGAGCCCAGAACCTGTCGGTCGAGGTCGCAGAGATGGGGTGACCGTGGTCCTGGATCCGCAGCGAAGGCTGGAACCACGGCGTTTTCGTGGCCTGGTCGAGTCCGGAGCGATGAGCCTGACCGAGGTCGCCAAGGAGACGGGCCTGAACTGGCGGGCAGTCAGCAAGAGCTCTACATCCAGGAAGCCCGGCCCGGAATTGCCGAGAAACTCGGCATCACGCCGAACGAGCTGGCGGACATGCAGCACCGATTCGAGGTGATCCCGGGGGCGACGAGGGGCAAGATCCTCGCCCACATGGGAATCCCGAAGGTCTACTCCTTTCGCCACCGACCGCCAGAGGGCGGGCGGCGGCTGTCGTGACCGGCATACCCGGGCCTCGTCCCGCCTCCCCCGCCCACAGCCGGGAGGTGAGTCCGGTGTCCACCGCAACGCGCTTTTAGCAACCTGTGGAGCGGCGCCCGGGTAGGCGCTCCGTCAGCCCGGCGGTTCCCTTCCGGCTGAGCCGGAAGGGGGCCGGCGAGCAGGGGCTTCAGGAGACGTGCGGGCAGTTGCCGCGGTACTCCTGGATGGCCAGGCTCGGGCGCGGCAGTGGGCACAGGAACTGCTCGTAGCGGGTGTCGCCGTCGATGAAGCGCTTGAGCCAGGCGATGCTGTACTTGGCGATGGCGGTGTCGGAGAGGTTGGGCGTGAGGTGCGTGGCGCCGTTCAGCTCAAGGTAGGCGCGGTCCAGCGAGGGCGGCAGGCCCTGGTAGATCGGCTTCGAGTGTGAGGACACCGGGGCTATGGTGTCGCCGTCCGCTCCAATGACCAGCGTCGGGGTCCGCAGCTCGGGCCACGTCTTGTCGAGGTTCCATCCGGTCAGTGGGATCGCGGCCTTCAAGGACGGCCGACTCTTGGCAGCCTCCAGCGTTCCACCGCCGCCCATCGAGTGACCCATCACGCCGAGCCGGGTGGCGTCGACCCGGTCGCGGACGCTACTACGCTGCGTCAGGTAATGCAGCGCCGCCAGCAACTGGCGGCCACGGGCAGCCGGCTGGTCATAGGTGCTGGTGGTGTCGATGGTGAAGACGACGAAGCCTTGAGAGGCCAGGCGCGGGCCGAGCCAGGCGATCGAGGATTGCCGTGCGGTGGTGTAGCCAGGGGAGACGGCCACCGCTCCGAAGGTGCCCTCGTCGGTGGTGGTCGGGTAGTAGATGGTGCCGCCGCCGAACCCAGTGACGGAGAACGAGGGGACCGAGGCGCGCGAGACGGCGTATGGGCCACTTGCCGCCTCGATGCTCGCCTGGGTGGGAACGGGGCCGCGCTCGTGGGGGTTCCTCGCGGCACTGGCGTCCGGTGACAGCGAGGTGGCGAGCCCGGCAATGGCCGCCATGCCGGCCAGACCGGCCGTCAACGTGCCGAACCGGCGTCGGCGGTGCCGATGACGCTGGGGGTGTCCGTGATCGTCGGGGTCACGGATCTACGGGCGAGGAGCTGCACGAGCGTTCCTTTCATCGTGGTGGACGGCGACAGCGGACGCAGTGACAGGACGTGAGGGACAGCTCTACGCCTACATAGGTTCGGTGGTGACTGTATGGGCGCTTGTCCGAGCGCCCGTCCCGTATCAGAGCGCGAGCGGAACTCCGCTGGCGCGCGCCTGGTTTCCCTCTTCCGCCTATATTCCAGATCCGGTGAACGACGGCCTGATGACACGCGTCAGGGCAAAACAGCAGCTCAACGCAAAAAACTGAAACCCCGGATGCCCATCACCAAACCGTGCTAGCTCGGCCCAGAGCCCTATCACCCCCCACACCACACTCGGCATCCACTGGGCATGAGGCGCACCAACGGCGTACAAAGGACGTACCTACCGCGCAACCACACCCACTCCAATGGTTTGAGCATCGAAGGCCCAGCCGCAGCCCACGACAGGCAGCGTGACCGGTCACGGACACAGCCCCACCTTCGCCTGGGCTGCAGCTAGGGGCCAGCGGGTTCCTCCGCCTCCTGCGACGCCTGACAGAGCCTGCCGTAGATCGCCCGCCGTCTCGACACCCCCCGGCAGGCGGGGAGGTGAACAGCGAGCGGTCATTCTCGGCGGTGCCTGGGGGAGCGCGGTGCGCCCGTCGGGGAGCCACACGGCGAGGTCCCTGGGTCGGGCGAGGCGCTCTGGTGCCGGCGCTATTCAGGGTCGTTTCTGTCTTCGTGTGCCGCGCTCCCCGGCTGGATGTCATGCTGCCCAGCACATGCGGGGCGGAAAATCGGCTTCGGGCGGGCGAAGCAACCGAGGTCGCCGACCGACAGCCTCGCCGGCCGTCGGCCCGCCTGCTTACTCCGGTGGGCCGGTGGCCGGATCATGGTGGCGCGCGATCAGGGCCCGCTCTTCCACCGATATGAGGGCGTGCACCAAGGGTCGGTGGGATGCCAGCGCATGGGACAGTGCATCTAAGACGGTCACCGGCAATGGGTGTGCCCTCTCGCTGTCACCAAACATGAGCCGGACGAGCTGTGCTAGAAACTGGAGGACGTCGTCGTGTGCGTCGCCGGGGACTCGTCCCCTGTCCTGGCCGAAGGCCGTGAGAAGGGCGTGCACGGCCGACACGAGGTGGGGGTGGCGCATGTCCATCAGCAGCCGCGTTCCCTGGAGCGCCCGGTCGTAGAGATCGCCGAGTTCCCTGTCGCTCATGGTCGTGCGGTCGGCCAGCAGCAGTTCGAGCAGGTCGTGGGCGAGCGACGAGGCCGGAGCACCGTCGAGCGGACTGAACATGGTCACGGCCTGGCCGAGCCACCGGAATACCGGGTCCAGGGCATGCCGCATCACCGAGTCATTGGTTCCGCCGGACACGGTCGTTTTGTGCCACAGCTCGTCCCAGTACGACCGTGACCAGCCTGGGCCTCCGCTGCCTCGGGGGTAGCGGAAGTGCCAGTTCATGTCGAGGGGCTGTGGTGGGATGCCTGGCTCGGAGCGAAGCGATATCTCCAAGGCCCGGCCCTCGCCCTCCCACGTGTGATGCACGTCGAGGGACAGAGCGAAGTCCGTCCATTGGCTCTCGTTCATCGCCGAGCGCCACAGCAGGCAGTGCCGGTGCCAGGCACCTGGCGGGTCCGCGGAGCCCGGGAACAGCTCGGCGGCGGAGCAGCGCTCGGCGAGGAGCACCGTCAAGAGCACGAGGTTGGAACCGTACAGGCCGTGGCGGGTCGTCGTGCGCAGCAGGGCGGGCCGGTAGGCCGGGTGCTGGTCGCCGGTGCGCGTCGTGTGCTGGGTTAGGACCTGGATGAGGGTCCGAGTCAGCCGGCGCCGTTCCGCCATGGACAGCCTGCCCGTCATCGAACGCGCGAAGCGCAGCATCTGCCGGGACGCCAGGGAGGTGTAGGAAAGCAGTGCGTAGGCGAGGTCGTCGTCGATGCGGGTGTCCCCGAGAGAGAGCGCGGGGCGGGGGGCGAGCAGGTCGGTGAGCAGGTGCAGGGTGAGGCGTACGGCCAGATACTCGCCGAAGGTCGCGTGCAGGAACTCGTAGGTGGCGAGTACCTGGCCGTCCCGCACTGACTGGGCTCGCTGGACGAAGAAGAAGCGGCCGAGCGCCGTTTCGGCGGCGGTGAGCGGGGTGCGGAAGCCCGATGGCCGTACCGGCTGCCTGCCCAGTACGGCGGTGAGGTCCTGCTCGAGTTCGTCGGCCGACACCCACTGGCGACCCCGGTTCAGCTGGGCGAAGGCTACGAGCGACAGGCGCTGCAGTTCTTGCTCGACGAGGGCGGCCGTGTCCTCGTCGGAGACGGCGTGAAGTGTTGTCTTGCCGACCTCGCGCCGGGCGAAGGAGGACAACAACTGCTCGTACAACTCGGTGACGTCGAAGTCGTCGACGGTGCGCCGCAGAGCACCCTCGGCTGCGTCGTATAGCGCGAGCATCGTCAGCAGCAGCGGCTGAGAGGCGAGTTCGGCGTGCCGTTCGAGGTGCTGCCAAGTGAGCGGGCCGCGACCGTGCGCCGAGAGTCCGGCCATGTTGGCCTCGTTCCACACGGCCAGCCAGGTGGTGATCTGCTCGGCGCGGAAGGGCTCCAGGCGCAGGACGACCATGCCAGTGGGGTATCGGGCGCGGTCGGCCACGGAGGTCCGGCTCGTCACCAGGGCTAGCACGGGCCGCCCCTGATCCGCCTCACGCCGCTGGAACTGGGACACGCGCTCCAGGAAGTTGGTTTGGTGGACGCCGGTCGTCTGCAGCAACTCGTCGAAGCCGTCCAGGAGCAGAACAGGAGTACTGCCGCCTGCGGCGCGCACCAGTTCCGGCCAGCTGACCCGTTCGCCGGTGGAGGCGCGGATCGCCTGTTCGATCTGGTCCTGCAGTTCGTCCTCCACCCGGACGTCCCGCAGCCGCACGCGCACGGGGAGAAAACCGACCGAGGGGAGCCGTGCGGCGAGCACCCTGGTGAGGACGGATTTACCGGCACCGGGCTGGCCCAGGATCAGCAGGGGCGCCTCGGCGAGCTGAGGAGAGGTGAGGGCCCCGGCCAGGTAGAGCGTGAGGTCTCGGCGGAGGGGCAGTCGCCCCCACCACTCGTGGTCGGCTGGTGCGGCCTGCCCGGAAACGGCACTGACGCGGAAGTCCGGGTCGAGGTAGAGGTCCTGAAGGGTGGGAATCCTAATGCCGTCGGGCGCCGACGCGGCGTCCAGCACAGGGTGCGCGAGCGCCGCCCGGTGAGCGCGCGCCAGCGCGGAGGCCACGTCGACCGGCGGGCGCAGCGCCTCGGTGGTGCGGGTGAGGAGAGTCTCGATGCCGGACAGGGCACGGCCGACGTCTGTGTGGATTGCCTGCTGCGCCACATGTGTGACCCAGAAACCGAATTCGGGTGCCTCCTTGGCGAGCTCGACGTACAGGCTCTGGTATCGGTCGTGCGCTGCGCGCGGCAGGTCATCCACGAGAGCCGCCTGGGCCCGAAGGCGCCGCGACGCATCCATGTGCTCCCAAAGAGCAAGGCCTTCGAGGAAGGCGTAGAACCTGCGGGCGTAGTCCGCGTAACTCGCGAGCAGCATCGCGGTGAGTGCCGAGGCCGGTATGTGCGGTGCCGGGCAGGGCAGGTCCGTGGCGAGCAGCAGCGACACCAGATCCGGCGTCTGCGAGGTCGAGCCCGATTCGCCTCGCGCGAGGGCGAGTTGCTCGTCCCGGGTCAACCGCACCTCGGCGAGGGTGAACGGAAGCTCCAACTCCTCCATCGCCTCGAAGAAGGCCACCACGACGATGACGGTGTGCGCCGCGCGCAGCACATCGGTCCGCTCCGCACGCCCCTGGGTACGGTCCAGACGGGCGCCGACGCCTCGGATCGCGTCGCGTCCGAGGCCGAGGAGGCGTCCGTGGGCGTCGGCCATGCCGATCACCGTGCCGCTGACCCCGGCGGTCGCCAAATTCAACGCCCCACCGAGCGCCCGATCCAACGCCGCTAGCCGCGGCGGCTCGGCACCGAGAAGCACCAGAGCGTCGGCGAACGCCAGGAGTCTGCTTGCCACCATATCCCTCACGCTACCGCGCGCTGGTAGTCCCGTCGGTATGATTCGAAGGACGCGGAGGACCGCGAAGCGGGGTAATCAGCATCGGCTGCCCTGACGGGACCGAGACCTGGCATGGAACGCACAGCGCGCAGGGCAGCGACCGACCGGAGGCACAACGTCGCCCGCAAGCCGACGGCGCTGGGCCGACGGGCCAGCGGCGGCCGCTGCTCTCCTGCACTGCCTGGCCCGCGTGCCCGCGCTCGAGCACAGCAACGAGCTGTACGCCGCGATGGTCGCCGCAGCCTACCTCCAGGTCAGCGGCCAGCAGATCAAGGTCACCACCAGCGACGCGGCCGAGCTGGTCGCCGCCGTCACCGATGGTCGTCTGACCACGCGACACCGCTGCTGAAGTGAAGACCTGGATCATCTGACGCACACCATAGGCGCGGAAGGCCCCCTGAGCGCGCTCTACGAGGCCCCTCGATGATCATCTTGCCTGGCGGCGCACTTCATTGGACATACCCCAGCACGGCGTCTGGTGCTGGGGCGCTGGTGCTGGCCGCGCGTGATCAGGACGGTGACGTCGGACGGAAGCGCGCGTGGCAGGGTGGCGTGCAGACCGCGCTACGGTGACGCCCCCTCCGCTACACGGCGGATTCCAGCAGTCGTCGCAACACGGGTTGAG
Organism: Streptomyces sp. NPDC016309; assembly: GCF_043077235.1. NCBI lineage: Bacteria > Bacillati > Actinomycetota > Actinomycetes > Kitasatosporales > Streptomycetaceae > Streptomyces > Streptomyces sp. NPDC016309. The sequence goes on along the minus strand of NZ_JBIBSG010000002.1, from coordinate 653,147 downwards.
TGCCGCAACGGTGTCGGTTGCGGCGGTGATCAGTGTTGCCAGTCGGTTTCGCCGCCCGGGCCGACCAGGACGGGATCGATTCCCGAGCCGGTGAGGTTCCACGACTCGTGGTCGGGGTCTGGTTCGACGCTGAGCCGAGTGCCGTCATCGAAGCCGAGAGACAGGGTGCCTTGCCCGGTGACCTCGGCTTCGGTGACGGACTTGGCGAACAGGCCGAGCAGCGGCGCCAAGGACGGTCCGGTGGCCGGCGTCAGGAGGATCTGGTGGCCCGAGGTGTCTGTGAGGGTGAACGGTGTCTCGATGACGAGCTCGCCATCGACGCGGATGCGGCCGTCTGGGGCGTAATCGGTGAAGCTGATCCGAACCTGGTGGTCGAAGGCCGTGCGCGTGACACGAGTGCCGACCAGCTCCGCCGGTACTTTCACCGCTCCCCCTGTCGCGGTTGTGCCGTGTGTCGACGGCAAGCCCGACGACCGGCTCTATTGGGCCTTGAGCAGTGTAGACAGGCGCTCGGCCGGCGTCTCCCAGCCGAGCGTCTTGCGGGGCCTGTTGTTCAGTTCGGCAGCGACGGCGTTCAGGCGCTCGCGGCTGTGGACGGACAGGTCGGTGCCCTTGGGAAGTACTGCCGGAGCAGGCCGTTCGTGTTCTCGTTCGAGCCGCGCTGCCAGGGGCTGGCCGGGTCGTAGAAGTAGACAGGGACGTCCGTGGCGATGGTGAACTCGTGGTGCCGTCCCATCTCGCTGCCCTGGTCCCAGGTCCGGGATCGCGTGAGATGGACCGGCAGAACCGTCACGGCCTCCACCAGTGCGTCGCGGACCAGCTCGGTGCTGCGGCCGTCTGGCAGGTGGAGGAGCATCACGTAGCGGGTGGAGCGTTCGACGAGCGTGCCGATGGTGGAGGCTCCGTCCTTGCCAATGATCAGGTCGCCCTCCCAGTGGCCGGGTACCGCCCGGTCATCCGCCTCGGCAGGTCGGTCGCTGATCATGACCATCGGTTCGCGGAAGCGGGGCTGACGTTGCTGGGCCTGACGGCGGGGCCTGCGGCGGGCCCGGCCGGTGCGGAGGGCCTTCGCTAGGTCCCGGCGCAGTCCTCCCCGGCCCTGGACGTAGAGGGCCTGGTGGATCGTCTCGTGGGCCACGTGCATCTCCGGCCGGTCGGGAAAGTCCCGGTGCAGGCAGGTGCTGGACGATCTGTTCCGGGGGCGCAGTGGTGCGTGGAGGGCGAACCAGCGGCGCAGGGGCGGGTGCCGGTGCCCGGTGCGTGTGAGGTTCCAGGCGCGGGCGGTCACAGATGTGGTGCGCTCGTCGGCGATTCGGCCGTCCACGAGGCGGCTACGCTGGGGCGGCCGCTGGTCGCGTCAGCAGGCGGACGACGCCGGCCGCGGAGCGTGGCCGAGCTGGTCGACAAGTGCGAAGCGGCCCGGTGGTACTGCCCCAGCATGCTGGCACCGGGCCTGACGCGCACACTCCATACCGGCACGAGCTGCCGCTGACCCTACCCGGCCCCGTCCCTTGGCCATGTCCGGCCGCCCAACGATGACGAGCCGAACTGGAGGTGGTCGGCGGGCTGGCTCGCTTCACCACCGGACGTGCGACGAGCACTTCCTGTGCCACGCCGTCGGACACGGAGACTGGCACGGCCCGGCCCCGGTCCTTCCGGACCCGAGCAGTCACGAGCCGACCCGGGTCCACAGGCCTCGAAGCAGGCCGGGTGCCCCGCCGCCCACCCCACAAAGCCGCTCGGGTGACGGCAGCGGCGCCGCCGGCTGGCCCGGCGAGAACGAACCAGCCGTTGGTGAAACGGAACGCCGACGCACAAGGGCCGCGTTCGATGAGGCGCAGAATGAGTCCATGGACCGCCTGCTACACCTCGACCGCAGCCTCGATGAGCTCGACCCGCCCCGCTGGAACGCTCCGGCTCCCGAGGCCACCCCCCTGGTCCGCAAGGTCCACAGGTTGAGGGCCATACCACTGGGCCAACTCCACCCGGCGGACCTTCACACCCTGATCTCACAGCATGTGGCTCTGCCCTGCGTCCTGCCGCTCGCCGTACACCTCTTGCTCGACAAACCATTGCTGGACGCCTACTTCTACGAAGGCGACCTGCTGCTCGCAGTCGTCGAAGCCCCGGCCACGGCCTGGACCACGATGCCGGATATCGCCGACCAACTCCGCGCCCTGATCGCCTCCCTCCCCCAAGCAACCCTCCGCGACCTGCCACGCGGCACCACCGAGAAACTCACCCGCTTCACCAACCAACCGGATCACTGAAGACCAGCTACCGCCAGCAGCCGTATCTCGATACCCGGAGCAGACGGAACAGCCCTGGGCAAGACCCGCAGCAAAAGGTGTGGCAAGGCCGACGGCCACGTCGCCAGCCAGGCTGACGGCCTGGCGGACCGGCGACAGCGGGACGACGGCGCAACGGCCGGGACGCCACGGACACGGTAGCTCGCGGCGTGAGCCCGGCGGCAGAACCGCGGCCGGCAACGGAACGGGCGATGGGACGGACGCGGCGAACTCGGCCGAACGGCGGCGCGACGGCACGGACAGCACGACGGCGGCCAGGAGGCCGGCGTGGCGCAGAGCCAGTGGCGGGCGGCAGCGACGATGGCGGAGCCGACCGCGTTCGGCTGCCGGCTGTGCACCCCGCGGCGCACCGGGCAGGCACAGCCGCCGGGTCGCGTGCTCGGCGAACCCAGCGGTCACCGGCACCGGCGGGTGCAGCGCGGGCTCTCCAAGGGGAAGGCGGGATCGTCTGCCGAGCATCGCAGCCGACCGTCCCTCGTGGCACCGGTTGCCCAGCACGCCAGCAAGCCGACGTGCTGGCCCGTTTCATAGGTGACCGATGTTCCCTGAGGCCGGAGCCCGTCGTGGGCGCTCCGCTCAGCGCGCCGCCGCTGTGGTGACTCGTCCGGCAACCGCGCCGCGGGGGTGATCGCGCACTGACGCCCCGCGGACCAGCGCTCTGGCCGCGGGCACTCTGCTGTGTCGGTTGGAGACGGCCGTCGTTGGATCTGTTGGAGCCAACAGGCTTCCCACGCGCCGTGGATTGTCCGGAGCCGCTTCGCCGGAGGGCTCTGACCTGCGGCGGAGCGGTCTGGATATCCATGGATATCCCGGGACGCCGGATTGCTGTCCGCGGGGGCGGATTTACCGCTATTCATGTGGTCAGCAAGTTCGCGCCGCCGGTGCCGGTCGGCGCGGTGGCAACGACCGCGGCGCGGGGTGTCGCCCGTACGCGGAGCCAGGGGAGGCAGTGATGGTGGGGCGTCGGGAACAGCCGTTGGATCCGGGCGGGGGGCCGGTCGTGGAGTTCGCCGCGGGACTGCGCCAGTTGCGGCAGGACGCGGGGAGTCCCTCGTACGAGGCGATGTCGAAGCGGGTGAGGTACGGCAGGTCGACTCTGAACGCGGCGGCCGGCGGCGACAACCTGCCGTCGAAGGACGTGGCGCTGGCGTTCGTGCGGGCCTGCGGCGGCAACGAGCGGACGGTGCGGGAGTGGGACCGGCGCTGGGAGGCCACGAAGGCCCGGCTCGAGCAGGACCTGGAGGAGGAGGACGCGCAGGACGCGGCCCGGTCCGCGGCCGAGGAGCGCCCCGCGGCCGGCGAGCGCATCGACGCCGGCGGGGAGGGGACGCGGCTGGAGACGCTGCGTCCGCTGGGCCCGAACGACCCGCGCGAGGTGGGCGGTTTCAGGCTGCTGCGGTTCCTCGGGGCCGGCGCGATGGGGCGCGTCTACCTGGGGGAAAGCCTCGGGGGGCGCAAGGTCGCCATCAAGGTGATCGACGGTGCGCGGTCCGGGAACACCGAGTTCCGGGCCCGGTTCCGGCAGGAGATCGCGGCGGCCCGCCGGGTGCACGGGATGTTCACCGCGGCGGTGGTGGCGTCCGACCCGGACGCCGACGACCCGTGGCTGGCCACCGAGTACGTGCCCGGGCCCTCGCTCCAGGAGATGGTGAGCGAACAGGGCCCGATGCCGGTGGACACCGTGATCCGGCTGGCCGCGGGGATCGCCGAGGCACTGGCGGCCATCCACGGCGCCGAGGTGGTGCACCGCGACCTGAAACCGGGCAACGTGCTGGTGGCCAAGGACGGGCCGAAGGTCATCGACTTCGGCATCGCCCGCACGCGGGACGCCACCACCCTGACCCGTACACAGATGCTGATGGGCACGCCCGGCTACGTGGCGCCTGAGCGACTGACGAAGGGAGACGTGGGGCCGGAGTGCGACGTCTTCTCCCTCGGCGCGCTGCTGGCCTTCGCCTCGACGGGCCGACTGCCGTTCGGTACCGAGCCGTCGGAGATCGGCTTCCGGATCGTGCACGGCGAGCCCGACCTGGAGCCGGTGCCCGAGGACCTGCGGGAACTGGTCGCGTGGTGTCTGGCCAAGGATCCGGACGAACGCCCGAGCCCCCGTCAGGTGATCGACTGGTGCTGTGAACGCGCCGGCCAGCCGGGGCCGGGCTGGTTGCCCGCCCCGCTGACCGGGATGATCCGGCAGCGCGCCCGGGAGGCCGCCGAGGTCCGTGTGCCCGACCCGGCACCGAAGGCGGGCGACTCCCGCCCCCGGGCCGCTCGGGTGATGCTCGCCACGGCGGCGGTGACGGCGGTCATCGCCCTCGTGGGAGCGCTGTTGAACCTGAACCCGCCGTCATGGCGGGGCAGCGCCAATCCGCCCAGCAGCAGCTCCCCGACCGGCGGTGCGACCGCCGGTGCGACGACCGGGCCGACCGGGGGAGCCACCGTGCCGGTCCCCACCTGGTCGGGCGGCAGCGCCTCGGGGGGCACCAACCAGGGGCCGACCGGCGGCACGGTCACCGGCGGCCCGACCGGCGGGGCCACGGGAGGAAGCAGCAGCGGGCCGACCGGCGGCACGTCGGGCGGGCCCACGCAAGGCGCGACCACCGGGATCACGACCGGCAGGACGGCCGGCACCACGACCGGGCCCACGGGCGGCAGGACGGCCGGCACCACCGAGGGTCCCGGGGGCGGGCCGTCGCCCGGCACGTCGGAGGGCAGCTCCCGGGGGCCCTCCGGAGGGACTTCGGAAGGCCCCTCGGACGGCACGGGCGAGTCCAAGAACCCGCCTGAGCCGATCCTGATGGGCACCTCCGTCTACGTCCAGCCCCGCTCCGAGACCGTGGACTGCACCAAGCCGATCACGTTCACCTTCTCCGCGACCGCCCGGCGCACCGGGACGATCACCTACACCTGGTACCCCGACGAGCGCCTGACCGACCGCGGCTACCGGCCCCGCACGGGCAGCATGACCTTCACCACCCCCAACACCCAGTACGAGACCTTCCAGGTCCAGCTCCAGGGCACCCAGTCCGGCCAGGTCGTGCAGGGCGAGATGGCTGTACAGGTCCACTCTCCCGAGATCGACCGGCAGAAGGTCGGCGACCAGTTCTACCTGACCTGCGCCTGACGCCCCGTCCAGGGCAGGCCCGCGCGCGGCCCATCCCCGGGCCTGTCCCCTGACGGCACATCCCTCTCCTCACCTCCCGGCGCGCGGTGTGCCACGCCGCGGCACGGCCCCGCCACGCCCAAAACCGGCCACCGGCCCGACCTTCGGCCGCAGAAGGCCTCGGAACGCCGTCCGTGCCTGGCCCGCCCGACCGACGTCCTTCTTGCCCTGCTCCCCTCCAAGGAGAAGCCCCGATGCGTACCCGAACCCCCGTCGCCGCAGCGGCGAAGCTGGCCGCGGTCCTGGCCCTCGGCCTGCTGGCCATGCTGCTCGGCCCCACCGTGGCGCACCACTTGTCCTCCCCGCGGCCGGCCACCACGTCAGCGGCCCACCAGTCGCAGCCACCCGTCACTCGCCCGGCCGCCGGATCGGTCGTGCTGCAGCGCGGAGACACGCTCTGGTCGCTGGCCCGGCGCCATGGAACCACCGTCGCCGCCCTGCAGAAGGCCAACCGCCTGGGCCGCTCCACCCTCATCTACGCCGGACACCACCTCCGCCTGCCGGCCGCGAACACAGCCCCCGGCACCAGGAAGGCCGACATCACGCCCGGAACCACCCGCGGGACTTCCGTCCGCGCCGCGGGCCGGGGCGGGGCCGCCGTGGCCTTCGCCCGGAGCCGGATCGGCACCCCCTACGTGTGGGGCGGCACCGGACGGGGCGGCTACGACTGCTCCGGCCTGGTCCAGGCCGCCTGGCGCTCCGCCGGCGTGAGGCTGCCCCGCACCACCTACGCCCAGGTTGGCGCCGGCACCCGTATCCGCCGCAGCGAACTGCGCCCTGGGGACCTGGTCTTCACCCGCAGCCTCGGCCACGTCCAGCTCTACGCCGGCAGCGGCCGGGTCCTGGAGGCCACCCGTCCGGTGGTGCGCTACGCCCCCCTGCCGGCCGCCAACAGCGTCACCGCCTACGTCCGCCCCGTCCGCCGCTGACAGGCACGCCGTACAGCTCAGGCCGTACCCGGGCCACAACCGCTCCGACGTCTGCAGCACACACCGCGCATTGTCCGGCCGCCTGCCCGCCGCACGGCGCTGACTTGCCCGCCGGACATCCGGACGCCCCAACCGGCCCGGATTCCCCGTACATCCCGCTGAGCCAAGTGCTGCCGAGCATGCGCGACCGGTCTCGGCGGGCCCATCACCCGACAAGGAGAACAGCATGAACAAGCTCTGGCTGCGGTGCCGCGCCGCCGTCCCTTCCGCCCCCGCCGGATCCGGCCGGCCACGCTCCCGCTTCGTCCCGGGGCAGCGTCCTGACACCGGCACCCGGCGTAGCGCCGTGGTCGTCATGAGCCGTCACACCCGCCCCGGCAGGGTCCGCGGCCTGGCCGCCGCCCTGTTCCTGGCCGTCCTGGCCACCCTCCTGCAGAGCGTGCCGGCCCACGCCGAGCCCAGCCCGGTCCCCACCACCGCGAAGACCCGCTGCGCCCACGGGTTCGACCCGGACGAGTCCGCCGCCCTGCACCTGTCCGGTGGCCGGGGCACCACCTTCCCCTCGGATGCCCGGGGCCTGCGTCCCGGCGACGTCGTCCGCGTCGTCCCGCACATGAACGACGAGGTCTCCACCAGCGGCTTCTGGTGGCAGCCAGCCGACGGCTCCCAGTGGGTCACCCCGGCCGGCGCCGACCCCCGGCGGCCCGCCGACGTCGGCTATCCCGCGCCCGGCCTCAACGCGTACAGCCTCATCGGCCGCCTCACCGGCGCCCAGCCCTTCGAGGTCCTCAGCCGCCTTGGCTGCCGCCAGATCGGAACCTCCGGGAAGCTCGACCTGCGGATCAACGACCCCCAGGACTGGGACAACTTCGGCGCCTGGAACGTCGACATCCAGCTCTACCGCAACCCCCTCCAGGACGGCGGATTCGAGCAGCAGCGCACCTCCGCCGTCTCCCAGCCCTGGACCGTGGAAGGCCCCGACCTCAAAACCATCGTGAACAGGCCCGGCGGCGCCAACTCCGGCAGCAACGCCGCCGTCCTCAGCTCGCCCGGCACCCGCGTGTGGAACGCCCTGACCCAGCCCATCCCCGTCAGGCCCCACACCAACTACGTGATCACCGGGTTCTTCCGCACCTCCAGCAACGTCAACACAGCCTTCTTCGGAGTCCGCAAGCCCGGCGTCCGGGCGCCCACCGAACGCCACTTCGGCCCCGCACCCGCCTGGTGCCCGCCCACCACCCCCCGCTGCTACGGGCAGATCAGCGTCCGCTTCAACTCCGGCGACAACACCACCGTCACCGCCTTCGCCGGCTTCTGGGGCGTCGGAGCCCCCGCACACATGTCCATCGACGACATCAAGGTCCTCTCCAGCTGACCCCAGCCTCGGCAGGCCAGCGGTACCTCACCCCGCCCCGGACGCTGCCGGCGGCCCCACCCGGCAGCGTCCGGCCCCACCCCCCATGCCCGGCCGTCTCCCGCCACCACAACCCACACCACAACCCGAGAGGACAATCACTGATGCACCGGTTCTGGCGGCGCTGCGCCGCAGCCCTCCTACTCACCCTCACCGTGCTCGCCGGCATGCTGGCCGGCGCCACCCCCTCCACCGCAGACCGGCGGTCCTGCCCCACCGGCCAGGTCTGGCGCGACGCCCGGTCCGGCGGTGACCACACCTGCGTCGACCCGCGCACGCTCGGACGCCGGATGACCGGCTTCGACCCGGGCCGGCACGGCTTCCGCTTCAGCAACGACTTCCAGAGCAAACCGCTGTTCGACTTCCGCTTCGGCGGACTGTGCGGCGGGATGTCGTACCTGTCCCTGGACCACTTCCACACCGGCCGGCGCATCCCACAGCAGCAGACCCTCCCCGCCACCGGATCACCCCTGCACCAGAGCATCTACGGCCGTCAGGTGACGTCGATCGCCGACAACCTCGACAAGTGGGGCGAGCTCACCTTCAACCCGTTCGGATGGCGGAACCGCGAGTTCTTCACCTGGGGCCTGCAGGGCTTCGGCGGCGGACGGCTCCAGGAGCTGCGCGAGGCCATCGACGCCGGAACGCCCATGCCCCTGGGCCTGTTCAAGCCGGACGCCAACGTCTGGGGCCCACACCACCAGGTCGTCGCCGTCGGCTACGAACTCGGCCGCTACACCGGCGACCTCCGCAGCCACCAGCAGGACCTGAAAATCTTCGTGTACGACCCCAACTTCCCAGGCCGCACCCTGACGCTCGTCCCGCACCCCGACCGCAACGTCTTCAGCTACCTCGAAGAACCCCACAAGACCTGGCGCACCTACTTCGTCGACCACAGGTACCAGCCCCGCACGCCCCCCGCGTTCCCCGATCCGGCCACCCCGGCCCCCGGACAGGTCACCGAACTCGTCCTCCACATCGGCACCGGCGGCGACGACCTGCGCGGCGGCAACGACAACGTGAACGCCACCATCCACGTCGCCGGCCGCCCGCCGCAGCACGCCCTCAACCTCAACAACAGCGCCCGCTGGATCGACCACTACCAGCAGACCGTCCGCATCCGCCTGGACCAGCCGGTCCCCCGCCTCCCACATCACCGGCGTGCAGCTGACCACCACCTCCGGCGGCGGCCTCGGTGGCGACAACTGGAACGTCAACCACCTGACCATCGCCACCGACCACGAGCGCACCCTCTTCCACGCCCAGGCCAATCCCCTGGTCCGCTTCACCGGCGACAACCGCACCTTCACCGCTCGCATCAGCTGATCCCACAGAAGGAGGGCGGCACGGCCCCGTCCGGGCCGCCCAAGGGGAGCCCTCGGCGGATCGGCCCCGAGCGCGCTGGCCGGCGGTCGTCAGGTGTGTCCCCCGGGGAACGGGCGAAGACAACCGGAACGAATACCGCCGGCCCCCGGCGGGTCAAGTGTCTCGCGGGCCGCAGACGCGGCCGACCCGATACTCCCCACCCACCCCGTGCGCCACACTCGTGACTAGCGACGCAGCCTCCAAACTTCGATGTCACTTACTCAAAGTTCGATGGCACAGGACAGTCGAAGTTGGACGACCGGTTCTGCCACTCGTCCGGGTGATGATGCCTGTCGGAAGTGCTTCGACTGCTGTCGGGCAACCGATACTGCCCCGTTGTGACTACTTCCCCGACACCTTTGGGCCGACGCCAGGTGCTTCGCCAGGCGGCCGCTGCTGCCCTTGCCGGCACGGGACTGCTGCTGACCAGCGGACCAAACGCCCAAGCGGCTCAGCGCCGAGCCGCCGCGCTGCTGCCGGTCATCGGCCAGACCTTCACCATGCCGATGAATGTTTTCGGCGCCACTTTGGTGGTCCCACTGCCTCCGCCCCTTCCCCGCTTGAACTTCATCGGCGGAATCTCGGTCGAGGTCCTTGCGGGCGGCGCGGACTTCGTCCGCCTGCAGACCCTGGACTTCAACCTGGTGACCGAGCACGATCTGTTCGGAAGGGTCCGGCTCACCCTTCCCGCCCTCGAAGTGTCGCCCCCGAGCACCCTGCAGGAGGGGCCGGGCGGCCTTGTGCACACGTGGCTGCAGTCGATGGCCATGACCTTCGACCGGTGGGGTGACCTGACCGGTCCGTTCACCTTGGAGACGTCGCAGCCGGCGAAGGCAAGCGGCGATCTGCCTCAGTTCCTGCCCCCGCCCTTGATCGCCAGCACCGACCCCCACCGGCCGCCTACCGGCGGAGCCTTCCTGACAGCAACGGGCCCCACCCACTTCAAGGCCGGTCTGCCTGCCGACGGCCTGCCTGACCTCTCTGCCGTCCAACTGCAGTGGGACGGCATCTACGAAGGACAGCCCACCTAGCCACCGGCCGCCCGGCCGCACGAAGAACTGTCCGCCCCCGCAACCGTGATTGCGGGCCGTTCGGGATACAGGCGACTGGCAGCGGGGCGCCCTCTCCAAACTTCGAGCATCGCCGACAGCGTCCATGACGAGGTGGTCGAACTCCCGTGGGAAACGGTCCAGCTTCGATGTCAGATGACAACCCGGCCGGAAGAGCGTGGTGCGGTCAGCTGGCGCCGGAGCGGGCGAGGAGCGCGTCGAGGGCACCGGCGGCTTCGGGCTCGGTGGTGGCGAGCCGGGCCGCACAAGCGGCGCGCTGGGCGGAGATCACCACCGCGTACGTCCGCGCCCAGGCCCTCGGCCGCTCCGGGGACGACGCCCTCGGCCGGGCGGTGGTCGCCCTCGGCCTGCTCGCCGATCGGATCGCCGCCGTCGAAACGGCCATCACCCGCGCCACGGACCCCGCCACCCACTGAGCCGCCCATCCGGCCGACACGCGGCCCGCCCGGAAGGCGTGCCGGACCGGTGACACATGCGATCCGCTGGGTGGGGGCTGGTGGAGCCGGCGTGAGACTGCGGCCCGGCCGCGGTTCAGGTCACCAGGTCCCGCCGCCGCAGGTCGGCCAACCCCGCAGCCACGAGCGCGCCCGTGAGGGCGGCGAGGATCAGCAGCGGCGGCCAGGAGACGGCCGCGCCCGGGAGCTTCGGGAGGTGGCCGAACGGTGAGATGTTCAGGACGGTTTGGGGGAGGTCCAGCGTCGGGCCGATCCAGCCCAGCGCCAGGCACAGCCCGGCGACGCCCCACGCGGCCGGTGCCGCCTTGGGCACGGTGCCGTACAGCAGCACCGCCATGCCGCCGAGCGTCCAGACCGCCGGGAGCTGGGCGAGCACGGCGCCCAGGACGGGTCCGGCTTCCCGGCCGTACGACAGGGTCAGCCCGGCTGCCGCCGCGACCATGAGGAGTACCGCGCCGCCGAAGGCGATGAGCAGGTGGCCCGCGGCCCAGCGCAGGCGGCTCACTGCGTTGGCGAGGACCGGCTCGGCGCGGCCGGAGGTCTCCTCGCCGTACAGGCGCAGAACCGCGCCGACGACGTACAGGGCTGCGACCATGCCGAAGAGGCCGGTCATCGCGGCGAGGAAGGCGTTCTCCAGGCCGGACTGCCCGCCCATACGCTCGAAGATCTGCCGGGCTTGCTCGTTGTCCCCGACGAGGTCGCTCGCGCCCTCGACCATGCCGCCGAAGACCAGCCCCGCCGCCAGGAAGCCCAGCGTCCAGCCGAGGATGCCGCCGCGCTGGAGCCGCCACGCGAGGGCGCCGGCGGTGGCGAGGCGGCCGGAGGCGGGGCCGGGGCGGGCCGGCAGGAAGCTCATGCCGACGTCGCGCCGTCCGGCGAGCCCGTACGCCACGGCCGTCTGGCCGGCGACCGCCGCCGCCATGAGCAGGAGCGCCCACCAGCGTTCGGCGGCGAAGGCGCGGACGTTCTCGGTCCAGCCGACGGGGGACAGCCAGGTCAGCGCGGAAGCGCCACCCGCATCGCCCGCCGCCCGCAGCAGGAACGCGAGGCCGAGTACCGCTGCCGTCAGGCCCTTCGCGAGCCGGGCGCTCTCGGTGAGCTGGGCCACGATCGCCGCCATGGTGGCGAAGACCATGCCGGTGCCACCGACCGCGAGACCGAGGGCGACCGCTCCGGCCGCGCCCTCGCCGGACAGCCCGGCGCAGATGAGGAGCGCGACGGCACTGTTGGCGACCAGCGCCGCCAGCAGCGCGGCGGTCAGCGGCGCCCGGCGGCCCACCCGCCCCGCCGAAAGCATTTCCTGACGCCCCGTCTCCTCCTCCTCCCGTGTGTGCCGTATGACGATGATCAGGCTCATCACGGCTGCCAGTGCCGCTGCGAAGACGCCGAACCGCCACGCCACCAGGGCGCCCGTCGAGTCGCCGAACACCGGCCCGTACAACGACCGGATCGAGCTGTTCGCGTTCATCGACGAGGCGACTTCGGCGCGTGCGGCGGGCGTGTCGTACAGCGCCCCGATCGAGCCGGCTCCGCTCGCCACCATGCCGCCGGTGACCACCGCCCACAGGGGCAGCATCAGCCGGTCGCGACGCAGCGCGAGCCGCACGAGGGTGCTTGTGCCAGTCAATGCGCTCATCGCCCTGCCTCCTCGGCGACGGCGTAGTGCCGCAGGAACAGTTCCTCCAGGGTGGGCGGGGTGCTGGTCAGCGACCGTACGCCGGAGTCGGCGAGGGACGTCAGCACCGCGTTCAGGTGGTCCGTGTCGACCTGGAGGCTGATGCGGTTGCCCTGTACGTCGAGTCCGTGGACGCCCGGGAGGTGCGCGAGCCCGTTGGGCGGTCCGGCGAGTTCGGCGACGACGCTGGTACGGGTGAGATGGCGCAGCTCGGTTAGTGAGCCGGTCTCCACGGTCCGTCCCTTGCGGATGATGCTGACCCGGTCGCAGAGGCTCTCCACCTCGCTGAGGATGTGCGAGGAGAGCAGGATGGTCCGGCCGCGGTCGCGTTCCTCGGCCACGCACCTCTGGAAGACCGCCTCCATGAGTGGGTCGAGACCGCTCGTCGGCTCGTCGAGGATCAGCACGTCGGCGTCCGAGGCGAAGGCCGCGACGAGGGCGACCTTCTGGCGGTTGCCCTTGGAGTACGTGCGGCCCTTCTTGGCGGGGTCGAGCTCGAACCGTTCGATGAGGTCGGCGCGGCGGGCCTTGTCGAGGCCGCCGCGCAGCCGCCCGTACAGGTCGATGACCTCGCCGCCGGAGAGGTTGCGCCACAGCGTGACGTCACCGGGGACGTACGCCACGCGCCGGTGCAGCTCGACGGCGTCGTGCCAGGGGTCGCGGCCCAGCAGCCGCGCCGAGCCGGAGTCGGCGCGCAGCAGGCCGAGCAGGACCCGGATGGCGGTGGACTTCCCGGCGCCGTTGGGGCCGAGAAACCCGTGGACCTCACCGGTCCTGACGGTCAGGTCGAGGCCGTTCAGCGCGTGCGTCCGTCCGAACGACTTGTGCAGTCCGGAGACGGTGATGGCGTGCGTCATGCTTCAGAACGTACGCGTGCTTCACAAATTTGTGAAGTTAAGGAACCGTATAAAGTTGTGGGGTGCGCCGGACGACGGGAGACGATGAGCCCATGGGCAACGAGGAACAGGTGAGCCGCTTCGTGGAGCGCTTCGCGGCCGAACTGACCGAGGCCGGCATGCAGCGCATGGCCTCACGGGTCTTCGCCTCGCTGCTCGCCTCCGAGAGCGGCTCACTGACCTCCGCCGAGCTCTCCGAGCGACTGCGGATCAGCCCGGCCGCCGTCTCGGGCGCCATCCGGTACCTCAATCAGGTCGGCATGGTCAGCCGCGAACGCGAGCCGGGCTCACGGCGGGACCGGTACGTCCTGCACAACGAGCTCTGGTATGAGACCTTCACCCGCCGCGACCAGATCCTCACCCGCTGGGAGGCCATCCTGCGTGACGGCGCGGAGACCCTGGGTCCGGACTCGGTGGCGGGAGCGCGGGTGGCCGAGACGGCGGAGTTCTTCGAGTTCCTCCAGAAGGAGATGCATCAGATGCTGGACCGCTGGCGCGAACACCGCGCGACGCTTTCTCAGCGTGACTGACCGGCGTGCCGCGGCGCCACCGCGATGATGTACATGGGTGGAGCGGGCCAAGGACCTGTAAGCCACCGGGGCATGCGACCCGCGGGTCAGCCGTTGTGTGTGCCGCCGGGGTGCCGGTGGCGTCTTGACGTCCTCGCTTCCCCAGCCGGAAGCTCGCCGTCCGGGCCGACAGGTGGACGGCGCGCTTCTCACACCATCTGCACAGGTCCGAAGACCCTCGCGGAAACAATCCTGCCCTCACCCGGCGTAGGTGATCTCCGAGCCGAGGAGGGGAAGGTGCCGGGGCCTGAAGTTGTTCCGCACGAACATGACGAATAGCGGCGTGACCGAGGTCACGCCGCGTCTTGCTGCGGTCGAGGCGGATGTGCAGGGCCTCGTTGAGGCTGTCCGCTTCGTGGCGAGCGAGTACGGGACGGGGCCGGTCTACAAGAGGGGCGTCGATGCCGGCGCCATCAACCAGGGCCTGTTTTATCTGACGTGGCTGATGGACCATCGCGTCGAGTTCGAGCACCTGGTCCGCGACCGGCTCGGGGGGACGGCCGCGTCCAAAATGCTGTGGAGCGGCCCGCGCCTGATCTGTATCGCCGGCGACTTCACGCGCTACGACGGCATACAGGCTGGACTGTTCGGTACGCGCGTCGGGGTTCAGGATGCAGGCTTCGTCGAAGAAGCGGCCGGTGTGGTCCTCGGTTTCGGCGTAGGCGCTGGTGGCGATGCGGACCTTGTCGGGGCCGGTGAGATCTTTGTCGCCGCCGAGGTAGCGGCGTGCTCCCTCGATGAGCCAGTTGAGGATGCCAGGCCCCTCTTCGGCCACGAGGATGTCGGCTAGGTTGTCGATCTTGCGGTCGTCGGAGACTGTGGGCTCGAAAGGGATCAGGCGCATGCGGCGCCAGAAGGCGAAGCCTCCGGTGCCGACTTCCGGGCGATGGTTTCCGAGCAGCCAGAGCTTGTGGGTGGGGGCGAAGGAGAAGAAGTCCTGGCGCATCCGGCGGGCTTTGATGCGGTCGCCGCCGGTCAGGAGCTTGACGCGGGCCTCATCGAACTTGTCGCCGGGTTTGACCTCGGAGCAGACGATGACGCGCCGGCCGTGGAGTTCGCCAAGGTCAGTGGGGTGTCCTTCGTAGGGGCGTGCCATCAGGAAGCCGGGCGGCCCCGCGTCGGCGTAGTCGCCGAGGAGCTTCATCAGGACGTCGAGCAGGACGGACTTGCCATTCTTGCCCGCGCCGAAGAGGAAGGGCATGACCTGCCCGCCGACGTCCCCGGTAATGGAGTAACCAAGGAGGAGCCGGAGAAAACGGATCATTTCGGCGCCGTCGGTGTCGTCGCCGAAGGTGTCGGTGAGGAACCGGTTCCAGCGCGGCGTGGGCACGGCGGCTGGCCCGGTGGTGGTGGAGCGGGAGTGGAAGTCCTTGTTCGGGTCGGGGGTGCGGACCAGGCCGGTGCGCAGGTCGACGATGCCGGCTGGGGTGCACAAGGCGTAGGGGTCGGCGTCCAGGAGGGCTGCGTTGAGGACCATGCCGGGGGCCGATTTTGCCTGTGCGAGCATGGCGTTGATGCCGGAGGTGCTCAGTGCTCAGCAAACAGCGACTGAAGCGACTGAAGGTTCCTATATATGACGCACACGCGCACATACGGTTTCGCTCATATACCCACCCAGAGTCGCTTGAGTCGCTGGTCCGCGACCCAAAGGCTTCTGACCTGCAGTTTCTGCCAAGCGACTGAAGCCCGGCCAGTCGCTGACATTCAGTCGCTGCCCCTACGACGCTGCCTCCGAGCAGGTACTCAAGCGACTGAAGCGACTCAACCTTGGCCAAGGCGGGCGAGATCAGCGACCGAGGGGAGCTTCGCCTGGGGCCGTCAACACAGGATGTGACGCCGGCTCCGCGCCAGGAGCAGGCCCAGCGGACGGTGGCACACCTCGCACTGCAAGTCGCCAACCGCCACTGGCGGCCGAGGTGCGGGCAGCATAGGTGTCGCTGCGTGGGAATCGGCCCGGCATCTGGCCAAGCGGCTGGGCCGATCTCCACAGCACGGCGCGGGGCCGGCCGAGGGTTGTCGTGTGGGCGCTGGAGTCCTCCGACCACAGCAGAAACCCGATCGGCTCCGGCAGGTCGTCGGCGTCGAAGGCGCACAGCGGCAGTTCCTCGCCCGTCGTACGGGCCAGCCACGTCATCTGGTCGTTGACGAAGAACTGCTCGGCGCCCCGCACGGCCGACTGCAACCGGACGACAAGGCCCTGTAGTCCCAGCTCGGACACCAGGGAGCAAGTAACCCACCGGTAGCTTTCAAGACTTTGCCGCGGCGGTTCTCTTCGGCTGGCGGGGGACCGTCTTGGTCTTGTCGAGGTGTCCGTACACCGTGGAACGGGACACGTTGAACATGTCGGCAATCTGCTGGACAGTCTTCTCCCGGGCGTCGTAGAGCTGCTGGGCGAGCTCAGCCTGGTCGGCTGTGAGCTTCGGCCGGCGGCCGCCGACCCGGCCGCGGGCCCGCGCGGAGGCAAGCCCATCGTTCGTGTTCGCCACGATCAGCTCTCTCTGGAGCTCCGCAAGCACGCTAAGCATCCCGAACATGGCCCGGCCCTCCATGGTGGCGGTGTCGATGCCCTGCTCGATGACGTGCAGTCCGATCCCGCGCTCGCGCAGCTCGGCGCCGAGGGTCACCAGGTGCAGGACGGAACGGGAGAGCCGGTCGAGCCGGGTACCTTCAACGTGTCGCCCTCGCGCATCAGCTGTATGACGAGATCGAGCTTCGGCCTGGACGCCTTCGCGCCGCTGGCGACGTCGACATGGATGTTGTCGCGGTCGACGCCGTTGCGGAGAAGCGCGTCGATCTGATGATCGGGGTTCTGGTCGGCCGTCGAAGTGCGGCAGTAGCAAAGAAGCATCGTCGGAAACCACCCGAAGGACCGTTCTCCGACGTTGATTTCCGACGCGGGTTATCGACGGTGCCCACCTGCGGGTTCGTGATCGCGGGTGTGAGTGTCGGCAGACGGGCGTTTGCCGACACTCACAGCCGTGGACCCAACCACCGCTACGCTCACACAATGCAACAGTAATTACAGAGTGCTACTTGTCGCTTGGCGGTGGCTCGGGGATACAGAGCCTCCTCAACCGCCACCGGCTGCGACGTTCCTGCGCCGCAGCCAGTGCCACCACCGGCTCTGTGGCCGTTGGGTGGACACGGCTAGCGCTGTCTCCAGCGCGTTGCGGGTGCTCAAGGTATGCGTGTGCTCGTCGCCCAGGATGCGGACGCGGTCATCGAGGGTTCGGCGCAGCAGGTCTATCGCCTCGGCCTGCTCACCTGCACTGGTCAAAGCGAGAGCGAGGTTGTGCCGACTGGCAAGGGTATCCGGGTGCTCGGGGCTCAGGATGCGGGTGCGGTCCTCCAGGGTCTGCCGGAGCAGGCGTATTGCCTCGGCCGGCTCTCCCATTCCGAACAAGGCATTGCCCAGGTTGTTGCGGCTGGTCAAGGTATCGGGGTGCTCGGGGCCCAGCATGCGGGTCTCGACGTCGAGGACCCGTTCATGCAGCAGGCGCGCCGCACCGAAAGCGCCAGCCTTCTGCAGCACCTGCGCCAGGGCGTTGAGAGTGGTGCGGTGGTGTGTGGCGGTGCGCGGGTCCGCGTAGTCGAGCAGCAGAGGCAGGTGGGGGGCGAGGAGCACGGCTGCAGGCCAACCAGCGCGCCCGCGCTGGTTGGCCTCGTGCACGGCCGTGGTCAGCCGCTCGGCAAGGGCCCGGTGCCACACGGCGAGATCGGAGGTCTCGGCCGTGAGGGCGACAGCGTTGATCTCTCGGATCAGGGGATGCAGCACCACCTGCGCCCCCTCGCTGCTGCCCGACGCCGGGCCGGTGCTGCCGGGAGAGTGGGGCAGGCCGAGGAGACCGTAGCGGTGCAGGCCGGCGAACGCGGCCTCCAGGGCCACCGCGGTGACGTCGTGTCCGGTGACGACGGATAGCAGGTCCGGAGTGATCAGGGACAGTGGGACGGGGGCTTGAGCCAGCAGGGCCAGCAGTCGCAACAAGGGGCGGGCCAAAGCGTTGCCCTCCCCGGCGAGCTGGTCCAAGGACACCTCCCAGGTGTGCCGCACCACGGCGCGGGCGACCTGCGGATGGGAGGCATTCGGGTGCGCCGCTCCCAACAAGAATGGCAGTTCCTGTTCCAGGGCGTGGCGGTAGGCGGCAAAGGTGCGGTAGCGGCTGGCGGGTCCGGCCAGATAGGTGCCGGCCGCGTGCAAAGCCAGTGGCAGCCCGCCCAGTCGCGCCGCCAGCTCCCGGGCCTGCTCGGCGGTGCCGGCCACGGGAGCAGCGTCCAGCAGGACCTGCCCCGCAGGTCGCACCGGCAGCGGCTCCAGTGGCAGCAGCTGTGCGCACGGACCCCAGGTCTGCTCGCTGCCATCCCGGCTGGTCACCACCAGCAGGCCCCGGCCGTGAGGACGGATCCAGCCGCGATAGTCGGCCACCGGCTCCCCTGCCGGGCCGATCTCGTGCGGCTCGTCGGCGTTGTCCACCACCAGCAGCCACCGCCGCACCCGGCCCAACTGTCGCCAGACCACATCCGGCAGGCTCGCCTGCCCCGCTCGTGCGGCCTCCAGCTCTGCCTCTGGCAGGCCGCAGGCCAGCGCCGCCTGCACCATCTGCTGCGCCAGCTCGGCACCGTCGCGCCAGCGCACCCAAAACACTCGCCAGCCCGCCGCCTCGGCCTGGCTGGCCAGTTGCGCGGCCACCGTTGTCTTGCCCATCCCGCCGACCGCGCACAGCACCGCGAACCGGCCCTGTGGCCGCCGAAGCATGCCTGCCAGCACGGCGAGTTCTCCCTCACGCCCCCGCACGCGCTGAACATGCGGGGGGCGTAACGAAGCCTGCTGGCCTCGGGCCAGTCGGCTCACCGGTGCCAGCCGCGCCGGGGGCCTTGCTGCGGCATCCAGATGCCGGCCCCACAGCAACAGCCCGATGCTGACCGCCACCAGCACGGCGAACACCGGCCAGATCACCCACGCCTGCGCCGCCCAGCCAGGCACCGCGGCACTGGCGTAGTTGGTCACCGGCCCCAGCACAGCCGCCACCAATGCGGCCCCTCCCGCTACCGCCGACCCGGCCCACGCACCCCGTCTACGCCCCATGGTCTGCCACCCCCGTCCACCGTCACCAAGATGCTCCCGCCTGAATCACGTCAATGGAAGGTTGCGGGTGGTCACGACGTGGGCGGCGGTGTTGCTCCGGTTCAGCGGCCGGATGCCGAGCCTGCTGCTTGAACGCCTCATCCGCCGCGCGGCGCGGCCCGGGCACCAGGGCAGGCAGCAGGTCGAGCCACTTGTCCATGTCGAGGCGGAAGGTGCCGTACGGGTTGATGTTCGACCAGAACAGCGCAGTCAGTCCTCGCCGGTCCTCGTCGGACAGCTTCTTCGCCCAGGCCGGTTCGGCGAGGACCTGCTGCAACAGCAGGGTGTTGACGTGCACCAGGGCGGACTGGAGGAGGTGCAGCGCGAGCATCGAGGTCTCGGCGTGTTCCTTGTCCGGGCCGGTCAGGGCGCCGTCCTTGCCGTAGTGCAGGACGGTGTTCGCGCTGTTCCAGTTCTCCACGACCTGGAGCCCGCCGTGGATCTCGCGGCGCAGGCCGGGGCTGGCGAGGTAGTCGCACGCGAAGGTCGTGCGTACGGCGCGGCCGAGTTCTTCGAGCGCGGAGTAGGTGGGTGCTTGGGGCCGCCGCGGGTGAAGCGCCGCAGCACCTGCTCGGCCTCGGCGGTGCCCAGGCGCAGGGCGGTGGCGTATTTGACCATCTGGTCGTACTGCTGCTCGATCAGGTCCCACTTGATGGCCCGGGTCAGGGAGGCGCCGAGCGCCGACCACCCGGGCGGGTCGTCGTCCGGGCGGTACAGGCGGATGCTGCCGATGTCCTTCAACCGGGGCAGCAGCCGGAAGTTGAGCAGCTCAGTGAAGGCGAACCCCACCACGCTCGCGCCGTGCGTGTCCACGTAGTTGGACTCGATCTCGGCGTCCGTGCAGTGCCGCAGCAGGCCCTCGATCATCGCCGCAACCTCAGAGGAAGAACAGCTCTTGAGCTGCGAGTAGATGCAGACGTTCTTGCGCTCCACGTGCCAGTAGATCATCACGCCGTTGCCGCCGTAACGGGCGTGGTACTCGGTCATGAAGTTCGAGGACCACGAGCCGAACTTCCTCGAGTCCGAGGCGCACGCCGTGCCGCGGCCCCACCATGCGGCATCGCGGGCGGCGAAGGTGGAGCTCACCAGTTTGGTGACGGCGGCCCGGAGGTTGTCGACGGTGATGAAGTGCCGGCGGACGTGCCGTAGCGCGGCCTCGGTCTCCCCGTGCTCGCCGGTCGCCACGATCGCGCGGATGCCCATGTTCTTGCCCAGCACGAACAGCGCGAGCAACAGGTGGCGCTGGAGGGTGGCGCGGTCGATCCGCTCGTACGCGGCGACGGAGGCGAACTCGTCGGTGAAGCCAGTCGTGAAGTCGGCGTTCTTGAGTACGTCCAGGAGGTCGAGGACGCCCCATCGGCGTACGACCTCCTCTTTCAGGGCCGCCAGGCCGGTGGGCTCGTCCAGCTTCTCCAGCTTCGGCACGGTGATCCACGGCTCACCCTTGCGGGTGGTGACCTTCACCCCGCCCGCCGAGCCGTCTGCCAGAGCGGCGGACAGCCGGTCCAGGCCGTCGGTCATCCGCTGCTTGAGGCCGGTGATGAACTCGGCGGGGTCCTGGGCTGGCGGATCGCGGCGTAGTGCACGGTGCGGGTGGCGTCGAAGTCGCCCGGCAGGTCGTCCTCCGGGTTACGCCAGCGCAGGCCGCCCTCGATGTAGATCTCGCGGCGCCTGATCGCCCCCCGCAGCGCCACCAGCACGCACAGCGTAAGGGATGCGCTCGGCCCTGCCCCTGTCGTCAACGACCGCCTCGCGCCAGTCCTTGCGCACGACGCCGTCCATCGGCACCTCGTCGGCGGCGTCGTAGAAGCGGGTCTTACCGTCGACCTCCGTGTACTTCTCCAGCAGCCTCATCGCGTCCATCACCGGCCGGTAGGCGGTGCTGTTGCACCTGAAGCCCAGCATCCTCAGCAGCGGCGGCAGCATCTGCCGGTAGTAGGAGCTGTACGAGGAGCGCAGGGTGGTACGGACCTTGGCCTTGAAGACCTTCTCGTTCGCCTTCGCCTCCGCCACCAGGTCGCGCAGCGTCTTCTCCCCGACCACCGGGTACAGCGCCGTGCGCACCACCTCGTCCGGCTTGCCGATCGCCGCGTCGGCGCACCTGCAACCCGTCCTCCGTCCCCGCGCACGGTCACCGGCTGGATCCTGACTCACCCCGACACCCTGCCGGAGTGCGAACGGCTGAAGCTCAAATCCGTCCTTACCGGCTGCCCTGAACTGGATGCCCTCACCAGGCACGTCCGCGCGTTCGGGAAGATGCTCACTCAGCTCCAGGGCGACCAGCTCCCACAATGGATCAAGGCGGTCCGCGCCGACGACCTGCCCAGCCTCCACACCTTCGTCAACGGCCTCGAACGCGATCTCGCCGCCGTCACCGCCGGCCTAACTCTGCCGTGGAGCTCCGGCGTCGTCGAAGGCCACGTCAACCGGATCAAAATGATCAAGCGCCAGATGTACGGCCGGGCTGGTTTCGGTCCTCCCTCGGAAACGAGTCCTGCTGGCATCCAGACGGGACAGTCACGAGCTCTGCTGGAGTCGCTCCGCAGCCTGAGCAAGGGTGTCGTAGTAGCCAGGCCGTGCCAGCAGGACCGAGCTGAAGTAGTAGCCCTGTTCTTCTTCCGGCTCATCGTCGGCTGCGAACGGACGCCAGAAGCTCAGCAGCAAGTCCGGGGCGACGAAGGAAGCATCGTCGTCAGGATCTTCCTCGATCGAGGTGAGCTCACCGACGCGCCGGACAGCCTCGCGGGCCGGAAGCGCGAACACGTCCACACCCTGGAACAACACTCGATCCGTCTGGGACGAGGGCCTTCCCAGCTCGATAGCTTCGAGCATGCCGCGCATGCAGTGGATGCTGATCATCAGCCCGCTGGGACGGAACCCGTGTTGTCCCTGCCGGTCGGACTCCGAGATCGCAGAAGGATCGCGGAGCGAGTCCAACGCGGTGTTGGCCGCGTGTCGAGTCATACCGATCCGCAACGGGCCAACGCCGTTTGGTGGGGCGAGGTCGAAGTCCATGCGGGCATGGTCCCAAACAGGTCTGTCAGCGAGTGACGAAGGACCATCGAGTCCCGGCAGGTTACAGAGTGTGAGGGCTCCACAGAGGTTGGACCAGAACCCGATCTCGTGAACAAAGCCAAAGCCCTTCGGCGCCACGGCCGTCGCACGGTAAAAGACCGGGTCAAGCAGCAACAATGAGAAGGTTGCTGCCCGCACGGGTGGCAGCGGGCCTGGCCACTTGGGCTTGGCCCGCTGCCGAAAGAGCCAGTAGCAGGGTTACCGGGTTCGTCCGCGTCCGGTTTCGGGCCCGTCCGGCCCGTGCTGGGGCGGCTGCTGCCTGGAGCCGGGATCCTGAGCCGGACCGTGCTTCGGTTGGCCCGGCTTCCGGGCGGTGGTGGTGCTGCGGGTCCGGGCGGCTGCGGCGGACGGTCGCGCCGCCAGCGCGAGGCGCTGGGCGTCGGCGGGCAGCAGGATCGGGGCCGCGCTCTGCTCGATCCGGGCCAGCTGCTCCGGCCACTCCGGACCTAGCCCGCGAGTGGCCTCGCGCAGCCGCAGCTGGGTGTCGGCGAAGCCCTTGCTCTCAGCCGCCGCGAGGGGACGGATGCGTTCGGGCCCGACCCCGTCCCGCAGGGCCGGCGGGGCGGTCCACTGCCCGGAGCTATCCAGGCTGTTGGTGTAGCGGGGCTTGCTCTCGCCGCGGCGGTAGACGCTCGCCAGGTCGACCAGGGCGCTCCGGTCGACGCGGTCGGCCAGGTCGAGGGTGCCGTCGAAGGATTCGTCGGCGTTGGCCTGGACGGTGAGGCGTCCCTGTCCGCGGTCGGCGAGCTGCTCGACGTACCGGTTCAGGATGCCCTGGTCGCTCAGCGCCTTCGGCACACCCATGAACAGGCCTTCGATCCGGCTACCGGACTGCCGGTAGGCCCGCATCTTGTCCTCCACGGCCTGCGCGTTCTGCGAGGTCTCCTGAATGATTGCGTGCAGGCCGTGGGTGCGGACGTACTCCTCGGCCTGTACCATCCAGGCCCGGCCATCCGCCCGGGTATAGGCGGCCATGAGGGTGTCGTCCTGCGCCATCAGCTCGTCGTAGGCGGGGTGGTAGGGCTTGTAGAGGTCGCTGTCGATGTCCGCGAATCCGCCGTGCTGGTTGAGCGCGGCGGCGACCATCTCGGTCACCTTGCTCTTGCCGGCGCCGGGCTGACCGACGAGGAAGACCACGGTGGGCGTCTCCTGTGGCGCGCGCCCTTCCAGGAGGTCGGGAATGATCCGCTCACGGAAGATCCGCTGGTTGTCCGCCTCCCGTAACCGGTAGCGCTCGACTGCGTCCGGGTCGATCACGCGGCACCTCCCCGGACCTCACGGGCGAGCTGGGCGTAGTGCTGCCGGGCGGCGGCGATCTGCTCCCGGTCGCTGGAGCGCAGTTCCTCACGCTCGCGGGCGAGCCGGGCCTGGGCTGTGCGGGCGTCCTGGATGACCTGCTGGTCTGGCTGCGGCTTGGTCTACTCGGCGGCGATGCGGGCGCTGTAGGCGCCGACCGCGCCGTTCACCGCCTCGATCGCGGCCTCGTACGCGGCGGTCTCCTCGTTGGACCAGTCGTGCGGCTCCAGCGCGTGCGTGATCGAGATTCCGTTGCCGGGTGTGGTCATGGGTGCCTCCTCCAAGGTGGTGATCAATTGTGGTAAACGGTGCGTGCGCGGGGACAGTTCTTTCCGTCGCTCTCGAACCGGACGGTGATGTCCCACACGGGCCAGACGCCGAGCGGGCGCGGGCCGCGCTCGATCGCGAGGACCTCGTAGACGCTCCCGGCGTGGCCGTGGTCGTACCGGCCGCCGACGACGCGGGGGCCGACCTGGGTGGCGATCCACTCCTCGTAGGTCATCTCGAACCCCTACTCGCGGTTGCCCAACTGCTCGGCGGCCATCGTGCCGTCGCACCGCTCGCAGTGGCTGCGGGCGGAGGGGTTGACGGTGCCGCAGGCCGCGCAGGACCATGGGGGGCGGCCGCAGTCGTGGCAGGCCACTGGTGAAGAGTCGGTGTTCCAACCCTGCGCTATTCGGTGGCCTGGGTGGCTGTGCACGCGAGAACGGGCTCTGGTTCACCTTGTCGGGGTGCACAGAAGCGGCCAGCGCGTTACTGCTCGTCACCGCTAACCTGCTCGGTCTCGACCTGGGTTAATGCCACCGTGGTCGAAGATGTCCAGAACCAGACCGTGACTGTGCCGGATACCGTGGGGCGGGCGACTGAACGAGCGGATACGGTTCCCCCATGACGAAAACTGCCCGGACCATGAAACGTACGGGAGCTCTCGTCGCGGCAGCCGCCGTGGCCGTGCTCGTCTTCCCCGCCCAGGCCCACGCCGCTGCCGTCGCCTGCGGCGGCGGGGTCTCGACGCAGAACATCGGCGCCCGGGGCTGTATTTCCGCCGAACGCTGGCAGGACGGGCGGATCTTCTGGCGCGACATTACCGCCCACGCCCTCATCACCAACTCCCGCTCCCACGCCTCATGGGTCGAGTACGAGGCGTACTCCCAGGCGGGCAGCGACGACTGGGTGAAAATGGGCAGCGGCCGGACCATCGTGCAGCGGCGTTCCACGGTCGGCCCGATCGCCATCGCCTCCAAGAGCCGCATCTGTGACACGATCAAAGTCACGATCCGCGTCCACGTAAGGCCGGCGGGGGGCGCCTGGTCGAACTGGTCCAGCGCGGCCACCTCGCAGTGCCAGACCTGACGCTGCCAGACCTCGCACACCGCAGCGCCCCCGCCTCCGCGACCAGGAGGACGGGGGCTCTCGTGTTTCTGCGGGGAATTAACTGACTTCGGCTCGTCAAGGTGACGTGAGTTCGTCGAGGATCAGGCCGGTGCGGGCTATGAAGCCGTGGAGAGTGTCGGGCCGGTACTCCACCAGGAGCAGCAGGGCGTCGGCGGCCGAGCATCACGAGGTGCTGCACCCGGGTGGTGACGGCCGCCGGCGGTCGCGGCCTGGCTGGGATGGAACGGCCTTGGGGAACATCGGTACAGCCGTTAGCGCTAGGCACTTGATCTTGGGCGGCTACCACAGGTGATCCGCCGTGCGCGGGCGTTCAGGAAAAGATCGTCGGCGGGGTGTGGGGCGTCGGTACCGTCCGCCGGGTGCCGGTGGAATTCTTAACTGATGAGCAGGCTGAGGCGTACGGGAAGTTCGCCGAGGAGCCGACGAGGCCCGAGCTGGAGCGCTTCTTCTTCCTCGATGACGAGGACCGGAAGCTGATCGCGAAGCGTCGTGGTGACCACAACCGTCTCGGCTTCGCCTTGCAGATGTGCACGGTCCGGTACATCGGGCTGTTCCTGGAGGACCCCCTCGCGGTGCCGTGGCCGGTGATCGAGCACGTGGGCGAGCAGCTGGGCACCGAGAACGTCTCGTGCATCAAGCGGTACACCGAGCGGCAGATGACCGCGTACGAGCACGCGTGGGAGATCCGGGACGCCTACGGCTACCACCCGTACGAAGACCCCGAGTGGGGTCGGAGGTTCCGTACGTTCCTGTACGGGCGGGCGTGGACGCACGCCGAGGGGCCGGTGGCGCTGTTCAACCAGGCGGTGGGCTGGCTGCGCCGGAACCGGGTGCTGCTGCCGGGCGTGAGTGTGCTGGCCCGGCAGGTCTCGGAGGTCCGGACGATCGCGGAGAAGCGGCTGCACGCCACCGTCGACAGGGCCGCGGCCCGCGCGGACCGTGAGCTGCCCGAGCAGCTGGTGGCGACGCTGGTCACGCCGGAGGGGAAGCGGTACTCGGAGCTGGAGCGGCTGCGCCGGCCGCCGACGCGGACGACGGGCACGGCGTTCGCCCGTGCGCTGGAGCGGGTGGACGAGATCGGCGCGTTCGGTCTGGGGCGGGTGCGGCTGAACAAGATCCCGCCGAACCGGCTGGCGGCGCTGGCCCGCTACGGGCTGGGCAGCAAGGCGGCCCGGCTGGAGCGGGCCAGCGAGCCGAAGCGCACGGCGATGCTGACTGCGGTGATGCGGCACCTGGAGGCCAAGGCCATCGACGAGGCCCTGGACCTGTTCCAGGTCCTGATGGCCACCCGGTTGATCAGCACGGCGAAGCGGGCCACGGACAAGGAACGCCTCTCCACGCTGCCGCAGCTGGAGAAGGCGTCACGGACGCTGGCGCGGGCGGCGAAGGTTCTGTTCGAGGAGCTGGAGCTGGTCGAGACCCACGGCACCGACCTGGACGCGGCGGCGCTGTGGGCGGCGATGGAGGAAGTCGCCCCCAGGGCGGTGGTGATGAGCGCCGCGGCGCTGGTGGTTTCGCTCGTGCCCGAGGACGAGGACTCCGCCGAGGTCGCCATGCGGGCCGCGCTTACGCGACGGTGCGCCCGTTCCTGGCCCTGCTGGGCGAGACGTCCGCGCTGGGGGCGGCGCCGGCCGGGGCGAGGGTGCTAGCCGGGGTGCGGCGCCTTCCGGCGCTGGCGCGGCGGCGGGTGAAGGACAAGCCGCTGCTCCCGCGCGAGGTGGACGACAAGCTCGTGCCGCCCGCGTGGCGCAAGGCGGTGTACGCCAACCCGGATCTGCCCGCGGGGGCGGTGGACCGGGGCGCGTACGTGGTGTGCGTGCTGGAGCAGCTGCACCGGGCCCTGAACAGCCGCAACGTCTTCGCCTCCCCGTCGCACCGCTGGTCCGACCCGCGGGCCCGGCTGTTGGACGGCAAGGAGTGGGACGCCGTCTGTGAGGACGTCCTGGCCGGGCTGAGCTTGGACATGCCCGTCGAGGAGCACCTGTCCGCGCTGGTGAGGGCGCTGGACGCGGCGTGGAAGCTGATGGCCGAGCGGCTGGAGGAGGCCGGGAAGGAGGCGAAGGTCTCCATCGAGGTCCAGTCGAACGGGCGGGCGAAGCTGAACGTGGACGCGCTCGGCGCGCTGGGCGAGCCGAAGTCGCTGCGGTGGCTGCGTCGGCGGGTGGAGCGGATGCTGCCGAAGGTTGACCTGCCGGACCTGCTGTTCGAGGTGCACGGCTGGACCGGGTTCCTGGACGCCTTCGTGTACCTGGGGGACGGCACTACCCGCATGAAGGACCTGCACACGTCGCTGGTGGCGCTGCTGGTGTCGGAGGCGTGCAACATCGGCATGACCCCGGTGACCAACCCCGCCATCGAGGCCCTGACCCGCTCCCGGCTGGTCCACGTCGACCAGTTCTACCTGCGCGCCGACACGATCGCCGCGGCGAACGCGAAGCTGATCGCCGCCCAGGCCGAGGTGCCCATCGTCCGGTACTGGGGCGACGGTCTGCTGGCGTCGGTGGACGGGCTGCGGTTCGTCGTGCCCGTGCGCACGATCAACGCCGCGCCGGCGCCGAAGTGCTTCGGTTTCAAGCGCGGCATCACCTGGCTCAACGCCGTCAACGACCGTCGCGGGCATCGGGCAGATGGTGGTGCCCGCACCCCGCGCGACTCGCTGCACATCCTGGACGCGCTGCTGAACCTGGATGGCGGGGTGAAGCCGGAGATGGTGGCGACCGACAACGCCTCCTACTCCGACATGGTGTTCGGCCTGTTCAAGATCTCGGCTACAACTTCAGCCCGCGGTTCCGTGACCCGGGCCGGGAGTGGTGGCCGCTGGCCGAGGTCCTCGGCAGGGACGGCCGTCGGCAAACGGGTGCTCCGCAGGCGGCCAGCGCGGCTGTGCATGGCAGGTGGGGAACCGATGGACGGTGATGCCGGAATCAGCCCGGCACACCGTTCAGAGAGGAACCGCACGATGGAGCAGTCGGAGCTGGAGAGCAAGATCCAGAAGCTGGAGACGGGGTTGGCCGTCCAGGAGGCGGCCATGGCCGGCGCGCAGTCCACTCAGGCGGCGGCGCAGGCGGGGATGACCTCGACGTTCACCGCGACGCAGACCGGGACGTGGGCCGTGATGGCCACCGGCAGCGTCGCACTGCTGGTCGGGATCTTCCTCGGCATGGCCATCGCCAAGGACTGACGGCCGACCCGCCCTACCGGAAGCCGCCGTCTGGCTTTGCGCCGCCCCTGCCCGGCCTCGTGGCCGGTCGGGGGCGGCGCGCTGTGAGGCGCCCGTAGCAGCGGACAGCACGCCCGCCTCACACGATGAACGTTCCCTTGGGCGGGCAGGTGAAGACCGCGACGGTCCTGGGATCACCCGTTCGCGGATCACCGCCCATCAGGACGGGCGCTCGCGCGGATCCGGCATGCCGCGTCAGGAGCCGTCGTAGTGATCACGGCTTCC
Source organism: Streptomyces sp. NPDC016309 (assembly GCF_043077235.1). Lineage (NCBI taxonomy): Bacteria > Bacillati > Actinomycetota > Actinomycetes > Kitasatosporales > Streptomycetaceae > Streptomyces > Streptomyces sp. NPDC016309. The sequence goes on along the minus strand of NZ_JBIBSG010000002.1, from coordinate 624,972 downwards.
CGACTTGGCCAGCCCACGGCTGATCATGTAGCCGAAGGTGAGGATCACGATGTACAGCCAGGCTTTGTCAGCACGGAAGTAGTCGACGTGTCCCTCTTCGGTGCCCACCACCATGGAGGCGATCAGGACCGCGATCACAGAGGCGATGTAGACGAAGAACTCCGTCGTCTTCAGGGCCGACTTCGTCTCGGTCGACAAGCGGCGTGGGCCGTGTCCGGAAACGCCTGTACCGCCGTCACGACGACCAGGGGTGCCCGCCGGGTTCGTAGTGGTCATGGCAGGTGTCCAATCCGTCATGCGAAGCACGCTCCGCAGGTCGGGATCACGCCAAGATCGACGCTCTCCTACCTGAGCGACTACCCAGGACAGGAGAAGCAACATCACGACAGCCGCGTATAACCGTGCGTGACGGTGGTTGCGGACGGTGATTCTCATAAATGCTGCGGAGTGCGTGCATGTACTACGCGGACGCCGACACCACGGCGGTCGCCACCCGCAAGGCCGCCCGGCCGAGGAAGTCTCCGCTCGATCCCCAGCGCGTCCCCTCCCCCTCCGGCTTCCTCGTGCTCGACCAGCCGGTCGACTACGCCCCGGGGATGGCGCCGCTGGTCGCCACGTCCTGGAGCGTCTGGCACGTACCCGGCCACAGCGAGGACGGCCCGACGACGTGGGCGTTGACCCTCTACACGCACACGGCCGCCACGCCGCCGCTCGCGCCGATCGGCTTCGAGCGGCTGACCGCCGGGGACGTGCTCGCCACCAAGCACGAGGCCACACAGGAGGGCGCGGAGAACGCCGACTTCGCCTCCCGCGCGATCGTCGCCTGCTGGGACCTGATCACTCAGGAACGGGTGGGCCGGGCCGTGGTCGACGTCGCCGAGGAGAGGCGCAGGCTGGTCAAGGTGCGCGCGGACCGACGCCGGGGGATCACTGCATGAACCCGGCCCTGCCCAGCAGCGGCGGGTGCACCCACCAGGACATCACCGTCCTGGACTACCCGAAGGGCCCGGCCGACAACCCGTTCCTGGACACGGTGTACGTGGTCAAGGCCGACTGACCGGCAGGCCGCTCCGCCCGAGGAGAAGACGTGGCCGGAGCCCCTCGGCGCCAACCGACCGCAGCCGACCCGGCCGCCGCCGGCATCGACAGGATCCGCCCCCAGAACGGATAGCTCCCCGCCGGGGTGGCGGCGGACGCCGACATCCGCCGCCCCCCGGCGCCTGACCGGCCGCAGGTGCCGGGACGCCGGTGGCCAGGGGCACTGCGGCGGCTTCCCTCACCGCTCTCGGGGAGCCGGAACACAGCTTCTGGGATACGGTCGGCTACACCGGCGCGGGTTCCTTCCAGGTGGCCTTTCCCTGGATCTGCGCCTCGGTCTGGCCGGGAGACAGCTCGGCCACGATCGTGCCTTCGAACGCTTGGCCTGGGGACAGCTCACCGACGGGGCAGGTGATTTGCTCCGCGGTGCCCTCGCAGGGTGAGGTGAGCGTACGGGTACGGCGGGGGTGACTCGGTGGGTGCCCGAGCACCATGGGCTTCAGAGCTTGGCTGTCGTGGGTGTTGGCGGCTGAGATGCCGACGAGAAGGGGCAGTCCGTTCGCGTCCGACAGGACGTGCATCTTGGAACCCGATTTGCCCCGGTCCACGGGACTCGGACCGGTGAGTTCACCCCCTTTTTTCGCCCTGACGTGGGCGGAGTCGAGGACCGCCTGGGACAGGTCGAGCAGGCCGGCGTCGTCGAGACGGTGCAGGATCTCCTCGTGCAGCCGGCCCCACACGCCCGCCCTGGACCAGATCAGGAACCGGCGATGCGCGGTCGACTTCGAGATCCCGAAGCACGGCGGCAGGGCCCGCCAGGCGCAGCCGGAGACCAGCACATAGATGATCGCGGCGAACAGCGTCTCATCAGGTGTGTCCTGCGTTCCACCGCCCTGCGGCCGAACCTTCGACGGTGGGATCAGCGGCTTCGCGATCTCCCACAACCCATCCGGAACAATCCAACTCCACGTGCCCCGCCCCATGACGACCTCAACGTCCGCCTCACCACATAGGACACGGTCTAAAGGGCCACGTGCAGCTGTCGCCGATCACTTCACCGGCTGTCCCGTCTTGGAGCGCCCCCTGAGCGACCTGCCGTCCCGACAGGTCGAAGACGCGCACGTGAGCACCGCCGCGCAGGTCGGCGAAAGCATCCGTTCCAACGCAGCCCTCGCCTTCTTGACCATGCACCCATGAGCCGAACACCGTGACCTTGCCCGCAGCGCTGAAGGCAGGGCCGTTCAAGGCCATAGCCTCCTCCCTCGAGGTCACCCACCACACCGCTCCTACGCCTGCTCCGCCGAGAACGATTCCGAGCACCAGGCACGCTGCTGCAACAGGCCAGCGCCGTCTGAGCGGCTCGGGCTTGGGGGCAGGTACATCTGAAGACTCTGCGAGCATGGTCCGATCATGGCAGCGTGGTCACAGGCACCACAGGGGAATCGGCAATGATCGTTAATGACGCCCTCGTCTGCCAACACGTCGTTCAGTTCCAAACCGTGACCGAGCTCCGCCAGGAGCGGGGGTCAGTAAACAACTCCTGGAATGCCGCGCCTCCTGGTGAAGTGCGGCTGCCGAGCGCTGCTCTTGAAAAGGCGTGGCTGCCGGGCAGTCGTGATGCGAAAATCAGTCCGCGCCTTGATCCACATCCGCGTCCCGGAGGTCCGCATGGACGTATCCTCGCTGCTGCCGTTGACCACGGCCCGGTTGTCGCTGCGTCTGTTCACTCCCGGCGACGCCGACGACCTGTACGCCTATCAGAGCCTGCCGAGCGTGGCGCGCTACTTGTACCGGCCGGCGCACACGCGTGAGCGCAGCGAGCAGGTTACCGCCGAGCGCGCGGCGCAGACGGTCTGGCGCGCCGACGGGGACAAGCTGGCGCTCGCTGTCTGCCGACGCGATGAGCCCGGCGTCCTTGGCGAGGTGAGCCTCGCCCTGGCCGATGCCCGCGCAGCCCAGGCCGAGATCGGCTGGACTCTCGACCCAGGTCACCAGGGGCACGGCTACGCGACCGAGGCGGCTGCGGCGCTGGCCGGGTTTGCCTTCGACACGCTGGGCGTGCACCGGCTCTACGCACGGCTGGATGTGGAGAACACCGGGTCTGTGCGAGTCTGTGAGCGCCTCGGGATGCGCCGGGAGGCGCACCTGGTCGAGAACGACCTCGACGGGGATCGCTGGGGCAGCGAGTACATCTACGCGGCTCTGTCCGCGGACCTTGGCAGTCGATCAGGCAATTGAGCCCGACGCCGCCTCCTGTTCGTGATCTTCCATATGGGAGAGTCCTGGATGTCTGGTGGGGATGGCCTGTTCGAGGTGGATCCGGCGGCGGTGGTGAAGGCGGAGATCGCGCCGACGGTGGCGGTGAAGAAGACCTTCCGGGCGTTCGTCCCCGATCAGATGCTGCTGCTCCCGCCGTCGCTGGAGGACTGGCTGCTCGAGGGGCATCTGGCCCGGTTCGTCGCCGACCTGGTCGACGAAGTGCTCGACCTCTCGCCGGTCCTGGCCGACCACACCGAAAAACGCGGCTACCCGCCCTACGATCCGCGGCTCATGGTGCGTCTGCTGATCTACGGCTACACCACCGGCGTCCGCTCCTCCCGGGCGATCGAGCGCCGCCTGGCCGACGACGTCGCGTTCCGGTTCCTGGCCGTCGGCCAGGAACCGGACTTCCGCTCGATCGCCCGGTTCCGCCGTCGCCATCTCGATGCACGCGCCGGCCTGTTCACCCAGTCGCTGCACCTCGCGACCAAGCTCGGCATGGTCAAGATGGGCCGCGTCGCGCTGGACGGCACGAAACTGGAAGCCAGCGCCTCCAAGCACAAGGCGATGAGCTACGGCCGCTTGGTCGACAAAGAAGAACGCATCGAGGCCGAGATCGCCCAGCTGGAGGCCAAGGCCCAGGGCCTGCTGGCCGAGGCAGAAGCCGCCGACACGGCCGAGGACGAGACCTTCGGCCGTGACGGCAAGGAAGCGGACCTGCCAGCCGAGCTGGACCGGCGTGAGAAGCGTCTGGCGAAGCTGCAGGCCACCCGCGCACAGATCGAAGCCGAGGCCGCCGCCATGCCGAGGACAAAGAACGCCGCCGGCAGGAGCATGCCGGCACCGGCGACGAGCGGGCCGTCGCCGACGCGGGCGATCAGGCAGCAGCCAAGTCGCGGCCCAAGCCCAAGGCCCAGGCCAATTTCACCGACCCCGACTCGCGGATCATGAAGAACAGCGACGGCGCCTACATCCAGGCCTACAACGCCCAGGCCGTCGTCGATGAAGAGCATCAGGTCATCATCGCCGCCGACGTGACGACCGATCCTTCGGACGCGCTGAACTACACCACGATGCTCGACCAGTCCGCACAGAACACCGGCGTCCACCCCAAGCAGGCCCTGGCCGATGCCGGCTACTGCTCCGAGACCAATCTCGAGGCCGCACGAGAGCGCCAACTGGCCTGCGACACGGACACGTTCATGGCCACCGGTCGACTCGCCCACGACGAGCAGGTCCCGCCCGCACCACGCGGACGTATCCCCAAGAACGCCACGCTGAAGGAACGCATGGCCCGCAAGCTCCGGACGAAATCCGGCAAGGCCGCCTACGCCCGCCGGAAAGCGATCGTCGAGCCCGTCTTCGGCCAGATCATGACCTGCCACAACGGCCGCCGGCTTCTCCTGCGCGGCGAGGACTGAGCCCGAGGAGAATGGCTGCTGCTGGCCGCCTGCCACAACTTCCGCAAAGCCTTCCGGCACGCGGGAACCGCAGGACTCGCCGCGGCGATCGCCTGACCGGCGCGGCCACCGGCCCTATCGGGCCGATTTCCGGACCGCCAGGACCGGCCACCGATCGCCCAAGGACACCGGCCGGCGACCGCGAGCGATCCGGCCGGTCGCGACCACCCGGTCAGTTTGCCCGTTACGGAGACACGCTCCTAGCCACCCCGAGAGGTTTAAGGGCTGGAGATCACCGGGATGGGCGGCGTCGCAGCACCATAGTTGACGCCTGCAGACGGGCGGCGGGCTGCACCCAGAGGTTGCGGACCGCCGCGCGTCTGACGGACCGGGGGTCTGCCGGAGTCAGATCTGCTGCTGGAGCAGGTAGAAGCCGAGACCGACGATGCCGGCGCCGGTGGCGTAGGCGGCGCCGCGCAGGGCGCTGGAGATCAGGGCGGTGCGTCGGCGGGCGATCCAGTGGCGGCCGCGGCGGATTCGCGGGGTCGTCTCCCATATGCGGGTGCGACGGTTAGTCTTCCCGGTAGATGCTCCGTTCTTCGGGGCGCTGGTGTGTGGTCCGGCGGGGGCTGGGCGGCCTAGGAACCTTCGGCCCCCCCCGCCGGAATTCTGCGTTTCAGGGGCGGCCGGCGAGTTCGTGGATGCGGTCGGTCAGGCGGGCGTCGGGGCGGCAGACCAGTCCGTCGGCGGTGTGACGGTCGGCCAGCTGGTCGACGTCGGCCTCCAGTCCGCCGGTCAGTACTGCCCTGCTGGCGTTGCGGCGAGCGGAGTCGTTCGTGAAGTGCTCCAGCGCCTTGAGGAAGGCCTGAGTGTCGACTTCGCGACCCCGGGGCGCATCCGGGCAGAACAGAGCGGTCACCTGCCGCTTCCAGAATTTCGCCTCACGCTCATCGCCGAGAGCAAGGTGGTCGAGGTAGAGACAGTACGCCGCGCCGCTGGAGCCGGCGCCGGCGGCGAAGCGCCACCAGAAGCGGGCGCTTTCGGGGTGGTGGGCGAGGTAGAGCATGCACGCGAAGACCTGGACGCCGTCGATGTCGACGCCGTCGGTCCAGCCGTCGAACTGCGCGACGGTGGCGTCGTCGCCGAGTAGCGCGGTCAGTTCCTCCATGTGGGCGGCCGCCCCGGCCTGGGTGACTACTACCCGGGTCATGACGCCGAGTCGGCGCCGGGCGCTGGGGTGGCCGCCAATGGGTGCCGGATCGGGGGACGGGAGGTGGGCGGTGTCGCGGGCGATGCGGCGCAGCCCGGCGCCGACATCGAAGGCGCGGCGGGGTTCGCAGACGGCGTTGTCGGCGTCGGCGAAGAGCTGTTCCCAGGTATCGCTCACTGGGCGTCCTCCTTCTTGATCGGCCGCGTGGCGCGGCGGTGGATGGGAGCGAGGCGCTCTTGGGCCTTGCGGATGTGGTGAGTGACGGTGCTGGGTGTGAGGCCCATGTACCAGGCGATCTTCTTGGTGTCGTACCCGCCGACGTAGCGCAGGACGATCGCGTCGAACTGGCGCGGGGGCAGCTTTGCGAGGGCCGGGTACAGGCCGATGCCGCTGTCGCGCGCGGCGAGTTCCTCGCGGTAGCCGCCGATCAGTCCATCAATGATGGCGCGGCGCAGGATCTGCCAGGTCTGTTTCTGCAGGTCGGGTTCGGTGAGCAGGGTGTCCCAGCGGGTGCGGATCTCCACGTAGGCGCGGTGGACGGCCTTCTCCGCCCGGTCGTTGGTCAGCAGGATCTTCAGCGCAAAGTCGTGGAACGTCTCCTGGTTGGTGAGGTAGTGGGCTTCGAACTCCAGTGGGAGCTGGAGCGGGACCTCCTCGGCCACAGGCACGCGGCCGTCCTCAGAAACGTCGTCGGTCATGGGGTCTCTTCGGTCCTCTTCGTTGAGGGGTGACGGAAAGGGCGGCTCCCGGGGCACCGCTGGGGATCACTCAACCGGCCCAACCGGCCGAACACGCACGCCCGGCCCGACAAATTTCACGCGGTGCGGTCACTCCGAAGCTCAAAGTGATCACTAGAGTGGCTAGTGCCCCTCTGATCTGTGCAGATAGTCACTCAATGGCATGATCTACATTCACTGCGTGATCGACGTCACAAAATGACACTTCCGATGCGTGAGCGACTTCTCGCCACTATCGAGTGAATTTCGCCAAACTCGGGCCTCTGACCGCCGAGTTGGCGATCGCGTCGTCCGGGACGTCGTCGCGCTCGGGGAGCGCGCGGCGGGTCAGTGGGCGCGGCGCGGCGGTCTGCCGCTCCACCGCCTGTGCGATGACCGGGGCCACGCGGGACGGCGGCGCGGCCTGGCTGTGTGCCTCGATCGAACGGCGGCAGCCGGCCGATTGGAGCGGGCGTGGCGGAGGCGGGGTCGGGTCGGTGGCCGCCATGGCGGGGCTGGCCTCCCGGGGGTGGACGGCAGGGCGCGCAGCGCGGCCGTTGGCTACCGTGGTGGTACGGAGCGCTTCTTCGATATTACGTTCCACGCTCATGGCTACCCCGACCCCCGCCAGGCTGGCCAGCCCAGCATGGACACCGCCGGCACCCCGCGAAGTCGCCGAGTGGCGCGCACAGCTGCGTAACCACATCCGCAGCAAGGCGGGCAGGCAGATGCTCGCCCAGACCGTTAACGCCGGGCACACCGCCGTACTCCCCACCGTGCCCGGGATGGACGCCTCCCCCGGCGCGGTCGCCTCGGTCCTGCTGTCGCGCGCTCCGAGCAGCGCCGCCTGTTCGAAGCCACCCTGTACTGCGCAAGCGCCGACATGACCTCGCTCGCACTCGCCGCAGCCGCCAGCCCGCCCACCGAACGATCGCCATCGCCTCGGGTGCGGTTCGCTTCGAGTGAAGCTCGCTATCAAGCGGTGAGGATGTAGTTCTGCTGGTCGGGGGGTGGTGTAGAGGCGGTCGTGCTCGCGGGCGGCGTGGAGGCACCAAGCCCTGCCGCCGACCTGCAGCTCCTGTTGGCTCGTCAGTTCCCGCGCGGGGCCAGTTCGATCATGGTTGAATGCTGCGTCGCGGCGCTTGGGGTGCTGACGCCGCGCGCCCGTTCTCTCTTCGCGATGTGACGCAGGTCGCATCAGCTCCATGTCACGAACGGAAGGGCAGCTTGCGTCTGGTGGTCGTCCGCACGGCGGGAACAACCGACACGAATAGAGATGGCAGAGCGATGAATGCGACAGCAGCGCAGCAGCACGAGGTCCTGGTCCTGGGTGCCGGCTACGCCGGGCTCTCGGCCGCGATCCAGCTCGCGGCCCGTACCAGGAAGCGTGGGAACCTGCGAGTGACGCTGGTCAACCCCTACGTCAACTTCACCGAGCGGCTCCGACTGCACATGACCGCCACCGGCCAGGAGACGGCCGAGATGAACATCCCGGAGCTGCTGGACGGCACCGGCGCCGCCTTCGTCCGCGGCTGGGTCACAGCCGTGGACGCCGAGGCGAAGACCGTCCGGATCGACGACGACCGGGTCCTGCGCTACGACACCCTGGTCTACGGCCTGGGCAGCATCGCGGACACCGTCGCCGTCCCCGGCGTGGACGACCACGCCTACACCCTCAACAGCCCGCAGGACGCCGGCTTCCTCGCTGACCGGCTGACCCGGCTCGACGGCGGGACCGTCGTGGTCGGCGGCAGCGGCCTCACCGGTGTCGAGGCCGCCGCGGAGATCGCCGAGCGGCACCCAGAGCTCCAGGTGGTGCTGCTGGGCCGGCAGGAGCCGGGCGCGAGCATGCACCCGAAGGCCAAAGCCTACCTGGACGCGGCGCTCGCCCGGGTCGGCGTGCGGGTGCTCAGCGGCGTCGAGGTGGCCAAGGTGCTGCCGGACAGCGTCGAGCTCGCGGACGGCTCCGGCATCCCGGCGGCCGCGGTGCTGTGGACCAGCGGCACTCGCGTCTCGCCGTTGGCTGCCGCCGCGGGCCTGACCGTCGACGAGCGCGGCCGTGTGGTCACTGACAGTGCGCTGCGCTCGGTCTCCCACCCGGAGGTCTACGCCGTGGGCGACGCGGCGGCGATCCGTCAGGGCTACGGCGTGATGCACGGGACCTGCCAGGGCGGTATGCCCACCGGTGTGCACGCGGCCCTCTCGATCCTACGGGTGCTGGCCGGCAAGGAGCCCAAGCCCTTCCGCTTCGGCTACTACCACACACCCGTCAGCCTGGGCCGCAATGACGCCGTCGTGCAGTTCACCCACCCCGACGACAGTCCGCGCCGGCTCGTGCTGACCGGCCAGCGAGCCGCGAAGTACAAGGAGACGGTCACCGCCGCGCCGTGGCCGACCTTCGCCCGCATGAAGAAGATGCCTGCCTCAGGTGCGTTCTGGCCGCACGGCGGCCGCTACACCCGGACACGGAGCGCCAAGTGACCCAGCCGCAGCAGACCAGCCCCGACCAGCTCGCCTTCCAGCAGTACCGCACCCTGCTTTTCTCCGTCGCCTACCGCATCCTCGGCTCCGCCGCCGACGCCGAGGACGTGGTCCAGGACGCCTGGCTCAAGTGGTCGGCGGCTGACCGTTCCCAGGTCGCCGACTCCAAGGCCTACCTGACCCGGATCGTCTCCAACCTGTCGATGGAGCGGCTCCGTTCGACCCGCCACCAGCGCGAGACATACGTCGGGCCCTGGCTGCCCGAGCCGATCCTCACCGGCCCGGACACCGCCGACGGCGTCGCCATGGCGGACTCGGTCTCCATGGCCCTGCTGGTCGTCCTGGAGACGCTGAGCCCCCTGGAGCGCGCGGTCTTCGTGTTGAAGGAGGTCTTCGCCTTCAGCTACGCGGAGATCGCGGACGCGGTGGAACGCTCGGAGCCGGCGGTCCGGCAGGCCGCGCACCGTGCCCGCGAGCACGTCCAGGCCCGCCGACCTCGTTTCACCGCGGACCGCGCCCGCCAACGCGACGTCACCGAGCGTTTCTTCGCTGCGGTGACGGGCGGCGACATCAACATCCTCATGGAGCTGCTCTCCCCGGACGTGACGCTGTGGACCGATGGCGGCGGCAAGGTCCGCCAGGCCCTCAAGCCGGTCGTCGGCCTGGAGACCGTGGCCCGTTGGTTCGCCGCGCTCGGCACCGTGACCTACCAGGGCATCGGGCCTGGGCAGATGCGGGCAGAGCTCACCTGGATCAACGGCGGCCCGGGCGTGGTCTTCCGCGGCCCGGACCGCGTGATCGCCACGCTGACCTTCGACTTCGACCCGGAAGGCCGCGTCTCGACCATCCACAACGTGGCCAACCCCGACAAGCTCCACGCCGTCGCCGACGGCACTCGGCACGAACTCTCCTGAGCCGCCCGCTCGATATCGACGCCCGCCGGAATCCCCGTGAGCGCCAGGGCCCGCTCCCCTAGCACGGGCCGGGCCCAGGGGGAAAGCGGATGCGGCAGGCTGCGGCCGTTCGTGATCCACTTCTGCTGATCGGCACTGCCTTGCCTGTTGCCACCGCGCGCCCGATAGTCCTGAGCGCCGCCGAGCGGCACCGGAAGAAGGCGGCCTGGGGCCACAAGACCGAGCACCGGGCGCGGGCGCAGATCGTGCTCCGGGCGGCTCGGGGCAGGTCCAACGCGCGCAATGCCGTCGAGGTCGGAGTACACGTGGACACCGTGCGCACGTGGCGGGGCCGGTTCGCCAACCCGGGCCTGCCGGGACTGGCCGATCGCAAGCGCACCGGACGTCCCGCCCACTTCACCCCCGTGCAGGTCGCCGAGGTCAAGGCGCTGGCCTGCCAGCTTCCCGCCGAGGCCGGCGCGCCGCTGTCGCGCTGGTCGTGCCCGGAACTGGCCCGCGAGGCCGTCGAGCGCGGCATCGCACCCTTCCTGTCGGCCTCCACCGTGCGCCGCTGGCTCGACCAGGACGCGATCAAACCCTGGCAGCACCGCTCGTGGATCTTCATCACCGACCCGGACTTCCGGCCCAAGGCGGCCCGGGTCCTGGATCTGTACGGCCGCACCTGGGACGGCGAGCCGCTCGGCGTGGACGAGTACGTGATCAGCGCGGACGAAAAGACCTCCATCCAGGCCCGCTGCCGCTGCCACCCCAGCCTCGTGCCCGGCCAGGCGAGAGCGATGCGGGTCAACCACACGTACGGGCGCGGCGGCGCACTGGCCTACCTGGCCGCCTTCGACGTCCACCAGGCCACAGTGTTCGGCCGCTGCGAGGCCACCACCGGCATAGCCCCGTTCATGACCCCGGTCGCCCAAGTCATGAGCCAGGAGCCCTACGCGAGCGCGAAGCGCGTGCTTTGGATCGTCGACAACGGCTCCTCCCACTGCGGCAAGGCCGCAGCGGACCGCATTGTCGCCGCGTTCCCGAACGCCGTGCTGGTCCACACCCCGGTGCACGCCTCCTGGTTGAACCAGGTGGAGATCTTCTTCTCCGTCGTGCAGCGCAAAGTCGTGGCGCCCAACGGCTTCACCGACCTTGCCCAGGTCGGGGACCGGCTCCGAGTCTTCGAAGACCGCTACAACGCCACGGCACAGCGTTCCAGTGGAAGTTCACTGCCTCCGACCTGGACGATCTGCTGGCCAGGATCGACCTGCACACCGCCGTCGCCCGGCGGGGATGGCCGGAGCAGGCTAGCCCAGGGTGCGGCACAGCTTGGCGGCGCCTTTGTACTGGATGCAGACCTTCGTGTTCCTGGGGGGGAACTGCGGGCCCGTGTGTCCGTCCCTGCCCCAGGAGACCTCGTTGAAGTCGCCGACCGTCGGGCCCTTGGTCCAGCTCGTCGCGGCCTTCATCGGCTTGCCGGGCTTCTGGTAGAGCCAGCGGGCGTAGTAGGTGTGCCCCTTGGTCGTCGAGCTCTTGGAGGTGTACACCCAGCCCACCCCGCGCTGGGCGGAGCCCTTCTTGTGCCAGTACTTCACGACGATGCCGTAGCCGCACCCGGGCGTGCAGGCGTTCGTGCGCTTGTCGACGAAGGATGCGGCCGACGCCGGCGCCGTCGTGGCGGCCGCGAGCCCCGCGGCGAGCAGTGGTCTAATCCGCTTCGCCGTCAACCGGGGCCTGGCCGTCGTCCCTCACCGGTAACGTCGAAGGCGACGTCCTGCGGCTGACCGCCGCGAACAAGGGGACCTGGAAAGCCTCCGAGCTCCAGCGGAGTTTGGCCGAACACGGCCTGGTCATCTCGGCCGGGAAGATGTCCGGGCTGTGGTCCGGCCAGCCGATACGTCCACGTCCAGCAGACCCGGGTCGAGGACGCCTGGGTGGCCGGGCAGCAGCGGGCCGCGAATCAGCGGACCGTGCTCGGTGCGCTGGCCTGGGCCGCGGGCGGCGAGAAGGCCGCCTACCCCCGCATGCTCCCCAAGCAGCCGGAGCCCGAGCCGGTCCCGCTGGCTCCCCTGCGTATCGTGGACTGAACGCTCGCGTCCGAACGCGAGTGCAGGAAGTGTTTCGATCGAAACGCCTTCCCCGAACATGACAAGCCGTACCTAACGTGCCTGCATGCGCAATCGGGCTTCGCCCCCTAGATATCTGCGGCTGCGCGGCCGTCGCGGGCTTCCTCCGCACCACCGAACTGGAGCCCGCCGAGCGGGCTGCTCTCGATCAGGGGGTGGCCGTACGGCGCGGCCAGGGCTACACCTTGCGCGTCACCGCCGCTCCCGCCGTGCACCGTCGGTGTGCGCCGTGAACCGCCGGTCGATCGGCGGCACGGTGAGCGTCACGGGCACTTTCAGCGGCATCGGATGGTGACCTCCCCTGACGCGATGACGATGGGCGGCTTGGGCGGAGGGAACAGGGCTGGCTCCCTGGCCGGGGTGGACCCGTGCGGGCTGATGCTCGCTCACCGGGCGTCCCCGTTCTGTGCGGTGGGGCTGTCGCGCCGGCCATCTCGTCCTAGGTGACCCCGTGGCCGGGAGTGGCCCGCAGGGCCGTGGCCCGGGCCCGGTCCTTCGCGATCCACTGGTGGACTTCCGCAGGGACGGTACCGCCCTCGCGGATGAGCCGCTCGTACAGGGCCACCCGGCGGCCGCACAGGTCGGCCTGTGCCTGCGGGTTCGGGACTAGTTGGTCCTCAAGCAGGCAGTGGCTCGCGCCGTCGGCGAGCAGCAGCATGGAGGTAGTGGAGTGCCGGGGCAGGCCGCCGCTGACCGGGTGTGCCTGGTCGGCCCGGCTACCTCGACGGCTACCGCGACCGTCTCGCGGCGGCCGTCGAGCGGCTGATGGGCGTGTCCCTGGAGTGTCTGCCCGCCCTGGACCTAATCGGCGAGTACGGCGCGCAGCCGAAGGTCCTGCTGTACGTCGACCCGCCGTACCTGGGGTCGACGCGCGGCTGGGGCCGCAACTACCGGTGCGAGATGACGAACGACGACGAGCACCAGGAGCTCGCGGCCGCGCTGCACTCGTGCACGGCAACCATCCTGCTGTCCGGCTACGACAGTCCGCTGTACGCCGAGCTGTACGCCGGCCGACGCCGCTACGAGCAGTCGACGTTGGCCGGCAACGCGACCGCGGACAAGGCCCGTACCGAGGTCATCCGGGCGAACCGCCCGCTGGCCGGCCAAAAGACCTGTTCACCCGACCCCGCCCACACCAGCGCGGGGCCGCCCATCACCATCAAGGAGTCCCCGCCGTGCGCGACATTCTGCTGGCCCTGCTCATCCCCATCCTCATGTGCGCGTCCGGCCTGTACGCGTGGGCCGAGTCCCGGTGGCGCAAGCGCCGCCCCCGCCAGCGGCCCGTGCCGTACCTCCCAGAGCCTGCGCCGCCGCTGGTGGTCGAGGCCGAGAGGCTCGTCGCCGACACCTACCGGCTGCTGGCCCCGCTGTACGACACCAGCGGCCCACCCCGATGAAACCCAACCCCCGCTCACGGCACCCGAGGGAGGTGAGAGCCGCGCCCCACCCGTACCTCCTCGCAGCGGCTCTCACCCTCTGCACCGCGGCAGGCACGTACCTCGCCGTACGACGCCAGACACGCACCCTGCGGCGCGCTCTCTCCCGGGAGCGCCCCGCAGCCCGTCTCACCCAAGCCGCCCAGCACCGCGACATCACCACGCTGCGGGCAGGGGGCGACAAGTCGGTTCCCAGTGCCCGGATCTCCGGCGCGCTACGGCGGGTGGTGGGCCCGTGGAACGTGCCTGGGCCCCGCTCCAGAACGCGGGGACCGGGGCTCTGCGACGCCGATCATCACAGGGGTGACGGATCCCCAGACCGGCGGCTGTGTGCGGGAAGGTGACCATGCAGTTGTCCGGAATGGTGCGGATGGCCAGGGTGACGCCGCTGGCGATCTGGCAGCATCGGCCGATCGCCGCGCCGGGGCCGATGCTGATGTTGTTGCCGGTCTGGGTGTCGTCGCCGATCACGGCCCCGAACTGGGTCGTGCCCGTTCGGTACAGGCCGGTCGTGGTACACGTGATGACTTCCCGGTCGGGTGTGCGCATGTCGGTGGTCATCTTGATGGCGGCGACGGTGACGTTGGCGGAGAGATGGGTCCGGGCGCCGAGGATGGTCCGGTTGATGCCGATCCGGCGTCCCAGAACGGCATCTTCTCCGACGAAGGCGGCGGTGACTTCGCAGTTGAAGCCGACCTGGGCGCCGGCGCACAGGAGGCTGCCCTTGCGGACGGTGGTGAATTCGTGGACCTTGACGTCGGGGCCGATGATCACGTCGTCGCCGATGATTGCCGAGGGGTGGATGTAGGCGGAGGGGTGGATGCGACCACGTTCCTGGGCGGCGGGCACGCCTTGTCGATGCGGATGCTAGAGAGGACCGGCAGCTGGCCGGATGCCTTCTTCTTCACCCACGAGGAGACCGACCTGGCCTGGCGGGCCATCGACCGGGGCTGGGACGTCCTGTACGAGCCGGAGCTGGTCCGCCAGCACCCCAGAACGTCCCCGGCACGGCACGCGGTCTACTACCGGATGACGGCCCGCAACCGGGTCTGGCTGGCCAAACCGCACCTGCCCGCGCCGCTCGTCCCCCTCTACCTCGGGGTGTGGATCGGCGTGACCGTGGCCCGCACGCGGTCGCTCGCCGGTGTGCGGGCCTGGTTCGGCGGTTTCGCCGAAGGTGCCAGGACCTCCGGCGGCCCGCGCCGCCCTATGCACTGGCGCACCGTATGGCGGCTGACCCGGCTGGACCGCCCCCGGTCATCTAGACCGCGGCGGCCTGCCGCAGCCAGTCCGGCGCGGCGGCCGGGGTGCTGCGGAGCCACTTCACGTAGCGGTCGACGCCTTCCGCGACGCTGACCTGCGGCTTCCAGCCCAGGACGTTCTCCATCTTCCGGACGGCCGCGTACCCGCCCAGCGGGTCACCGGCCGGCAGCGGCGTGTCCAGGAACGCCGTGTGCGGATAGTGGCGCTGCACCAGCTCGGCGACCTTGCGCACGGTGGTGGGCACGCGGTGCCGATGTTCACCGTCTCGGTGTGCGCCCTCGGGCTGATCAGGGCGCGCAGGGTGCCCTCGGCGACGTCGTCAACGTTGACCAGGTCCCGCACCTGGTGGCCTCCGCCGTTCAGGTGCAGAAGAAGGCCCAGGTGGGCGCGGGCGGCGAACCAAGCCACGACCCAGGAGTGGGAGTTCTGCTTGATGGTCTGCGGTTCGCCGTAGACGGAGAAGTACCGGACGATCGCGTACGAGGTGCCGACCTGGCCCAGGACCAGAGCAGTCTGTTCCTCGCCCCACGCCTTGGCGTTGCCGTAGACGGACTTGGGCCGCATGCGGGTGAACTCGTGGAACTGGGGCGGGATCCGGCCGTGGACGGACTCCAGCAACTGCCGCATGGTCAGCAGGACAGGGCTGTCGGTCTCCTCAGGGTTGCCGTCGCCGTAGAAGCTGGCGGAGGAGACGAACACCAAGCGGCGCACGCGGTCGGTAGCGGCCACGGCATCCAGGACGGTCTGGGTGCCAGCGACGTTGGTGTCGATCGCGGCCAGCGGCTCGCGGGTGCACGCGGCGACGTCCGCCAGGGCGGCGGCATGGATGACGTAGTCCGCTTCGGCGACGACCTTGCGGACCAGGGCGCGTCCCGGACGTCGCCCAGGACCGTGTCCGGGTCCGAGGAGTGGACGTCGAAGAGGTCGGCGTACACGTGGTCGGGGTAGGCGTTCATGGCGCACAAGGACACCGGGCGGGCCCCGAGGCTCCGCAGTTGGGTGCTGATGCGGGAGCCGATGAGTCCCGCGCCACCGGTCACCAGCACGGTGGCACCGGAGAGGACGGCGAGATCTGAGCGGTGATGCACGATGCCTCCAGCAACGAGGTTCGGGTGGATCTCGTGACGGGCCCGGCCCCGCGAGCACCGGGCGGGTGAGCATCAGTCAACGGCCCGCGACAAGGCAGGAGGAGGGAAGCCCGACACAAGAAGCCGGAGAACGTCGGCACGAACTTCCATCCCTCGTCGGAGGCGATCGCCGAGATCACCAGCCTCCTCGCGCCCGGCGGCAGCAGGCGCTGACCGCAGTCGGCCCAGCGGTACCGATGGCGCATCACTGCGGGTAGCACACGATCAGCAGGGCCTCGACGTCTCCAGCGGGTGCCTGATAAAGGTGCGGGACATCAGCGGCCCAACTGCCGTGCATGCCCGGGCCGACCAGGACAGAGTCGGTGAGCCCACCGACGCGCGCCATGCCGGCAAAGACGATGATGTGCTCCGTCGTACCCGAAGAATGAGCGGCGGACTCCTGCGTCGCTCCGGAGCGGATGCGAACCCGGTAGGTCTCCGTAACGGAGGTATCAGCCTCGAACCGCTCAATAAGGACGGCTTCGACGGCGTGACCGGAGATCTTGGCGGGAGACGCGAGATCGTGCAGAACGGTACTCAGAGGCACCTTGAGCGCTGTCGTAAGAGCGTAGAGCGTTTCCAGAGTGGGGTTGCGCCGGCCGCTCTCCAGTTCGGAGAGCGTCCCCTTGCCGATCTTGGACCTGCGCGCCAGCTCGGACAGTGACATCCCCTGCGCCTCGCGCAACTCCCGCAAGCGCAAGCCGACACTGGCGGCCAGATCCATGAAGCCCCCTTCCCGTCTGCAGAGGCCGGTTGATCCAGGCCTCTTGAGGGATCTATCGTTCCACACACAGAACGTTCCGTATATGGAACGCACGACGGTGCGACGTTGAATGGAGGAGTCACATGGCGCCCAAGAAGGGCACATCCCTGCCCGTCCGCAGTATGGAGGTGGCCCGCATCCTCGCTGAGGCCGGCATCAGGGGCCAGGTACGCGAGTTGGCAGAGTCGACGCGCACGGCCGCCGAGGCCGCCGAGGCCCTTGGGTGCGACGTGGGCGCAATTGCCAACAGCCTCGTGTTCATCTCCGACGACGAGCCCGTTCTCGTCCTGACCAGCGGTCGGCACAAGGTGGACACCACAGCACTCGCCGCCCGGTGGGGACGCGGCAAGCTCCGGCGCGCCACCCCGGAACAGGTGCGTCAGGCCACCGGACAGGCGATCGGAGGCGTGGCTCCGGTCGGCCACCCCCAGGCGCTTCCTACCGTGGTCGATGCAGCCCTGAGCGACTACCCCCAGCTCTGGGCCGCCGCCGGGACGCCGCGCACGGTCTTCCCGACCACCGCCAGTGAACTCCTCCGGATCACGGGCGGGCTCCTGCTCGCTGTCGGCCCGTGACCAGGGGTTCCCTCGGCCCAGGGACCGATCTGACCGGGCAGGTGGCACTCGTCACCGGGGGCTCAACCGGGCTCGGCCGGGCCATCGCGCTGGGCCTGGCATTCGCCGGATCCACAGTGGTGGTGGCCAGCCGACGGCTGGAGGCATGCAGACAGACAGCAAAGGAGATAATCGCCCGAACCGGAGGTACTGCCGCGGGTATGTCCTGCGACGTGACCGAGGACAATTCGGTCCACGACCTTGCCCAGGACATCGTCAACCGGTATGGCCGCCTGGACGTGCTCGTAACCAGCGCCGGAATCCAGGCCCGAGGCGCACTCGGTGCGCTTGACGCCACCACGCTGCGGCGCTGCCTGGACGTCAATGTCGTCGGAACCTTCCTCTCCTGTCAGGCTGTTGTGCCCGCGATGCGGCAGGCGGGGTACGGCCGCATCGTCACCCTGGCCAGCGCTCTGGGACTGGTCGGTGCCGCAGGCCGGGCAGGCTACGCAGCCAGTAAGGGCGCGGTGGCCCAACTCACCCGCAGCCTCGGCGTCGAACTCGCAGGCACCGGCATCTGCGTCAACGCGCTGGCTCCCGGTCCCTTTCGCACACCGCTGAACGCCGGCGTCGACGACGACCCGCATGTCCGGGACTTCCTGGACCACCAAGTCCCCATGGGACGCTGGGCCGACCCCGACGAACTCGTCGGCGCCGCAGTCCTATTGGCCAGCCCAGCGGCGTCCTACCTTACGGGCGCGGTGCTGCCGGTCGATGGTGGCTGGACCGCCCACTGACAGCATGGGCGCCCCATGCCGTCCGGCACGGATTCGGGCCGGGCACGATTCGCGGTGCTGACCGAGCCCGCCTGCCGGCACGGGTGGGCGCAATATTGCCGCCGGCTCACGGCGCCCACCCGCCGCTGAACAGCACTGACGGGTGGGCCTCACCCCGGAGCCGATCACTCGTCGTCCGGGCATCCAGGTCGGGCAAAGACCGCAGGCCGCCACTCAATACGGGGAGATGGAAGGAGTAGCGGCCAAGCATGTTGGTGTAAGCCTCACAAACGGCGAGAGGCGTACCACGTCCTCGTCACGGACGTCGAAGCCGTCCGCCCGCAGCTGGTGTACCGCGGCGTCCATGTACCGCGTGTTGAACAGCACGAGGGCGTTGAGGACAAGACCCAGGGCGCCGATCTGGTCCTCCATACCGTCCTGGTAGCGCTGGTAGAGCTGTCCAGAGCGGCCGTGGAAGATCTTCCGGGCGAGCGCGTGGCGGCCCTCCTGGATGTTCGCCTGCGCTCTTGATCTGCCTTCGGTAACCCGGCTCGTCGGCCAGGCGCATGATGTGCAAGGGGTCTTGGCGATCCGCCCGTAGTGGGCGATCGCGTCGCCGAGCGGAGTGGGGCGCCCGTCCCGCGACAGCATCCGGATCACGTCGTACGCGCGCACGGTGCCAATGTGGATGGAGCCGATGATCCGGAGGATGTCCTCCCAGTGGCGTTCGATCCGGGCGAGGTCGACCCGGCCGCGGGCGGCGTCCGAGGCGCCGCAGTCGGCGGTGCGGTCGATGCGCCACATCTTCTGGTCCGGCAGGTCGGCGAGCTGTGGCGCGTACGCGAACCCGGCCAGGGTGAGCAACCCGAAGACGATGTCGCTGTAGCTCGCGGTGTCGGTGCAATCATCTCGGGGCGCTTGCCGCCGTCGCGGTCGTACAGGACGTCCAGCACGTACAGGGAGTCGCGTGGGATGCCGGCCACCACCTTCCCGCCGAGCCCCGCAGCCTGGTCGTTGATCATGTTGAGCCAGGTGGCGCCGCCCCGGCGCCCGAAGTACTTGGGGTCGGGCCGGGCGTACACCGACGGCACGGGGACGACGAACCGCATCCCGTCCACGGAGGCGACCAAGCCGCCGCCCCACGCCTGCGCGAGCGGGATGGCTGCCTGGTAGTCGATCAGTGTGGGCGTTCGCCGCCCGATACGTCGCCAGCCGGAGGTAGGTCTGGTCGACGTGGGACAGCCGCCCGTACTTCAGCGCGTCCGCGGCTCCGATGACCGGGGTGTAGCTGACGTTGCAGCTGTGCGCGACTAGGAGCGCGGCGATCGTCACGTGCAGGTCCTTCAGCCGGGCCTCGCCGCCGGTGACCGAGGTGAACGCCTGGTCGGCGCCGGTCACGAGAACACCTCCAGCAGTGCCTCCGGCAGGTCGACCCGCGGCAGCATCGCCTCCACCGCCTCCCGCAGGTCACGCAGGGAGGTGGGTTCGGGCTCCGGCTCCAGGGCGGCGAAGTGCAGGCGGCCGTCGTCGTCGAACACGATCTGGGAGTTCGCCGGCACCCGTCCGGCGACCTCACGGTAGGTGCCGTCCAGCAGGGCGGCCCGCGCCGCCAGGTGCTCACCGGTCTCGGCGGGCAGGTTGAGTGAGGCGAGCACGGTTGGCTTGGCCTGGTCCCACGCGTCTCCGTCCAGCAGCTTCGCGCGGGGGTCGCCCCACTTGGAGGAGTTCTGCGCGAACACCTGCTTGCTCCGCAGCATCCGGTGCAGCTGCTCCAGCATGCAGAACGCGTACGCCTTCCAGCCACCGTGCCCGGCTCCAGATGAGGCGCGGACAGCACCAGCCGCCGCCACGAGCCGGTGAGCAGCCCGGTGTCGACCTCGGCGGGACCGACCTTCTTGCGTCCCATGAGATCCGGCAGCGACTTCAGGGCGGTGAGGACGGGCAGGCCCTCCGGGGTGGCGCCGAAAGCGACCACCGTCACCAGGAGCTTCAGGAACGGCCGCACGGTGCCAAAGCGGGTGACGAGCTGGGTCCGCCATGCCTCGTCCGCGTCGGAGTCGAGCGGCGGGGTCAGCTCGAACAGCGCGGCGATCGCCGCCGCCGGCTCATGACGCGGCACGACCTGCTCGATCCGCTCCCACATCGCCTCCAGCGTCTCCACCTCGGACGGACCGATCCTCCCCGGCGTCGGTGTCGACCTGCTCGTTCGTGGTGTCGAGCCCGGACTAAGACCCGGGTCACTGATTTGGGCATTCCCCAGATCAGACAACCCTGAATGCACACGAGGTGCGGCTTACCCACCAAACACGCCGTACCTCGCCCCACCCTCATGGAGAGCCCTGCTGAACAAGGCGTCCTCGTAACCTGTCACCGGAGTCGCAGGACGCCAGGAGCGCGATCCTCGAAGATCTCGACCAGCCAGTCGAAGACAGTGGTTCCGCGCTCTTCCCTTGCTGCGGCAAGGTCGGCGCCGACCTTGGGGCGGTTCGTGGGGTGACAGCGTGACAGCCGAATCTCTAGCTGGCGGGCTGTCTCCGGATAGCCGAGATGTTGGCGAGACACCTGGTGGTCGCACCACTCAACCACGTAGTCATCGTCGTCGGGTGCCCCGCAGCCACCGCTGAGGCAGTCGGCGAAGGCGTCGAGGTTTCGGCCGAAGTAGCCCCGGGGCCGTTGATCGCTTCGCCGATGACTCGCCAGAAGTCTTCCAGCGTTCTGATCTGCCTGCCGTCCAGCACATATGTCGGTGTCACGGCTCGGAGGATACGTGCAGCCAGCTCTGCGGCTGCGTCCCCTCGATTCTGGCCGCCTCCGCTCAGTCCGGAAAAACCACTTCAAGGGCCCGAACGACACCCACGGCCACGCCGCCGGCGACGCCGCGCTCGCCGCGACCGGCGAGCGCCTCGCCCGCTGGGCCGGACCCACGGAGTCGTCGGCCGCCTGGGCAGAGACGAGTTCTTCTCTGAACGACTGAGGTCGAAGCGGTGTTGTCGCCTGGGCTGACAACAGTGATCGTCGCGGTACGCCTGGTGCGTGAGGTATTCGCAGGGAGGCGGGCTGACGGACGAGCGGCGGGTGTTCCGCGAGGGCATCCGGATGCGGCGGCCGAGATGCTCGCCGGGCATCACGACAATAAGGTCATCGCCCGGGAGCTTCG
The DNA here is from genome assembly GCF_043077235.1 of Streptomyces sp. NPDC016309. NCBI lineage: Bacteria > Bacillati > Actinomycetota > Actinomycetes > Kitasatosporales > Streptomycetaceae > Streptomyces > Streptomyces sp. NPDC016309. The sequence goes on along the minus strand of NZ_JBIBSG010000002.1, from coordinate 603,773 downwards.
GGTGTGCCTCCGGTCGGTGCAGCGACGGCGCCGTGAGGGGAGCAGGCCGGGCCGAGGGGCCCGCCCCTACCGCACCATCGGGCCCCGTGCTCCGTCGCCGCCTCGGCGAGTGCGTGCACCAGCGGGGTCGCGCGGTCCGTACGCCAGATCAGGCCCCATTGGACGGGCGGTGCATCGTGGATGGTCACAAAGGCGATGTCGGGCTGTGCGTAGTAGCGCCGCCCCTCGTCAGGGACAGTGCACACCACATCCCCTATCGCGACGAGGGCGAGGACCTCGTAGAAGGTCGCCACGGACGGGCCGCGGCGGATCGGGCGCCCCGCCGGTGTGTAGAGCGGCAGGACAGCGCTCACCCAGTAGGCGGGCACGGAGCCGGCCAGGCTCGGCACCTTGTGGTCGCCGAGCACTTCCATGCTCACCGTCACCTGCCCGGCAAGCGGATGGTCCGCGGCCACCATCAGGCGAAGCGGTTCCTCGCGCAGCACCACGCCGACGGTGAGGTCCGGCTCGCGCACCGGCAGCCAGGCGGCCAAGGTGTCGACCTCACCGGCCCGCAGCGCTCCGAACGGATCACTGAAGAACACCTCTTTGAAACGGAGTTCGACGGCGGGGTGCCGGGACCGGAAGTGGTCGAGGACCGAGCGCATCTCATGCATCTGCGCACCCATCACCCCCACTGTCAGCGTGGCGGGAGGCCGACGGGCGATGGCCGTCACCTCGGCCATGGCCGCCTGGATGTCCTCAAAGGCCGGCTTCAGCCTCCGGTGCAACTCTTCGCCAAGGGGAGTCATGCGTACATGCCGGCTGGTCCGCTCGAAAAGCTGCGCCCCGATGCGACGTTCCTGCTTCTTGATCGCCTGGCTGACACGAGCCGGGGAGACCTTCAGGCGTTCGGCGCTGCGACCGAAGTGAAGCTCCTCGGCGAGCGTCAGAAAGATCTCTATGTCCCGCAGTTCCATCCCGCTCCGCCCCCGTCGCGCGGCTTCCGATCCGGTTGCCGGGCGGCGGTCCCGGATCGTGAACCTCTGAGTTAACGACTCTAACAAGATCGGCAGTTGTTCCCGGGCTCGGTGCTCCGCATGCTGGGACGGAGCCAGTTCAGCCGCCTCTGGGGCTCCCACACCCTGCGCTGCCTGCTTGCCTGCCCCTTGGAACCCATAGGGAGAGATTCCCGCGTGACGTCTGACCGCAATGCTGTGTGCACACCCGATCCGGACACGCTCCATCCACTGCCGGAGCACGAACGGGTCGTCTTCCTCAAACCCCTGGTCACCGGGACCCACGTCGTGGCGGGTGACTTCACGTATTACGACGACCCCGACGGCGCGACCGACTTCGTCCAGCGCAATGTGCTGTACGCCTACGGTCCGGAGCGCTTGATCATCGGCAAGTACTGTGCGATCGCCACCGGCACGAGGTTTCTGATGGCGGGCGCCGACCATCCGTCGATGGGGACGTCCACCTTCCCTTTCACCATGTTCGGAGGCCGGTGGGCCGAGGAGACGCTCGACATCGTCACCGGCATGCCGAGCCGCGGCGACACAGTGGTCGGCAACGACGTGTGGTTCGGATACGGGGCCACGGTGATGCCGGGCGTACGGATCGGTGACGGTGCCGTGATCGCGGCGGGTGCCGTGGTCACGACGGATGTGCCGCCGTACACCATCGTGGGCGGGAACCCGGCCAGAGCGATCAGACAGCGCTTCGACGACCAGGCCGTCGAGCAGCTCCTGCGCGCCGCCTGGTGGGACTGGCCCGTCGACGTGGTGAGCGCCAACGCCCGCACCATCATGGCCGGTTCCCCACAGGACATCGCCCGCATCGCCGCCACCGAAGGTCTGGGGAAGCGATGACGACACGGCAATTCGAGGAGTATGTGGTGTCCGATCCCGCCGGCGGCCCATACGCGATCACCACGGGTCCGGACAGCGCGCTGTGGTTCACCTTGGTGCACAGCGGCCGGATCGGACGACTCGTCCCGGGGCAGGAACCGGTCCATCATCAACTGGCCCCGGACAGCGGTCCGACCGCCATCTGCACCGGGCCGGACGGCGCCTTGTGGTTCACCCAGTACCGTGCGCACCGGATCGGCCGGATCACCACCGCCGGCGAGGTGACCGAGTTCCCCCTGCCCACCGCGCAGTGCGGTCCGTTCGGTATCGCCGTCGGGCCAGACAGGGCTTTGTGGTTCACCGAAACCGCCGCGGACCGCATCGGCCGGATCACCATGCAGGGCTCGGTCACCGAATACCCGCTGCCGCGCACCGGCGCGTTCCCCTCCGCGATCGCCGCGTCCCAGGACGCGATGTGGTTCACGATGAACCAGGCGGGCGCCATCGGCCGCATCGACATGGACGGCCTCATCACGGTCCACGAGCTGCCCACCGAAGCGGCCGCACCGGTAGGGATCACCGTGGCCCAGGACGGCACCGTCTGGTTCACCGAGATCGCGGCCGGTCAGATCGGCCGCAGAACACCCGACGGCCGGATGACTGAGTACCCGCTGCCCGACCGGTCGGCCCGGCCGCACGCCATCACCACCGACGCGCAAGGCACCACGTGGTTCACCGAGTGGGGCGCGAACCGGGTCGGTTCACTCACCGGTGACGGCAACGTCACCGTCCATGACCTGCCCACCCCGGCCTCCGAACCGCACGGCATCACGGTGGGCCCGGACAGCGCGCTATGGACCGCGCTGGAGACAGGTGCACTGGCGCGCCTCGCCCCGACCGCCATCGATGCGAGAACCACCAGTTCTGCAGTACCCACCGAGAAGAGGAACCTGTCATGAAGTATGCCCTCGTCATCTTCGAGACCGACGCGTCACGCGCCCGGATCCAGGCCGACCGCGATGCCCACCGCGCGGCCTACGAGACATGGATCGGCAAGCTGGCTGACGCGGGCAAACTTGCGGGCGGCGATGCCCTCGACACCGAGCATCAAGGCCCTGTCACCGTGCGTACGGCGGCGGACGGAACCGTCTCGGTGACCGACGGGCCTGTGCACGGCGGCGAAGAAACCCTCGGCGGCTGGTTCCTGCTGGAGGTGATAGATCACGCTGAAGCCATCGAGCTGGCCCGCAGCTTCCCCACACCTGAGACACTCGAACTCCGGCCGGTCCTCGAATCCGCCTGAGGAGCGTCCCCTGCCCAGGCGTTAGACCGGCGCCCACGAGGCCCACCCCGGGGGCCTGAGCAGGGCCGCTCTGAACACCCAGAAACACATTGGCAGGACGAGTATCAGCGGTTGAACTCGTCGCCGGCCGCATTCCGCCACCCGTCGGGGCAAGCGCCAGTAGTGCCGTATCAGGCAACGTTCGCCCTGCGCCTTACAAGTCAATGCAATAGGGGGCTTGACGAACGGCGGCACGCCCCACGACGAGCCGGCGGCCTGCGGTGCGCTCTTGACAGTCGCTTCATAGTTGGGCGGGATGGTAGGTGCGCACTGGGCGCGGTTACCGGGGCGGGGGACACGTGGTGGAAAGCGTCGGTGGTCCGGACCACGTGGAGATACTGGAGCGTTGGGCCCGTGACTTACAGATGCTCCGGGCTCACAAGATTGCCTCGGAGGTTGAATTTCCTGGAGTTCTGCCGCTACCTGCGCAGCCTTCATCCGCCCGAGGTCCGCATCGCGATCGTGCTCGACAGCTACTCCCGGCACCTGACCACGAAGGAAGAAGGACACCCGCGTCGGCGCACGGTCCTCCCATCAGCACGCAGGCCATGCGGTTTACTCAGGCCCCAGGTAACGAGCGCCGGTTGAAGAAGCAGGCGTGCGCGTACGTCGTCCCGTCTGGGCGCCCCGTAGGAGTCCAGCCCGCCACCCTCCGCTTGCCGAAGTGCTCCTGGAACTCCGCCCACTCCCCCGACGACGTGGGCCCTGGTACTTCCCCGGTGGCCGGAGCTGGCGGCGCGGGTCGAGGCGCTTGGCCTCTTCCCGGGGCCTCCAGCGGCAGCCTGCGCGGGACCCCGGCGACGACCTCTCCATCAAGTTCTCCGTGCTGAGTGCGGCACGCGGGCTGGGAGGTAGCCGCCCGGATGAGGCGTCTTACGGGCGCTCGGGGCGCGGGTCAGGTGGCGAGAGCGGGGTCAGAAGACGTCAGTTTCGACGGCGGCGATGTAGATGACGCCGGGCACGGAAAAGTCGTGGGGGCGGCGAGCTTCGTCGCTGCACCAGTTGAGGCTGGTGGCGGTTGAGGCTGGTGGCGGTGCCTCTCCCCCGCTGGTGGGCTATCACGCCGTGCTAGCCCCACCCGGGTGGTGGCCCGCGGCGCTCGGGTTGTCTGGTTCGGCCGACGTCGAGGCCCGGGAGGCGGCAGTCCCCGGGGAGGAACACCCGGTAAGGTACGCGCCGCGTGCGCACCTCGTACGCTTTTGGAACGCCTCATGTCTGGTACGCGAGCTCCCCTAGCCAGCGGGCGGAATGAGCGGACAGTCCTGCCAGCAGACGAAGGACCCGACCGCATCGCGGTCGGGTCCTTCGCGTCCGGTGCGAGTGGCGCGGTGGCACGGTGGATCTCGAGTGCGTTGATCGGCCGGGCGAGCAGTGCGGCGACCGCGCTCATCGCGATCCCGTCGGCCGGGTGAGGCGGCGGGCGGGCAAAGTGGCGGCAGGCATCATCGGGAGGCTGTCGCACGCGGTGCGGCGGAGCTGTCGCACGTACTGCTCTCGAGGGACGAGAAGGGCGCCCAGGCCGCGGACGTGCGGGCTGTCCCGCTGGGCGTCGAGGAGCAGGCCGCCGACCTGTCCGAAGCGCGCCGCGAGGTCGGCGACCGCGGCCTTCGAGGCACCGGGACGGTGGAAGAACATCGAGTCCATGCTGAGGACCGATCCGACCTGAAGACCGAAGACGCCGCCGACCAGATCGCCGTCCTCCCACACCTCGACACTGTGAGCATGGCCCAGCTCGTGCAGGCGTATCAAGCTTGCGATCAGCTCGTCGGTGAGCCACAACGGGACGCGGTCGGCACGGCATTCGCGGACGACCTGCTCGAACCTCCGGTTCAGGCTGGTCGACCACGCCGGCCGACCGCGCAGCCGCCGGGCGAGGCTGCGGCTGATGTGCGCGGCCGAGACGGGGAGCACCGGCCTGGGATCGGGCGACCACCAGGAGACGGCGTAGTGATCCTCTGATTCCTCACCGACGAGCGGAATGCGGCCCTCGTCGACCTGGTCGGCGTAGACCACCTCGTTGAAGACGCGGGCGTAGTCGTCGGATGCTGGGAACGGATAGACCCCGGCGCGGTACCCGGCCAGGAGGCCGGCGGGACTGAGGTCGGCACAGAAGGCCACCGGACCGTCGGGGGCCGCGTCCAGCACGTCGAGCGCCTCCCAGTTTGGGCATCGGCTCACCACCGTGCCGCTTCCCGCCCTTGGCTCCTCACCGGGCGGACGGCGCCGGACCGCTGAAGAAAGTCGATGTAGCGGTCCATCATCTGCGCGTCCACCGGCGGAATGTCGATCCCGCTGTCCACCAGGGCCCGTTCGGCGTTGTTGCGGGTGAACTCTGTGAAAACGCCCTGGAAGTACATTTCGCTCACGGTGATGTCGGCGTGCGCGCACCGGTCGACGAAGAGCGGGACGAACGGTGTGATCGGGTCGGTGGGGTGCCCGGCCACGTACTTCACCAGAGCGGCGATCCACTCGGCGTACGGGATCTCCTGGACCGGGTAACCCCGTCGGCGAAGACGCTCGGCGAGCGAGCTCAACAATGCGGGGCGGGGGTTGGTGAGGTGGTAGACCTCGCCGCGGGCGGGACAGCGGGTGGAGATGTGTCCGACGGCGCGGGCGAGCTGGTCGGCCGGCAGGAAGTCCAGCGGCAGCCGGACGGCCGGGCACAGCCCGGTCCGCGCGATGAAGTCGATGAGGGCGACCATCTCGCTGCTGGTGTTCATCGCGCCGGTTTCGATGCTGCCTGTGACGTCCATCAGGCGGTAGACGGTGACGGGAAGGCCCGCGTCGGACGCCTGCCGCAGCAGCGCCTCGCCAACCCATTTGGTCTCCACGTATCCCACCGACAGGTATTCGGGGAAGCGCAACGGGGTGCTCTCCGTCACCTCGTGCACCCCGGCGGGGCCGAATCCGGCGAGCACCGCCATGCTGGAGGTGAAGTGGACGGGGACGGCACGGCCGGCGGCGAGGCGGATGATCTCGAATGTTCCGTCGACATTGGCCGCGCGCAACTCGTGGTACGGGTAGATGAAGTTGACGTGTCCACCGAAGTGGTACACGGCGTCGATGGTCGATCCGAGCTCCTCGAACCGGCTGGGTGACAGCCCCAGCCCAGGCTTGCCCAGGTCGCCGACGACCGGTTGGACACGATCGCTGGACAGATCGCTGAGGACGTGCCGCTGGTGACTCACGCGGATCCGTTCCAGGCCGTGCTGTTCGTCGGAGGCCCTGACCAGGCACAGGACCCGTCCCGTCGTCCGGCGCAGTAGTTCGTCGATCATGTACGCCCCGCAGAACCCCGTCGCCCCGGTGAGGAGGACGTCGCCGGGGCGCCGGGGGTCCGGAGCCGGTGCGCCACGACCTACTTCCGGAAAGCGCCGGTCGGTCTCGGCGGTAAAGTCGACGCTCCCGCCGCCCGGGTGGGCCAGCGTCCCGGCACGTGCCTTCCGCACGGACTCGGCGAACGCGGCGAGCGTCGGATACCGCAGCAGTGAACGGGTCAGGTCGCGGATCTGTGTGATGCCGATGCCGAATACGACGCGGGTTCGGGCGAGCATCTCCATGGCCAGCAGGGAGTTGCCGCCCAGCTCGAAGAAGTCGTCGCGCGGACGGACGTGGTCGACATCCAGGATCTGGCTCCACAACTGGGCCATCCCCTGCGGCACCGGACGGTCGTCGGCCGCGGCCGTCGGCGCCGCGGTCACGCGTTCCGGCACGGCCTTGCGGTCGAGCTTTCCTCCGGGCGTGAGGGGCAGTCGCTCCACCGCGTGGAAGGCCGCCGGAATCATGTAGCCCGGCAGGACCTCGGCGAGCGCCGACCGCAGCCGTGCGCACAGCACCGCCTCGCCGCCGGCCGGCGGCGAGGTCGGCGTGACGTAGGCGACGAGGTCCCGGTCCCTGCTGCCACGTGTCCGGGCCACCACCATCGCCTGGCCGATCTCAGGGTGGGAGCCGAGCGCGGCCTCGACCTCGGCCGGGTCGACCCGGAAGCCGCGGATCTTCATCTGGTCGTCGACCCGGCCGAGGACTTCCAGGTTGCCGTCCGGGCGCCGACGGCCCAGATCCCCGGTGCGGTACATCCGGTCGCCGGGCGCCGAGCCGTGCGGGTCGGGCAGGAACTGCTGTGCGGTCAGGGAAGGCTGGCGCCAGACACCGCGCGCCAGCCCCGGACCGCCGATGTAGATCTCGCCGCGCTCGCCCGGCGGCACCCGGTTCAGTTCGGCGTCGAGTACGTGGACATGCGTCCCCTCCAGGGGTCTGCCGATCGGGGCGAGGGCGGTGTCCGGCGCGGCGAGCAACTCCTCGTTCAGGTCGCAGAGCGTGGAGGTGATGGTGGTTTCGGTGAGCCCGTAGGCGTTGACGAGCCGGGCGCCGGGGATCCGGTGCAGGATGGCGCGACAGGCCTTCGTATGGACGATCTCGCCGCCGACGATGGCGAGCCTCAGCGATGCGAGGGCCTCGTCGTGGTCCGGGGCGGAGACGATCCGATGCCAGTAGGCGGGCGTCAGATCGGCGACGGTGATCCCGTGCTCCGGGAGACGGTGCAGCAGATCGGTGGGCGCCCACGTATGTGTTCCCGCGAGGACGAGTGTCGCGCCGCTGATCAGCGTGGCGAAGATCTGCTCCAGCGAGGTGTCGAAGCCGAGTGCCGCGGCGTGCAGCACCCGGTCGCCGGGCGCGAGTTCGTAGGCCCGGGCCACCGCGGTGAGGGAGTGTGCCAGCGACCGGTGGCTGATCATCACTCCCTTGGGAGGTCCGGTGGATCCGGAGGTGTAGATCACGTAGGCCAGGTCGTCCGGCCGGGGGCCCGGCTCCGGGGCCGGTTCCGGGGCCGGTTCCGGGGCCGGCGGGGCCGGTTCCCCGGCGTGGAGGATGCGCGCCTCGCACCCGGCGAACATCGGGGCGTACTCGCGGTTGGAGACGATGAGACGTGAACCGGTCTCCCCGACCAGTCCGGCCATCCGTTGCCGCGGTGTCGCGGGGTCGAGGGGCAGGAACGCGCCGCCGGAGCTCAGCACCGCCAGCAGCGCGACGACCAGCTCGGGCGCACGGTCGAGGCACACGGTGACGACGGACTCCGCGTCGACGCCCGACTCCCTCAGTCGGCGGGCAAACCGGTCGGCACGGCCGGTCAGCTCAGCGTAGCTGAGCCGGCCCTCGTCCGAGAGAACTGCGAGAGCGGACGGCTCACGCCGCGCCCGCTCCCGGATCAGCTCGGGCACACTGCTCGGCCAGGACTCCGGGTGCCGCCGCTCGGCGTGGGCGCTCGCGGGCCGCATGTCGGTCCACAGGCGGTCGACCAGACCCGCGCACCACCCGGCGGACTCCGGCCCGCCGACCTGACGCCACCCGGCCGGAGGCCGGCGACCGGCGGGCCAGATCGCGTACTGTTCCTCGTCGTTGCGCAGTACGACACACAGCGCAGCAGACTCCGTCGGAGCTCGGTCACGTTCCGTCACCTTGGTTCTCCTGCCTCGCGCAGAGTGCTGCGGACCACGACCTGCGCCACTCGCGGGAGAGGGCCGCCGCCATCACGGCTTCCTGTCCGCGGTCAGTCCGCGCAGTCCGGCCAGTTGGCCGAGCGGTGGCGCGAGGACGAGGTGCTCCGCCTCCTCGGCACCGACCGGCTCGGCGAAGAGGTACCCCTGGCCGAACCGGCAGCCCATGGAGATCAGCGACTCCTGCTGCCTCACGTCCTCCACTCCTTCGGCGATCACAGTGAGGCCGAGCGTGTCCGCGAGATGCGTGATCCCCTCGACCAGGGCGTACTGCTCGGGCGAGCGGCCGAGTTCGTCGACGAACGACTTGTCGATCTTGAGTATCGAGATCGGAAACTCCCGCAGATAGCTCAGCGACGAGTAGCCCGTTCCGAAGTCGTCGATCGCGATACGGATACCGAGGTCGGTGAGCGAACTCATCTCGGCCAGAATCCGTTCATCGTTGTACATCAGCACATTTTCGGTCAGCTCCAGTACCAGGGACGACGGTGCGACACCGGAAACCTCCAGAGCGCGCCGGATCACGTCGTAGAACCCCTCGTCCCGGAACTGACGCGGAGACACGTTCACGCTGATGTACGGAGCGTTGTGGTCGGCCGTCCCCTCGCGCAGCACGGAGTCCTGCCACCGGACCGCCTCGGCCGCGGCCTGGTCGAGCACCCACGCTCCGAGCGGAACGATCTGCCCGCTCTCCTCGGCGAGCGTGATGAACTGTTCCGGCAGCACCATGCCGTGCGTGGAGTGGGGCCAGCGAACGAGTGCCTCGAAGCCGGCGATCCGCCCGCTGGCCAACTCCACGATGGGCTGGTAAAGCACCATGAACGAGGTCTCGATCGACGAACTGTCCAACCCCTCCTGCAACCTGGCGCGTTCGGCCATGCCGCGCTGCAGATCCGGGTGGTAGCGGCGCCACTGGCGCTTGCCCGCCGTCTTCGCCGCGTACAGCGCGAGATCGGCGTGCGTCAGCAATTCGACCGAGTCGACGCTGTCCTCCGTCGTCGCGACGCCGATGCTGGCGTAGGTGCTCAGCGGCCCCACGCTGAGCCGGAACGGCTCCGCGAACACGGACATCAGGTGTTCGGTGGACCTCTCCACGCCCGTCGGCGTGGAGGAGCCCTCCACCAGCAGGGCGAATTCGTCGCCGCCGATGCGCGCGGCGGTGTCGGAGGCACGGACTGCGGTCTGCAGCCGGAGCGACAGCGCGACGAGAAGTTCGTCGCCCACACCGTGGCCGTGTATGTCGTTGACGACCTTGAAGTCGTCCACGTCGACGAAGAGCACGCCCACCACCGTGCCGTCGCGCTGGGCCTGCACGAGAGCGTGGTTGACCCGATCCTCGAAGAGCACGCGGTTGGCCAGACCGGTGAGCGAGTCATGGAACGCCTGGTGGGTGAGTTCGCGTTCGAGCTTTCGCTGTTCGGTCACGTCCCGCAGGGTGAGCACCACCCCGCCGACGGTGGCCTCGTCGCGCAGGTCGCTCCACCTCACCTCGACCTCGATGGTCGCCCGGTCGGCGCGGACCATGCGCCAGTGCTCGCTCTTGCTCTGGTACTCGCGGCTCCGTATCCGTCCCAGCGTCTCGGCCACCGTGCGGCTGTCCTGCGGCGGCACCAGGTCGATGATGTGGGCGCCCTCGAGGTTGGCAACGCCGAGCATCTGGTCGGCGGACGGGCTGGCGTAACGGACCCGGTCGTCGTCGAGGATCAGAATGACGTCGGAGGCGTTCTGCACCAGTGTGCGGAAGTACATCTCGCTGTTGCGCCGGTTGACCTCCTGGGCGAGCGCCACCCGCGCCACGGCGAGTGCCGCCTGCGCGGCGAGAGTCGCCAGCGTTTCGCGGAGCACAAGCAGGTTCCGCTCGTCCCCGGCCACGATCAGTGCCCCGATCAGCGGATCGCCCGACGGGTGATCCTGCGAGGTGAGCGGGCAGACCAGCGCATGGCCGGTGCGGTTCGGCTCCTTGTCCTGGCCCGTGAGGTGGGAGGCGAGCTCTGGCCCCACCCCGTCGAGGGTGACCAGGCGGCTCCCGCCCGACGCGATCAGTTCCCGGACGTTCGCGGTCACCGGCGCGGTCAGTGGACCTCGTACGCCGCCGTGCATCCGGTCCAGCCAGAGCGAGTTGTCCGGCACGGTGAGCAGCGCGGAACGCGGCGGGCCGTGCGACATCAGCTCTGTCACCGCAGAGAGGACGGCAGCGGCCACATCCCGTGGATTGCCCGCCCCGCCCAGCGACGACACCGCCTTGCGCAGCACCTTCTCCCGCCCCACTGCCTGCCGGTGGGTCGCCGCCACGCCGGACAAGCGGTACAGCACAAGGACGAAGAGCACCGCGGAGAACACCCCGATGACGCCGACGTTGGCGCTCTCCCCGCGCACCGCCTCCGTCAGGAGGATGGTCGGCGCGATCAGCGACGCCAGGGTGAGTAGGCTCAGCCGGCTCGTGCCGGTCTCGCCGTGCCATGCCACCGGCTGGGTCAGCGACCGCATGGACGGATGGAGCGCGGCGGCCGCCCAGGCGCCGTACAGGACGGCCCAGCCGAGATCGACCGCGGTACCCGTGCGCCAGGTCCCGTGCAGTTGTATGAGGCCGTAAGCCACGTCCGCCGCGAGCAGGGCGAGGGTGCCTGTGGTGAGCAGTACGAGCGCGAGGCTCTTGCCGCCTCGGCCGGTGAGCAGGCGCAGCAGCATCGCCAGGACGAGGATGTCGCCGAGCGGATAGGCCATGGAGAATGCCTTCTGTACCCAGGTGAGACCCGGGACGCGGGAGTAGGGCTCGATGAGATAGAGCCACACCAGCAGTGCCAGGCCGACCGTCAGCGTCAGCGCGTCGACGAGGCTCGCGCGGTCTCGCCACCCCGTGCGCCAATGAACGAAGCCCAGCAGCCCTGCCGCATAGAGCGGATAGGCCGCGAGATAGAATCCGTCGGCGACGGACGGAAACGGCATCTGCTCGGGGTGCGTCTCGATGAGGACGATCTGAGCGGTTTCACCCGCGGCGAAGGTGAGATTTCCCGCGGCGAGCAGCAGCCAAGGAAGTCGATGCGCCGGCCGGTTGAAATAGACGCCCAGACCGATACCGATGACGCCGATCACTCCGATGCATACGAAGATCAGCGGCTGTTCCGGATATGTGTAGTAGAGCGCGATCAGCACGACGACGCATACGCTGACGGCGACCATCACGGCCTGGCTTCGCGGTCGCTGGTTCACCCCAACCAACCTCCCGGGAGGGCAACTTGTCGGGTGGACTGAGCTGGGTCAACGGCACCGGACGTCAGTTGTCATCCCGAGGAATAGGAATGACGGCTGAACGGGGGGATTCTCCGAATGGTCTCAGCCCTGGTCGCCTGGGAACGCGGCCGGTATACCCACGTCATAGGTACACTCGCACTCGCTCGCCGGGATAGCGAGCTTGCGGACTCCTTGTCGCCAAGACGACTGTCCTTTTTTTCGCGTTCCATCTTCCAGCTTACCCAGCTCGGGCATTCCCGCATGCGCACAGAGGGGACATGCCGCGTCGTTTCACGGGACACCACGCCCCCCGCGCGGCTGCAGACCCGGACCGGCGTCGGCTGCGGAGCTGACGGCCGTCCCCGACGGTGAACAGGACGCGGCCGTGGGGCCCGGCCGGCTCGTCGGGGTGGCCGCAGACCAGCAGGCTGGTCATTCCGAAGTGCAGCACGAGGGTGGGGCCACCGTCGGTGCGGGCGAGCAGCCACTTCCCGTGCCGCTCCGCCTTGGTGAACCGGCGGCCCTCCAGCGCGTCGCGCAGCCGCCGCGCGCTCACCCCGTGTCATATGCCCGCGTCACGCACCTCGACGCGCTGGACGACCCTGCCCTTCGCGCAGGCTTCGAGCACCTTGCGGAAACCCTCGACGTCCGGCAACTCAGGCATGGGGTGCGCCCTTCTCGAACACGCGGAATACGCGGAACACGCAGGACACGCGACGGCCGGGCCGACCGTCAGACGGTGATGACGACCTTGCCGCGCGCGTGGCCCCGCTCCCAGTACCGGATGGCCTCCGGGGTGTCGGCCAGGGGGTAGGTACGGTCCACGACCGGGGTCAGACGGCCGGCCTCGATGAGGTCCTTCAGCGTCTGGAGGTCCTCCTGGCGCTCCGCCGAGAACAGACCGCGCAGCTTGTGGCCCACGAACGGGGAGAGCAGCAGCGCCCGCAGGACGCGGTCGGTGCCGCCGAGCCAGCGGCCTCCGTTCTCGCCGCCGACGAGAACCAGGGTCCCGCGGGGGGTGAGGGCGCGCCGGAGGTGGGAGAGGGGGCGGTTGCCGGCGGTGTCGACGACGAGGTCGTAGCGGTGGCCACCGGCGGTGAAGTCGTCGCGGGTGTAGTCGATGACCCGGTCGGCGCCGATCGAGCGGACCAGTTCCGTCTTGGTGGTGCTGCATACGCCGGTGACGTCCGCGCCGAACACCTTGGCCAGTTGGACCGCGTACGTGCCCACACCGCCCGCCGCGCCGATGACCAGGACCTTCTGACCCGGCTGGACGCGCCCCGCGTCCCGGAGGGCCTGGAGGGCGGTGACGGCGGAGATGGGGAGGGCAGCGGCCTGCGCGGCGGTGAGGTTCACGGGCTTCGCGACGAACCGGTCCTCGGGGGCGCACACGTACTCGGCGAAGGCACCTTCGCAGAAGCCGAACACGTCGTCGCCCGGCCGGAACCGGGTCACCGCGGCGCCCACGGCCTCGACGCGGCCGGCCACCTCGCGGCCCCGAACGGGGACCTTGGGGGCGCGGAGGCCGAACCCCATGAGCCGGAGCAGGTACGGCAGGCCCGTCATGAGGTGCCGGACGCCCGCGTCGACGGCGGCCGCGTGCACCCGTATCAGTACGTCCCCCTCACCCGGCACGGTCGGTCGGTCGACGTCCCGGAGCTCCAGTACCTCGGAGGAGCCGTACCTGTCGTGCGCGATGGCTTTCACGGCGTATCTCCTTCGTTGCCCGGGTACTGGAAGACCTCGTCGAGGCGGACCTTGAACACGCGGGCGATCTGGAACGCCATTTCGAGGGAGGGCGAATAGCGGCCCTTCTCGATGGCGATGACGGTCTGACGGGTCACGCCGAGGCGGTCCGCCAGCTCCGCCTGGGTCATCTCTCCGTGGGCGAACCGGAGGGAGCGGATCTGGTTCGTGACGCGGGTCGGCTTCACCACGGCTGGAAACCCCACCTGTAGGCGGCGATTTTCGCGACGGCCCCGAGGGCGGCGGAGAGAACGAACGCCAGGTAGATCGTGTTGGCGATCCAGAAGTGGTCGACCTCGGCCATCGACAGGGCCAGGACGGCCACACCGCCGACGACGAGGAACGACTGTCCGGCGTATTCGCCGAACCTGTTGATCTCCCTGTCGCGCTGGTCCTTCTTGTGGGCCTCCTTGGGCGAGGCGACCGCGGCCAGGATGTTGAGCGCGATCGCCGCGGCGATCGCGGCTCCGACACTCCACAGCAGCGTCGCCGCGTACGTCACCTCGGCCAGGGGGATGCCCTGCGCGCGCCCCAGGATCACAGCGACGTAGGCCAGATACGCCCCGACCGCGACCACCGCCATGATCCATGCGCGCTTCTCTTCGAACGCCACTCGCCCTCCCCCACGTAAAACGAACTTGACATCGAGGAGCGTAAAGAATCACGTACATGATGTCAATGATTCTTTACCTAGACCCGGCCCCGGGGCTCCCCCGACGTGCCGTCGTCATCCCGTGGCGTCGAGGTACTCGGCGTAGAGGGCGAGGGCGCGGCGGTACTGCTGGACGGACGGGTCGTGGCTGGTCGTGGCGAGCATGTCCAGCAGAATCCGCATGGCCTCGTGGCGCTCGCCCGTGTACAGCGCCATGGCGAGGAAGGCCCGGAGGCCGCCGTCGTCGGGGTACTCCGCCACGCCTCGGCGGAAGGTGTCGACGGCGCGGGTGTTCCGGCCGAGCACCCGGTAGGTGCTGCCGAGCCCGAGGAAGGCGCCACGGCGGTCCTCGGCCGAGAGGCCGGTTCCGGTCAGGCAGCGCTCGTAGAACGGGGCCGCCTCCGCCTCCAGGCCCAGTCGGTCGTGGACGCAGGCCGTGCGGTACGCCACGCCGGCGTCGTCCGGTGAGCGGGCGGCCAGGTCCAGCGGGTGGCGACGAGTTTCCGCAAGACGGCTTTTCTCGAGGCCAGTTTCCTCGAAACGGGTCTCCTCGAGGCGGGGTTCGCGCCGGTCCAGGGTGGCCGCCGACGGGGGTCAGGTGCTCAGCGAGGTGGCGGGCGGCGTCGCGGCGCAGCGGGACCGTGCGGCCGATGGGGCGGAGGCGGCCGCTCGCGGGCAGGCATCTGACTGGCCTCCCCTCGAGGCTCGGCGGCGCCCTGCCCAACGAGCCAGAGATGCTGCAGTTGACACCGCACGCTCTCACGGCTGGCCAGCCGCAGCCACGCGCTTGACCTCTACTGCCCGCTTCGTATGGCCAGCACCAGCCAGACGACTGGTCCCGCTGCCAGAACGATCAGCAGTAGACAGCACGGTAGCGGGGAGGGCCCCTTGAGGGGTGGCTGGGCTGCTATCTGCGGCGCCACTCGGCGCACGTCGTCGGCCCGATACCGCCTCTTACCGGCGGACCCGGTAGTGGTCATCCAGCTCTCCGTACGGACCCGCACTCCATGGGCCAGCGCATTTACATACACCGAGCGAGCACCGACGCCCGGCCACAAAGTGCTCACCTGGCGCTCCGTCAGCCAGTCGCCCTCCAACTCGTCAGCCATATCTTGCCCTTCTCCCAGCAGCCAGTGACACGGCATCATGAACTGTCCCATAGCCAGGCGTAGTTCGCCCCCTCCCATCGCTTCTCGGGGTTCCGACGCTCCGATCCGCTTCCCGGGGTCTGACTGCCGCCCGACCCCGAATCGCCGCGGCCCTTCACGACCGAAGTGCTGAACCAGCTCGTCTCGGTTCTCGTGGAGGAGGGATGGCATGGGACCCTCGCAGTACAGGCAGCTCTCTCTGCGACGTCGACCAGGGCCTCAGCGAGCAACCAGTCGTCGATGTGTGGTTTCACAACAGGCATGGCTGCTCTGCTGAGCCAAGGGCTACGGCAGTTCGCGGCGCACCAGTGCACGCGCGAACGGCTCACCGGTCTTGCGCGCGAATGCCATTCGCTCGCGCACCTCGCTGAGTGTGCGCGGACGATAGCCAGGGCCGCCACAGCAACTCTTGTGGAAACGGACACCGGCATTCAAAAGTACCGACAGGGTCCGCCAGGCAGCAGTGTCGCGCCGCCGCGGCGTTGCAAAGGCGGAACCCGCATGGATCAACGGCTTGGCGCAGCGCGGACAGATCCGGTCGTGGTCACCGAGGTAAGGCTGCTTGTAGGAGGCCCGACAGGGCAGGCAGACGTAGGAGGTCTTCGCGTGGGCCATGCGGGTCAGGGTACGGTCCGACCGGGATGAACTCGACCAGATTTCCGTGACACTCAGCAAGATCGAAGAGACAGACCCTCATTGCTGGGCCAGCAGTTCGCCACGCCGCTCGGCCCCCTCATCGCCCAGGCGCACGGTCCCAGGCAGCAAGGACATCAGCAAGGACGGATGGTCGGCGGACCTGTTCGCCGCCGGTACCCCGCTCGAACCCGAGCAGGCAGCCGCCCGCCTCGGGGTGTGCAGGGCCGAGTTCGACTGGACGGTGCGGCTCGGCTGGGTCCGCTCCCCGCGGTCGATCGAGGTCGGCTTCGGCACCAGCCGGGCCGGAGCAGTCGACGTCGCCCTGTACATCACGGCGTCCGTCGACGCGGTCATCCCCGCACACCTTGTGGTCGACTGGGAGTAGCTGCGCGCGGTGGAGAAGGCCGGCGCTTCCCGCTCGCCGCGCTGGCGAAGCAGGCCGCCAGGTCCGACCTGGGCCGCTGCTCTTTCGGTGCACCCTTTCTGCGGCGGCCGTCGTCGGCCGCGGAGAGGCGTGGGGTGGGCCAGCCCGGCTTTCACCGCCAGGTCGTCCAGGCGACGGCATCGGCGAAGGGGCCGGAGAGTTCCTCAAGCGTCGCAACGGCCTGGTCGCGAGCGGCGTTCACGGCCTTGGGGTCGGTGTCGGTGATGACGCCCAGCCGCCGCACGTGCGCGTACTCGTCCACGTCCTTCCACTCGTACCGGCGGAGGTCGGGGTCGATGACCAGGCCCACGGTCAGGTCAAAGGCGTCGAACCACCGCGGTGGGCCGCTCGAAGTTCCAGTCGGCCGCACGGAGAAGGGCCTGAGCCAGGCGCAGCGCGGTGTTCCAGTCCTGCCTGCGCCGCAGGCCAGGGTCTCAGGCGGCGAACGGGTTGGTGTGGCCGGGCAACTGTTGCCCCGGGCGCAGGAACCGCTGGGCGCCCTGTTCGTCGCGCACCGCGAGGAACCCGGCGTCCGTCAGCCGCTGTGCGATCTTCCCGCGGCGTATCGCGCCCACCTTGAACGCCACGGTGCAGAGCAGCGCGACCGCCCCGCCGGAGGCGACCGCTTCGACCGGCGACTTGTCGATGAGTAGAAGGCCCGCCAGGACTACGCAGGCGAGGTAGCACATCACCTTCTGCCTACGGTCGGCTATGTACAGGGCCATGACGTCGAAGGTGACGAGGTCCTTCAGCACGGCCACGGCAGCGGCCGCTTCGGGCAGCGGCTTCAGCGAGCCCTGCTTCAGCCCCGGCACTGTCCCGCCGTTGCCCGCCCGCGGATGGGCGGCGATGGTGGCCGCCTCGCGGACGCGCGCGTCGGGCCGCGGGTCCCGGTACATCCGGACCTGGACCAGCGAGTTCTTGAACCCGGTCCTGTACGCCATGCCGTACGTGTAGCCGTACTGCTCCGCCACGTGCGCCAGGGCGGCCGCCTTCGGCGCGGAGCCCTGGGGGGCGATCTCGACAACGTCCTGCTGACGGGCGATCTGTTGGAGCATCCCCGCTATATGACGTTCTACGGACATCGTGTTCCCCACCCCCTTGGACCCCGCGCCCGGGGCCGACCGGCGCACAGCCTAGTAGCGCTGGTCCATCTTCTTCACGACCAGGCCCTCGACGCCGGAGACGTCCGTCCAGTCCTCCAGCCACTCCCGGCTCTGGCCGACCCGGTGCTCATCGGGTACAGCGTCCATGGTGCGGTCAGTGGGCGGATGGCGAAGAGGACTTACAGGCGCCTGCGGCGCTGGGCGTAGGGCAGGGCCAGCAGCTCGATGCCGTCGATCTGCAGGGCGTCAAGGGCGATGAAGAACACCGGGGTCTTCACCCCCAGCTCGGGCGGTGCGGCCTCGGGTGGCGGCCCCGCGTGCTGGGGGGAGCCCGCGCCGCGGTCAGCGCCCTGCCGGTTGGGGGTAGCGCTGGCTTCGCCCAATGGCCGTTGACGTCGCCGGAGTCCGCGCGCTCGGGGTAGCGCGGACCCGGCGAGAGGGGCAGCAGCGTCAAGCCCAGCTGCGCCAGGACCCGGACCTCAAACGCTCCTGAGCGTCACCGGGCTGCGGGCGCTCGTCGAGCGGACGATGGTTGCCCGCCTGCCGAGCCCGATGTGCGGTCTTGTGGCTGTAGGCCATCTTCTTCGGCCGGTGGCGCTCGGAGGCGGTCAGCACGACGGCACGGCTAAAGCGACGAGCACGGGAAGGAGTGACCGATCCTGCGGGGGCGGTCAGCGACAGGCGATACGTTACGCCGTGGCTGACGCCTCGTCGGCGCGATCCTGCGCCTCCAGGACGAGGTGCCCATGTTCCGCCGACCACGCGCCCATCGCGCGGATCGGGACCATGAAGCTGTGGCCCAGGTCGGTCAGTTCGTACTCGACGCGCGGGGGCGCCTCCGCGTAGGCGCGCCGTATGACGAGCCCGTCGTATTCAAGGCGGCGCAGCGTCTCGTTGAGCACCTTGGCGCTGATTCCGCCGATGGCCGCGCGCAGTCGCCCGGGCCGCATCGGGCCGTCCGCGAGCGCGAACAGCACCACGCTGTTCCACCGATTGGTCAACAAGTCGAAGCCCACACGCGCCCGACAGTCCGCCAGGTACTCACCGTTGTTCCCCATCCCCCGAGTATGGTCCCCCGGCGGGAACCGAACGGTTCCTTTCGGCCGGCCTAGATTCACTGGAACGAAGCGGCAGGTCAAGCAAAGGGGATCGATATGCGGATCGGAATTGTGGGTGCGGGCGCCATGGCCGAGGCCCTTGGCGCGGGCTGGGCGAAGGCGGGACACGACATCGTCGTCGGAGCGCGCGACGCGGGCAAGGCGAGGGACCTCGCGGCCCGGCTCGGTGCCCGTGCGGGCACGTTCGCCGAGGCGGCAGCCCACGGGGACGTGGTGCTCGCCGCCCTTCCGCACGCCGTGATGCTCGACGTGGTCGCGTCGCTGGCCGATACGCTCGCGGGGCGGGCCGTGATCGATTGCTCGAACCCGATCGTGCAAGGGCCGGGCGGGCTCATGCTCACCACCGGCGGCGGCCCGTCCGCGGCCCGCCTGATCGCGGACGCGGCGCCGGACGCGCACGTGGTCAAGGCGTTCAACGTGTGTGCGGCAGAGGTGTGGGCCCGGTACGCGGACGGCCTGGCGGTACCGCTGTGCGGGGAGGACGCGGGCGCCCTGGACCTGGTGCGCACGCTGGTGACGGACTTGGGCGCGATCCCGCTCGACGCGGGTGGCCTGGACCGGGCTGGTTACGTGGAAGCCACCGCCGCGTTCGTGATCGGGGTGTGGTTCGCGGGCGGTGACCCGCGCACGGTGCTGCCACTCGTGGAGCACGCGCGGGGCTGATGGGGTGCCAGGTCTCCGATCGTGGGATGCCAGGCGCGAACCAGCAGCTTGAGCCCGGTCGGCAGCTTCCGCCTGCCGAGAGACCCTCGGCCGCACCTGCGAGCTCGACCTCCCGTGGGCGGGGTCGGGCGCGCTCTGGGCGGGCACGGTGGTCCTCGGCTTCCTCCGGCCCGCGGGCCGGGTCGGCGGTCGTCCGGCCCGCGCGCGGATCTGCGCCCGGGCCGGAGCCACCGTGAGGAGCCACCCCTTGATCGCGGTCTGACAGCCACCGCTGACGGATGTCCGTTCTCGCCTTGACTGCCCCCTGACCGGGCGGGTTTGTCCGTGACCGACGCCGTACCCGTCCGGCCGGAGCTCAGCGAGCGGGGCGCGTGCTGGAGGGCGAGGAGCCGAGCCGCCAGGCCGAGGGAAGTCCGACCGACGCCACTACTCCGGCAAACGCCACATCACGGCCTGCACTTCCTCGCCCTGACCGACGAGAGAAGCCGGCTGATGTGGATATCCGCCGCCCAGCGCGGCCGCACCCACGACAACACCGCCGCCCGCCACGACCACGTCCTGACCCACCTGCGGGCAGGATAGGTGCGTAGCTCGGTGAGCGTCCGCCAGTTCTTGAGATGGGCGAGGCCGTGCTCGTACCGGTGCCCGTCCGACGGCCAGGACGCGGTTGGCGATTTTTTCGCCGGTGGCGAGCTTGTGAGTGCGGCCAGCATGGAGCCGGTGACGATCACAGGGTCGAGTACGTCCTTGTCCGGACCGCGAAAGCCCAGGTCCGCCACCGCTCCGAGGCCGGCGGCCCGCACCGCCCAGCTCATGCGCGCCCTGCTCGTCCTGACGAGCCTCGAAGTCAACCGCTGGGCCAGTGGTTTGTCTCGTCGAACGGTGTGGTCAAGGAGTGGGCGGCTTCACCTTGTGCCGAATCCACACATTGGGCTCGACATAGACCGCTTGGTCATGTGCGGTGTCGCAGTGCACCGGGACGAGAGCGCCTGGTACTTCGATGTCACCGCTGCTGTTGAAGGGCAGGCCAGTCCACTGACGCCACTGGGACAGTGAGCCGCTGACCGTCATCGATGCCGGGGCGATCTTCTCGATGCTGCCACCGGCCTTGACGTGTACTCGGAGCCAGGGGTCGATCGGAAATCCGTCGTCGCCCTGTCGCCGAATGTAGTCGCTCATGGCGACTCGCGGTTCGTGGTGCTTGGCTGTGGGACGGACCGGGGCCAACAGCACGTTGTGGCCCTGCCGGCCGACGGCGTCCTGCAGCGCGGCCAGCATGCGGTAGGACAGACCACGGCCGAGATATTCGGTGTCCACCGTGATCTCCAAGGCACTGGCCGTTGTCGGTGAGTGCCCATGGCGCTGGTCACGGAACGCCCAGACGAGTACCTGATCCCAGCCCTTGTCCGGCATCTCCTCACGGCCGTCAAGCTCTGCGTTGAACGGCACGCTCAACCCGCGGGCGACGACACGGTAACCATCCGTTGCCACCACGCAGTACCGAGGGAAGTCCTCCGCCACCCGGCCCAGCAACGCTTCCCCTACCGGATCGTGCGGTATGAACGCCGGCCACGTCTCAGCGATCTCATACATACGGGAGAACAACGACGGACGCTCGGCAAGAGTGGTGATCACAATGCTGTCTATCTCTGTCACGACCGGGACACTGCCACGGGAACAGCCCTGCTGGCCAGTGGCTTTACCCCAAGGGCATCGACCACACCTGGGTCGCGTTGAGAACGATCCGAGCCACCCGCCCGGACCAGAGCCCTTCACGCCTACCCGCGCTGGCGCGACAAGAACGCCCGCCACCCCGACGTCCTCGCCGCCCAGCGACGCGAACGCGCCCGAATCCACAGCGAGAGAGGCATCCGCTGGGGAGGACGATCCCCCGCCGCTGCAGCCTGATCTACCGCGCAGCCCGCAACGCCGCCGCGATCTGGACGACATCCAGGTCGACGACGACCTCCTCGCCGTCCCACACGCCGCGCGAGGAGATTGCCAGGCCGATGAAAGCCAGCTCGGCAGCATCGTCACGCAGTTCGTACTCTTCGCGGCTCTCCTCGCCGATCCCGCCCAGCTCCTCGCGTTCCCAGGCAGCGACTGCCGACTCAGCCACGGACCGAGGCAACCGCACGCTGATCCGACTGATCTGGGGATCAAGATGAGCCCCGATCGATGCCAGCACGGCCCGATCCTGCCGATACCTCACATACTCCTCGCGATCTTCCACGAGCCGAGGGTACCCAGGCCCAACCGAGCCACCGACACCCAAGCCGGTGAACGTATGCGGTCACAGCGGGTCGCCTCCGCCCCTTGTCCGCCGGCTGTTCCCGATGCCCGGACGTTACACGCCGCGCACCCTGTCACCCCAGGAACCCTGATGTGCGCAGGGCCCGCCGGTGGCGGACGCGCGCTCTCAGGCCGCGGCCGTCGGATTCGGCGGCGCGGGGGTACGCGGCGTTGATGCGCTGGGCCTCTTCGAGCTGGTCCTCCAGGATGACGATGCGGCACGCGGCCTCGATGGGAGTGCCCTGGTCGACGAGTTCCCGAGCGCGGGCGGCGATGCGCGGTCGGTAGCGGGAGTAGCGGCGGCGGCCGCCTTCGGAGCGGAGCGGGGTGATGAGGCGGGCTTCGCCGAGGGCGCGGAGGAAGGCGGGGGTGGTGCGGAGCATGTCGGCGGCCCGGCGCATGGTGCAGGCGGGACAGTCATCGTCGTCGAGACGGCCGCACGAATCGTCTGCTGTCCTCTGCACCTCTCTGCGGAACGCATGGAGGGGCCCTGGTGCCGTACGGCACCAGGGCCCCGAAGGAACTACACCATCTGCCGGCCCTGATACTGCGCCGGCCTTCTGTGTCCGCCCACTCGACCTGGCTGCCGTCGGGGGTGCGGGGATCGCGGTTGCTTGACCGGAGACCACCTCACTATCGATGTCCTGCGGTACCCGGGTTCAACACTTCCGCCCGGGCGATCCTGATGGCGCTTCGTTCCTCCGTTCTTCCCTCGGTGATCAACTACCTACCAAACGGGAACTTTCTCCTGCGGGTACTGCTCTGGTGCGTACTGCTGGTGATGCGAACCGCTCAAGTGACCTGTGACAGCGCCACTCTTCGGCAGCCAGCCCCGTTGCCCGTCCTGCGTCTGCTCTGGCTTAGAACCCCACTGCCGAACCTCCCGGTGCGCGCGTCCGCAGCCGACGCCTTCACCGGGGTACCGCTCACTGACTTCACTGCTGGGTACTGCCCCTACGGTGGCGGCCCCTGATCACTGCGGGCCGCCCGGTCCGGTCGTCAGTCCCGTCGCCGTCCTGCAACCACCCTGGCTTCGGAACTCCACCACCGCACCGTCCTGCAACTGCGGATACTACTGCCCGGCAGTTCGTCTCTGCCGGGCCCTGCGGTCCTTCTGGGTTACGGGAGAAACATATCCACACCACTGCTCAATGTCTACTCTGGCCGACATAGATTTTCGCGTGTCCGGCAGAGAGGTAATCTCACTCGAGCAGTGGTCGGCCGAAGCCGTGGAAGCACCACAGGTAGCGGCCGGCGCCGCTCGTGGACCATCTCCGCCGGCTTCTTGCCACCGAGAACAAGAGCATGCGGCGTGGGTGAAGCGGCCTGTGGACTGTCGCGGCACACGCCGTGCGGGGCCCGGGAAGCATCCCGGGCCCCGCACAGTCCGTGGCGCGGCGGACCGCGCAGCATGGGTACGCGAGGGCCGGGCTCGTGGTGTCCCGGCCTTCGCGTGTCTCGGGTGCTACTTGAGCACGCCCGCCCCCGTCGTCGTCGCCAGCGACGTCGGCAGGTGGCTCGCCGGGGCCTCCAGGCCCGTCGTGAGGGTCGGGGTCCAGTTGACCGTGGTCTTCAGGTCCTTGGACGAGGCGGCGTTGTAGGCGGCGACGAGGTCGGTCACCGTGCCGTTGACGAGGTTGCCGGAGCCCTTGACGGAGCCGGTGCCGTCACCGCTGAGGAGCTTGGCGGCCTTCGCGCCGGACGGCAGCTTCCAGTAGTTGTTCTCCGCGACGACCTGAGCCTTGGCACGGGAGTTGATGCTGTACTGCGGCGTGTACCCGTTGAGGGGCGTGACGTCGTAGTAATTGTTGTAGATGTGGATCTGACCGATGCGGGCCAGCGGGGCGCGCTGCATGATGCCCTTCCACACATTGTGGTGGATGGACACGCGCAGCCTGCCGACGCTGTCGGAGTCGCTGCTGCCGATCAGCATCGTCTTGTCGTGGTTGGTGAACTGGTTGCGCGAGACGGTCACCAGGTCGGACCCCTTGGTGATGTCGAGGGCGCCGTCGTGGATCTGGTACTCGCGTCCGAAGTACTTCGGGTTGGCGCTGTCGAAGTGCGGCGCGTCGGTGAACGTGTTGTGGTCCGCCCACACGTGGGTCGCGCCGCGCAGGGACACCGAGTCGTAGTTGGAGTTCCAGTTGCCGTCGTCGCCGTCGGTCGGGTCCCACTGCGGGAAGCAGTCCTCAGTGGCGGCGAAGGTCAGGTTGCGGACGATGACGTTGTCCACGTTCTGAATCTGGAGCATGGCCCCGCTGAGGCCCGCGTTCGTGCCAGGGACACCCACCATCGTCGTGTTGGCGGGGACCTTGAAGACGATGTTCTTGCCCTGCTTGGCCTGGGCGGCGGCGCGTGCCTTCTCCTGGGCGCCGGAGGGCAGCTTCGAGCGGCCGTAGGTGGCCGGGTCGTAGGCCTTGAGGTAGGCCGACAGGGAGTAGCCGGTACCGAGGGCGTAGTCGGCGCAGGTCAGCTTCTTTCCGCTGTCATCGGTATTGGCGTCGATCATGCCATTGATCTTGATGATGCGGGGCGTGGTGTCGGAGGCCGAGCCCAGCGCCTTCACGAGCTGCGCACGGGTGGAGACGGTGAAGGTGTGGGCGGCGTCGGCCTTCGTGCCACCAGTGGTCCCCGTACCGGAGGACGCCCAGCCGTCTCCCGCGGTGAGCGTCTGGTGGTACAGGTCGACGGTCCCGGCATTGGCGTTCATCACGACGACACCAGCGCCGACGCCAGCGGCCACGACGGCCGCGCCGATGACGGCAGCACGACGGGAGCGGAGGGACCGGCGGTGGGAGCGAGCAGCCACGGGGCTTCCTTACAGGGGGAGGAACGGGGTTACGCCCTGTCAGTGGCCGCCGACCCGTGAATGGTTGCCGCGTGCGGGGATCTTTTTACGGGCCAGGTCAGCAAGAACCTCATTCGGGACGAAGAGGTCGTGGGTTCACACCCCGCCACCCAGAGACCCGATGAAGCAGGTGGGGGTCACCGAAGGTAGCTATCTCTGTCTTTGTATGCGTGTCCAAGACGCCGTCCACGTTCCCGGTCCGAGCGCGCCTCGATGCAGCCGATCGCCTTGACGGCCGCGGGCGCCCCCTGCCCATCCGTGCCGGCACCTCTGCCCGCCCGATCGAAACCAGGAGTGCCGTCAGGTAGCAGGGGTTGCAGACCAAGCGCTTGCTCACTGCTACTCTTGCGGATCTCGTCCGGACATTCATATGTCGCACACATGACACGCACAGGCGCCCGGTTCCGGGGCCCCGAGGTCGCTGCGAGGAGACATCGCCCGTGGCCACAGTTGTCGATGACGCCGCCTCCGTGGAGTTCCATGCCTTCTTCGAGCGGCACTACGCAGAATTGGCCCGGCTCGCGCACCTGTTGACCGGCGAGGCCGATGCCGCCGACGACCTGGCCGCGGATGCGCTGCTCGCGCTGTGGCACCGCTGGGACCGGGTGCGGGCGAGCGAGTATCCGGTGGCGTATGCCCGGGGCGTGGTCGCCAATCTGGCCCGGACGCGGATACGCAGCGCGGTGCGCGAGCGGCGGCGTATCGCGCTGTTCTGGGCGCAGCGGGAGGAGAAGACGGAGAATCCGGACGTGGCCGGGGTGGTCGACGTACAAGAGGCGCTGCGCAGGCTTCCGTTCCGGAAGCGGGCGTGTGTTGTGCTGCGTCATGCGTTCGACCTGTCCGAGAAGGACACCGCGCTGGCCCTGGGCGTGTCGGTCGGTACGGTGAAGAGCCAGACGTCGAAGGGGATGGCCGAGCTGCAGCGGCTGCTCGGCACGCAGCACGCTCCGCGTAAGGTACACACGGCGATGGCGCGTACCGGGGCTGCCGGAGGAAGGGACCGATGACCATGCGGCGGGACGTGCACGACGAACTGCGCGCCCGGCTGCACGAGGCGGCCGGGGCGCACCGGCCCGACCGCGCGCGGATCCTGGCACGGCTCGAACGCGGCATGGCGCAGGAGAACCTGCCCCGCTCCCGAGCGGCCCGCCCTCCCCGGTTCGGCTGGGTGCGCGCGGTGGGCGTCACCGCGGCGGTCGCGGGGATCCTCGCCGCCGGCGGCTACGGCGTGGCCTCCGTGGCGAAGGAGGAGCCTGAGCAGCAGACGGTCGCGGTCCCACCGACGCCCGCCCGCACCTCCACCTCCACGCCCACCCCGTCGACGGACGCGACGCGCCGGACACCCTCGCCGATGGACCCGACGCCGGTGGATCCGGCGCCCGCGGACCCCGTGCCGAGCGCGACCCGCGAGCCGAGCGCCTCCCCGTCGCGTACGCCCGATGCCGGCGCGCCCGCCGCCGGTGAGCAGGACGGGCCGCTGTGGTCGGACGGCTCCGTGGACCCGCACAGCAACGACCTCTGGGCACAGAGCAACGTCACCCTCAAGACGCGCGAAGAACTGACCGCGCTGACCGTCGAGTTGCGGATCGCCCAGACCGGCGGGGTCACCTCCACCGGTGCCTGGCGGTCGCTGCCCGAGGCCGACTTCACACTGACGATCGCCGAGAAGGACGGCTACCTCGTCCACACCTGGAGGCTGAAGGAGGGTCGTACGGTCCCGGCCGGCCAGTGGGTGTTCGCCGGGCAGTACACACACGCCCGCGGCGGCCGGGACGCCCGGGACGACCGCTACGCGGCCACCGCCCGGACGCGGAGCGAACAGCTCGCCGTCTCGGGCGACTTCGCCCGGCACGACGACTGAGGACGAAAACGCGGCAACTTGCCCAGTCGTCGTTGATGCCTCCGCGGTCTAAGCAGCGCCTGTCTTGCCGTTGATCCGGAAGGTGATTACGTCGACTTCGTCGGCTTCCGCCAGGTCTGGGTAGTGGTCTTTGAGGACTTCCCGGAGTTCGTTTGCGGTCGTGAGTCCCTCGGCTTGGGCGTCCTGATTGGTGAGGTCGCTGACCGGGCAATGCCTGATGCCGGTCACCTCTGCCGGCAGGACCACCTCGGGGTCGCTCTCGAACACCAGCCGTGCCGGCCCGAGCTGGGCCGGGTCCCGGAAGCGGGTGGTTTTGGTCTTGGTGCCGGAGCGGACGCCTTCGAGGTAACGGGGGTTGAACCGAATGATCGGGGGGCCGGCCGTCTCGGGGTCCTGGTAGAGCGATGGGTCGAGACCACTCATGCCTTCCGGGGCCCATCGCTGAGTCAGCGGCATCAGGTCAGCGGCGAGAACCGACCTGGGCCCCGCGGGAGTGGGCACGATGACGCGCATGGTGGGGTAGTAGTCCACAAAGACCTGCCGATCGCGCCCGCACGGGCCGATGACCCCGCGCCCGTGGTTTCCCACGGCAACGATGCAGCGCATCTGGCGGGCGCCCTGGGCTCGTGCGGCTCCCAGAGCCACGAGTTCGGCGCAGGGTCCGCCGGTGAAATGGTAGAGGTTCACGCCGGCAAACATCCGGTAGTCGGCGGCCATGACCGCGGCGCCCATCGTGTGGATCCCGTCCTCGTCGGGCCCTGCGTCGGTATGCGCTTCTATGGTGCGGCGTGCCAGCTCCACGAGCTCACGCTCGTCATCATCGAGCGCTCGTGCAGATGACGGTACGTACACGTTTTCAGCTTTCCCTTCCGTCAGCGGTCGCCGAAGAGCATTCCACTCCGCGCAAGTGGGCTCCACGGGATTTCGGCTTGCCTTGACTGGGCCCCGAGGGTGGTCCCGTGGGCTGAGGAGTGCGGTGATGAGGACGGAACCGGACCACCTGGTAGTCACTGAGTCCGGGGATGAGTACGAGTCACTCTTCGGAGAGTTCGTGCCCACCGACAACCCGGGCTGGCGATGAGCCGAGCCTGGGTTCGCTGCGTCAGTCATCGTCTGCTGAGGGTTCCGGACCGGTGACGATTCACCCGACCACGCGGCTGATGTTGGGCATGCCGAGGGGGCGGCGGAGCGGCCGTCGAGCTGGGCGAGCTTGGCCTTTGTCCCATCATGGCTGACTTGAAGGCCGGCGCCTTCCCCGCGCCGGGACGGAGCATCGAACAACGGACGCCCCACTGATTGAACGGACCATGTTGCATGTGCACTTCAGGGCACAAGTGCGGTTGTCGCCCAGTACCGTTGACCGGGAAAGCGAGGCCTGGGCCCGGCTATGCCCCGTCGACCGTCGCCCACAGCGAGACGGTGCTGCGCTGGTTCTGCGACCTGCACCGTGATGCCGGTTCGGAGCGGCTGCTCAACCCGTTCCCGTCGGATCTGGCGCGTCGCTCCGTCCGGCCGCGCGCATGCACACCACAACCCGATGGACGCCTGAGCACCGGAGCGGACAGGTCGCCGCTACCGGCCCACGTTTTGGTTCCAGTGGAGTCCGGGCCTCGGAGCTGATCGGCGTGAGCTGCACGAGCTGGTGCCGCGAGGCCGGACACGGCCAGTGTGGTGGACGCTGCGGCGTCCGTTTCAGCCGCTGGCCTACCACGGCGCCCCTCGCATGTTCGAGCGGGTAAACGCCACGATCGGTACCGACTGGCCTCTTCACGTCCTTCGGCACAGCGCCGCCGCTGGTCGTGGCTGAGGCCGGTGGTCGCGGGGGGCTTCGCCGCATCCGGCCCCCCGCTCCCCCGGGCACCGCCCGGCGCGGTCAGGTCGCATGTGGTGCCTGCCGTTCCCGCCGGTCGGCACCGGGGCCTGGACTTCGGCTGCGAGCTGAGATCCAGGCCCCAGGAGAAAGGCAAGGAAGCAGGTCTGCACCAGGACGGCGCGGTAAGGCACCGATGAGCAACGCCTACCCCATGCGGACGCCTCTCCCAACAGATCCATGGCACCGCACCCCTCGATGGCGCATCGACGAGTCGGTCGGTCAACCCGCGGTGACGGATGGTGGAAGGCCTTGGGAACCTTTGGTTCTTGCCCCCTTGAAGGTGGCTCCCGCTGTGGTGGCACCGGTGAAGTCCGCCTTGGTCAGGTCCGCCCCGGAGAGATCGGCACCGGTCAGGTCGGCTCCGTTGAGGCGTGCGCCCTTCAGGTTTGCGCCGGCCAGATCCACACCCGTCAGATCTGTGTCCTCGAGGCTGGCGCCCTCCAACTTCGCGCATTTGAGCTCGGAGAAGAGCGGCTCGTCGGGCGGGCAGAACTCCGTGGTGCTGAGGTTCATGCCGCTCAGGCCCGCACCGGTCAGCGTCGCGCCGGTCAGATCCGCCTCCTTGAGGCTGCCGCATTCCCTCTCAAGCACTTCGCCGGCGCCGTCGACGGTTTCCGAGCAGAACCATGCCCCCGTTAGGTCAGCGTCCGCCAGATACGCCTCGCGAAGGTCCGACTTCTCGAGGTTCGCGTCGGTGAGTTCCGCATCGTACAGGTGCGCACCGACAAGCCGGGAGGAAGTGAACTGAGCGGCTGCCAGATTTGCCCAGGAGAGATCGGCACCGCTCAAGTCGACGCCGTGCATGGCCGCGCCGCTCAGATCCGACTCGGTCAAGTCCACGTTCCTGAACTGAATCTCCTGCCCTGGTGTCTCGTACAGCTCGACGCCACGGAGACTGGTACCGCTGAGGTCGATGGGCTGACGTGGGTCCTTCGCGGGATCGCGAGAGGACAGCACAGCCAGCACGGCCTGGATGTCGGCGCGGGCGGGCGGCTCGCTCTCAGACGGCACGGGGAGCTGCCTCGGGTCGCCCCGGACCGGTGCCTGACGGCGGACGTAGGCGGAAAGGACGGACACGACGGTGGGGTGGTCTCGCGCGGAGTCGTGCATGAGGCGCTCCAGCGCGTAGATCCCGCCCAGCCGGACGTCCGCGGAGTCGGATCCCAGATTGCCGATGGCGGCATTGAACCGGTTGGTTACTTGTCCTCGTTCGATGATCGCGATCTCCTTGTTGGCCTGCGACACCTGCATCCATGTGAAGAGCAGAGCCAGGAGTGCCGCCAGGCCCGGGAGACTGGCCAGGAGCCCGGACCACTGGACGCGGGCACGGCCCAGCCCCTGGCCTCCGGAGCGGCGGTCACGACCGCGCCGCCTCCGTCGTGCGGCGCGTCGGTGCGCGATCCGCCGGAGGCGCTCGGACAGGGCCTTGGACGCCATCCCTCCCATGGCAACTCACCCTGGGGCGATTCGCCACTTGGGTGCTGCGCGGCTGCGTCGGCTTGCACGGTGGGTGGCACCACGGCCGGCCATATCAGGACGGAGGGCAGTCGGCTCCGTGAACCGCTCCGCGCCGGCCGTGCCGTCGGCCACCCGCCGGCGCCGCCGGTTTTCGGTTGTGTGCCGCTCGGGCCTCCGGCGACCTCCTTGCCGGTGCGCAGCGCGTGCCGCTCGTCAATCAGGGCCTTGGGCAGGGCATCGTAGATGCGGCCCCAGGCGGCTCGGAGGGCCTCGCCGTCCAGGCCGGCGGGCAGCCTCCAGACGTCGTCCGCCCCGGCGCGGGCGTCTTGTACGGCAGGATTCCTTTCTGTGGACGGCCTTACGCGCGACAGCGGGGCGTCGGAGGCGTGGATGACTCCTGGCCAGCGGAGGGTGTCGTCCCAGACGGGGGTCGGCTTGCTCACTGCCCGGCCTCGGCGGCGCGGTCCACCTCTCCCGGCAAGAAGAGGAACGGTACGTTCAGCGGCATCGGATGGTGACCTTTCCGGACGGGAAGGGAAGGGAGGAGGGGGTGCCGGCGAGCTCCTGAAGCCGGTCCAAGTCCTCGTCGGTCAGCGGGGCAGCCGTCGGCGCGGGCGTAGTCGACGATGGGCAGCGGGAAACGGCGCTCCCTGGTCGGGGTGGATCTGTACGGGGTGTGACCGGGGTACGCGCTGAAGAGGCAACGAGGTGATCTTGAGGCCC
The DNA here is from genome assembly GCF_043077235.1 of Streptomyces sp. NPDC016309. Classification (NCBI taxonomy): domain Bacteria; kingdom Bacillati; phylum Actinomycetota; class Actinomycetes; order Kitasatosporales; family Streptomycetaceae; genus Streptomyces; species Streptomyces sp. NPDC016309. The sequence goes on along the minus strand of NZ_JBIBSG010000002.1, from coordinate 573,325 downwards.
TGAGCGCTCGGCCCCCGTATTTCGGAGGGACACGCGCACTGCTCTGCCAGCGGCAGAACACCGGACGGACCGGGCTCGACGTTCACTACAGTCCGGTGTCATGGCGACGATTACGACGCGTACGGTCGAGTATCCGGCCGACGGTTTGACGATGATCGGGCACCTCGCGCTCCCGGCCGGTGTCGACCGCCGGCCCGCGGTGCTGCTCGGACCAGAGGGCATGGGGCTCAGCGACGTCGAGCGCCGCCGGGCCGATGCTCTCGCCGAGCTGGGATACGTAGCGCTGGCCTTCGACCTTCACGGCGGGCGCTATTTGGGCGACCCCGAGGAGATGCTGGCCCGTTGCCTGCCGCTGCTCGCTGATCCCGACCGGATGCGGGGCATCGGCCATGCGGCGCTCGACGTGCTGCGCACCGAATCGCGGGCCGACCCCGACCGGGTCGCCGCCATCGGATACGGCACCGGAGGCGCCGTCGGGCTGGAACTCGGGCGCGACGGCGTCAACCTGCGCGCGATCGGGACAGTCAACGCATTGACCACGGGCCGACCGGGCGAGGCAGCGCGCATTCGCTGCCCTGTGTGGGCCGGCGTCGGGTCGGAAGACCCGATCATGCCGCCCGCACAACGGAACGCGTTCACCGCCGAGATGCAGGCCGCAGGCGTCGATTGGCGCCTCGCGGTCTACGGCGGCGCCTTGCACGCCTTCCACCACCCGCCCGTCGACCACCCCACGGTCCCTGGCGTCGGCTACCACCCACAGCACGCGCAGCGAGCCTGGCGCGACGTCGTCGACCTGCTCGCCGAGTGCCTGCCCGTGACCGAAGGTCTGCGGGCATGACCCAGGCAAACAACCTGGCGGCAGGCCTGGTCCGCGTCGGGGCACACTCGCAGTCCCCTCGCCTCAAGTCCCCCTAGCAGAACCACATTCGGGCAGATCGATACGACACCGGCGGAGCCGGGCGAGGCGTCCGCTTGTCCGAGCTGCGCCACTTCATGGGGTACGTCAACGCCGCCGAGGACCGCGGCGCCGGTAACCGCTCGCTGCCCGTTCCGCCGCCTGTCGACCGGCCGAAGCTGCCGAAGCTGAACACGGCTGCCACGATGCCGACATCGAGCGCGGTCTCCCGCCGCGTTCCCTCCGGGCGCTCGCCAGTTGCGGCCGGACCACTGTCCCGTCCGGCTTGGTGTACCCCTTGACGAACGGCAAGGCCGGAGCCCCCTCCCTGGTCGAACGCGCGCTTTCCCGCGCAACCCACCCATATAGAGAGCCTCACTGACAACGTGTCATCACGTGATCGCCTGCTGTGATCTTGGAGGAGTTCTCGCGCCGCCGGCCGGCCCCTTACCGCGGCGCCGGGCGACCGTCACCGGCTCCACCGCCTGACCGGCCTGCACAGGAAGCCGGTTGAAGGTCGCCCACACGGCCACCGGTCCCCGGGTGCCGGCTTTGGTGAAGGCCGAACTGTCGCGCATCCACGATCCAACGACGCAGGGCCGTGCGCGCCCGGCTGACGGGATCATCCGCACACCTGCTCGGGCGTTCGTTCCGTCGTCGGGCCAGGTCGGGCGGTACGGGTCGTCGTTGATCCACCCCCGCCATACGGTGTCGCGGAGCTCGCCCGTGATCTCGTCGCTCTTCGCGGTGGTGGCGTACGCTGTCTGCGCGACCACGCTGGCTGCGGTCGCGGGGATCACTGTGGCGGTCGCCGCATCGCTCGCCCACGATCTGGCACCATCCCTTCGCCGCCGCCTGTGTCGGTCCCCCCTGCCCGAGCTCAGGCGGGCACGGTACGCCGTGCTGCTGGTCGGTGCCGTCGCCGTGGTCCTTTCCGTATGGGCCCAGAACAGCAACCCTCAGGTCCTCTTCGCCTTCACCTTCGTCGTGGCAGCGTCCGCACTGGCACCTGTGCTGCTGTGCTCCCTGTTCTGGACCGGCATGACGGCCCACGGCGCGCGGTGGGGGTTGTACGGGACACCCCTGTCCTTTGTGGCCACGCTCATGGCCCTCTCCCCTGCCGTCTCGGGCACACCTTCGGCACTGTTCCCCGACCGGGACTTCCACGTCTTCCCCTTACAGACGCCAGGGCTGGTCACGGTCCCCGTCGGCTTCGCCCTCTGCCTCCTTGGTTCAGGGAGACGGAGGACCCCTGAAGAGGAGGACTTGCCACAAGCGGACCACGCCCCGCTCGCTCAGCAGCCGCCGGGCACAGCGTCCACGACGGCGTCAGGCGGCCGCGCCCGGAGCGCTGCCCCTTGCCGGGCGTTTCCGGCTGTCAGCTGAAGACGTCCAGGACGTCCAGCCAGGAGCCCGCGTCGTCGGCGGGACGGGGCCGCATCGGGCGCGGCTCCTGGTAGGTCTCCGCTGCGGCCCTCGCGCGGACGATGTCGGGCCCGCCGCACGCCGCGACCGCCAAGGCCCCGAAAACCTTGGCGAAAGCGGCCGGGTCGCGGAACTCCACGCCGAACGCCCGGCCGTCCCGCAGCGGCACCCACACCACCCGGTCGCCCCGTGTCCACTCCAGCACCGGCTGAACGTCCGCGGTCGACCGCCCCTCCAGCCACAGCCGCGCCACATGCTGCAGGTTCACCTTCTCCATCGGCAGCCGCTTGCGGCGCACCCGCAGTTCACGCGCCGTCAGCTCGACGCGCTGGTCCTTCTTCGGATACCAGACGACGCCGATCCCGAACGGCACCCACAGCAGGATCCCGATCATCGGCCAGACCAGAGCGTCGCCCCACGACCGGAGCAGCCCGCCGTCCACCAGGTACAGAGCCCCGAAGACCACAACCCACTTGGCCGTCATCCGCCAGAACCCAGTGCCCTGCCGGTACAGAATCCGTCGCTTCCCCGTCATCGCCATGCCCGCACGCTATCCGCCGCCCCGCAGCTCACCGTAGGCGCCCTTTCGCGACGGCGGGGGCGGGTGGCGTCGCCGTGCACGCCCCTCACCATCCGGTCAGTCGAGTTCACTCTGGAGCGCCAGCAGTTCCGTCTCGCTCATCGCCACCGCCCATCCTGCCGCCTGGTGGGCAGGAACGAAGGGGCAGGGGTGGGCCAACGGCACGGTCCGAGAGCGGCGGCTAGCCGCCCCATCGCGTCCTCAGAACCTCGGCCCAGTCGCCGGCTTCCGGACCCGGGCCCTCCAGCTGTGGCACCGGGCCGGGAGCCGTCTCGATCAGGTGCACGAGCGTCCAGGCGACGCCGTAGCAATCGTCGGGGCCGAAGCAAGTGGCCAGGGCAGCCGCCTCTTCTGGCGTGACGGGACGGGAGATCCCGACCAGCTGGCGTTCACGCCGGTCGATCTCATCCTCGCTCGCGTCCCAGTCGGGAAGCGGTCCGTCGGCGACGAACGTCTGCACTTCGGGTCTCATGACCGAATGATCGTCCCCCTGACGCCTCGGAACAAGCCGTATCCATCACCGCTCGGACCGTCTCGTAGCCGATGACGGCCTCGGCGTCCGTGCGGTCGGCTTCGACCATGTCGACCGCCGCGCGGTCGAGCCGGGCGTGTGGGTAGCCGGTCGACGACGACCTGGGCGTCGTCCTTGCGGTAGACCACGGCGGCGCCCTGGTCCTCGTCGGCCCGGGCCGCCGATGGGGCAACGACGACGAAGTGAACGGACAGTCCGGGCCGGCGTGCCGGCGGCCGACGGGGCGCGGCACGCACGGCAGCATGCACGGGCGTCGGGCCTGCTTCCAGCAGGCAGCAGACCCGGCCCGGCCCGGCCCACACCACAGTGGGGTGCCGGCGTTCGCGTCGGTCAAGGTGCCGTCGAGGCCACGCGGGACGCATGGTGCGGTGCACCGGTGACGATGAGCGAGACGTTCTGCCCCCCGAAGCCGAAGGAATTGCTGAGCACGGCCTCCTGAGGGACGTCTCGTCGCTCTGCGACGACATCGAGATCGATGTCGGGATCGACGCCGACCGCGGTGAGATTGCGGGTCGGCGGGATGACACCGTGCTCCACACTGAGGACGGCGATGAGTGCTTCGATCGCGCCGGCGGCGCCGAAGAGATGACCGAGCGCCGCCTTGGGGGCGGTCACGGTGGCGGGGCCGAAGACCTCCGCGATCGCGTGCGCCTCGGCAGCGTCACCGACCGGCGTCCCGGTGGCATGGGCATTGATGTGGCTGATCTGCTCGGGAGCCAAACCGGCTTGTGCGAGGGCCTTCCGCATGGCCGCGATCTGACCGGAGCCGTCCGGTGCGGGTGCCGTGATGTGGTGGGCGTCGGCGGCGATGCCGGCGCCGGCGAGCACCGCGTGGACGCGCGCTCCCCGGGCGTCGGCATGCTCGGCGCTTTCCAGCACCATGACGGCCGCGCCTTCACTGAGGACGAATCCGCTGCGGTCCGCGGCGAACGGCCTGGACGCAGAGGCGGGTTCGACGGTGTGCCGCGACAGTGCTTTCGCCTGGGCGAATCCGGCGACGGTGATCGGTGTGATCGCGGCCTCCGTCCCGCCCGCGATCACCACGTCCGCCTCGCCGGCCCGGATGAGCCTGGCCCCCAGGGCGATCGCCTCGGCGCCGGAAGAGCACGCCGAGACGGGTGTGTAGACACCGGCCCGTGCACCGTATTCGATGCTTATCAGCGCCGCCGCCGCATTGGGCATGAGCATCGGGACCGTACGGGGCGAGACGCGCCGCGTCCCGGACGCCTCCAGGACGTCGTCTTCCTTCAGCAGCGTCTGTACGCCGCCGATGCCCGTGCCGATCGCCGATGCGAGTCGCTCCGGCTCCACCTCCGGGGCCCCGGCATCGGCCCAGGCCTCGGCCGCCGCGGCCAAGGCCGCCTGCTGTGAGCGGTCGAGCCGCCTGGCCCGCACCGGCGGCAGCGACTCGGCGGGGTCGATCGCCATCGTCCCCGCGACGAGGTCGTCGGGAAGGCCGGCGTCCTCGTGGCCTCGCGGGACGCCTCCGCGGATGCCCGATTCGCCGGCGAGCAGGGCGTCCCAGGTGGACGCTACGTCTGCCCCGAGTGGGGTGATCGCGCCGAGTCCGGTCACGACGACTTCAGTGCGGTGCGTGCGGTGCATGCCCCTCAAACTTTCTTGTATGAGATACAAGCGAACCCCTTTGTTGTATCACATACAATTCCGGTGTGGAGAAGAAGCGAAGCAGCGAAGCACGATCAACGCCGGCTCCGTCGCGTGACCGCGGTCGCGCGACGAGGCACCGGCTCATCGAGGCCACCGCGCGGCTCTGCAGGGAACGGCCCGGCGCCGAGGTGAGCGTCGCGGAGATCGCGAACGCGGCAGGTGCCTTCCCCAACCAGGTCACGTACTACTTCGGCTCCAAGGACTCGCTCCTGGTGCACGCCGCGTTTCTCGGCCTGCTGCACGACGCCCGACGCATTGAGCGCATCGGTCGCCAGGCCCCCGATGCGGCGACGTTTCGGCGCAACATCGCCCGCGCCGTACTGGCCATGCCCTCGCTCCCGTCAGTCACGCGAGCACTCGCCGCCGGGATCTCCAAGCCCGAGCTCGCCCCCGTCGTCGATGAGCACCTCCAGCTGCTGTTCCTGCAATCCGAGCGCTTCGTGCGCCAGCTCATCGAAAAGCGCGGCTGGCGGGCCCGCCGGCCGCTCAACGTGGAGGCCAGGACGTTCTGGAGCACCGCGCTCGGCGCAGTGCTTCTCGTCCGCGCGGGCGCACATGGCACCGCCGGCGACCTCGACCTCGCAGGAGCATTGAGCATTCACGACGAACCCGATCCGGCCTAGCTCGATCGAAGGCGCGTCATCCGCTGCTGTGCCGCGCGCCGCCACCGGCGGCCCGGCCGAGCGCCGGCCACGCGCCCCCGCCGCTTCCGGGCCGCGCTCCGCCCTGCTGCCCCAGGTCCCACTCCGCCGGGCGTCGCCGGGCGCGATGCCACCACAGGATGGTCTCTGCCTCCTCCCGTGGTCGCACACCGGACGCTGACCCGGCGTGTTCGGGTGCGACTCCAGTCGCACCCGATAGCGACCGGGGGCCGATGCAGCAGCGCGTGCCCCGCGCCGAGGATGGCCGGGTGACCGAGATCATCACGAGGCTGTACATGTCCCCCCTGGAAGTCCTCGCCTTGCTGGGTGCCGCCGCGATCGTGGGGGCGCGCTGGCTTCCCCCCGCCACCCGTCCACGCGTCACGATCGCGGCGGGATCGGTCGTCGTACTGTCTGCGATCGTGCTGAGCGTGGCGGGGCTCCGCTGGCAGATGCTGCCGGTACTGGCCGGCGCTGCCTGCGCGCTGCCGTTCGCCGTGTCTCCGTTGCTGCGACGCAGCGGCCGGCCGGCGTGGCGGGCGCGATGGTGGCTGGCGCTGCCGGGGTCGGCGGCCTGCCTCGGCCTGATCGCCACGGGCCCGGTGGCCGCTTGGGCGTTCCCCGTACCCGTGTTCCCCACGCCGTCAGGGGACTTCGCGGTCGGTACCCGCGTGGTGCAGTGGACCGACCCTGACCGTCTTGAGACCGCCACGGCGGACCCTCGAGACCGGCGCACGGTCGTGGTCCAGCTCTGGTACCCGGCGCAACAGAGCCCCGCAGACGCGCAGCGGGCCCAGTACCTCGGACGCACGCGGGACGAGGCACACACCGTCTCCGACGCCCTCGCGGGCTATGCCGGTCTGCCCGGCTTCCTGGTCGACGGCGTCCCCCGCGCCCACACCCATGCGGTCTTCAACGCCCCGGTCGCCGACAAGGGCGGACGGTTTCCGGTCGTACTGTTCTCCCCCGGGCTGGGCGGAGTGCGTACCCAGAGCACCGCCTGGGCGGAGGAACTGGCCAGCCACGGCTACGTGGTCGCCGCCTTCGACCACCCCTACGACTCCGCCGCCGTCGTTCTCGCCGATGGCAGAACGATCAACACGAAGATCGCTCCCACCGGCAACGACGACGAAGACGACAAGCGGGCCATTGAAACAACGAGAATTCGCGCCGCGGACCTCAGCTTCGGCCTGACTCAACTGGGCCGTCTGGACAAAGGTCGGATCGCGGGCCCGCTGACCGGGCGTCTGGACACCGGCCGGGCCGCGGTGACCGGTCACTCTTTGGGTGGTGCTGCCGCCTTGCAGGCAGCCCGCCAGGACCGCCGGTTCGCCGCCGTCATCGATCTGGACGGCTATCCCCGCGATCCCGACCCGACCTCCTACCACCAGCCGGCGCTCGGGCTCACCCAGGCCATCACTCCCCAGACCGACTCGCGTTACATACCGCGCCTCACCAAGGCCCTCGAGCGCAGCACCGCGACGAGCTACCGGCTCACCATCCCCGGCTCCGCACACCTCACCTTCATGGACGCTCCTCTCTACCTGCCGCCCGTGCGCTCCATGGTCGGCTCCCTGGGCCGCGCCGAAAGCCCGCGCGTCGTCGCCGCAGCCACTCTCGCCTTCCTGGACTCCACGCTGCGGCACAAACCGGGCAGCCTGGCCGGTGTTCTGTCGACCTACGGCGACCTCAGCGTCCACCCGTAACGATCGGCCGCGCTCCCGCAGCCGACGTGACCGGCACCGGCACCGGCACCGGCACCGAATGACAACCAACGCAACGCCGCGACTTGAAGCGCCCCAACGGGACCGGGCGCCGGGCCGCGAAACGGCGGGGGCGCCGCCCCCGCAGCCATCCCCCCGCTGAGGGGTGCAGTGGATGGTGGCCAGCAGAGGTCGCCCGGACCGGAACTCAGGCCGCTGCGGCGCGGAACGTCCTGGGGCTCAGGCCCTTGTGGCGTTTGAACGCGGCGCTGAAGCCGAACGCGTCGGCATAGCCGACCGACCTTCCGATCTGGGCGATGCTGAGATCGGTGTCGGTCAGGAGCGCCGCGGCCTCGTCCATGCGGCATTCGGTGAGGTAGGCGAGAGGCGGGCGGCCCATCAGCTTGGTGAAGCGCTTGGCGAACAGCGCCCGGGAGACGCCGGCTCGAGTGGCCAGCGACGCCACTGTCCAGGCCTCGGCGGGCCGGTCATGGAAGGCCTCCAGGGCGGGGGCGAGGACCGGGTCGGAGAGACCCCGGTACCAGCTGGGCGCGTCGGCGCCGGCCCGGTCGAACCAGTTGCGCAACGTGCACACGAGGGCCCAGTCGAGGAGCCGGTCCATCAACGCCTGTGAACCGGCCGGGAGTTGGGCGGCATCGGCGGCGGCCGTCTCCAGCCAGGCACATACCTCGACGTCCTCCTTGATCACCAGGACGGGCGGCAGGGCACGCAGGAGCCGCTCGTGCCGATGGCCCGAGGCGCGGTAGGCGCCCACGATGAGCGCGGTCGCCTCCTCCGCATCGGTGCCCCAGTGGATACCGTCGAGTTCTTGGGCGGTGCACTCGGCGTCCTTGGTGAAGCAGGCGATCTCGTACGCGGCATGGGAGCTGTGGACAGTGGTGGGATGGTCCGCGAGATGGAACGGTGCAGGGCCGCTCACGATGGCGGTATCGCCCACGCCGACCGCTCTCTCGGTGCCGTCGGGCAACATCAGAGTGCCCCCGCCGCGCAGCACGCTGATCATGGTGAGCGGTGCGTCGTCGGCGAAGCGGATGGTCCAAGGGGCCGTCAATACGGCGTGACTGACGACCGAACCCTCGGCCCGGATGCCGCTCAGTAACGAACTCAAAGGATCCACGGAACGCATCGTAGACGATCTCCTATGTTCCGAAGCGCTTCTCCCATGGATCATCTACGTCACCGCGGCTGTACTGGTTTCACCGAATCGACCGAGACCAGCCGGGAGACACACCGTGCAGCAGCACAACAGCCATGCCAGGACAGCCCTCGTGGTCGTCGCCCACCACCGCACCGATTCCCTCACCGCGCACACGGCCCGCCGTGCTGCCGCCCGGCTCGAAGCCGCCGGGTACCGCATTGACCTGCTCGACCTGCACGCCGAGGGGTTCGACCCGCGGATGACCACGTCGGACCAGCCGGACTGGGGCAACAGGGAAAAGCCGTATTCGGACGAAGTGCACGCCCATATGCAGCGCATCCTCGACGCCGATGTCATCGTCGCCGTCTTCCCGGTGTACTGGCAGAGCGTGCCCGCCATCCTCAAGGGCTGGATCGACCGCGTATGGAACTACGGGTTCGCCTACGGCCGCAGCAAGCCCCGCCTCGCCGGCAAGCGCATGCTGTGGCTGGGCCTGGCCGGCGCCACTGGCGACGATCCCGTCGTGGAGGGGATGCAAACCGTCCTCGAAGCCAATCTGAGCGAAGGCATCGCCTCCTACTGCGGCTTGTCCCACTCCACCGTCGCCCTGCTCACCGACGCGGAGGAACGCCCGCAGCGCGTCGACGCCGAAGGCAACCTCCTGGTCGGCGAAGCGGTCACTGGCTCTGAGCGAGAGGCGCAGTACGCCGATCTCGACCGGCGCGCGAAGGAGTTCGTGGACACGTTCGTCGCCGAGGAACTCGTGGCGGCCTAAACGCCAGGGAGCCGCCGGCCCGTACGCCCCCGGCTCCCCGGCCCGTATCCGTCCGTCCGCCTTCGCCTTCCCGCGCCGTGTGAGGGTGCGTCAGGGCACGCCGAGGCCATGGAAGTACATCGCTCAATCGGGCACGGCCTGGACCGCCAGTTGCAGGGCGGCCCAGGCCCGGACGGACGTGGCCGACGGCGTCGGCCCAGTACATCGGCCTGCTCCTCCGGGGCGTTCCCGACCCACGAACCCGTCGGCCGGTCAGCTCAGGGCGTCGCCCCAGCCGCTCTGGACCATGGTCTGGAAGGCCCAGGTTCCCCCTCGCCGTACGAGGATGTCGGCGTACCGCAGTTGCCGCTTCTCCTCACCGGCAGTCATGGTCGAGTCGGTGAACACCACGGCCATCGACGGGCTCAGAAAGACCGGGGTGCGGGTCGACTCGAAGGAGATCGCCTCGCCGCCTCCTTCGCTCATGACCTGGCTCATGGTGTCGATGAACTGTTGGCGGGTCCACTGAGTGGTGCGGCCGTCGCCCTTGGAGTCATCACTGACCAGGTTGAGCGGGAAGACCGCCATGTCGGCCATGCGGCCGATGTCGCGCCGGGCGCTGGCCGAGTCGTACGCGGCGAACCAGGCGTCCAGGCTCGCGCGGTCCTCGGCGGACGGGGTATAGCCGGTGTCGGGCAGTACGGTCACGGGTCCCCCTTGTGCAGGTTGCTGACTTTCGTTGACCGTATGCCCTGAGAGTCAAGTAGTCAAACTTGATTAGCTCCGTGGTGCCGGCCCCCACGCCCGCGTCCGCAGGTCGGCAGACGCGTGAGCACGGCCTGAAGTACGGCGGCAACCCGGGCGCGGGCGCCGCCCCGCCCGCGCCGTGCTGGCCGCGAGGACTCCGGCGCGGTCCGCGGCCGGTCGGCCGCACCACCCCGCTGCCCGCCGACGCGCCGTCGCGAACACCTACCGGACTCTCGTCGAACACCGGCAGTGCGGGATCACTTGGTGTCGAGGCCACCGATCAGGCGGTTGAGGAACCGGACGAAGGTGGCTTCGGGGGTGAGGGGGCGCCCGGGGGCGGAGAGGGCTTCGGCAAGTTCCGGGTGGTGTCCGTCCGCGGCGACGGCGGCGAGGTAGCGGGCTTCGGCTGCAGCCCGCTCAGGGGACTGCGCGGCTGTGGCCTGCGCGATTTCGTGGGCGACATGCCCGGCCACGAATGCGGTGAGCTGGGCGAAGATCTCCAGCTTCGCCCTGCCGTCCAGTCCAGTGGGCCGCATGGCGGCGAGCGCGTACTCCAGGAAGGCCAGGGTGTTGGGACCGGGGATGCGCCGGGTGGACAGGGCTGCGGGCAGCCAGGGGTGTCGCAGCATCTGGGTGCGCTGGAGGTGGGCGATGGCTTTCAGGTCGGCGCGCCAGTCGCCGGTGAGCGTGTCCGTGATCGGCAGTTCGCCGCTGACATGGTCGACCATCAGGTGCAGCAGTGTCTCTTTGTCCGGGGCATAGCTGTACAGCGACATGACGCCGGCTCCGACCTGTGCGGCGACCTTCCTCATGGTGACCGCTTCGAGACCCTCGGCGTCCGCCAAGGCAACGGCTGCCGCGGTGATCGTCTCTCGGCTGTAGCCGGGCTTCCGACCCCTGCGCGGCCGACCGGAGGTCAGCCAGAGCTGTTGCGGGTCGAGGCTTGGGGCATCGCCCCCTCCGTCGCGGGGCATGACCATGCTCCTTCCTTGATCGGTGGCCCTTGTGGGCCACAGTCAAGCATCCTTTATTCTCGTACAACGTACGAGAATAGCGAGGAGAACGATGACATCACGCGTGCACGGTTCCGCGTCGAGGCCGCCCTGGGCTCCGCCTTCCGGTAGGCCGCCACTGGCCTCACGGTTGATGAGGGCGACCTGGCGCGGCCTCCCAGCCAAACGGCACGATGTCGGGTGGGAGCCGGGGCTGCTGGTGCCGGCCGCCGACGGCAGCTCGCTGATCGCGGACCACTACTTTCCGCGTGCCGAGGGCGACTTCCCCACCCTCCTGGTGCGCTCGCCGTACGGCAGAGGCCTGCCGTGGTCCCCTATGTACGGCCTGCTCTTCGCCGAACAGGGCTTCCACGTACTCCTGCAGAGCTGCCGCGGCACCGGCGGCTCCGGGGGTGCGTTCGACCTGTGGCGCAACGAGGCCGCCGACGGCCAGGCCTCGGTGTCCTGGCTGCGCGAGCAACCCTGGTTCGACGGGACACTGGGCACCGTCGGCCCCAGTTATCTGGGCTACGTGCAATGGGCCCTCGCCGAGGACCCGCCACCGGAGCTGAAGGCAATGGTGGTGCAGGTGGGCCTGCACGATCCCTACGCCCTGTTCCATGCGCACGGTGCGCTACGCCTGGAGACCGCACTCGCCGTCGCCGTCGGCATGACCTACCAGCACCAGGGGATGGGGCCGTTCCTGAGGGCGACACTGCGCCTGCAACGACGCCTGCGTGATGTCACCACCGCGCAGCCGCTGCGCGGGGCGTACGCGTCAGCCCTGGGGGGCGAAGTGCCGTGGCTGGACGACGTGATGACACACCCGGACGCCGAGGACGCGTACTGGCGGGGCGCTTCCCTGGCGCGGGTGGCGGGGCGGCTCGGCGTGCCCACGAGTCTGATCACCGGATGGCATGACGCGCTGGCCGATCAGACCTTCGAGCAGTACGACCGGCTACGTCTGGCCGGATGCGAGACCAGCCTGCTTGTCGGCCCCTGGACCCACACCTCCGCCCTGCAACAGGGGTGGCCCGAGGTGTTCGCCGAAAGCCTCACCTGGCTGCGCGCTCACCTGCACGCCGACCCCTCCGGCGTTCGTCCCACAAGGGTGCGCGTGCACATCGGCGGCGAAAACGCCTGGCGGGACCTCGACGACTGGCCACCGACCAGGGCCGTCGGCCCCTGGTTTCCCACCGCGCAGGGGCATCTGACCCGGCAGGCTCCCACGGACTCGGCACCACTGGCGTCGTTCCGCTACGACCCCGACGACCCCACCCCGTCTCTCGGCGGCCCTGTGCTCTCCCGTACCGCCGGACCTCGCGACAACAGCAGCTTGGAGGCTCGGGAAGACGTCCTGACGTTCACCAGCCCCCCGCTGACCGAGCCCGTGGACATCCTCGGACCGGTCTCGGCGCGGTTGAGCATCTCCACGGACACCGGTCATGGCGACGTCTTCACCCGTCTGTGCGACGTCGACACGCGGGGCCGCTCCGTCAACATCTGTGACGGGCTGGGCCGTCTGCGGACGGACGGGCACGAGCCGTCGCAGATTACCGTGCCGATGAGCTCAACCGCCCACAGATTTGCCGTCGGTCACCGCATACGCTGGCAGATCAGCGGGGGCGCCCATCCGCGTTACGCCCGCAATCCCGGCAACGGGGTGTCGCCGGTGGACACCACTTCCTTCACACCGGTGCGCATCACGCTCCACACCGACTCGGCGCTGATGCTTCCGATCCACGACCCCGGTTCCGGGCTCGGCCCCCCGGTGAACGGCTGACCAGCCGGACCCGAGGGTCCAGCTCCTTCCTCGGCGCAGGCCTCGTCGTCCAGGCGGACCGCCTCCGCGCTGCGCGAGGCGGCCAGGCCGCCGCCAACCGGGGTGGAGGGACACGGTGCGGCGGCCCGGAGAGCACGGCGGCGTCGAGGACCGGGCCGAGCGTGCCGAGTTGGTCCTCCTGGCCCGCCGGTACGCCTGCATGGTCCGCCCGCGCTCTACCCAACCACACTGGACGACGAGTCTGTGGTGCGGGACGCCGCCGGGCGCCTCGCATGCGAACGGCTGCGGGACCGGCTCGCGCGGCGCGGCACGGCACCCATGCGGCCCGAACCACGGGCCAGTGGCCGGCACACTTCGTCACGTTCGCTCTGCTGCGGCTGTCCGGGAGCGACACGACCACGTGGCCGCGCCGGCGGCGCGGGGCGGTGCTGGAGTCAGCGGTGCCGAGCGCGCGCGGCCGGGGCGCGTCACACAGTTGGGCTTTCCCGGGAAGCGGGCCGACGTGGGCCTCACCGTCGCGCTGTCCGGCTGAGCCGCCACCCTCTGCCCTCGAACGGCGCCCCGAGCTGCTTCGCCCGCTTGGTCATGTGCCGGACGCCGAGGCGGCGTCCGCCCGAATGTGTGCTTCGGGCACGGTGCACGGTGGGCCGGCAGCCATCGGGGAGACGATCAGGCGGCGTAGAACATGGCGACGACGCAGGCGATGAGGCCAGTAATGAATACGAACGCAGCCGTCACCCCCCAGGCCCTGTCATTCGACAGTCGAGCCCGTCCATAGCCCAGCGTGGCGAGCCCGCCGACGAAGGGAAGCGCGGCGGCCATGAGCATGACGGACCCCGCTGCGGCGGACGTGGTGTGCGTGGGAGTGGAGTCGGTCAGGAGCTGCTGCGCGCCGTTGAGCGCCAGCGGTAGGACGGCCAGGAGCGCCGGGAAGGCTGAAGCGGTCAGCATGGCGACGATGACCAGTGCTCCGCGTACCTTCCGAGGGGGGAAGGAGTTGATCATGTTTGTCCTCCTAACGGACCGGTCAGAAGGTGGAGGCGGGCCAAGGGACGTCGGTGGCGACTGGCGCTGTGTAGTCGATGCCGGGGACGGAGAATCCGTAGAGGCGTCGGACCTCGGCGCGGAACCAGTCGAGGTCGGCCAGGTCGGCGACGGTCGCCGTGGTGGCGGTCTCCCAGCGTTCTGCGACGGCCGCCTGCACGTCGTCGGCCAGTTCGAAGGCGTCCAGCCGGATGCGGCCTTCGTCGTCCAGGACGAGCGGGGCGGCGCCGGTGAGCTGGTCCCACAAGGTGGCGAGCTGGCGGATCGGCGGGACGAGGCCCTCTCCGAGGACGCCGCGCAACAGGCCGGTGTACAGGGCGATGCCGGGGATCGCGGTGGAGGACTGGGTGACGGCGGCGCCGTTGACGGAGGTCACGGCCAGCCCGCCCACGGTCTTGTCGAGGCGCTCGTTCAGGGTGCGGGCGGTGGCCTCCAAATGGGCTTTGGCCGCGCCGATGGTGCCCTGCCGGTAGATCGCCGCCGTCAGGGACGAGCCGATGTAGGACAGCGCGGCGGTGGCGAACCCGTCGGCAAGCAGCCCTCGCGCGGCGAGGTGCTCGATCCAGCGCTCCCAGTCCGCACCACCCATCACGGCGACGGTCTGCTCCACGTCGTCGCCCTCGGCGGGTTCGGTCTCCACCTCGCGGACCTCAGCAACGCCTTCATCGTCGAAGATGAGGGTCTTGGTGCGGTTCGCCCGGCCGATCGGCTTGAGAACCGATGCGTAGGTGGTATTGGTGTCGGGGTCGGTGCGCCGGGGCGCGGCCACCGAGTAGATCAGGTAGTCGAGTCGGCCCCCGAAACGCTGCTCGATGAGGTCGGCGACCTGCTCCTTCATCGAGTCGGAGAACGCGTCGCCGTTGAGGAAGACCATGTCCCGCCCGGCGCTGCGGGCGATGTCGGCGGTGGCCGCGGTGCGGTACCAGCCGGCCGTCGCGGTACGCCGCACGGTGGGGGCTTTCTCGAAGGACACCGCGATACCGCGGATACCGGCGCGCTTGAGTCCGGCAAGCGTGGCGGCGAGGCCGTATCCCGCGGAGGAGCCGATGACCAGCGCGACCGGCCCGTCGTCGACAGGCACGCCGGCGGGTGCCGGGCATGCCCGCCACATGTCGTCCACCAGCTTCCGGCAGCCCGCCGGGTGGGAGTCGAGGAAGAGGAAGCCCCGGTTGCGGGGGGTGAGAACACGCTCGCTCACGATGACAGTCCTTGGGTCGGTCGGGGCACGGACGTGGTGACCGGCCCGGCCGACCACGCCCTGCAAGTCTGCGCAGACTTCCCCGTACTCGGCGGCCCCGCCAGGAACAACGATCATGAGCCTGTATTGGAGTGTTCCACCACTTCCGGCTCAGCAAGACGCAGCCGCCGCAGTGGGCGGGCCGGCCGTGCCGGTGCCGCTGTAGGCACAGCATCTGCTGCCGCCGCCCAAGGAAGCTCAGCGGGACGGATCGGCGGATCGCGGGTACGGCCTGGGCGTGTTGGCGGGCGCCCGCCCAGGGGCGCCCGCCCTCGGCGCGGGCGACCAGCGCGACGGTGACCGGTCGGCCCAGCCACGGAATGGGCACGGAGCGACCGCACGACGGCAGGACAGCGACACAGCGGCGAGACCCGGCAGGGCAGCGGCACGGCCGGTGGCCGCACCACTGGTCCCGCCCTTTCCGGATGGCCGCCCGGTCAGTACAGCTTGTTGACGGCCGTGCTCGTGGTCTTCTTGAAGGCGGCGACGGGCGCGTTCCCGAAGTCGCCCATCTGCCTCCACTCCACGACGGTGACGGTCCTGTCGTCGCGCCCGACCGACAGCAGGGCGATGTCGGTGGCACCCCAGGACGTCTCGGTGTGCAGGCCACGGACGCGGGCGCCCTCCTCGACCGGCAGCGTGCCGTAGTCCCGGCCCTCGGCCTCGACGTCGGGCGAGGACTTCTCGATACGGTCGGCGCAGGTGCGGATCAGGTCGTCGTAGTGCTTCGCCAGGGCCTTGGCCTGGGCGGCTGTGCCCGTCACGACGGTCAGCTGCACTGCGCTGGTGTCCAGGTCGGTCCGGAACGTCCGGTGCCGGTAGTCGTAGGCGGGCACGCCCTCCGTGCTCACGCAGAGGCCGAGTTCCTCCGGGAACCCGTCGGTGACCGGCCCGGCGGTCCAGGACGACGTCGGGTGCGGCGGCAACTGGGACGCCGACAGGAACGTGGGCGCGGCGGCCTTCGGCGCGGCGCCGGCGGCCGGTGCCGTGAGGACCGTGCCCGCTGCGAGGGCGGCGACGCCGAGTGCGGTGAGAGCGCTCGTTCGGATGCGCATGGACATGGGTGTTCCCCCGTGGATGAGTGCGTGGACGTGGACGCCGCGGCGAGGCCGGCTGGTCGGCCCGGGCCTGGTCGGTGCGGCACCAAGAGCATCAGCGATCACAGCGGCCGGGCGCAACAGCCGACGGCCGATCGGGCGGGGTGGAACCGTCCCAGCCCCTCTGACGTGCAGGTACATGAGGTGCCTGGGATGCCGTCCCGGGCCGGGTGGGGTCGTACGAGGACGGGGGAAGCCGTGGCGGTACGGGACGACGGCGACGGCATCGACGAGGTGGCGGAGTTCGCGGCGCTGCTGCGGGCGCTGAAGGAGCGAACGGACCGCAGCTATGGCTCGCTGGCCCGCCGTCTGGGTATGAACACCTCGACGCTGCACCGCTACTGTGCGGGTGACGCGGTGCCGGTCGACTTCGCCCCCGTGGAGCGCTTCGCGGCCCTGTGCGGGGCGACTGCGGAACACCGCCTGGAACTCCACCGCCGTTGGCTCCTGGCAGCGGCAGCCCGCCGTCGGCCTCTTACGGCGGGGGCGGCGGAGAGCTCGCCCGACGCCATGGCGGCGGGAGCCGTGAACGACGCGGCGAACGGACCGGACACAGCGGTGGAGGGCATCGCCGAACCGGACACGGCGCCGAAGGCCACCGGCGGTCCGGTCGCCGCAGCGGACCCTGCGCCCGGACCGCCCGGCGCGCCCGCGCCGGCGCCGGCGCCCCCGCGCCGCCCCTGGCACCGCCGTAGACCTCTCGTGGTCGGACTGGCCTCCGTCTGCGCCGTACTCGCGATGCTCGGGGCCTTGTTCGTGCTGCCGGACGGGCGGCGGGCGTCCGCCGACGGTCCTTCCCCGGCCGCCGGTCCGGCGGCGCCCAATACGGCCAAGGCCAGGCCCCCGAAGCGACGGGATGCCTCACCCAGCCCGAGCCAGGCCCCCGCCTCCGAGCGGCCTTCGGGCTCGGCCACCCCGAAGAGGAAGCCGGACACCTCTCGCCCGCCCGGCGCGACCTCCACCCCGCCCCGCGGTGCACAGCCTGCCGGGCTGCCGCTCACCTGGTCCGTCACCTCCCACACGTGGAAGCTCGGTTGCGGTCACGACTACGTCATCGCCAAGCCGCCGAGCCAGGTCCCCCCTCCCCCGGCCCCGCAGGACGCGGCGCCCTGGGCGGCGACACAAGGCGCGGTGGACGGCGGCGAAACGCTCGTGCATCTGTCGGTGCAGGGGCGCAGCGACACGGCCGTCGTACTGGAGGCGCTGCGTGTGCGCGTGGTCGGCCGTAAGGCGCCGGCCGAGGGCAACGCCTACGCCATGGATCAGGGCTGCGGCGGCTCGATCACTCCCCGGTACTTCGCCGTGGACCTGGACAAGGACCGCCCCCTCGCCCGCGCGGTCGCCGGGAACGATGCCGGCACGCCGATCCCGGCCGTACGCATGCCCTACCGCGTCTCGGCGAAGGAACCCGAGGTCCTGCTGGTCACGGCCGGGACCAGCTCGTGCGACTGCCGCTGGTACCTGGAGCTGGACTGGTCCTCCCAGGGCCGCAAGGGCACGGTGCGCATCGACGACGACGGCCGTCCGTTCCGCACCAGCGCCATCGAGGGCCTGCCCCAGTACACGTACGACACCCTGGGACGCCGATGGGAGCGCAGCAGCTAAGGACGGGCCACGTCGGGGAAGGGAGGCCCTCGGACGTGCACGCGGGCCAGAAGGTGAGCGCCTACGCGCAGACGCGGATCGGAGCGGCGTTTCAGGCGGTTTGAGGGGTCCAGGTCTGCGCTGAGGGATGGTCGGCCGCCTCCTGGGGGACCTGCGCACAAGGCGTATAGCCGGACAGGAAGAGGGAGGTGGTCGAGTTGTTCCAGTCCAGGTCGAACTTGTCGCCTGTCGACGGATCTTCGAAGCGGAAGCCGTACTCGACGTGGTCCTTGATCCGGCGGTTGCCGTCGTGGGTGAGGGTCCAGCCGGCGGAGGTGAACTCCCGGCGCAAGCGGGCTTCCGTGGCACGGGCGACGTCGTCCGGGATGCCTTCGACCGTCCAGGTGAGGCTGAAGGTGACAACGTCGGGGACCGTTTCGTCGATCGTGAAGCCGCCCGCGTAGCAGCTGTGCTGGGGCTCAACGGGTCGGGGACCGACCGCCTTGTGGGGCGGCAGGGCCATGCCGTCGTACGCCCACTGCGCGCGGTCCCTGAGACGCTGGGCCAGCTTCGCCGGGTCGCCGGCAGGGTAATCCCGCTCCAGTACGGAACAGCCCGTGGTCGTCAGGGCGGCCAGCAGCAGGGCCAGGAGCGCGGCGATCTTCCTCATGGGGTCGACGGTACGAACGAGGCGACGCCGCCCGCATGAGTACGGGTACTCAACGCCCCCCGTATGAGCGGCGCGAGGCCTGACGCCGACGCGAGCTGCCGGCGGAGGAGTCGCCCGATCGGGATCGGATCGGCGGTACGGCTCCAGTGCGCCTTCAGGAGGACGGCGGCGTGGCGGCTCTCTGTTCCGGGGCCGTGGCCACGGTGGCCGCCGGGCCGCCGCGTAGCCCGGGTGCCAGCAGCAAGGTCACGGCGAGCGAGGCCGCCGCCGTCACCACCATCCCGGTGGCGGGTGACGTCAGTTCGGCCACGGACCCGGCCACCGCCGCCCCGGCCCCCTGCATGGTGAGCATCCCGGAGCTGTGCAGGCCGAGTGCCTGCCCGCTCAGTGCGTCGGGCGTCAGTGCCATCAGCCGTTCCTGGAGCAGCAGCCCCGCCGCGTATCCGAAGGTGGCGACGGTGACCAGCACCAGGGCGATCGACAATCCGGGGCCGATCGAGAAGAGCAGGTACGGAGCGGCCAGCAGGACGCACAACGGGACGGGCAGCCGCTCCCTCCAGCGGGCCGGCAGATAGCGGCCCGCGACGACGTCCCCGACCAGCATCCCCACGGCCCCGCAGGCGAAGAGGAGGCCCGCGTCGTCGGGCGCGTACGGGACGTACAGCGACTCCACCCCGACGATCAGACCGTTCGGCACCCACAGCGCGAGGTAGACGTACCGCCGGGGCGCCAGCGACCACAGCCGTGCGTGCGTGCGCCAGGTCTCGGCGATCGACGCCCTCCCGGCACCCCGGGGTGACCGGCTGCTCAGCCCGCAGCCCGCCACCACGGCGGCCACCACGTACAGGACGGCGGACAGGAGCAGCGTGCCGCGCGCCGAGATCATCGGCACCAGCGCGCCGCCGAGCGCGAAGCCGCAGATCTGGATGACCCCGACCGACATGTTGAGGACGGAGCGCCCCAGAAGATATCCGTCCCGGGTCAGGATCTCGTTGAGCAGCCCGTATCCGACCCCGCCGCTGACCGACCCGGCGACGCCGAGCGCCAGCAGTACCGCGAACACGGCCCACACGGGCAGGCCGGGTATGGCCTGCACGGCCACGCCCATTCCGAAGAGGAGGCCGAGGACCGTCATGGCGGCGCGCGGTGGCAGCCGGTCCGCTGCGGACAGTACGGTGGCCGCCCCCACCGCCTGGGCGAAGGCGGTACCGAACATGGCAAGGGAGGACAGCAGCGCCGAGCCCGTCCGCTCGTAGACCAGGATGCCGAGGGCCGGCCCGCCGATCGTCTGGGCCGTGGTCTGCCCGGCCGAGGCGAGGAAGAGGGGGGTGAATTCGCTGGTACGGAACAATTCTCGATACGCACGCATGGCGGAGAGCGTCTCCGACATGGGGCAGCGGTCGTAATCCTTCGCGGGGAGGCGAAACCAATGAGCTGGTGGCGGGTCGATTCGGACACTCTCGCCGGGAGCCGTTTCGTCATCTCTCCGCTGGCCGAGACGCTCGCCGGCCTGAAGACCCTGCACCACGGCCGCGCCGCCCACCTCGGGGAGCACCAGTGGCTCGCCGCTCACCTGTCCCGCTACCGGGACCGCCTCGCCGGTGATCCGGTGACGGCAATTCTGGTCAGGGCCGCGCTGCGACGCCGTTGGAACGCGACCTTCCTCACCCCCGCCCCGGCGGGCGACGGCGGTCGCACGTTCCCCGAGGAGCTGGAACAGGTCCGCAGCGCCCCGCCCGCGGCAGTCCGCGCCGACCTGGAGGAGTCGCTCAACGGCCCGTTGCCGGAGCTGCTGCGCCGCGACGACCTGGCCCAGCGGGCCGCGGGCCTGTTGGAGTGGGTCTGGTCGGAGACCGTCGAGCCCTCGTGGCCACGCCGCCTCGGGATCATGGAGGCCGATATCGTCGCCCGTACCGCCCGGCTCGGGCGGCACGGCTGGGCCGCCGCTCTGAACGAGATGCGCCCGGACATGCGCTGGCTCGGGGGCGACCGTCTGCGAACCACTGTCTGCGACGGCCCGCCGCTGGAACTCTTCCGGGGGCGGCTGATGTTCGTCCCGGTCACCCTGAGCCAGAGCTGGCTGTGCTGGGACGTCCCGTC
>NZ_JBIBSG010000002.1:0-552617 GCF_043077235.1 Streptomyces sp. NPDC016309 | reverse complement strand
CCCGTCCGCCGACGATCGGTGCTCGCGTTCCGTGCGGCGGTACGCGGTCGTCTACCCGTGCTCAGGGGTTCTGGCCGGCGACGGCCTCCGCGCGGCACCGAGGGCTCTGGCCGCCCTTCTCGGGACCGCCCGAGCGGAACTCCTCACCCTGCTCGACACCCCGAAGTCCACCACCCAGCTGGTGGCTCTCACCGGCCTGCCTCTGGGTTCGGTCGGCCGGCACCTGCGGATCCTGCGTGAGGCTCGTCTGGCTCAGCGCCGGCGCGCCGGCCGCTCGGTCCTCTACTTCCGCACCGCGGCAGGTCAGGGCCTGGTGGCGGCACAGTCCTCCGAGTGCGGTGGTCTGTGACGGCAGGGCCCCGCACCGTACGGTCGCGGAGGTGCACAGCCCGCAGGTTCCCCGACGGTCGCGGACGGCCGCCGCCCTCGACGGGGTGCCCGCGGATTCGGGCGACCGTGTCCGGCATGTCCGGCCGCATACGGGACGACTTGGGCGAGCGGGCCCGGCCCCCGGTCCCGGGGCAGCGCGCCGTTCACGCTGGACCGCGGTGGTCGAGCCCGTGCCGCCTTCCCTCAGTGGGAGAAGTGCCAGTGCGGCATGTCGGGTGTCATGGACAGGGCGCGCTGCCACATGCCCTGGGCCTGTTCGGCGGGGCGCTGCTGCTCTCCGTGCAGGGCGTTGAGGACGAGCAGACCGCCGGTCAGCGCCGGGACGGCCCACTGCATGAAGGTCAGGTGTTGCTGGGCCTTGTCGGTGTCGATGGGGTGCTTGGCGGCCTTGTGGGCGTCCTCCGGGTCGGCAGAGGAGGCGAGTTCGATCTTCTTGCCCAGCACGCGGCTGTAGGCGGTGGCCGCGAGTGCGGCTCCGGTCAGGACGGTCTTGGCGAGGGTGGAGGCGGCCACGCCCTGCTGGGCGGCCACGCGGGGCGCGTTCACCGCGAGCAAGCCGCCCGAGCCGAAAAGGTGGGCGGCGATCGCCGCGGCGTTGACCGGTGTCCACTTGCCCCAGCCGGAACTGGCGATACGCGCCGTCGTCGCCCAGGTTCCGCCCTCGTCGCGGGCGGCGCCGTTCAATCCGACCGCGCCCATCAGGGAGCCGCCGAACCAGGCGGCCAGCCCCACATCGTGCAATCCACGCAGCATCGTATGACGGTCGGACACGCTGTCTCCTCGGCTGTCGTCCACGCGTCGGCAATGGCGGCCGACGCCTTGCCCACCGTCGCCCAGAGCGTGGGGGCGGGCCATCGCAACTGCTGCGAATGGAGGACAAGGGGACGCGGGAGGCGTCACGCCAGTGGGCGGCGATCGCCCGGCTACGCCGGTGTCGGTCGTCAGTCCGGCGGGGCCGATGTCGGCACGGTGCAGACGTCGGCGATCGCCCGTGTGTCCCAGTAGACGGGGCGGACCTCGGTGATCCGCCCGTCCTTGACCGTGATCGTTTGCAGGATCGGGAAGCCGAGTTCACGGCCGGTCGCCCGAGCGCGGGCATGGACCTGTGTGAGTACGACCGAGGTCTCGCCGGTGGCGACTCCTGCTTCACCATGTCGAACGACTCCCACACCTCCCCCATCCTGCGGAAGAACCGCATCAGGCCGCTGTGCCCACGCCATGTGCCTCCATAGGGCAGGGCGTCCGCTTGATGGAACTCGACATCCGGCGAGAAGAAGGGGGCCAGCAGGCTGAACGAAGCCTCGCCGGGGCCGCCCGCCGCCAAATACTCCGCCTCGGCCGCGTCCATGCCGGTCAGGACGGTCACTCAATCCGTGGGCGATGACATTGCCATGGCACCAGCTTGATCACCGATGGAGGATCTCGCCGGCGGCATTCGGACGTCGAGGAGCGGTTCCGCACGGTCGTCGTGGCGCCTTGGCGGGGAACCCGAAAAGGTGCCCCCCGGACCGGGGGTGGCTGCCGGCCTCCGCCCGAGGACATCGCTCACCTGCCCGTCAGGAAAGGGAGGTCATGCGTCGGGGCTGTGGCCGGAAGTCCGGAGCCAGTACGAGCGGATGGCGACGATCAGGGCCGCCCCGTAGACGGCGAACGCTGTCATGCCGACCCAGGTCACCAACAGCGCGTCGCTCGAGGAAGGGAAGTCGCCGCGCCGCATCGTGACCACGCCGGCCGAGGACAGGGCGGCATAGGCGACTCCGAACACCCCGTACGGAGCCAGGGTGGCAGCACCGATCGCAGCGGGAGCCAGCGGGAGCCAGCGGGGCACACGCCGACCTCGCAGCCACGGCGTCCAGCGGGGGAAGACCTGGCCCCACGGGCGTACCAGGCCCCACAGCAGGAACACGCCGAGGGCTGCCAGCAGCACGGTGGCGTCCAGGCCCCACGACTCCAGGGTGAGCCAGATACCGGAAGCACCGTTGCGCCGGGAAATCGCGAGCATCTCTTCACCGGTGATCCCGGCGAATGTGCCCCCGGATACCCAGGTCAGTTTCATCACCGCGTACGGAACAAAGGCCAGCGTCCCGGCGGAGGCGGCAAGCTGCGCCGTCCCGGAGCCGGCGGACGGCGGTGGTGCGACGGCCACGGCCGGTGAGCGGTGCGTGGACCGGACGGTGGCCGCGAGCAGCAGCACCCCGGCCGCCGCCCATAGGTGGTGCGTAGCGGCCAGTCGGCTGTCCACGCCCTGACCGAACAGGACGGTGATGACGTCCATCAGGAGCCCGAACGCGGCGATCGCGACCAGTACGCACGCCACCCACAGCACCGCTCGTAACGCCGGCCGCGGTCCCCACCGCGCCACCGCGCCACAGGCCACCGCCGCCAGCGACCCGACCGCCACGACGCCCCAGCCCAGTGCCGGGGGCCCCGGGACGTCGCCCAGGTAGAACAGCGGCCGCCCGCCCAGTGCGCCGGCCAGGCCGAAGCACGCGTACACCACCGCCCACGCCATTGCGGCCCGGCCCACCCAGCGCGGCCACTGTTGCCACCCCCGGCGCCAAGGCGCCCTCGACGTCTCTGTCGCACCGTCCATGCACCGAACATCGCACTGATCTCGGCGCACCCACATCGGCCTCCCGGTTGATCCGCCTCCCCCGGTCGGGTGAGCAACGTGTGACGCCGTCGTCGGGTAGCGGTGCGACCGGCCCACCGGCGGCGGACCAGGCGGTGAATCGCGAAGCCGGCGCCGTGCGCTATCGCCGATGTGTGGCGGCGGGTTGGGGTGAGGCCGTGTCCGCGCGCACCGCCGGGTCCTTGCGGGGCCGGCCGTGGTAGCGGGAGATGGCCACCCCGGTCAGGCAGAGCAGGCCGCCCAGCAGGCTCAGCCAGGCCGGGACCTCGCCCAGGAGGATCCAGCTCAGCAGCACGACGATGGCCGGTACGGCGTAGGTGGTCGCGCCGAGTTTCCCGGCCGGCGTCCGTGCGAGAGCGTAGGTCCAGGTGGTGAAGGCCAGGGCGGTGGGGACCACGCCCAGGTAGACCATGTTGAGGGTGGCGGAGAGCGGGGCCCGGGGGATTTCCGCGACCAGTTGACCGGTGAACGGCAGGCACGCCACGGTCCCGGTGAGGCAACTGAACGTGGTGATCTGCAGCGGGGTCCCGTAGGAAAGGGCGGGCTTCTGCGCGATGACCCCTGTCGCGTATGCCACCGCCGCGAGCAGGCACAGTGCTACCCCGAGCACCGACGTCGAGCCGTCTCCTCCTGCCGACATCGACAGGCCGACGACCACGGCGCCGACGAAGGAGATCGCTGTGCCCATCAGCAGCCGCGGCGGCAGGGCCTCGCCGAGCAGGCGCGCGGCGAGGAGCGCCATGAGGATCGGCCCGGTATTGACGAGCAAGGAAGCGGTGCCCGCGTCGACGAGGCGTTCGCCCCAGTTCAGCGCCACCATGTAGCCGGCGAACCATACGAGTCCGGAAATCAGGATGCCCCTTCGGGCGCCGCGCGGAGGCAGGCCTTCACGGCGCAGGAGGAGCAGCGTCACAAGGACGAGCGAGGCGGCGAGCAGCCTGCCGAGGGCAAGTGCCCCTGGGGAGTAGGCGGCTGCGGCGCTGCGGATGGAGACGAAGGCGGAGGCCCAGGCGAACACGGTGAAGCAGACGGCGCCGCCGGTGAGCAGGCCGGGCGGAAGGGCACGCGGTGGGGTCTTCATGCCTCCTGACCTTACCTCCCCACACTTCGGCATGCACCGAAATATTGTCGAGGGCTGGAATGGTGGTCAGCACTGCCGGAAGGCCTCTAGCGCCATGACTGCGCGGTGAGGCCCAGGAGTTCGCCGAAGGCCTTCTCCCCCTCCGGCGTCACCAGCAGGGCCCGTCCACCGCCTTCCGGGCGTACGACCCACGCTTGCTCCAGGGCCCGTGCGCACAGCCTTGCCCCGGCCAGGCCGCCCAGGTGGCGCCGGCGCTCCGTCCAGTCCAGGCAGGAACTCGCCTGTGGTCGGCGCCCCGCACCTCTCACGTCGATGCCCGCCTCCTCGTACCAGTGGAGCCCCGCTTCCGTCAGTGCGAACACGCCCTCCGTGCGCAGCAGACCCCGGTGCTCCATCGCGTCCGTCACCGCCATACCGAGCCGCCCGGCGAAGTGGTCGTAGCACGTGCGGGCCCGCACCATCGGGTCCGGTGCGGCGACCACCGGCACGGCGTGCGCCGCGTCACGGCCCGGGACGGCGTGGGTGGCCAATTCATCCACCACACGGGCGGTGGCGGCATCGGCGATGCGCACGTACGCGTGCCGCCCCTGCCGCTCCATCACGCAGATGTCCGCGTCGAGGAGCCGGGTCAGGTGCCCGCTGATGGTGGAGGGGGCGACCCCGGTGGCGCGGGCCAGTTCGCCTGCCGTCCAGGCACGTCCTTCCAGCAGGCACATGCAGATGGCGGCTCGCGTCTCGTCGGCCAGGGCGGCGGCGAAGGAGGCCAGCTTCGCGGCGGGGGCCGGAGCGTCCGCCGGTCTGGGAGGAGGTACCTGATCCATGACTCCAGGATGCCCCATCACTTCGGCAGGCGCCGAAACGCATCGCCGAGGAGTGCCCATCCGGGCGGCGGCAGGCCGGGCGGGCCCGGGCGGAGTGCCTTCGTCGGCCGAGGCGGGGCGCGCGGTCGGCCTCTAGGGGGTGGCGGTGACGGTGTCGGCGAAGGCGCGGGCGAGCGGGGAGAGGGCGTCCCAGCGGCGTACGGCCCAGCCCACCGACAGCTTCGGCAGGTCGGGAATGGGCAGGAGGCGCAGAGGGTGGGGGCCGTTCCGGTCCTGCCGGCCGGGCAGGGCGGGCACGATGGCGTGGCCGAGGCCGAGTTCGGCCAGCAGGATGGCCGTGTCCCAGTCGGCGACGCTGGTGTCGGACGTGACGTGGATGCCCAGTCTCGCGAAGGCGGTGTCGAGATGGGCGCGGGAGGAGGAGTTCTCCGGCAGCCGGATGTGCCTGATGTGGGCGAGATCGGCGACCTGGACGTGGGACCGGTCGGCGAGGGGGTCGTCGGACCGTACGGCGAGGACCCACGGCAACTCGGTGACGGGGCGCTGCTCGATGCCGCGGACCGGGCGGCCGAGGGTGATCCAGGCGAGGTCCACGGTGTTGGAGGCCAGTGCGGCGAAGCAATCGTGGCTGGAGGTCTCCGTGCGGAACTCCAGGGTCACCTTGGGGTGCCGGCTCCGGAAGGCCACGACGGCTTCGGCCATGAAGTGGCGCACCGTCGTGGCACCGGTCGTCACCCGTACCGAACCGGCTTCCCCGCGTGCGAGTTCCCCCACGCTCCGCAGGGCCGAGTCCAGGCCGGCGATGCCGTCCGCCGCAGCCGCCTGCAGCACCCGCCCTGCCGGCGTGGGGGCCACTCCACGGGGATGGCGTTCGAGGAGGCGTATGCCGGTCTCCTTCTCCAGCCGTTTCACATGCTGGCTGACTGCCGACTGGGTGCAGCCCAGGTCCCGGGCCACGGCGCTCAGGTTGCCGGCCCGGCACACCGCGACGAACACACGCAGATCATCAAGAGTCACAGGGGCCCAAGTTATCGCTTGGGTAAGGGCAATGAAACCCCAGGATTGACTGCGACCGCGCACGGGATCACGATCGTTCGCAACAGGGCGGCAACCCGCCTCCCGCGCTCACGTACCCGGTCCGGAGGGGTGGAGCACGGCGGGAGCGCGGGTGCCGACCCCACCCGCCGGTGACGGAACCGGCGGGTGGCTGATCCGTCGGACGCCGCGACGACGCCTGGCGCGGGCCGGCGCCGTCGAAGGGGTGGCGGGGCCCGCGCGGGATGCCGGGGACGGAGCCGCCTGCCCGGCAAGAGATGATCACCTGGAAGCGGGGTCGGTACGCTCACAGCCATGGGACTGGACCTCACCGTGTTGATCGCCGACCCCTCATGGCTGGCGGAGGTCCCGCCCCAGGGGCGAGTGGCTCGGCTGAGGGACGCCTGGTACGCGGACGAGACGCGACTGTGGGACCACGGAGCGCCGCCGGTCACCAGCGGCTGGGTTTGGCCGCAAGGGCCGAACAGCGCGGTGTTCGCCCTGTACGAGTTCCGGGACACCCTTGGTTCGTTCAAAGCCCATTTCTGGGCCGGACAGCGGTGGGAAGCCGCCCGTGACCATGTCGACCCCACGCTGCGAAACGTGTTGGACACGTTCTTGCTCGGGCTCGTGTGGATCGGGCTGGACGGAGAAGCGGAGCAGACCGACACGGGGTTCTTCGGCGCGGACGACTACGGTGTCCTGCTGGCACTGTCGCCGGAGAGCGTGCGGGGCCTTGCCGCGGTCTGGCGTCGCGTACGCCCTCTTCTCAGCGGTATGGAGGGGGCCTTCAGCGCGCATGCCGCCCTCCCCGACGGGTGGGTGCACGACTTCGGCCGGTTCTCGGACCTGCTGACGCAGTGGGGCCATGTGCTGACCGAGGCGGCTGAACGCGGGTGGTGCGTCGTGGGGTTGAGCGAATAGCCCGCCGGTGATCCTCCGCGGTTTGCAGCGGCGCCGGGGGCCCGACCGGAACGTGCCCCTGAAGGAGCGGACCAGCATCGCGCCGCCGGTCGGCGCGGCCACCGTGGTCCCGGACGAGGCCGGGCGGACTGTCAGTGGCTGGTGACAGGCTTGTCCGGGCTCGCGCACGGAGGGTCCGGCGTTGTCACGAGGCGAGGAGAGACATGGAAGACGTCATCGAGCGGATCCGGGCGGCCCACTATCCCGACTGGCCACTGATGGATCTCCCCGACGAGGCGTTCCTCGCACGGTTCGAGCGGGAGCACGGGATGACGCTGCCCGCGGGCCTCAAGGAGTTCCTGCTCCGTGTCAGCGATGTCGTCTGTGACGGTCCGTCACCGGTGACCGTCACGGATCCGTTGCTGGAAACCCACCTGCCGGACCTCGCGGCCCTGGCCTGGGAGCAGGGGGTCCCGCGCGACCTGGTGGTCCTGTGCCAGGACGAGAGTCTCTTCTGGCTGGTCGCGCCGGACAGCACGGTCGTCGTCTGGTCGTGCGACACGTACGGCTTGACCGAGGACCGCTGGGACTCCGTGTGGCACTGGGCGCGCGACGTCTGGCTCGGGCCCTGATGCCCGGGAGCCGCCGCCGGTGGAGGCCGCGTTCGCGGGGGCTGCTGCTCGGGCGCTAGGCGACGAGGGCGGCGACCACCTTGTCGGTCATGCGGGCGAGGAGTGCGGGGTCGGCGGGCGCCCGGCGCACGGTGGTGGCCCAGTACAGCGGGCCCGCCAGGAAGTCGAGGCACAGGTCCAGGTCGGTGTCGGCGGGCAGTTCACCGCGCTGGACGGCCCGGTCCAGGAGGGCACCGACCTTGGCGCGGCGGCCCTCGCCGATCCGCTCGCCGAGCGTGGTGGCGATGCCGGGGTGGTAGGAGCGGGCGGCCAGCAGGTCGGGAAGGATCCGCGCGACCAGCGGGTGCCGTAGCGCCTGGTCGGTCTCGGTCAGGTAGGCCAGCACGTCGCCGCGCAGACTGCCGGTGTCGGGCGTGTCCGCGGCGGTGACCGAGACCTGGACGACGAGGTCGATGGTCATGGCTTCCTTGGACGGCCAGCGCCGGTAGATGGCGGCCTTGCCCGTGCCGGCCCGGCGGGCGACGGCCTCCAAGGACAGTTTCCCGTACCCGACTTCGGCGAGTTCCTCGAAGAAGGCGGTACGGAGGGCGTCGGTGACCGTGTCCTGGAGGACGGGGCCGCCGGCGGGGCGGGCGGAGGGTGGTCGGCTCATGCCGCCAGCATACCGAGACGGAACGGTTGCG
Organism: Streptomyces sp. NPDC016309; assembly: GCF_043077235.1. NCBI lineage: Bacteria > Bacillati > Actinomycetota > Actinomycetes > Kitasatosporales > Streptomycetaceae > Streptomyces > Streptomyces sp. NPDC016309. Next base: position 544,440 of record NZ_JBIBSG010000002.1, on the reverse strand, counting down.
TCTCGCCTTGGACGAGGAGTACGGTCACGATCAACCGAGACGGAACGGATCCGTCTCGTCTAGCGCGCTGGAGAGACAGCAGTGACGTTCCTTTTCCATGACGAGTCCTTCGACTTCGAGACCCTGCGCACCGCCTGCTTCGCCCCCTACGGCGGGGCCGACCTCGGTGAGGTCATCGTCACCGCGCGCGCCATCCCCGACGGCGACGAGGACGCCTGGTACGAGCAGTGGCGCGCCACCGCCGCCCGCGTCCACGCCCTGGGCGACGAGGCGCTGGCCGCCGGGCACCGCGTCAGCGCCCGCGAAGCCCTCCTCCGGGCGTCGAACTACTACCGCACCGCCGAGTTCTACCTGCGCGACGACCCGTTCGCCGACGACCGCGCCAAGGAGCTCTCGTCACTGGCGCGCGGCACGTTCGGCGTCGCCGCCTCGCTCCTGGACAGCCCTGTCGAGCCGGTCGCGATCCCGTACGAGGACACGACGTTGCCCGGCTACCTCTTCCTGGTGGACGACTCCGGCACCCCGCGACCGACCGTGATCTTCACCAGCGGCTACGACTCCATCCTCGAGGAGGCCTACTTCGCCGTCGCCGCGGCCGCACTGCGCCGCGGCTACAACTGCCTGGCCTACGACGGTCCCGGCCAGGGCGCCGCCCTGCGCGACCAGCGCCTGTTCTTCCGGCCCGACTGGGAGGCGGTCCTCACCCCCGTGGTCGACTTCGCCCTCACCCGCCCCGAGATCCACCCCGGCCGGATCGCGCTGCACGGCTACAGCTTCGGCGGCCACCTGGTCGCCCGCGCCGCCGCCTTCGAACACCGGGCGGCGGCCCTCGTCCTCGACGGCGGGATCTACAGCTACTACGAGGCCACCACCCGCCTCCTTCCCGCGTGGCTGTTGCAGTGGGCCCTCGACGGCCGCGACGAGGAGGCCGAACACGCCCTGTCGCTCGCGCTGGCGGGCGACACGTCCTTGCGGTGGGCGCTGCGCAACGGCGCGTGGACCTTCGGCGCCGCATCGATCCCCGACTACGTACGCCGCTCACGCCCGTACACCCTGGACGGGGTAGCCCGGCGCATCACCACCCCGTCACTCGTCTTCGACCCGGACAACGACTTCGTCTTCAAGGGGGAACCCGCCCGGCTGCACCGGGAGTTGCGGTGCCCGAGCACCCTGGTCGCCCTGTCCGAGGCGGACGGAGCGGGCCAACACTGCGCCTACGGGGGCCGCTCCACCCTCCACCAGCACATGTACGACTGGCTCGACCGGGCCCTGTGACGTCTACCAGGTCCGTCCGTCCGGCAGGTCTCCCAGGCCCGGGGCGGACAGGTGCAGGACCTGGTAGCGCTCGGTCGCGTCCTGGTCCGGCGCGGAGGCGTCCGCCCACAGCACGAACCGCAGGAGCTGCCAGTGGTGCGGGTCGACCGCCAACGCGGCGGTGTGGACGCCGTCCTGGCGGGAGAGCCGCCGCACCTGCTCGGCCTCCCGGTCGATGAGCGCGGACAGACCTGTGCCGGTACCGTCCGCGTCGGCGTCGAGCGGTACGGGAGTGAGGCGGCGCGAGGCGGATGCGACGGGTGCCGTGCGGGCGGGTCCGGCGTGGCAGGAGATGCCCGTCCAGTGGCGGGCGACCGGCCGGCCGAAGTCCCGGACGATGTTCTGGAACCCGCCGCCGCCGACGAGGAAGCGGGCCATCGCGCCCGTGTCGTTCCACAGGTAGAAGGGGGCGTACTGGTTGACCGGCGAGTCGTCGATGCCGCGTTCGCGGATGACGTAGGCCTTGAGCCCGAGGCCGGCGCGGTCGTCGAGGACGTGGCCGCCGTCGGCCACCCGCTTGCGGATGGTGCCCATGTCGTAGTCGGCGGGCAGGGTGATCTCGTACTGCTTGGCGTACACGAAGGGTGCTGCCTTTCTTACCGGTTGGTCGGTGATGCGGCGGGTGGGGAGGCCGCCGTGACGACGGTGGCGGTGCGGGCGTCGCCATGGCCGCCGACCAGGAGATCCACCTCCTCGGCGACGAGCGCGGCGCGCTCCGCGCCCGCCGCCTCGTGCGCGCCGCGCCGGCGGCCCACCGTCCGGGGCCGTCCGCCTGGAAGGCGTCTCGGGATTCGCCTGGGGGCAATGCGTTCACCCGCCCCAGGCGGCGCTGCCCTGAGCCCGGGCGGCGGCCCCACCCCCACGGTGGCGGCGTGGAAGAGGGGCCGGCCGGCGTCCCGTACGGGACTCAGCCGGTGACCTTCACGACGCCCGACGCGGTCGCGTCCGCGCCCCTCCCGTCCGCCGGCGCCGCGGTGAGACGCCAGGTGTACGCGCCGGGAGCGACCGGCGTCCCCGACTCGGACGTGCGGTCCCAGGTGACCCGTACTGCGCTGCGGGCGTCCGTACCGGTCCAGGTGCGGACGACCTCACCGGTCGCGCGGCGGGTGAGCGTCACCTGCCAGGACGCCGCGGGCTTGCTGAGCCACCATGCGGCGGACCATTCACCGGCCGGTGTCCGGGGCGCGGTGGTACGGACGACGTCCAGTGGGGAGACCGCCTGCTGCGGTGCGGTGACGTGGACGGCGTCGTCAGTGCCGACCCAGGCCAGCTTCCCGGCCCGCGCGTCGAGGGTCCAGGTGGTGCCGCGTCCGTCGCCCCCGTCCGAGGGCTGCTTCAGGCCCGTGACGGTGCCCAGGTCGACCGTGCCGCCGTCCGCCTCCAGGGCGGTGAGGCGCACGTCGCCGGACGGGGTGCGGTGGGCGAGGAAGCGGTCGCCCAGGAGGACGCCGGACGCGGGGGCGGGGTAGGTGCGGCCGGTGGCGAGGTCGCGTACGCCTGCCGTGCCCTTGCCGGCGCAGCTCCAGTACAGCAGGGTGCCGCTGTGCTGGAGTTCGTCGGGGACGCAGCCGGAACCGAGGGTGACGCTCCCCGCGACCTTTCCGGAGCGCAGGTTGACGACCTTCACCGTGCCGGGCGACTTCGGCGCCGGCTTGAACAACGTGTTCTGCTCCAGGACGGCGGCCTGTACGGGTTGTTCGCGGACGACACGGTCCCGGGCGGTGTCCACGACGTACTGCCGTCCGCCCGCCTCGTACAGGACGAACTCCGGCGCCGCGTCGACGATCCGGCCGTTCGTGCCCGGCAGCGGCAGGCTGTCCACCGGATGGCCGGGGTCGTCGCCGGTCACCAGCACATCGGTGCCGGTGCCGGCATCGGCGACCAGCCTGGCGAGTCCCTCGTCGGTGCCGTCCCGGAAGCGGCCGGCCTTCAGGCCCGGGAAGTCGGCGAGTGCGGCGCCGTCGGCCGGGTCGAGTCCGGTGCCGACGTCCTCGCCGTGCAACGTCCGCTCGCCGGTGAGGGAGTTGAGGTAGCGGAGGCGCCCCCGGTCGAGGCCGAGTGCCTCGATCGCCCCGTCCGCCGTCTTGACCCGGGGCACTTGGCGCAGCGGGAGGTCGAAGACGAGCCCCGCGCCGTCCACGCTGTAGTGGTGCACGGCCCGCTTGCCGTCGGCGTCCTTCCCGAGCACGACCAGCGAACCGGTGCCCTCGGAGCGGAGGAACGCCTGCTCGACGTCGCTCAGCAGGGTCCGCTCGGTCTCGGCGCCGTCGAAGGGGGTCAGGCGCAGCGGCCCGCCGCCGCCCTCATACCAGAGCACGTTGTCGCCCACGACGAAGGTGGTGACCGCGCTCTCGGGCGACCGGACGGGCAGCGGCACGACGCGCGGGGCGGACGTGCTGCCGAGCGGCATGATCCGCACACCCGTCTCGCCGTCGCGGGAGAACCAGCTGACCGTGCTGCGCGTGATGCGGAAGCTGCGGGCGGAACCGGTGACCGGCAGGGGGGTCACGTTGCCGTTGTAGGCGGTGAGGATGCCGTAGCCGGGGGTGCCGTCGGCGTTGCGGTAGCCGATGACGAGCTGGTTGTACTGGGCGCCGAGCAGTACGGGTTCGGCTCCGGTGGTGGCTCCGGCGGGCAGCTTCACGACGGGGTCGGCGGCCGGGTCCCCGCCGCGCGCCACGCGCAGCTCGTACGTTCCGTCGCCCCGGTCGACGGTGGCCAGCACCCAGCCGTTGGCCACGCGCGGGTTCAGATAGCCCGTCGGCACGCTGATGGTGTTGGTGAAGCGCGGGTCCTCGATGCCGACCCGCACGACGTCCGTTCCGCCGTCCTCGCGCGGCCGGGTGTAGACGACGCGGTCGTACTCGTCGTGTCCGCGCACGATGGCGTCCTCCGGGACGCCGTCGAGGGCCGGGACGGGCTTGGTGGTGCGGTTGTACGTCGTCGTCCAGAGGTAGCCGCCGCCCTCGCGGTGCAGCACGCCCTGGCTGCCGGTCGCCAGCACCGTCTCCGTGCCTTCGCCGTAGGCGTCGGGGGCGGGCAGGACGACCTCGGCCGGTCCCGACGCGCCGGACGTCACGGCGGCCGCCGCCGCTTCGGCCGCTTCGGCCGTGACCGGCAGGGCGGTTGTCAGTCCCGCCGCCAGGACGACGGCGATGGCGGTACGGCGGGTTCGCCGGGTACGGCTCGAACGGCTGGTTGCGCGCAGGTGATGGGACACCTGACCCCCCTCTTGTTAACCAATAACCTTACTCTTTGCGGTGTGAACTCGGTTAACCATACATAAGGGAGCGGGAGTTGTGCACGGGTTTCCGCACTCCTTTTCGTCGCAGGGCCGTGGCAACAGCGGTCGGGCCAGGCCGACTTGCCCGGCGAACCGCCGGGGCGGTCGTGGAATGCGGGACGTGTGCGGCACGTTGCAGCCGACGGGGGTGACGGGCATGGGGATCGCGGATGAGGCAGCAGCTCCGGCGCGGCTCGCTGTCGTTCCCGTCCACGCGCCGGTGGGTACGTCGGCTTCTCACCCGCGCCCGGCACCTCCGAACCGTACTCAGCGGAAGGAATCCCGATGTCCACCGATCGACGCACCATCACCAACCCGGGCACCCTGCACGACCCGACTCCGTACGGGTACAGCCACGCCGTCTCGTCGCCGGGCGACCTCGTCTTCATCGCCGGCCAGTACGCCTCCGACCCGACCGGAGCACCCGTACCCGGGGACTTCGCCGCGCAGGTCGAACTCTCGCTCACCCGTCTGCGGAATGCCCTGGAGGGCGTCGGGCTCGGCTTCGAGCACGTCGTCCGGCTCGGCACCTACATCGTCGACCACGAGCCCGGCAAGCTGGAGGTCCTCGGGAAGGCACTCCACGCCGCGTTCGGGGAGCGGCTGCCGGCGCAGACGCTGAGCGGGGTGGCCGCGCTCGCGCTGCCGGGAATGCTCTTCGAGATCGACGCGGTGGCGGTGCGCCCCGCCGCCTGACCTCCCCTCCGGGACACCGCATCCGGATCGCGTCGTCCCGTCATGGCCACGGTTCCCGGCGGGCGGGGCCGCCCCGGCCGCCGCGAACCCCATGTCGTCCCCGGCCGTCTTACGGTGACCAGGGACGGGCCGTGCGGATCCCGTCCTCGCCGGGGCCGACGAACACTCCGCCGCGGACGAGCTCGTGGCCTGCCTCAAGGGTGGGATACGTCTCCGCTTCCGCCCGGAACGGGCGGGGGACGAGGAGCCGCGAGGGAGCCGCCTGGAGAGGCGGACCGACGCTTAGAGGTCCTCACCGCGCCGCGGCGGCGTTCGATGCCTCACGGATGCGCGCCCCGGACCGGGCCCTCGACGTGCGAAGAGCGGGGCCTCCCTGACGGCAGGCCGACCTGGGGGAACGGTGGGCCGGGTGGCGGGTGACGCGATGACACAGCCGCGTATCCGACGTCCTCCCCCGTCCACGAGCCGGAAACAGCGCTGACGTACGGTAGTTGGTCACACGGCGACGCTCGCCGAACGGAGCGGGGTATCGGGGCTGCCGTCCCCCCGGCGTCCCGTACGGCATCGGCCGCACCTCATGATGTCCTGGAGACGAGGGGATGCGCCCCCTCCCCAGGATGTGATCATCTCCCTGGGCAGGACGGAGAGTGCAGCAGTGATCGGGACCGTGTTCCGCAGCGAGGACGTCCCCGCCGGCGAGCGGTTCGACCGCTGGCGGGAGCTCATCGACCGCACCCGCGCGAACGAGGCAAGCAGCGACCACGCGGCCGACTTCCGCGCGGAGTTGCGGGTGACGGAGCTGGGACCGGTCACGGTCTGGCGGACGTCCTTCCCGCCCGTGCGCTTCCGGCGGAGCGCGCGAAGGGTGCGCCAGGCGGACTCCGAGTTCTATCACCTGTCCTTGCTGACGCACGGGCGGCTGACGCAGAGCCGCGAGCGGGGAGGGACGACCACGGTGGGCGCCGACGACCTGATCGTCGACTCCAGTTGGCAGGCGTGCGAGGCCTCGGCGTTCGCCTCGGGCCAGGCGGCCGAGGGACGGCCGGGTGTCGTGGCCGGTGTGGGGGTGGACCTTCCCAAGAGCCTGCTCCCCCTGCCCCCACGCCAGGCGGAACGGCTCCTGGGGCACGGGTTGTCGGTACGGAACGGCACAGGGGCACTCCTGGCGGACTTCCTCACCGGCCTGGAGCGGCAGGCCGACACCCTCCGGCCGGCCGACGCGGCCCGCTTGGGCACGGTCACGCTCGACCTGGTCGCGGCCTTCTTCGCCCACGCCCTGGACGCCGAGGCCGCCCTGCCGCCGGAGAGCCGGCACGAGGTGCTGGCCAGGCGCATCCGGACCTACATGAGCCAGCACCTGCCCGACCCGGAGCTGACCCCCGGTGCCATCGCCGCCGCCCACCACATCTCCCTCAGCCATCTGCATCGCGTCTTCGGTGAGCAATCCCCGGGCGAGACGGTCGCCGCCCGGATCCGCTCCCAGCGGCTGGAGAAGATCCGCGCCGACCTGGCCGACCCCGCGCTGCGGACCTGTCCCATCCACGCTCTCGCCGCCCGGTGGGGCATGCCCCACGCCTCCCAGTTCACCCGGGCCTTCCGAGCCGCCTATGGCCTCTCCCCACGCGAATACCGTCAGCAGGCGATGTCCGAGCAGCACTGAGACGCGGCGGGCGCCCATCCACCCCGGACGGGCGCCCGCACTCGCCCCACGGAGGCGCCGGTGGCGCCGGGGCGCAGCACTCGCACCGACCGGGGGCGGCTCATACGGGTTGCTCGGTCGTCGGTCCGCCCCGGACGGTACGGCGTCGTCGGTCCTTTCGGCTCAATCCTTCCCCGGCGGCGTGAACGCCGCGCGGTGAGCCGTGGCCCACTGGCGGAAGGTGCGGGGCGGCCTGCCGGTCACCTCCCGCACCGTCGGATAGACCTGGGACTCGTCCAGGGTGCCGTCACCGTAGAAGCTGAAGAACGCCCGGATGTACGGCTCCGGGACGCCCGCCGCGGCCATGTCGGCCCTGCCTTCCTCGTCCGAGAGGGCACGGAAGCGAAGGTCGCGGCCGAGGACTTCGGCCAGGACGGCCAATCGCTGGGCGGGGAGCAGCGGTTCGGGGCCGCTCAGAGGGAGGACGCGTTCCTCGTGGCCGGGGTCGAGCAGGGCACGGACGGCGACGGCGGCGATGTCGTACGGGTCGACCGACGCGACCGGCACCGCGCCGAAGGCGTCCCTCACGACATCGCCGGCGTTGAGCTGAGGGAGCCATCGCAGTGCGTTGGACATGAAGGCGTTGGGCCGCAGGAACGTCCAGGTGAGGCCCGACTCCCGGACCGCGGTCTCCGAACCGATCATGTACTCGGACAGGATGTTGCGGGTGTCGGTGGCAACGGTCGCGAGGCTGGAGAGCAGGACGACCCGTTGCACCCCCGCCAGGCGCATACGGGCCAGCAGCCCGGGCATGTCGCGGTAGCCGGGGAGCAGGAACACGCCCCGTACGCCGTCGAGGGCCGGCGCGAGAGAGTCGGGTTCGTTCAGGTCTCCGACGGTCTGTTCGGCCGGTACGTCGTCGGCCGGCCGTCTGACCAGTGCGCGAACCGGCTCTCCGGCGCGGGCCAGGGCCCGGACGACCTCGGCGCCGACGTTTCCGGTGGCTCCGGTGACGAGGATCATCGCAGCGTCCGGGCGAAGTGGGCGGCCACGGTGTCGACGGCGATCGTGACCTGGGGTTCGGAGTCGTAGAAGTCGAACTGGGTACCCCGCGTCCACAGGAGGTCGCCGGGGCCGGCGAGACCCGCGTGGAAGCGGCGGGCGCCCTCGGGGATGGCGGCGTCCTCGCTGTGGACGAGCAGGGTGGGCCGGTCGATCCGCGGGGCGAGGGCGATGGCGTCGTAAGTGAGCCAGTCCGCCCAGGACATGAGGGCGAACCGGTTGGGCCAAGCGGGGATGCCGCCGCGATCGGGGTTGAGGTAGAAGTCGATGGCGTACGGCATGGCCGCGCGTTCGTCGGTGGCGGAGACCACGGGCACGTACTCGACCTCGCCGGTCGTGTCGTAGCGGCCGCGGGCCTCCCGGCCGGTCTTGATGCGCCGGGCGACGGCTTCCGCGCCGCCGTAGGCGGCTTCGCAGACGTCGGCGTCGTGCAGCCATGGGGCCACGAGAGCCAGCGAGCGGACCCGGGGGTCGTCGGCGGCATTGCCGGACATGTACATGGCGGCAGCGCAGATGCCGAGTGCGCCCAGCCGGTCGCCGTCGACCGCCTCATGAGCGGCCAGGAAGGTGAGCGCGTGGTGGATGTCGCGGACCTTGCGGGCCGGGTCCTCGACGTCCCGGGGCTCGCCCCCGGACTCGCCGAAGCCGCTGAAGTCGAAGGACAGCGCGGCGAATCCGCGGGAGGCGAGCCGTTCGGCGTATCGGTCGGCCATCAGTTCCTTGACGCTGGTCCACGTGCCGGCGACCACGATCCCGGGCAGCGGGCCCGCTCCGGGCTCCCGGGGGTCCGTGCTCTCCGGAAGGAACAGGTTGCCGGTCAGGGTCACGCCCTCGCTGTCGAAGGTGACCTTCTTCGTGTGTGTCATGCGTGCGTACTCCCACGTCGCTCGGGTGAGCGTGTTCGGTGTGTCGGTGGTGTCGAGGCCGGGTGAGTGGCCGGCTCCGGCGGCAGGGCCCCTCATCGCGCTCCGTCGCTCCAGACCTGGGTCATGACCACGCCGGTGATGCGCCACCCGTCGGGCGAGCGGGTCAGGTCGAAGCGGTACGTTCCGCCCAGCGTCCACAGGGAGCCGTCCCCCTTGCGGTGCGTGGCCTGGAAGGTGGCGTCGCACACGGCGTCGTCGCCGTCGACGGTGACCAGGTGGTTGCCGAGGAGGTGCTGGGTGGCGGCGTACGCCCCGAGGCCCGCCTGCCAGCCTGCGACGATCTGGGACGGAGTGAGGGCGACGGGCTCGCCGCCGTTGAGGCTGGTGTAGTCCAGCATGGCCTCGTCGGCGAACACCCCGGCCAGCGCGTCCCAGGCGCGCTGGTCCGCGTACCAGGCCATACGGTTGCAGGTGTCGATGACGTCCAGACGGTCCATGGTGATGATCCTTGGTTCGGGCCCGAGGCATGGGGGTGGGCCGGGCGGTGAGCACGACGCGCCGTGGGGCGTGTGCTGTAGCCCGCTGCGTGCTTTTCGATGATGGCGCGCGTGGCACGGTCCTGTGTTGTCGTCACGTCCACGGTTTGTCGACACCGCGTCTCACGAGATCGCGGAGGGAGCGGCCCGCCGCGGTCGGCGCCGGGCCCCGGGCCCGTAGGTGAGACGGCGCAGGACCGTTTCGGCGGGGCCGGGCAGGTCGCGGTCGTCCAGGCGAAGGGCGATCAGCACCGTGGCGAGCCAGACCGCCAGGGCGATCACGAGGACGACCGCCGTGGGGCTGGTGTGCTGCCCGGCGAGGTCGAGCGTGAAGGGCAGGAGGAGGACGAGCCAGGCCACCGACTGGAACAGGTAGCCCGACAGCGACCGGCGTCCCAGCGCGACGAGGGCGCGGACGACCACGGCACCGGGGCGGGTGACACGGGCGGCGACGAGCCCGAAGACCGCCACGTACCCGGGTCCGGCGAACATGCCGCCTCCGCCGTGGAGCAGGAGGGCCATGTGCGCCGTGGGCTCGTCGGCATGGAGCCACCCGGCGCCGATCAGCGCGGCCGGCAGCCCTCCGACGACCGCGATGCCGATGCCGACGACCGCGGTCCGGACGAGCAGGGCCCGGTGCCGGCCCGGTCGCTCGAGGATGCGTCGGCGGGCCGCCCACATGCCCAGCCAGGCGATGAGCACGAAGGGCAGCGTGGTCAGTGTGTGTCCTGGCCACTCGGCGAGCCGGTCGGCCAGCGAGTCGGCGTAGGAGGAGGCAGCGAGCGAGCCGACGTGGCCGACGGGGAGTGGCGCGTGGCCCGTGCCGGTGAGAAGTCCGCGGACAACCATGCCGCCGACGACGAGCAGTTCGACGAGCGAGAGCGCCCAGATCACGAGCACGATCCGGTGAAACCGGTCACCTCGGCGCAGCAGGAGCCACGTCATGGCGATGCAGACGATCCCGTAGGCACCGAGGAAGTCGCCGTAGTACAGCAGCAGGGCGTGCGCGAAGCCGAGAACCGTGAGCCAGGCGCCGCGCCGGACCAGGAGGGCCCGGACCTGTCGGGGTGAGCTGCCGGACGCGTCCTGACGGCGGGCCAGTTGCACGATTCCGTAGCCGAACATCAAGGCGAACACCGGGTATCCGCGCGCATGGGCCAGCTCGAACAGTCCGAAGGTCAGGGCGCTTTCCCCGCCCTGTGGCGCGTTGTTGAAGCCGGGTTCGCCGGCGAATGCGACGCCGGCGGAGTTCGCCAGCGCGATGATCAGCAACATCGCTCCGCGTGCCAGGTCCGGCGCCAGGGCGCGTTCGGCACGTCGGACCGGGCCGGTCGGTGGGCGACCGGTGGTGTCCACAGGCATGACATCGTCCCCTCCTCAGGGTGCGGGGACACCCCCCGCATCTTTAATTTATCCCAGAAACTATCACAGGCAAACTAATTAGGGCTCTGGCATGATGAAAGCGCACGCTTCGGGGCGTTGAGGGGACCATGACCAGCGAAGAGACCATTCCGGCACCACTGCGGCGGCTCTGGCGGCTCGCGGAGTCCTCACGCTTGGGCCGCCCCGCCGCCCTCGACGTCGATCGTGTGGTCGCCGCAGCCGTGGAGGCCGCCGACCGCGACGGCCTCGACGGCGTGACGCTCCCCAAGGTCGCCAAGAGCCTCGGGGTCACCGGGATGTCGCTCTACCGGCACGTCGGCTCGAAGGACGAACTCCTCACCCTCATGGGCGACCAGGCTCTCGGTACACCACCGCGCGTCGACGCCGGCGACTGGCGTACGGGACTGGACGCCTGGGCCCGCGCTCAGCGCGCCGTGTACCAGCAGCGTCCGTGGCTCGCCCACCTGCCGGTGAGCGGACCGCCCTCCGGGCCGCACCGGATCGCCTGGATGGAAGCCGCGTTGGCGATTCTGGCTCCCACCCCACTGGACTGGACGCACAAGATCGGTGCCCTCTCGCTCCTCGGCGGTTACGTCGTCCAGACGGTGCGACAGGACCACGAACTCGCCCGGGGCCGGGCCGATGGAGAACGACAGTCCGACGCCGAACGGGCCTACGGTCGCGCCCTGGCGAAACTCGTGGACCCCGAGCGCTTTCCGGAGACGGCGCGCCTGTTCTCGTCGGCACTCTTCGAGACAGGACCGGCGCACTCGTCCGACGCCGCGATCGGTGACGCCGACTTCACGGTCGGACTCGAACTGATCCTCGACGGCATCGCCGCCCGGGTCGAATCGGCCGGCCCCCGATGATCCGCTGGTCCGTCGATACGGAGCGTCCGGCGAGGCTTCCGTCGTCCCGGCGGGAACGGGCATGGCGGCTCTCGCCGGGGGAAGCACACAGATAACCGGCGCCGGGCACGGCTCGGGTACGACCCCGTGGGCGGAGGCATTTCTGTTGGACTGGCTGTTCATCGTGAAACCAGCGGACGGCGACTCCTCGGACAAGGACCGGATGCTGCACCTGGCCGAGACCGCGCCGCGTCGGTCGTGGTGCCTGTCGAGGTGGCGGCGCATGGTCCCCGGCGACCGCTTGTGGATCTACTTCGCCGCGCCGGTGCGGGAGGTCGCCGCCGTGGCCCGCATCGAGGACGAGCCGTACGAGGTGGCCGGCAGCCCCCGCCAGCCGTGGCGGTTCACGGCGACGCTGCACCCGGCGGCGACGCGCCGCCTGCACCGGGACCCCGTCCCGCTCCACGTCCTGTCCAACCGGCACCCGCAGGGCGTCACCCGGGTGAAGGACGCGGACCTGCGACTGCTGCTGGACCACGCGGGACTGTAGCGCCCGCGACGGGCGCCGCCGGACGTGCACCCCACGTGCCGAGCGGCACGGAAGCGGCGCCGGCATCAGGCACCCGTCGGTGGGCCTCGGGGAAAACCCGTTGGGGGACCACAGCGGCCACTGCTACCTTTCCGGAGGCCGTGCCGGAGAACGAGGAGGTGGTACCCGTGAACGCAGTATCGACATGGGTGCTCCCCTCCGGGGTCACGGTCGGGCGATAGGTCGCCCGGGAGCGCCGTTTCGGAGCACTCCCGAAAGGCACGACCATGCAGATCACTTCCGAACGCCGCCTCGACGACGGCGTCCTCGAACGCGAATTCACCCTCGGCCGGATCCCCGGCACTCTGTGGACGCCCGCGTCCGCCGCACCGGTCCCGCTGGTCCTGATGGCCCACAACAACGGGCTGCCGAAGGGGGATGCCCGGCTGATGGCCCGGGCCCGGCACTGCGCGGCGTACGGCTACGCGGTGGCCACCATCGACGCCGCCGGGTGCGGAGACCGGCCCCGTTCCGCCGCGGAGGAGCGTGCCCGGGCCGACCTCCGCCGGGCGATGCGGGCCGATCAGCCGGCCGACGAGATCTTCGAGTCCTTCGTCGCCCCGCTGGTCGAAAGGGCGGTCCCGGAATGGCGGGCCACCCTGGACGCCCTGCTTTCCTTGCCCAAGATCGGCGGCCCCGTCGGCTACTCGGGGTGGACCGCCGTCGGCATCCGGCTGGCGCTGGTGGAGCCGCGCATCGCGGCCGCCGGTTTCTTCGCCGGGGGGTACGTGCCCCGGGCCCAGCGCGCGGAGGCCCGGCGGCTCACCATCCCCCTGCTGTTCCTGGTGCAGTGGGACGACGAGGGGAACCCCCGGCAACGGGCCCTGGACCTGTTCGACGCCTTCGGCAGCAAGGAGAAGACGCTGCACGCCAACATGGGCGGGCACACCGGCACCCCGTGGTTCGAGGTGGACGACGGGAACCACTTCTTCGGCCGGCACTTGAGGTGAGGCCGGGCCGGCCGCCCCGGTCGCGGCGGCGCCGGCCGCCGGCGGTACCGCCGCGATCGGAGCGGCGCCCCATTGACGATGCCTCCAGGCCTCCGCCAATCGAACGAAAATTCGACTTGCTCTGTTATGGTACGCGCATGGCCGACTTCGTACTGGTGGCGGGCGCGTGGCTGGGCGCGTGGGCGTGGGACGACGTCGTCCCGGACCTCCGGGCAGCCGGGCACGGCGCGCACCCCTTGACGTTGTCCGGGCTCGCGGAGCGGCGAGGTGTGCCCGCCGGGCAGCGGACTCATGTGCGGGACATCGCGTGGCAGGTCGAGCGGCTGGGGCTGAGCAACGTCGTTCTCGTCGGGCACAGTTACTCGGGCATCCCTGTCGGGCAGGCCGCCGAGCGGATCGGCGACCGGTTGCGGCGGATCGTCTTCGTCGACTCCAACGTGCCGACACACGGTGAGTCCTTCGCATCCGCCTGGTGGCAGGGGAAGGCGGCCTTCGAGGCGGCGCTCACCGATGACGGGTTCTGGCCACCGCCGCCGGCGTCCGACCTCGAGGGGCAGGGGCTCAGCGACCCGCGGATCACCGGTTTTCTCGATGGCGCTACGCCGCATCCCGGCGCGACGCTCACGGAGCCGGCAGTCCTGGAGCGACCGCTGGACCGGCTTCCGGCGACGTACATCAAGTGCCTGCTGGACGGGGCCGAGCCGAGCGACGACGTCGCGGGGCTGCTCGAGAGCGAGAGCTGGCGGTTGGTCGAGATGGATACCGGTCACTGGCCGATGTTCTCCGCACCGCGTGAACTGGCGCAGATCCTGCTCGACGCGGCTGGGGACTGACCGTACCGGTCGTCACTCCTCGGAGGGGACCTGGGGAAGGCGGGCCAGCAAGTGGGCGTCCAGGAAGCCCCGTTCGGAGGCCGGGTCATGGACCAGCCGGGCGAAGGAGACCAGCCCGGCCGCGGTCAGCAACTCGGCGAACCGGTCCACGGGCCAGCTGTAGGCGGGCGTCACCTTGTGGTCGAAGCGGACCGGCTCCGGACCGTCGGTCGCGAAGAACGACACCAGGAGCAGACCTCCTGGCGCGAGGACACGCACCTGTTCGGCGAGCAGCTCGGGCAGTTCCCCGGGCGGGGTGTGGATCATCGAGTAGTGGGCCAGCAGTCCGCCGAGCGCACCGTCCCCGACCGGCAGGGCCTCCATGCGCGCCACGTCGAACCGCAGCGCGGGATGGGCCCGCCGGGCGTGGTCGACCATGCCCGGGGAGAGGTCGAGCCCGAAGGCGTCCAGCCCCAGGTCGTGCAGCATGGCGGTGAAGTGTCCGGGACCGCACCCGACATCGGCCGTGCGGGGGTTACCCGTCGCGCGCACCAGCTCGGCGAAGGTGCTGATCATGTTCCGCGAGAAGGGCTGCGTCTCCAGCCGATCGGCGAACATCGACGCGTACAGCTCGACGATCCCGTCGTAGGCCGTCCTGGTCTGCTCCTGGTACTCCACCACGGCAACGAAGGTAACATTCACGCCCCTTCGCGGGTCCCGGGCCGGGGAAAGCCCCTGGGTGAGTGTGCGTGCGGCCCGCCGGCTGCTCGTACGCCGGGAACGACACGACCACCCGAGGAGGACACCGTGGACGACAGGACCTGGCACGACGTGCGGCGGCTGCGGGCATGGCTCGACGCCGAGGCCGCACCGTCCACCGCGGCCGATGCCCGGCTGCTGCGCGTGATCAAGGTGTCCGAGGAGCTGGGGGAGGTCGCGGAGGCGGTGCACGGTGCGCTCGGGGCCAACCCCAGGAAGGGCGCGTCCCACACCTGGGAGGACGTGGCGCGGGAACTGGCGGACGTCATCGTGACGGCGATGGTCGCCCTGGACACCATCAGCGGGGAGGGGATCGCGGTGCTCACCTCCCGGTTCACGGCCCGGGCCGAGGCGAACGCCGGCCGGGCGGCGGCCGACGGGGCGTCTGCCGGAGACCCCCGGCTGCTGCGCCTGTTGGGGATCAGCCGGGACATGGGCGGCGTCGCGGTCACGGTCCTCGGCGCACTCGGGGCGAACCCGCGCGGCGACGCCTCCGGCACGACGTCCACGTGGGACGACGCGATGCGGGGGCTCGGCGACCTCGTCGTGGCGGCGATGGAGGCCCTTGACTCGGTCAACGGGGCCGCGCAGGAGACGGTGGACGGCCGGCTCCGCTTCCTCGTGGCGCGGGCACTGGGTGCCGTACCGGCGGCGGAGGAGACGGCCGACGGCGCTCCGCCTCAGCGGATTGGCCCTTAGGGCCGGGGCCGCTGGGCCTCGGGACCCGGCCCGCAGGGCTTCTCCAGGAGGGTGAACGACTTGGGAGCACCACCAGGCTGTGGTTTGCCCGCCTTGTGGCCGACGATCCGGTAGCCGGCGTCCAGGTAGTAGGAGGTCAGGCGCGCATTGCCGGCCAGGCAGTCCAGACGGACCAGCGTCCGTCCCGTGGCGGCGATGCGGCGCTCCGCGGCGTGCAGCAGGAGCCGTCCCGTCCCTGGCCGGGCGTTGCCCCTGTCCACCATCAGCCGGTGCACGTAGCCCGCCACCGGTGGTTGAGGCCCCCAGGCGTCCTCGTCCTCCCACCACAGTTCCCAGGCCCCGGCCGGGCGGCCACCGGCCTCGGCGAGCCAGACCTCTCCCCCGGCGGCCATGGCCCCGCGGAAGTGGTCCTCGTCGAGCTGACCGGGCTGCCACTGACCGGTGATGCCCCGCGCGAGCATCCAGTGGGCGGCATCGTCACGCAGCCGGACGAGAGTGGCGAGGTCGGCCTCTTCGGCGCGGCGGAAGCGCAGATCGTTCACGGTCCGATCCTCGCACGGCTCGCACGCGCGCTCATCGGCGCTGATCGGCGCTGATCGGCGCGGCCGGACCCGGAGGAGGGCCCGTGGGCACCCGACAAAGGCGGTGCGGCGATTGTCGGGTGCGCGGGAGCGGTGCCACCGGACGATGGGGGCATGGATGACACGACCTTGGTATCGAGCTTTCTCCGGGACGGCTATGTGAAGTTGGAGGGTGCCGTCGCCCCGCGCGTGGCCGCGGACTGTGCGCGGCTGCTGTGGCGGGAGACGGGCTGTGACCCGGACGATCCGGCGACATGGACGCGGCCCGTGCACTGGGTGGGCGGCATGGCGCAGGGGCCGTTCGCGGCCGCGCCCAACTCGCCCTCATTGCATCGCGCCTACGACCTGCTCGTGGGGCCGGGGCGCTGGGAGCCACGCTATTCGCTGGGCACCTTCCCCCTGCGCTTCCCGCACGAGGAGGAGCCGGACGACGCGGGCTGGCACATCGAGGGAAGCTTTCTGCCCGAGGGCGAGAGCTGGTACTTCACCAATCTGCGCTCCCGGGGCCGGGCGTTGTTGATGCTGTTCCTGTTCAGCGAGGTCGGTGAGCGGGACGCCCCCACCCGGATCCGGGTCGGTTCACACCTCGATGTGCCCAGGGTCCTGGCGAAGTACGGGGAGGACGGAGCAAGCGGGCTGGACCTCGCGCCCGATGTGGAGGCGGCTTCCGCGCACCGGCCACAGGCCCTCGCCACCGGGTCCGCGGGGGACGTCTTCCTGTGCCACCCGTTCCTGGTGCACGCCGCGCAACCCCACCACGGGGTGCGGCCGCGGTTCATGTCCCAGCCGCCGCTGCTGCCGGCCGTGCCGTACGACCTGGAGCGGGCCGACGGCACCCACTCCCCCGTCGAGACCGCGATCCTCCGGGGTCTGGGAGAGGACGCCCCGTCATCGGCCCTTGGAGAAGGTGCGAGCGACGCTCGGGAGACGGGCCGTACGGCAGACGGTTCGGTTTTCCCCACCCCGGAAGCGGGGGCTGGCATGATCGATTGCTGAGCTCCGTCCGCCGAGGATGAGGGCATGGTCGAGATGACGAGTGATGCCGGGCCGGAAACAGCCGCCCGGGCCGAGGGGCTGCACCGTGAGTACGGGCGCGGCGCCGCCACCGTACGGGCGTTGCGCGGGGTGTCGGTGGCCCTGGCACCGGGGACGTTCACGGCGGTGATGGGGCCGTCCGGCTCCGGCAAGACGACCCTGCTGCATTGTCTGGCGGGGATGGACCGGCCCACCCGGGGCTCCGTGTGGTGGGGCGGCACCGAGGTGTCCCGGCTGTCCGAGCGGCGGTTGGCGGAACTGCGGCGCAGCCGGGTCGGGTTCGTGTTCCAGGCGTTCAACCTGATGCCGGCGATGACGGTGGCGCAGAACGTCGAGCTTCCCGGCCGGCTGGCCGGGCGGCGGCCCGACCGGGGCCGGGTGCTGGACGCGCTGGCCCGGGTGGGGCTGGCCGGGCGTGAGCGCCACCGGCCCGGGCAGTTGTCCGGCGGGCAGCAGCAGCGGGTGGCGATAGCGCGGGCGCTGGTGTCCCGGCCGCAGGTCCTGTTCGCCGACGAGCCGACCGGCGCGCTCGACCGGGCCACCGGCCATGAGATCCTCGCGCTGCTGCGTGCCGGTGTGGACCACGACGGCCGGACGTGCGTGATGGTGACCCACGACCCGGTCGCCGCCGGGTACGCGGACCGGGTGCTGCTGCTCGCGGACGGTCTGGTGGTGGACGAGCTCGACCGGCCCACCGTCGGCCGGATCGGCGAGCGTCTGAGCCGGCTGGGCCGGTGAGTGCGATGGTCGCTCTCGCTCTGGGACCGATGCGCCGGCGTCCGGCCGCCTTCACCGGTCTGGCTGTCGCGCTCTTTCTCGCCGTCGCCACCGTGACGCTGTTCGGCTCGCTGCTCGCCGCCGAGGTCACCGCGCCTCCGGCCGCTCGCGGGACGGTCGAGGGGCCCGGACTGGTGGTGATCGCCGGCGCCTTCGGGGAGATCGCCGTGCTGGTCGCGTTCTTCGTCGTGGTCAACGCCCTGGGCTTCGCTCTCCGGCAGCAGCACCAGGAGCTGGCGCTGCTGCGGACGATCGCGGCGACGCCCCGGCAGACGCGAAGGCTGGTCCGTGCGCAGGTGGCATGGACCACTGTGCTGGTGGCGGTGCCGGGCTGGGTCCTCGGGGTGGCCGCGGCCCGCCGGTTCCTGGTCGAGCTCCAGCGCCTGGGGATGGCGCCGCCGGGGATGCGGGTGCCGCTGACTCCGGTGCCGGTTCTGGTGGCGCTGGTGGCCGCGCTCGCCGTCGGTCTGGCGGCCACCGCCGTCGCGGCCCGGCGGATCTCCCGTATCGCGCCCGCCGCCGCGCTGACCGCGAGTGCGACCGAGCACGGGCGGGCGGGTGCGCCGCGTCTGCTCGCCGGCATCGGTGTGCTGGTGGGCGGTGGTCTGCTGCTGCGACTGGCGGCGACGCGCCCGCCCGGGCAGGAGGACAAGGCGGGGCAGGCGGCGTTGCTCGGTTCGCTGGTGCTGCTGATCGCCGTCGCTCTGATGGGGCCGCTGCTGGCGCGTCTTCTGGCGGCGGCCCTGGGAGCGCCGGTGCGGGTGGTGGCACCCCGTGCGGGCTGGCTGGCCGACGCCAATCTGCGCGGGTACGCGCGGCGGTTGTCGTCCGCCGTGGTCCCGGTCGCGCTGCTGGTGGGGCTCTCGGGCACCATGGTGATCATGACAAGCACCGCCGGACACGCCGGAGGCGCGACGGCGACCAGTGTCACGTCCCCCACGGACGTGTGGCTGCGCCAGGCCGAACTGGCGATGCTGGCCTGCTTCGCCGCCGTCTCCACCGTCAACACCCTGGTCGCCGTGACCGCGGAACGGCGCCGTGAGTTCGCGCTGCTGCGGCTGGTCGGCGCGACCCGGTCGCACCTGATGCGCATGCTGGCCGTGGAGGCCGTGCTGACCACAGTGGTCGGTGTCCTGCTCGGTGCGGTGGTCGCGGGTGCCGCGTCGGCCGCGTTCAGTACGGCGGTGACCGGTTCGCCGGTGCCGTCCGTCCCGGTGGCCGCGTGTGGGTGGATCGTCGCGGGCGCGGTGGTGCTGACCGTCCCCGGCATCCTGCTCACGGGCCTGCGCGCGGTTCGTGGCCCGGCGGCGGAGCTGGTGGGCGGTGGCCGTGGCTGAGCGCGGCGACGGCCCCGTGGCCGGGCGTACGTCCCCCGGGCGCGTGCCGGCCCGTACGGGCCCGCCGGCCGGCGTGGGGGCGTCCGCGCCACTCGCCGGGACGGCGCGGGAGGCCGGCGCGGGAGGCGGGCCGGGGCGACCGGGTGCGAAGCCGGCCGGGTCGAGGCGGTACTTCTCCGTCCGGGGCGGCGACTGGGCGTTCGCCGTCGTCGGGCTGCCGCTCGCCCTGGCCGGCGGGGTCTACGCGCTCGCCGTCCTGTACGCGGGGGCACTGCTTTCGCTCACCGTGCTCGGTCTGCCGTTCGTGGTCGCCGCGCTGCTGGGCGCGCGTGGGTTCGGTGTGCTGCACCGGTGGCTGGTGGGCCGGTTGCTGGGCGAGCGGGTCGAGGCACCGGTCAGGCCGGCCCTCCCGGCGGGTGCGGTCGCCCGTGGTCGTGCGGTGCTGACCGATCCGGTCGCCTGGCGGGCGCTGCTCTATCTGGTGCTGCGGTTGCCCCTGGGGGTGCTCGGGTTCGTCGCCGCCGTGGCCCTTCCCCTCGGCTGCGGCTGGTTGCTAGGTTTCCCGCTCTGGCGGCGCCTCCTCGAAGGTCCCCAGCCGGTCACCTGGCTGGACGCCGGCTCCGCCCCGCTGGGGCTGGTCCTGCCGGCCGCGGTGCCCGGGGCGGTCCGGGCGCTGAGCGCGGCGAACCGCCGGCTCGCCCGGCTGCTGCTCGGCCCGGCCCGTGCCCAGCGGCGGGTCCAGGAGCTGGAGGCGGCCCGCGCCACCCTGATCACGGACAACACCGATCAACTGCGCCGCCTGGAGCGGGACCTGCACGACGGCACCCAGGCCCGGCTGGTCGCCCTGGCCATCACCCTCTCCCTGGCCGAGGACGCGCTCGATCCCGGCGCCGGTCCCGATGTCGTACGACTGCGTACGCTGGTGGACCGCGCCCGCGGCCAGACCGACGACACCATCACCGAGCTCCGGCGGCTCACCCGGGGCATTCACCCGGTGGCCCTGGACGGCGGCCTCGGTGAGGCACTGCCGGGCCTGACCGCCACCTCGCCGGTACCGGTCACGGTGCACCTGGACGTGCGGGAGCGCCCGCACGCGGTGGTCGAACGGGCCGTCTACTTCTGCGCCGCCGAGCTCCTCACCAACGTCGCCAAGCACAGCGGTGCCCACTCGGCGACGCTCACGGCGCGCGTGGCCGACGGCCGCACCGTCCTGAGCGTGCGCGACGACGGCCGGGGCGGCGCGGCGCTCGGAGTCGGCACCGGCTTGACCGGTCTGGCCGAACGGCTCGCAGCGGTGGACGGTGTCCTGCGCGTCGACAGCCCACCGGGCGGGCCCACGACGGTCACCGCCGAGCTCCCGAACCGCCTGTGACGACCGGTCAGCCGCCGCCCTCCTCCAAGTAGGCCAGCACGGCCTTCACCCGCCGGTTGTCGGCGTCCGTCGCTCGCAGGCCGAACTTGGTGAAGACGCCGGCGACGTGCTTCTCGACCGCACGCTCCGACACCGCGAGCAGCGCGGCGACGGAACGGTTGGAGTGGCCCTGTGCCACCAGCTCCAGCACCTCGCGCTCGCGCGGCGTCAGCGTGTCCAAGCGGCGGTGCCTGCCACCCCGCAGCAGCCGGCCGACGACCTCAGGGTCGAGCGCGGTGCCGCCGTCGGCCACCCGGTGCAGCGCGTCCACGAACTCGGAGGTACGGGCGACGCGTTCCTTCAGCAGGTACCCGATCCCCGCCGCGCCGTCCGCCAGCAGCCGGGAGGCCCAGGCGGTCTCGACATGCTGGGAGAAGACCAGCACACCGACCTCGGGTGTGGTCGCACGGATCTCGACGGCCGCGCGAATGCCTTCGTCGGTGTGGGTGGGCGGCATCCGGATGTCCACCACGGCGACGTCCGGCCGATGCTCGGCCACCGCGGCGAGCAGCTCGGGTGCCGTTCCGGCCGTCGCCGCCACCGTGCATCCGCGGGCCCGGAGCAACTCGACCATCCCGTCCCGCAGAACGACGGAGTCCTCGGCCAGCACCACGCACAGGTCCCTGTTGATCACCAGACCATTATCGGGCCGGGCCGGTACCGCGCCGCCACGGTCCGTTCAGCGATGGCCCGCGCCTGCGTGAGGGCGGCGTTCGGTGTTCAGGCCGCCGGGGCCTTGCGGGAGAGGGACCCGAGACGGACGACGGTCCATGCGGCCGTGCCCCAGAGGGACAGAGCGGCGATGATGCCGACCACGAGCCGTACGGTCGTGTCCGCGCCCTCGTTCATCCGTACCGCCAGACCGGTGGCACCCGCCAGCACGAGCGCGGCGGCCGGGACGCGGAGGCGTGGCTGTGCGAACACCGCTGCGAGCGGTACGAAGTGCAGTCCGACGATCAGCGCGACCAGCGGCGGAACCAGCACGGGGTGCCCGGTGCGAGCGCACACGATCACCGTGGCGATGATGAGGAGCCACTGGAGCAGGTTGATCTGGTTGAAGCGCCGTCGGCGTTCGGGAGGGAAAGGGCCGCCCTCCGACGCGGGCAGGAACCTGCGCGCCGCCAGCATCAAGCCGAGCGCGAGGACACACCCCGCCGCGACCGCGACCCACCGGAGCGGCGCCTCGAAGCCACTCGTGCCCAGCAGCCACCAACCGACCCCGAACAGCGCGAGGAACCCCACCCCTGACTTGAACATGGCGACACTCTAGGCCGCTCCCGACCGGTGTGACACCCGGACACCGCACGCAACAGACGCCGGAAACGGTGCAGTCGAGCGAAACCGGTGCCTCCGCCCGGTGGGGGTCATCGGGTCCGACAGTGTCGGCGGCCGCCTGCTCCCCTCAAAACCCGCAACCCTGGAAAACCGGCAGCCCCGGCGTCCACCACAACGGGTTGCCGACTGATTCCACCGTGTCACAACAGCGACGGCTCGGCAGCGTCTCGTCACGGCGTCCCGGCGGTGCGCCCCGATGGGAGACCGCCCCTCCCCCGGACCTTCGCTCGCTCACACATGCCGGGATCGACGGCGGCGCATACGCCCCGTTTCGCCCAGGTATGCGGTGGTACCCGCAGCCGGACAACAACCGGAGGAGCTGGTTCCGTCGGATCCGGCGTTCCAAGGAGGAGTGGCTCATGAGTGATGCCGGGCGTGCTCAGCAAGCGGGGCAGGCGGCGAAGGAACAGGCGTCGGCGACGGCCTCCCGAGCCGCGCAGTCGGCCGGTGATGTGGCGGGGACCGCCGCGGAGCAGGCCAGGGCGGTGGCGGGCGAGGCTCGGCAGCAGGCCGGGAACGCCGCGCGCGACCTCAGGCAGCGTGTGCTGGACGAGGGCCATGGGCAGGCGCAGCGTCTGGCGGGCACCGTCCGGCAGTGGGCGGACGACTTCGCGGGAATGGCGCAGAACGCGCCCGGGGAGTCCCCGGCACGCACCCTGGTGACCCAGGCCGCCGACGGCGGGCACCGGGCCGCCGACTACCTCGACAAGAACGGTGTCGACGGCCTGCTGGGCGACCTCCAGAAGTTCGCACGCCGGCGGCCGGGCGCGTTCCTGGGCGGCGCGGTACTGGCAGGTCTGGCGGTCGGCCGTCTCGCCAAGGCCGGTAAGGCGGTCCGGAGCGGGGACAGTGGGCGCCCGGCCACGAGCGGCGGGGACGACGCCCTGCCCCCGGCCGGCCAGGCCCCGCCGGAGCTGCCCGGCTACCCGGGGGTGTGAGATGACGGCGGGTTCACAGCAGTCCGTGGGTTCGACGGAGATGGACCGCCACGGGCGGGAGCGTTCGGCCGGTGAGCTGCTGTCCGCCGTGACCGCGGACGTGCAGACGCTGTTCCGGCAGGAGGTGGAGCTCGCCAAGGCGGAGGTCCGCGAGGAGGCGGCCAAGGCGGGCAAGGCGGCCGGGATGTTCGGCGGGGCGGGTTTCGCCGGTTACATGGTGGCCCTCTTCCTGTCGCTGGCCGCTGTGTTCGGGCTGGCCAACGTGATGGACGCCGGCTGGGCGGCATTGATCGTCACCGCCGTGTGGGCGGTCGTCGCCGCCGTGTTGTTCGTGATGGGTCGCTCTCGGATGCGAGAGGTGTCGCCCAAGCCGGAAAAGACGGTTCAGACCCTCAAGGAGGACGCACAGTGGGCACGTCACCCGACCAAGTGAAGGCCGACATCGAGGCCACGCGCGACAGGCTCTCGCAGAACGTCGACGCCCTGACCGATCGCACCAGCCCCAAGCGGATGATGCGCCGGCGCACCAACCGGGCGCGCTCGCGGGCGTCGGACCTGCGGGAGCGGATCATGGGGACCGCGTCCGACGCCGGCAGCCAGGCCGCGGACCGGACGCGGCATGCCACCCGGTCCGCCCAGGAGAGCGCCGGCCAGGTGGGCGAAGCCGTCAAGCAGGCTCCCGAGCAGGCGATACGGCAGACCCAGGGCAATCCGCTAGCGGCCGGTCTGATCGCCTTCGGTGCCGGCCTGCTGGCCGCCTCCCTCCTGCCGGAGTCCGGTGCCGAGCAGCGGGCGGCGAGCCGCGTGGCCGGGAGCGACGCCATCGAGCCGGTGAAGCAGGCCGCGCTGGAGTCCGCTCAGCACCTGAAGGAGGAGGCCACCGAGACGGCGAAGCAGGCCGCGCAGCAGGTGAAGGAAACCGCCGCCGACGCCGCCCGCACCACGCAGGACGAAGCACGCGACCAGACCACGCAGGTCACCGAGCAGGCCCGCGAATCCGGGCAGCAGGTGGCCGGCGAGGTCCGCCGGCAGAGCCCCGGCGGCCGGTAGCCCCACCCTTCCTCGGCAACCGGCGCGATGCCCGGCGCCGGGAAGGTCCGCAACCGTCGTCGCGCCGACCGGGTTCGTCCCCGGCCGGCGCGACAGGCGTGACCGGCCCTGAAATCGGCCCGGAGCCCAGCGGGGGGTGACTCTCGTGCCGGGCCCGGACCACCTCCACGGCGCTGGGCATGACAGCCCGTTGCGAGCGGGCGGCGCGGCCGCTTCGGGGGAGGTCGCTTCGGGAGGTGCACGGGACGAAGCCGCCGCACATTGGCCGGTCCTGGGCGGGACGGCGGGCTCGTCGTGCTCCTACCATCGCCGGATGGGGGAACGGCGCATGGGGGAACGGAACTTGGCGAGGGCTGTACGGCGGTACGCCGGGTCGGGGGCCCTCTGCTGCGGGGTCCTGCTGCTCGTCGTGGCCTGCGGCCGGGCGAGCGAGAGCGCCTCCCGACCGACCTCCGGTCCCGGTCCCTCCGGGTCGCGGGTGACGGCACCCCCGTCGAGCGACAGGGCTGCGGCGACCGGGAGCGACCCGTCGGCGGCGGACCCGGACAGGGGCGGAGGGTCCGGTACGGGGCCGTCGCGGAGCTCCGGCTCGTCCGACGCCCTCGGCGCGGTGACCGGCGGCGGATCCGGCGCACGGACGGGCGCCCCGGCCGGCGACGCCCCGGCGAGCGGGGGGACGGGCAGCCCACCGTACGGCGGCGACCCCGTGCCTCCCGCCCCGCCGCCCCCGACCCTGGGCGGGCAGCACCCCGCTCCGGGCGGCGGCATCGACCCCACCGGTGGGGGCGACGGCGGCGGCGGTGACGTGGGGGGCACGAGCGAGGGCGGTGGCGACGGGCCGGCGCCCGGCTGCCCTCCCGCCACCGGCGCGTCCCCCGGGCCCTCCGCGCCGGACGGCACCGCCCCCTCCTCCCCCTCCCCCTCACCCTCGCCCAGCCCGTCGGGCACGCCCTGCCCCGACCCCGGCCCCGGCGACACCACGGGCGCGGACGGCGCGGGCATGGGCGGAACGGACGGCGCGGGCACGGGCGGAACGTGACCGGTCGCCCGGCGGTCCGTCCCGTCCCCGCCCGGCGCCGCGACCCCCGCGCCGCCCGCAGCACCGCCCGCAGCGCCGCCCGCCTCGAACGGCTCCGGCGCGCCCGCGTCACCACCGCCCGGCGAGCCGCCCTCCTCCGGCACCCGGTGGGGTCCCCCGCCGCGGCCACACCGGCAGCGGACGACCGCTCCGCACCGGGGCTGGCCGGAGCGGTGGCCGCGCAGGCATCCCTGGTCGCGGCCGTCATGTTCTACCTCGGCGCGGTCTACCTGACCGCCTTCTACCACTACTTCCGTCTCGACGTCTTCACGCTCGGCATCGGCTTCCCCGAACTGGCCATCCAGGCACTGAACCTGGTCCGCAGGCCCGTCGTCATCGCCCTCACGGTCATGGGGTACGCCGCCCTCCGCCCGGACCTCCTGAGCGGACGCGCCTGGCCCGGGCCCGTCGCCCGGTTCGTGCGCCGCGCGGGCGTATGGGCCCGCAGCGCCGATCTGCTCCTGGTGCCCTCGGGCCTCCTCGCCCTGGTCCTCTGGCGGTGGACCCACCCGTACGGCTGGGCGGCGGCCCTGGCACTGGCGCTGGGTGTCGCCCTCGCCCACCGGCGCGCCGCCGCCCGCCGGGACGGCCCTGCCGCCACCGCCGCCGGCAGGGCGGCGGCCGCGTCCGTGACCGGCCTCCTCGTCCTGTGGGCGGTGACGCTGGCCGCCGACGGCCTGGGGGTGGCGGAGGCACGTCTGACGGGCCGCCACGTCGTCAGCCGTACGGCCGTCGTCGTCCTGACCACCGACCGCCTCAGCCTGGCGGGGCCGGGCGTACGCGTCGAAGACCTCGGCAAGGACACGCACTTCCGCTACCGCTACACCGGCCTTCGGCGGCTCATCGAGCGGGGCGGCCGTTACTACCTGCTGCCGCTGGGCTGGACGCCCGAGACCGGTACCACGTACGTGATCGACGTCCGCGACGGAGTCCGCGTGGAGCTGGCGCCCGGCACCCTGGGTCAGCCGTAGGCGGCGAGGAACGTACGGGTGCCGGCTTCGGCGTAGCGGTCGAGTTCCGCCTCGTCGTGCCGGGACGTGCCGTGGAACATGGACCGGTTCACCGGGATCCACAGCAGCAGGCCGGCGAAGTGGTGGGCGGCCAGCAGCGGGTCGTCGGCCTTGAGCAGTCCGTGGCCGGTAAGGCGCCGGAAGGTGGCCGCCAGGGTGTCCAGGACCCGTTCGAAGCCCTGCTCGTACCAGGCCGCGCCCAGTTCGGGGAAGGCATCGGCGTTGGCGATGACCAGACGGCGGAGCTGGATCACCTGGGGCCGGGTGAGGGCGCCCAGCAGCCGGCGGGCGAGGCGGGTCAGGTTCTCGTGCAGGGCTTCGGCGTCGGCGGGGACGTCGGCCACCAGGTCCACCATCGCGTCGATGCCGTCGGTGGTGGCCAGCACGATCTCGGCGAACAGCTTCTCCTTGTCCGCGAAGTGCTTGTAGACGGTCTGCTTCGACACCGCGGCCAGCTTCGCGATGTCGTCCATGCTCGTGCCGGCGTAACCCTTGTTCAGGAACACGGTGGTCGCCGCGTCAAGAATTGCCTGGTGCTTGCGTGCCGACCGGCTGTCCGTCATCCGCTTCCTTCCTCCCTCTCCACCTTCCGGCGCGTACTGGACTGACCAGTACTCAGATGAGTACTGTACCGTCCAGTTCCAGAGTTCGTACATCCACGGGCAGGGCACCCGCCCTGTGCCGTGCGACAACTGGGGGGTTACGCATGGAGAAGGTGTTCTCCGCCGACGGCACGGCCATCGCCTTCGAGCGTCGGGGCTCGGGTCCGGTGGTCGTCCTGGTGGGCGGGGCGTTCATGACCCGCGGCGCCTCGGCCGAGCTCGCCGAGCTGCTGGCCGATCGGTTCACGGTGCTCACGTACGACCGTCGGGGCCGCGGTGACAGCGGGGACGCACCGGCCTACGAGGTGCGACGCGAGATCGAGGACCTCGACGCACTGATCGGCGGACCCGGGGGCGGATCTGCCATGGTCTTCGGCATGTCGTCGGGCGCGGTCCTCGCCCTGGAGGCCACCGCCCACGGCAGCGCCGTCTCGCGTCTCGCGCTGTACGAGCCCCCGTTCATCACCGACGACAGCCGGCCGCCGCTGCCCGCCGACTACGTGGACCACCTGACGGAGCTCGTGGCCCGCGAGGCGTACGGCGACGCGGCCGCCTACTTCCTGACGGCAGCGATCGCCCTGCCGGACGAGGCCGTGGCGGGCATGCGACAGGCCCCGTTCTGGGCGGACATGGAGGCCGTCGCCCGCACGCTGCCCTATGACGGCCGCATCATGGGCGACACCATGTCCGGCCGCCCCCTCCCGGTCGAACGGTGGGCTTCCGTGACCGTTCCCGTCCTCGTCGCCAGCGGTGACGCGGGCGCGCCGCACATGGAGGCCGGCGCACGGGAACTCGCCGCCGCGGGCGACAACTTCACCCTGCGGATCTTCCCGGGTGAAGAGCACAGCATCGACGCGCAGGTGCTGGCCCCGGCCCTCGCCGAGTTCTTCACCGGGGCGCACACGGCATGAGCCTGACCACACCCATGGAACTCGTTGCCCACCTCAAGACCGCCCACGGTCTGGGCCACGGGGATGCCAACGCCCTCATCGCACACACGCGGGCCGAGGACAGTCGCCCCTGACCGCAGGCCCACGGGGCCCGCTTCGACTACTCGCCGGGCCGGACCGGCTTCGGGCTTCACTTCCGCGGCGGACCTTCCTACGTTCGCCCCGCGCCGACGTACGGTGGATGTACGGGATCCGTACGGTGGCGTGCATAGGATGGGGCCCGGAGGTGTGCCATGTCCGAGTTGTTCGACGCGGTGGATGCCCTGGTCGCGTCCCGTTCCGTGCTGCCGCCGCCCGAGGAGCGCAGGCGGCTGCGCAAGGCACACGGGCTGACCGTGGACGAGGTGGCGTCGGCCCTCCAGGTGCGCCGGGCCACGGTCAGCGGGTGGGAGGCCGGCAAGACCGAGCCCCGGCCTCCGGAGCGCGACGCGTACGCACGGCTGCTCAAGCGGCTCGCGGAGCTCTACCCCGCACCCCACTCCCCCGCACCCGCCCCGGCTCCCGGCCCGGACGTCTCCGGCCCGGACGTCTCCGGCCCGGACGTCTCCGGACCGGCCCACGTCGAGCCGGGCGGGCTCCCCGGCGGGTCCGGCGCCGCCCCGGAGGCGACGGCCGGGGCGGCCGAGGCGGCGGGAGCGGCGGAGGCCGCGCCCGGACCGGTCGAGGACACCCCGCGGTCGCGCCCCGCGGCCAGCCCCGCGTCCCGCCCCACGGCCGGCCGCGCCGCCGCTTCCCCGGCGCGGCGGCCGGGCGCGGAGCGGGCAGGGCAGGCCGGGGCCCCGGCGGGGGGCGCCGACCCGCGCTTCGTGAACGGGCCGCTCGCGGTCGTCGACGCCGACGCCGACGGCCAGGTGCTGGCGTACTGCACGGGCGGCCTGGTCCTGGACGTACCGGCCAAGTCCCTGCCGGCTCTGGTGGAGTGGACGCTCACGGAGGCCCGGCTGGGGCAGCCCAGGCTGTCCGGACCGGGCAAGGACGGCGACCCGCTCCTCGTGCTCACCGAGTCCGCGCTGGAGCGTTACGGCCTCCCCGCCGGCCTCACCGACCAGGAGCGGCGCGCCGGACGGCTGCCGGAGGACCACAGGGTCGTCAGGCAACTGGCGCGCGCGGACTGGAAGCTGACCAAGCGGGGTCTGGGCCCGTGGGCGCGGATCTACCGGCCCGCGCAGGGTGCGGAGCGCGCGTGCGTCCAGTTGTGCGTCCCGTCGTGGCACGCGCTCGACGCCCGCCACTGGGGCGAGGCCGGGGCGTTCCCGCCGGCGGCACTGGCCCGGGTGCTCGGCGTGTACGCGGAACGGGTGATGACGCCCCGCGGGTCGACGGCCGTCACCGGTCTGGAGCTGATGACCGCGCTGCGTCCGCCGACCCGCGCCTCCGAGCCCGACGCGGAGGGGAAACGGCATTCCGAGCACAACCCCGGTTCGCTGGGGAAGGACCCGGTGGACTGTGCGCCGTGCGAGGCACCCGACGGGCACCCGCTGCTCGCCGGCCTGCCGCGCTTCCATGTGCGCGGCCCGGACGAAAAGCTGTTCGAGGAGGCCTTCGACTGGGCCCGGCCGCTGACGGACGACGAGTGCGCCAAGCGGTTCCTGGTCGGCATCGACGTCAACATGGCCTTCGCCGCCGGAGCCAACGGCCTGGTCGTGGGCCTGGGAGCGCCGACGCACGTGAAGGAGCCCGCGTTCGACGCGAAGCTGCCCGGCTCGTGGCTGGTCGACCTCTCCCACGTCGACCTGTCGAGGGTCCGGTCGGGCAAGGAGTGGGTGGGTCTGGACGCCGAGCTGTTGCCCAACCCCTTCACCCCCTCCGGCGAGCGGCCGGAGGGGCCCGCCTGGTACGAGACGCGGACCGTCGCCTACGCCGTGGAACTGGGCTACGAGGTCGCGCCGTCGGAGGCGTACGTCCGCCATGACAACGGCCGTTATCTGGACGCCTGGTACAACCGGCTCCGTGACGCCTACCTGGCGACGATGGCCGACCTAGGAGTGAGTGCCGATCTGGGGCCGGAGGAGTTCCTGGCGGCGATGGACGGCTACCGGGAGCGCGACCCCGAGATGGCGATCGTGGTCTCGGCGGTCAAGGCGACCGTCAAGGGCGGGATCGGCAAGCTGCGGGAACGCCCCCGGGGCGAGGGGTGGAAGCCCGGCCGGCCGTGGCGGGCGCTGTCCCGCCCCACCTGGCGGCCGGACATCAGGGCCGCGGTCATCTCCCGTACCCGGATCAACATGCACCGCAAGGTCGTCAAGCACGCCGCGTTCACCGGTCAGTACCCGGTGGCGATTCTGTCCGACTGCGCGGTCTACGCCTCCGACGGGCCCTCACCGCTGGACTTCCTGCCCTACCGCGCGGGCAAGCCGCTGCCCGGCGGTTTCAAGCTGGGCGTCAACCCCGGCCTGGTCAAGCACGAAGGCACCCAGACCGTCCTGTGGGCGGAAGGTGTACGGGAGCAGTTCGACGCCCCCGACCTGAACCTCGCCCGCTACATCAAGGACGGCGCCGTCAGCGCGCAGGACACCGGCGAGTAGGCCGCCCCCGTCCCGTACGCCTCCGGAATGGCAAGGCGCCGGCGGACCGCCCCGCCGGTCCGCCGGGATCGTCGAGGAGCGCCCTCAGCCCGCGTCCTCCCGCACTCCTCGGGTGCTCGACCGTTCGCGGCCCCAGGCGGCCAGCGGCTGGAGTGCGTCGTTGAGCCGTCTGCCGTCCTCGGTCAGCGTGTACTCGACACGGGGCGGCACCTCCTCGTAGGACACGCGGTCCACGACGCCGTCCGCCTCCATCTCGCGCAGGTGGGAAGCCAGCACCTTCTCGGTGATGCCCGGAAGCAGTCGCCGCAGTTCGCCGAAGCGGCGGCAGGGGTGCTCATGGAGCGCCCAGAGGATGAGCACCTTCCACTTGCCGCCGATCACCTCCATCGCGGTGTCGATCCCGCAGACGTGCCCGTCCGGTGTGCCCGGCCGGTTCAGCGTCGTCATGCCCCACCCCTCCCACCTGCTCACTCACCCCGGGGTAACCACCCACTCGCAAGTGCGTACTTGATCACCGCTCCACCTGCGGCCAGCCTAATCGGCATGACGAACGACGCTCTTGTGAAGACCTCCGTTACCTTGCTGGGCCTCGGCGCGATGGGCGCCGCGCTGGCCCGTGCCTGGCTCGCCGCCGGCCACCCGCTCACCGTATGGAACCGCACCCCGGCCCGCGCCGCGGCGCTCGCCGCCGAAGGGGCGCGGGTCGCGGACAGTGCCGCCGCGGCCGTGGCGGCGCACTCCCTGGTCGTGGTCTGCCTGCTGGACGACGCCTCGGTCGAGGAGGTGCTGGCCGGCACCGAACTCGAGGGGAAGGACCTGGTCAACCTGACCACCAGTACCCCCGCCCAGGCGCGTACGCGCGCCGCGTGGGCCCGTGAACGCGGCGCCCGCTACCTCGACGGCGGCGTCATGGCCGTCCCTCCGATGATCGGTGTCCCCGAGGCCGGTGGCTACGTCTTCTACAGCGGCTCGCGCGAGCTGTTCGAGCGGCACCGGGAGACGCTGGGCGTTCCGGCCGGCACCACCTACGTCGGCGAGGACGCGGGCTTCGCGGCCCTGCACGACGTGGCCCTGCTCAGCGCCATGTACGGGATGTTCGCGGGGGTGGCGCACGCCTTCGCCCTGATCCGCAAGGAGGACATCGACCCGGCGTCGCTGGCCCCCCTCCTCGCCGACTGGCTCGTCGCGATGGCACCGTCGGTCCACCGGACCGCCGAGCAGTTGCGGACCGGCGACTACACCAAGGGGGTCGCGTCGAACCTGGCGATGCAGGTGGCCGGCACGCCGACCTTCCTGAGCACCGCCGAGCAGCAGGGTGTCAGCCCGGAACTGCTCGGGCCGTACTTCGCGTTGATGCGCCGGCGCCTGGCCGAGGGCAGCGGCGAGGAGGACCTCACGGGCGTGGTGGACCTGCTGGTGCGCTGACCGGCCCGGTGACCCGCTGCGTCCCCGGGCCGACCGCGCCGGGCCGACCGCGCCGGCCGGCCCGGGGCGGGGCGGGGCGGGGGCTCAGCGGTGCTGGAGCGCCTTGACGTTGTCGCCGAAGGTCCAGGCGCGGGAGCCGTCCCAGTTGATCGACCAGGCCATCAGGCCCTTCAGCCTGCCGCCGTAGGTGTTCCAGGCCTGTGCGACCTGGGACGGTGCCATGTGCCCGCCGCCGGCCCCCGGTTGAGCGGGCAGGCCGGGGACCTGTTTGTCGAGGGGCACCTTGATGGTGGTGCCTTGCACGGTGAGGCCACGGTCCAGGCAGTCGGTCTGGGCGGTGAATCCCCGTACGGTGCCCGCCTCGTAGGAGTCGCCGGAGCACCCGTACATGCTGCCGTTGTAGTACTGCATGTTGAGCCACCACAGCCGGCCGTTGTCGGCGTACTTCTTGATGACGGGCAGGTAGGCACCCCAGATGGAGCCGTAGACGACACTGCCGCCGGTCACGTACGCCGTCTCGGGAGCCATGGTCAGGCCGAAGCCGGGGGGCATGGCGGCGAGTACGCCGTCGATGATCCGGATCAGGTTGGTCTGGGACGCCGAGAGCCGCTTGATGTCGCCGCTGCCGACCAGGCCGGTCTCGATGTCGATGTCGATGCCGTCGAAGTTGTGCGCCTCGAGGATGGGGACGACGGTCTGCACGAACCGGTCCGCGACGGCGGTCGAGCCGAGGTCGATGCCGGCGGTGGCCCCGCCGATGGACAGCAGCACGGTCAGTCCGGCCGCCTTGGCCTCGCACACCTCGGCCGGAGTGGGGACCCGTACGGTGGCGTCCATGCCGTCCTCCCACAGCACGGTGCCGTCGGACCGGATGACCGGGAAGGCCGCGGTGACGACGTTGTAGCCGTGGGTGCGGATGCGGGCGTCGGTGATCGGGGTCCATCCGAAAGGCGGGTGGACGCCGTTGGCGGCGCCGTCCCAGTTCTCCCAGTATCCCTGGAGCACCTTGCCCTGAGGACGGGGCTTGGTCGCGCAGGTGGCGGCGGTGGGGGCCGGGGCGGGCGGAGCCCCGGCGGCGGCCGGGTCGGTGGGGGCGGCCGGAGTGGTCGGGGCGGTCGGTTCGGCCGGGGCGGCGCCGAGCAACCCGAGGGCGATCAGGGCGGTCACCAGCACGGCGGCCGCCCGCCGTGCGGTGCCCGTGTGCCCGCCCGTGCCACCGGTGCGTGGCGTCGGGGACGGTGTCCGCCTGGTGCGTCGGGGTCCGGACATGGGTCTCCTTCCGAAATGCGGTCTGCGGGATGGGTGCGCAGGGTCCGGTTCAGAAACGCACGTCGGAGCAGGCGTAGAAGGCGTTGCCGGTATCGGCGATGGTCCAGACGCCGAGGATGAGGTGACGGCCGGTCTTGTGCGGCAGTACACCGGTGTGGCTGACCGTCGACCCGGGGAGCCGGCCGCCGAAGGGAACCATAAGGAAGGGCTGGGGGTCGAGGTCGGCCCGGGTGAGCGGCTTGGTGGGGTCCCAGCCGTCCCTGGTGATGTAGTACCGGAAGTCGGTGGTGGCGTGGCGTGCGGTGATCCGCCAGACGAAGGTGTGGGCGCGGCCCCCGGTCAGGGCGGTGGCGGGCCATGCTCCGCCGCGTGGGTCGTCCAGTTCGGAGAAACGGCCGTTGCCGCCCGCGCAGATGCGTCCGTCGGCCGGTCCCCGGGTGGGGAAGCCCTTGGGCCCTTCTACGCTGGGCGGCTCCCACTGGATCTGCCCGCAGCCGCGGACGGTGCCGTTGCCGCAGAGTTGCTGCCGGCTGACGGGCGAATCGGTGTAGCCGTGGCCCTGGGCGGTGCCGGCGGTGGCGAGGAAGGTGCCGCCGAGCAGCCCGAGGCCGAGGAGTAAGGAGGTGAGCTTGCGCTGCATGTGCGCTCCCGTGGTCCTGTCCTGGGTTCGGAGGGGGACGGACGTGGTCCGTCCTCGGGTGCGCTGCCGGGTGGTGGAGCGGCGGGGGTGGGGGGCGGCAGGGCAGGGGGTGTCCGGAGGACGGTCGTCCGCTGCGGTCTAGACCAAGTGTGAGGCTAGCTCCGGAAGCTTGGTCATGTCCATACCAATACGGCCGCTGGGGAGACATGACCTGCCGGTAACTGAAGGGTCAACAAGGCGTGGGCCG
Source organism: Streptomyces sp. NPDC016309 (assembly GCF_043077235.1). NCBI lineage: Bacteria > Bacillati > Actinomycetota > Actinomycetes > Kitasatosporales > Streptomycetaceae > Streptomyces > Streptomyces sp. NPDC016309. The sequence goes on along the minus strand of NZ_JBIBSG010000002.1, from coordinate 510,794 downwards.
CTACGAGGAATTCGGGGCTACCAGGGGTGCATTGCGCCGTACCAGCAAACGGAATGCGAGCTAAAATGGAAACCGGTATCGACGATCCGACGGATCCTGCCGGAAGGGCTGCATCCCTTCTTCTCACGGCCGGGAGGGACGCGATCCCTCGCGGAGCACGCGTCCCCTTCGGACCACCCGGCGGCCGGGCGGCTGTCGCCGCCGCGGGACGGCATGGCACGACCGCCACGACCGCCACTCCGTACTTCCTCTACGGCGCCCCTCCACCGCGGCAGCCGTGGAATGCAGAGGCAGAGACACGATGTCCCCTCCCAACGACCCGCGCGGCAGCCCGTCCTTCGGCCCGCCCGTTCCACCGACGCCGCCCGCATCGGCGTCCCTGTATGCCGGTTACGACGTCACCCGGTACCTGTGTGCCGCCATGTACACCGATGTCACGCTCGCCCGCAGCGCCGTGGACCGCATCATCAAGGAGCCGCGGCGCGCCGTGGCGTCCTCCCCCGGCGTGAGCATGGGTTGCGTGCTCCGGCACGCGGTGGCGGCGCGCCGCCGCCAGCGGCGCCGGGACGTCCTGCTCTCGTTCCTGGCGGTCGCGTGGCTGGTCGCCCTGTTGGTCGCGTTCGCCATGGGCCGGGGCCTGGGCTACACCGTGGCCATCGCGGGCTTCCTCGTGGCCTGGGCGGTGGTGGCCACCGAACTGGTCTCGGTGCACTACGGCGTCGTCTCCCACCAGCTCAAGAGGGAGAACTTCGACCCCCACCAGGCGCCCCGGCCCTCGAACCCCAAGGACGCCGCGCGCGTGGACACCATCGAGCTCCGTGACCGTGGCAACGTCCTGACGTCCTCCTTCTTCCCGCCCTTCGTCGGGCACGGCGACACGTACAGCACCTGGTCCTTCGCTCTGAACACCGCCCGCGCCGAGCAGGGCAAGGAGATCCTCCCGTTCACCGTCCACGAGCTGAACCAGCACCTTTCCGCCAGGGTCAGGGCTCTCGGCCTGCCCGGCCTGGACGTGGCCGAGGTACTGCTGGTCAACGGCTCCGACCTGCTGCTCGGAGTGGACGACCGCACACGCGGCGAACTGCTCCCCCACGATGCCGGACCGCCCGCGGCGCATGTATCGGAGGTCCTCCTGCGCGGGCTCCGCGAGGACGGCAGGGGCCGCGCGCGGCCGTACCTGGCGGTGCGGGTCGCCGGCTGGGGAGGGGAGCTGGTCAGCACGCTGTTCCTGCGGTGCACGGTGCTGCCGGACCGCTCCATCGCGTTCATCGAGGGCAGCAACTGCCTCCTGACACCCGTGCGCGCGGAGTACCGGACCGTGGACACCCTGCTGCACTCCCCCACCACCCGGCAATGGTGCCGACTCGTGGGAGAGGCGGGTCTGCGCACTCCCTACCTGACGCTCCGGGCGCCGTTCGCGGTGCTGGGAGACCTGTTCGCCCCGATCTCCGAGGGACGCGAGCAACGCCGTCAGGAACGCCGGATACGCCTGCGCTCCTTCAATTACGGCGCCGAGTTCAGTCTCAGGGAGGCGGCGAGCAGTGGACTCTACTACCGCTACTTCCAGGAACTCGACGGAGAGCTGTACTCCAAGACGGTGGAACACCGGGTGCTCGACGCCCTGGTGCAGTTCATGGAGGGCCACAACATCGACACCGGTGAGCTGATCCAACGGCAGACGACCATTTACAACTCCGGTCTGTTCGCGGGCCGGGACATCTCCATCAACCGATCCAGCGTCCGAGCCGGAGGCGGCACGTCCGGGAAGACGGCCCGGCCGGGCCGGCCGGCCCAGTCGGCCCAGCGGAGGTGACGTGATGGCGGAACACGACGGCGGCGCGGTGCCGGGGCACGTCAGCGGCATCCAGGCGGGCCGGGACGTGAGGATCAGCCGGAGTACGGTCGCCGTGGGTCACACCGCGTCCGTCAGCGGGGCGCCCGCGGCCGAACGCGAGGCAGCCGTCGCGGAACTGCGCGCGGCGGTCGACCGGTTGCGCGAGGAACTGCGCGGGCACGCCGGGCACTACGAGGACGGGGCCGAGCTGGTCCAGGCCGCGGAGCAGGTGCGGACGGAACTGGACCGGGACGAGCCCCGCCGGAACATCCTCCTGCGATGGCTCGGGTTCATCGCGCCCGGCGTCCACGCGACGGCGGCCGTCGCCGCGGACGTCGCGTCGATCCAGGAGAGCGTGACGGCCCTGTTCTGACCCCGGTGGGGCGCGGCAGGCCCCACCGGGTGATCCGGTCCTACGGGTGGTGGGCCGGCGGGACGCCGTCGTGGGGGGCGGGGGTGCGGGGCGGGCGGTGGAAGGCGGTCCGGTACGCGCTCGGGCGGTGACCGGTGTGGCGGGCGAAGAGGGCGGCGAAGGTGCCGGGGTCCCGGTAGCCGACGGCCGCGGCGACGGCGGCGACGGTGCGGTCGGTGGTCTCCAGAAGGTGGCGGGCGCGGCGGACCCGGGCCTCCTGGAGGTGGGCCAGCGGACTGCGTCCCGTCTCCTGGGCGAAGCGGCGCAGCAGCGTGCGGGTGCTGACCCGGAAGCCGGCCGCGAGTGCGGCGAGGTCGTACCGCTCGGCGAGGTTCTGGTCGAGCCGCCGCATGACCCGATGGGAGAACTCGCGGCCGGGCTGCGGGAGGAGCCGGGGGTCGGCGTACGGGGTCTGGGAGGTCCGTGCGTCGTCGACGAGCGCCACCCGGGCGGTGGTCCGGGCCACGCGGGGGCCGTCGTGCCGGCGGATCAGGTCCAGCGCGAAGTCGTACATGGCGCTGAAGGCGGCCGTGGTGGTCACCCCGCTGTCGGTGACGACCAGGTGCTCGGGCCTGACGTCGGCGTCGGGGCAGCGCCTGGCCAGTTCGCCCGCGTACAGCCAGGCGGTGGTGGCCCGGCGCCGGTCGAGGAGGCCGGCCTCGGCGAGCAGGAACGCGCCGACGCAGAGCGAGACCACCGCGGTGCCGGTGGCGGCGTACGCGCGGATCACCCCGGTCTCGGGCGTGAGCCGGGCGAGCAGTGCGTCGAGGTCCGTGCCGGGACGCAGTTCGAAGCCGGGGACCACCAGGACGTCGACCTCGCGCGGGGGACGCACGTCCAGGCCCGCCCCGCCCGAGGCGGTGACCCGGCGGCGGGGCGAGACGACCGACACCTGGTAGCCGGGTGCGTCCGGACCGGCGACGTGCCCGGCCATCGTCAACAGGTCGGGCACGCCGAACACTTCGGAGGCGAAGCAGCCCGGGTACGCCAGCACCCCGACCCGCAGCGCGCCGGGCCCGGCGCCCGTGCCCGCAGCGGGACCCGTGTCCCCGCCGGCGCCCGTGACTCCACCGGCGCCCGTGTCCGCCCTGTTGCCCGCGTGCCGCGCCGCGCCCGCCATCGTCGCCGTACCCCCCTGGCCCCGTCCCGCTCGTCCGCCTCCCGGGTGGCGAGATTACCCCCGGACCCGGCGATCCTGCCCCTCACCCGGTGGCGACCCCCGGCGCCAGGGTGGGGCCCATGAGCGACGACGATCCGATCACCGACTTCAGCCGCCGGAGCGTGACCGTGGAGGGGGTGGAGAAGACGGTGTACGTGGCCGGGGCCGGGCCCGCGGTCGTGCTGCTGCCCGAGATGCCGGGCATCAGCCCCGACGTGTTGCGGCTCGCGCGCTGGGTACGGGACGCGGGCTTCACCGTCCATGTGCCGTCCCTGTTCGGGACCGACGGCGCCTTCCCCACGGTCGAGGAGGGCCGGGAGGTCGTCCGCCGCGCCTGTGTCGGCGCGGAGTTCCGCGCCTTCGCCGGGGGTGGCACCAGCCCGGTGACGGTCTGGTTGCGCGGCCTGGCGCGCCGGGCCCACACCGAGTGCGGTGGGCCCGGGGTGGGCGCGATCGGCCTGTGCTTCACCGGCAACTTCGCGCTCACCATGGCGCTGGAACCGGCGGTGGTCGCCCCGGTGGTCAACCACCCGTCGCTGCCGCTCGACGACCCGGGTGGTCTCGAACTCGACGCCGCGGACGCGCGCGCGGTGCGCGACCGGCTCCACCGCGACGGACTCACCGTCCTCGCGTACCGGTTCGAGGGGGACCGCTGGTGCACGGCCCGCCGTTTCGCCGCCTACCGCGCGCTGCTCGGCGACGCCTTCGACGGGCGCGTGCTCCCGGACGGGGCCGCCCACCCGGCCCCGCCGCCCTTCTTCGCCGAGCTGGTCGGGACCCCGCACAGCGTCGTCACCGCCCACCTCGTCGACGAGGCCGGCCACCCCACGATCCGGGCCCGCGACGAGATCCTGGCCTTCCTCACCGACCGTCTGCGGCCTCGGGGGAACCACCCGTCGCCAGCCGGCGGTAGCGGGCGTCGGTCCTGAGCAGGTGGGCGTGGGTACCGGCGGCTCGTACCCGTCCGGACTCCAGGAGCAGGACCTGGTCGGCCGTGGTGACGGTCGACAGCCGGTGGGCGATGAGGATCACCGTGGTGGTGCGGCCGACGTCCGCGAGGGTCTCGTGCAGGGCGGCCTCGTTTGCGGCGTCGAGCTGGGAGGTCGCCTCGTCCAGCAGGAGCAGGCCGGGGCGGCGCAGGAGGGCGCGGGCGATGGCCACCCGCTGGCGCTCGCCGCCGGACAGGGTGCTGCCGCGGTGGCCGATGGGCGTGTCGAGCCCGTCGGGCAGGCGCGCCACCAGGGTGTCCAGACGGGTGCGGTGGAGGACGTCGCGGAGCTGCGCCGCGTCGGCCTCGGGGGCGCCGAGGAGGAGGTTGTCGCGGAGCGTGCCGGACAGGATGGGCGAGTCCTGTTCGACGTAGCCGATGAGGGCGCGCAGTCGGGTCAGTGGCCGGTGGGCGATGTCCCGCCCGTCGAGGAGGATGCGGCCGCGGTCCGGTTGGCAGAAGCGTTCGAGCAGGGAGAAGACGGTGGTCTTCCCGGTTCCGGACGGTCCGACCAGAGCGGTCGTGGTCCGTGGCGGCACGGTGAAGGACAGGTCCTCGTGGACGGGTGGGGCATCGGGCCCGTACGCGAAGGACACCCCTTCGAAGGTCACCCGGACCGGTCCATGGCCGGCCGGGGCGGTCGTGGCGGCCCCGGGGTCCGCGGGGGCGACGGGGGTGACGGGGGCGACGGGGGTGACGGGCGCCGGGGCGGCGGGCGGGTCGAGCGGTTCGGTCGCCATGGCGTGCACCTCGTCGACGCGTGCCGCGGCGGCCGACCCCGGTCTGGAACAGGCCGACGGCCTCGACCATCTGCCCTATGCGCGGGGCGAGGGCGAAGACGTAGAGGAGGAAGGCGATGAGGGTGGAGACGGTGATGGCTCCCGTCGCCACCCGTGCCCCGCCCACTCCCAGGACGACGAGGAAGGACAACTGCACCGCCACCGTGGAGGTGGTCGCCGACAGGGCCTGCCACCGCGCGGCCCGGGTGCCGGCCCGGCGGGCGTCCTCGGCCGCTCGGTGCAGGCCGACCGTCTCCCGCGCCTCCGCGCCGGAGGCCTTGATGGTGCGCAGGGCGCCCAGGGTGCGTTCGAGCAGGGCCCCCATGCGGCCGACGGCTTCCTGGGCCTGGTCGGCGGCCCGGGCGATGTGGGGGGCGGCCGCGGCGACAGCGACACCGGTCAGCGCGATGGTGGCGAGCGTGATGGACAGCAGGACCGGATCCAGCAGGGCCATGAGTACGAGCGTCGCCGTCACGATCACGAGGCCGCCGGCCGCCGAGGCGAGTGAGCGCGTGGCGACCTGCCGCAGGACCGTGGTGTCGGACGTGACGCGGGAGATCAGTTCGCCGGGCTCGGTGCGGTTGAGCTCGGGCAGCCGGAGGCGGACGAGACGGTCCGACAGGCGCGTACGGGCGGTGCAGGCCACCGACTCGGCCGTCCGCTCCAGCACGTACTGGCCCAGCGCGGCGGTCGCGGCGCCCACCACGACCAACGCGCTGAGCACGGCGAGCGGTCCCATGGCGGGCTGCCCCCGGTCCAGGGCGTCCACGATCCGCTTGGCGACCAGGGGCTGGGCGAGCGCCAACAGGCTCCCGGCCAGGGACAGGGCGGTGCCGGCCAGGATGCCCCGGCGGTGGGGCCCGAGGTGGGCCAGGACGAGCCGGAGGCGTGCGAGCGTGCCGCGTGCGGCTGCCGCGGCCGTGCCGCCCGTGGGTGGGCGCCGCCCCCGGGCGGGTTCCGCCGGGGCGGGCGCGCCGTTCGCCGGTGTTCGCGCGGGTGGAGCGGCCGCCGGGAGCCGGCGGAGGGCTCGCCGGGGCACCGGGGGCTGCGCGGGCTGCCGCGCGGACGGGGGTGCGGCCACGGTCAGTCCACGGTGAAGAACCGCTGGAAGTAGTCCGCCGGCGCACCCTCGCCGACGAGCACCCCCTCGGCCTCCACCCACGCGTGTGCGGCGAAGGGGGGTTGGGTGCGTACTCCGACGCACCAGGTCGGCCACCGGCCCCGCAGTCGGCACAGCAGCACGGTGGCCAGGGAGCGGGCGAGGCAGCCCTGTTGCCCCCCGGCGGCCAGGCTGACGGCCAGGACGGTCTCGCGGGCCTTGGCCGCCTCGGCGAGGGTGGCGGGGCGCGCGCCCTTGCGCAGCCGCCGCAGGACCGCGCGGATGCGGGCCGGTGGCCGGCGGGCGAGCACGTGGGCGCAGATGACGACCAGCCGGGTGACCAGTCTCGGCCCGAGGGGGACCGACCGGGGATCGTGCGGGACGACTTGCGAGGTGGACACGGATTTCCCTCCGGGTTGCCGCGGACCGTGGGTGTCCGGCTGGGGGCAAGGCACCGCACCAGCGGATCGTGGGTTCAGTCGGTCAGCAGTCGGGCGGCACGCAGTTCCTGGAGGATGCGGGTGATGTCCTCCTCGACCTCCTGGGCGCTCACGTCGTACTTCTCCGTGAGTACCGTCACGGCCTGGTCGGTCGTGGTGCCGTCCAGGAGGGCACGCACGATGAGGGCCGCGGTGGGGTTGAGGGTGTAGTACTCGCCGCTGCTCTGGTCGAGCAGGGCCATCCCGTACTCGGTCTCGGCCGTCACCACGTCGGGGCGCAGGGTCATCGTCATGCCGGAACGTCTCCTGTGTCGGTGGGTGCCCGGTCCGCCGGGCAGGTGGATCGTTCCCGGGAGCGCAGCCAGGTCTCGCAGCCGACGGTGGCGTGCAGCAGCGCGCTCTCCAGGTCGGCGGCGAGCGGCCGGCGGCACCAGTCGCGTACGACCTCCGCGTCGATCAGCCCCAGGTCGCTCAGGCGGGAGTGCTCCCACAGGGCGAGCAGGGACGACCGGTGGCGGCGCAGCCCGGTTTCCTCCTCGAAGGCCGCGTGGGCCTTGGTGGTGCGATGGCGGCTGGTGTCGGGGACGACACCGCGCATGGCGTGTTCGAGCAGTGGTTTGTACCGCCAGGGCGTCACCCGCTCCTCGGGGCGGACGGCGAGGGCCGCCTCGATGAGGAGGTCGTCGTAGTAGGGGGCGGCGAAGGTGATGCCCAGCGGTTCGGACATCTGCTGTACGTGCCGGGCGAAGCGGGCGAGCGTGCGGATCGTGGCCAGCTCCCGGTGGGCACCGTGCCCGGTGCCGAGCGGCTGGGCCTCCGCTGCCTGCTCGCGTACCAGGTCCCGTACCGCCCCGACCGCGTCGCCGGTGGCCCAGGGGGGCAGCCGTGGCGGGATGCCCCAGGTGAACAGGGGTACGGACAGGGGCGGTTGGGGCAGGGTGAGGTCGTCGGCCACCTGCTGGAGCCACGCCCCGTAGGAACGGCCGTCGAGCAGTTGCCGCACCGCCTCCCGGCGGGACCACCGGTGCCGGGAGACGAAGCCGCGGGCGTGCCGCCATCCGGCGGCGGGGTGCCGGCGCAGCAGGCCGTGCACGTGGGCGGCGGCGCCGCTGAACAGTTCGTCCCCGCCCATGCCGCTGAGGTGGACGGTGGTACCGCGTTCGGCGGCCCGCTCGATGATGTACATGCGCCGGTGCCGGTTGACGGCGTACGGCGACGGTGTGTCGAGGGCGTCGTCGAGTGCGTCCACGCGGTCGAAGGTCAGGGGCACGGCGGTCGCGGGCACGACCAGGTGTTCCAGCGTGTCCAGGGCCTCCGCCGTGCGCCGGGCGTAGGTGACGTCGTCGCCCATGACGTCGTGGATCGCGGCCGTGTACGCGGTGATCTTGGTGCCCGTACGGGCGGCCGTGCACACCACCGCGGTGGAGTCGACGCCGCCCAGATCGGCGCTGACGGATTCCCCGCCGGTGACGCGTACGGCGACCGCGTCGGCCAGCCTGTCGCGGACCAGCCGGGCGCCCTCGGCGAGGGGCAGGTCGGCGGGCGGTGGGGACCAGCACCGGCTGACGCGGGCGCGGCCGTGGGCGTCCAGGGTCAGTCGGTGGTCGCCGGGCACGACGTCCACGCCCCGCCAGACCGTGTGCGCCGTCAGCGGGTGCAGGATGCCCGGGCTGAGCAGGTGGACGGCGAGCCGGCGCTCGTCGAGGTCCGCGTCGAGCAGGTCGGCCAGGACGTCGGCGCGGTCGGCCGCGACGCCCGCGCCGCCGGTGCCGGGGGCGGTGGCGGTGAACAGGGCGCGTACGCCGCTGACGGTGCCTCGGGCCAGGGTCGTACCACCGGAACTGACGAGCAGGTGGTGACTGCCCGGCCAGGTGCGGGCGAGGTGTTCGGCGGCCTCGACGGAGCCGGTACGGGCGGCTCGCAGGGCGTCCTGTTCCGTCACCGCGTGCTGTCCCAGCACGCACAGGCGGGTCCGTCCGCAGGCCGCCGTGGTGAGGCCGTGGGACGGCCAGCGTCCCAGGAGCCAGGGTCGGCCCGAGGCGTGGTGGATCTGCCGCACCGCGCCGGGGCGGACCCGGGCGGCCAGGGCCGCGACGGCATCGGTGTCCGGGAGGACCACGAACCAGTCGGCCTTCGCGGGGAACGACGTGCCGGTCGTCATGGGCAGCCCCTCCTGGTCGATGGTGCCGACGGCTTTCGGAGCGTGGGCGGCGCGTGTGCGCCGCCCACCCTCCGGACCCGGCGGCCCGCTATTTCATGTACATGTCAACAACACCGCCGGGGCGGCCGGTGTCACAGCAGGCTGTGACCGCCCAGCAGGTCGGGGCTGCCGGTGCCGGCCAGACCGGTCACCTTCTGGAAGTCGCCGACCTTGGTGAGGGTGGGACGCTCGTAGGCCATCGTCGTATCCCTTCGTCGTGAGATGAGCAGGACTGACGTGCTTCTCGCCGGCCGGCGGCACGGGCCGGTTTCCCCGCCCCTCCGTCGGCGCAGTGCCCCAAGCTAGGTGGGCGCCGTCCCCTCCGGCAACGGCGGAGACCGGCCTGCCTCGACGCGGCCCCGCCGCCGCCATCCCCGCCTTTCTCCCCCCTTTTCGGGTCCGCCCTCGACCGGTCGGTCATACTTCGGGCCCGGTGGGGTACGTGCCTTGCCCTTCACGGTCGGCGGGTGCCGATTCGAGCCGACCGGCATCGGCACGCGAGCGGCGCCGCCCTCGACACCACTCCCCCGACCTGCGGTGACACCGTGTCAGGCACTGGCGCACCCCCACGAGTTCGGGCCATTCGGCGGCGCGCTGGCCAGGAACGCGGGGTTGCCGGGGTTGCCCGCCGGGGGCCGCGCCCCGGGGGACGCTCAGCCGGCGAAGGTACGGCGGTACGCCGACGGGCTCGTCCGTGTCTGCGCGGAGAAGTGCACCCGCAGCGACTCCGCGGAGCCGAAGCCGCAGCGGTGCGCGATCTCGTCGACACCGAGGCGAGTGGTTTCGAGGAGGACCCGGGCCCGGGCCACCCGCTGCACGGCCACCCAGTGCATGACGCTCGTGCCGGTCACGGCCCGGAACCGGCGGCGCAGTGTCCTGGTGCTCATATGGCTGTGCCGGCTGACGGTCTCCAGACTGAGCGGTTCGTCGAGGTGCTCCAGTATCCAGGCGGTCACGGCGGCCATGTCCGGGTCGCCGGCCGGCGGAAGGTGCTCGATGAACTGGGCCTGTCCGCCTTCCCGGTGCGGCGGGCTGACCAGGAACCTGGCCATCGCGTTGGCGACGACCTGGCCGTGGTCGAGCCGCAACAGGTGCAGGCACAGGTCCGTCCCGGCGAGAACGCCCGCCGACGTGAAGACGCCGGTGTCCTCGACGTACAGTTCCGCCTCACGAACCGTCACCGAGGGGTGCCGCTCCCGCAGCAGTCCCGCCCAGTGCCAGTGGGTGGTGACGCTCCGGCCGTCCAGGATCCCGGCCGCCGCCAGCGCGAACGCGCCCGTGCAGATCGACACCATGCGGCTGCCCCGGTGGTACGCGTCCCGGAGCCCCTCGACGAGATCCGCGTCCACGGGGGCGCTCGGGTCCTCCACACCGGCCACGATCACGGTGCCGGCCGTCTCCAGCCGGTCCAGCGCCGCGGCCTCGCGGGGTACCCAAGGCCCGTCCGCGGAAGCGGGGGCCACCAGGGTCAGTTCGTAGGGGTTGCCGCCGGGCCGGGAGGCGGTGAGGTGGTCCGGCCAGCGACCGAACACCTGCTGCGGGACGGCGACGTCCAGCGGAACGAAGCCGCGCTGGACCACCAGCGCGACCTTGGCCAGATCCTTGGGAATCACGTCCACTCGGCCATCGTACGGCGGGTGCGGTCGCTCCTAGCGTGTCCCCATCACCTCGATGAGCGGATGCGAAGGGAAGGTGGATCGTGCGGAACACGATCGGTATCCATGGCGGTCGGGCGCGGGAGGGCGGAACGGTGAACCCGCTCGACACCCTTCCGGAGGAGATCGGGACGTGGCCGCGGACGGCGGCCACGGAGGCCGCGGTCGCCTTCACCGCCGAGCACTCCCCCGCCTACCTGCTCAACCACTGTGTCCGCAGCTACTTCTACGCCCGCAGCATCGCCACCGTGAGGAACCTGGTCGCGGGGACCGACTACGACGACGAGACCCTCTTCCTGGCGACGGTGCTGCACGACATCGGTCTGACCGAAGAGGGCGGCGGTCCCCACCGGTTCGAGGTGGACGGCGCCTTCCGGGCCGCCCGGTTCGCCCGGGAGCACGGCCTGCCCGACACCGCCGTCGACCTGATCTGGGACGCGGTGGCGCTGCACACCTCCGGCGGGATCGCGGTCCACAAGCAGCCGGTCGTCGCCCTGGCGCACCTCGGCATCGGCGCCGACGTCTTCGGTTTCGGAGCGGAGGAAGTGGACCGGGCGGTGCTCGACGCCGCCCGAGCGGCTTTCCCGTGGCTGGACTTGCGCGACCGCATCCTCGAAGCGGTGGTGCACCAGATCGACGAGCGCCCGTCGAAGTGGGTACCGCTGTCGTTCGTCGACATCGCGTACCGCCGGCTCCGGCCGGACACCCCCTTCCCGGGACTGGAGGACCTGTGCGCCCTCCCGGTTCCGGACTGACGGACGCGACGGCCGCACCCGGAGCGGGGCTCGCCGGGGGGCCGGGTCACCGGCTGCGCAGGAGCAGCAGGGCGATGTCGTCGGTGTAGGCGCCGTGGGGGTGGGCGAGGCGGACGAGGCCGTCGGCCAGCTCGTCGAGCGGCTGGTGGCCGCTCCGGGTGAGGTGCCGGGCGAGGTCGGTGATGGAGCGCGTGATGTCGGTGCCGGGGGACTCCACGAGCCCGTCGGTGTAGAGGGCGAGGAGTGCCCCGGCGGGGAAGGGTGCCGTGGTGACGGGATAGCCGGCCTCGATGCCGAGGCCGATGCCGAGGACGGGGCCCGGGTCCACCTCCAGGACACGGGTGTCCGGGGCGGGCGCGGAGGTGCGGAGGAGCGGAGGAGGGTGCCCCGCGCTGGCGAGGTGGAGCCGCCGGGCGGCGAGGTCGATGTGGACGTAGAGGCAGGAGACGAACAGGTCGGTCTCGAGGTCCAGCAGGACGCGGCTGGTACGGGCCAGGACGTCACCGGGCGCCGCGCCGGCGGTGGCGTGGACGGCGGTGCGGACCTGGCCCATGATCGCGGCGGCGGAGATGTTGTGGCCCTGTACGTCTCCGATGACCGCGGCGACGGTGGTGTCGCCGAGGCGGATCAGGTCGTAGAAGTCGCCGCCGACCTCCATGCCGTGCGCGGCCGGCAGGTACCGCGCCACGACGTCGAGGGCGGGGACGTGGGGCAGGGTCACCGGCAGCAGGGCCTGTTGCAGACCGTGGGCGAGGTCGTGTTTGGCGTCGTACAGCAGGGCGCGGTCCATCGACTGGGCCATCAGGCCGGCGAGCGAGACGAGGACGGCACGGTCGCTCGCGCTGAAGGGGTGCGGCCGGTCGTAGGACAGGATGCAGCAGCCGACGCGGCGGTCGGACACCAGCAGGGGCAGGAAGGCCCAGGCCTGCTTGCCGCTCAGCGCGGGGGCGCGAGGGTGTTCCCGGGTCATGTGGTCGGGGTCGGCGAAGAAGGCGGGGAAGCCGCTGCGCAGGACGTGCCCGGCGGGGGTGAGGTCGGTGTCCAGGGGCAGGCCGTCGAGACGGGCGATGGTGCGCGGGTCGTAGTCCCGGTACCCGATGATCTTCAGGCGTCCGGCATCGGCGGCGCAGAGGACCATGCCCTGGGCTCCGAAGGCGGGCAGGATCTGGTCGGCGACCACACTGGTCACGTCGGCCACGGTGACCGTCTGGCTCAGGGCGGCCGCCAGGTGGACGCCCCCGGCCAAGGCCCCGGTACGGCGCACGGTGGCGCTGAGCACCTCGTCCAGGGACCGCCGCGGCCGAAGGCCAGGCCGGCGAGCAGGTAGAGGGGTATGGGCGAGAAGCCGACGCGTCCGGCGAGGCGTCCCAGGATGCCCAGGATGCCCAGGATGCCCAGGGCGAGGATGACGGCCCCGAGCTCGATGAGCATGGCGGTGGTGTCGTGCACGGCCTCTATCCTCCGGTGATCAGTCCGGCGACGGCGTCGACGCCTTCGCGGGTGCCGACGACGACGAGGGTGTCGCCGATCGCGAGGCGGAGGTCGGGGGCGGGGGACGGGACGGCGGCGGTGCGGCGCAGTACGGCGACGACGGACGCTCCGGTGCGCGTGCGGGCCCGGGTCGAGCCCAGGGTGCGGTCCGCGTACGGCGAGCGTGCGGTGACCTCGATGTGCTCGGTGACGAGGTCGATTTCCAGGGGGCCGCAGGTGCGCGACCGGGTCGGGCGTCAGCAGCGCGCCCAGGGCGGATGCCTCGTGCGGCGCGAGTGTCGCCGAGTCCCGGCAGCTGTCGTCGTCGGCGGGGTCATGGAAGGCGAGGGTCGACGCGGCCGGCCGACCGATCGACCCCATCGATCGGCACCCCAGGAGCGGCGCGAACCCCGCGCGCCTCCACCACCTCGCCACGGAGTACGCCATGGATCCCACGACCCACACGCGCACCACCGTCCTGCCCGGCGTCGGTACCCGCCACGACCTGGAGACCGAAGCCGGCCGTCACCTCTCCCTCGTCGTCCACCAGGACGGGCGGCGGATCGGCCGGATCGCTCGGTCGATCCGGTCGGGGTCGATCGGTCGATCCGGTCGGGGCCGATCGGTCGGGTCGAGCGGTCGGCCGGGCGCGCTCCCCCGCGGCCGCGGCGGGGCGCCCCGCCGGACGACCTGTCCGGGCAAACGCCGAATGAGCACCCCGCACCCCAAGGAAGCGTAATGGCTTGGCAAAGAAGCCTAGCGCAGGCCACATGACCACTCATCACATGAATGCCTCATGAATGGATGCGAAGCGGGGCGCCCGAAAAACACCCCCGCTTGGCCGGGTTCCGTCTTGGCAATTCCGTGGCGACCGTCGACGATCATGCTCATGCTTCTCCTGTCCCCCGGTCTCCGACGGTGGTTCCTCCCCAGCGTCGCGCTGCTCGCCACGCTGGTGGTGTGGGGGGCGATCCGCTATCCGCGGCTGCCGGACCTGATCCCCGGGCACATCGGCATCGACGGCGTGGACGCCTGGGCGGAACGGTCGTTCGGCAGCGCCTTTACGCCGGTCCTCATTTACGCCGGGGTCACGGTGGTGATGGCCGCTTGTGCGGAAATGACGCTGCGCATTACGCCCCGTGACGAATTGCCCGTGGGCGCGGGGCCGTTCGCGGGCGGACTTCCTCCTTCGCCACCCCATCGCCCGGGCAGTCGCGCCTCGGCCCGCCGCATGGCGCGGGCCCTCCTGGTGCTCAACGCCTGCATCGGCCTCTCGTTCCTCGCCGGCTGCGCGGCGCTGTGGCACACCGCGCCCGGGCAGGAGCCCCCGGTGTGGCTCCCGCCCGCCGCGCTCGGGCCGCTCCTCGTGGGGACGGTGCTGACGGTGGCGGCGGCCCTGACCGGCCGGAAACGATGAACCGGCGTCATCGGCGTCCGGTCCCGCCGGGCGGCTACCTGCCGACCGGCCCGTCGGTGGGCTGGTCCCGCGCCGGGATGCGGATCACGAGTACGGCCACGTCGTCGTCGTTGTCGACGGGGCGGGTCCGCTCCATGAGCAGGTCGATGAAGGATTCCGGTGACCGGTGGGCCAGGGACGCGGCGTGCCGGCGCAGCCGTTCCATGCCGTGGTCGAGGGGGTGCCGCGGGGATTCGATCAGACCGTCGGTGTAGAGCACCAGGGTGGACAGCGGCGGCAGCACGCAGGTGGCGTTGTTCCGGGCGATACGGGCCTCGGTCCCCAGCAGCAGTCCATGGCCGTCGGTGAGGTACCGGGCCTGCCCGTCGCCCGTGACCAGGAGCGGCGGCGGGTGTCCGGCGTTCGTCCACTCGAGGTGCCACTGGCCGTCCGTCCCGGCTTCCAGCTTGCCGAGCACCAGGGTGGCCATGGCGACCTCCGCGATGTGCGGCAGCGCCCGGTCGAAGCGGCTGACGATGACGCCGGGCGGCTCCTGCTGGGACCACGCGTAGGCGCGGAGGATGTTGCGGAGCTGGGCCATGCCGGCCGCGGCGTCCAGATCGTGCCCCACGACGTCGCCGATGACGAGGGCGAGGGACCGGTCGGGCAGGTGGAAGGCGTCGTACCAGTCGCCGCCGACCTGGGAGGCGTGGGGTGCGGGCAGGTAGCGAGCGGTCATCTGGAGGCCTGGCGTGCGGGGCATCTGCGGCAGCAGGTGCCGCTGCATGGTCTCGGCGACCTTGCGCTGGCGCTGGTAGAGACGGGCGTTGTCGAGCGCGAGCCCGGCACGGCGGGTGATGTCCTCGACCAGTGGGATGTCGGCCGTGGTGAACGTCTCCGGCCGCTCGGATCTCCCGAGGGTGAGGGCTCCGAGAACCTCCCGCAGTCCCCGGATGGGAGCGATGACGGCCGAGTGGATGCCGGTGGCGTCGAACAGGTTGCGCTGCTCCACCGCTATGCCCGAGTCCGGTGGTCCCTGGTACGTCTGGGGCGTCGCCACCGTGGCGCCGGCGCCCCGCAGGGCCCGGGACAACGGCATCGGCGAGGCCGGGGGCACCGGCGGCATGGCCCCCTCCAAATCATCCCGGCGTACGACCGAACCGTCCTTGGCGCAGGCGACGACCGTGCGCCACACCTCGTCGCGGTCGGTGATCAGGTCGATGACGGCCCATTCCGCCAGCAGCGGGACCACCAGGCGCACCAGCCGGTCCAGTGCCTCTTCCACGTCCAGGGTGGCGGTGAGCTGTGTGGTGGTCTCGGCCAGCAGGGCCAGCCGCTCCAGCTCCGGGAGCAGCCCCGCCTCGATGGCCGGCGCGGGCAGGTGCGCGCCGGCCGGATCGTACTCGTGGAACGTCACCAGTCCGCCCGTCTGCCCCGCGGTGAGCCGCAGCGGGGCGACCAGCCAGGACATCGCCAGCAGTGACCCGTCCCCGCGCTCGAAGTAGCCCAGGTCCTCCTGCCGTGCCCGGCCGGCGATGAAGGCCTCCATCATCGAGCACTGGCTCCGGGGCATACCCATCCCGCGGGCGTCCCGGTGCAGCAGGTCGTGCGCGTCCTGCCCGAGCAGTTCGTCCGCGGTGCGCCCGAGCAGGACCTCCGCCTGCGCGTTGACCGCCGCGATGAACCCGTCGGCGTCCACGGCGTACGCGCCGAGGCCCAGGCGGTCCAGCGCGTCACCCAACAGACGCTGCAACCCCTGACGCCCTTCGCCCGCCTTCGGCGATCTGGAGGAACCGCCCATCGCACGTACCTCGATCCCTCGTGTCTCGACCGCTCCATCGCGCATATGCCAGATTCGATGCCCTGTCGTCGGAGCCGCATGCATGGAGCCGACGGAAGCTCGTGGAGCGGGCACGTGCCGGACCCGGCCGCTCGGCCTTCGAGCGGCCTTCCCACGGCCGACGCCGGGTGGCGTTCTCGCTGGCCCCCATGTAAGCAGCCTTTCGCTGATCGGACACGGTGGTGTCACCGATCGGCGGCTGTTCCCGGAACGTCGTGCGAGCGCGCCCCCGGGGAGGCGGAAATCCGGTGCGGGAACGTGGCCCGTCCACGTAGCGTCGGCGCGTGCTCCACCTCGTCGTCGCCGCGTCCGTGTGCGCCGTGGTCACCGTCGTGTACGGGGCCATCGGCCTCCGTTGGCATCGGCGGGCGCGGATCCGGCGTGCCGCGCTCGCGCTGGTCGCCGGTGCGGAGCTGGAGCCGTACCATGCCGCCGCGATCGCGGACGGGGCGACCGGGGCGGCGGCCGCCGAGCTGCTCCTCGGCGGTTACCTGGACATCGACGGGGAAGGGGCGGTGCGCCTGACCGAGGCGGGCCGCGACGCGGAACGGGCGCCCGGCCACCCGTTGCCCGCCGCCCTGCTGGACGCCCTGCGGCGGCACGGCCCCGAGCCGGTGCCCATCGGCTGGATCGACCGGTACGACGAGGAGTACGGCGCGCGGCGGAGCGCGTACCGCCGCGCACGCGACGCCATGCTTCCCGAGATCCCGCGTCTGCCCGACCACGAGGGGGGACAGCTCCGGGCCTGCTGCGCCTGCGTCGGCGTGCTGCTCCTCATGCAGTTCTGGGTCCTGGCGGCCGCGCTGTTGTTCGCGGCCCGCCCGCGGGGCGTTCTGGAATGGGCGGCCGCCGCGGTGGCCGCGGTGGGCCTGGCGGCACTGTGTCTCACCGACCGCGCCGGAAAGGCGGTCCGCGCCCGCACGGCGTACGGCGACCCGCTGGGCGACCGGATCCGCGCCGCGTCGCATCCGGCTCTCGCCGCACTGGACGAGCGGCGGCGGGACCTCGTCCGGCGGAGCCTCGACGACCACGGCGGGTGGCGTGGGGGCGACCGGATCGTCCACGAGGGCGGTGACGGGGGCGAGGCCGGCGACGGGACGGCCGGGCACGGGGTGGACGACGACTGGTGGGCCGACGCGTACCACTACCGGGCCGCCGACCACATGGACGGGCCGGGGGCCGGGGGTGCGCGGACGCTCCCCGAGGCGTTGCCGTCCGAGGGCCGGACCGGCGGTGATCCGTAGGGCCGGGCGTGGGGTGGGTGGCCCGGTGGTCCCGGGGCGGGGCCGCGACCGTGGCTCGGCGCCGGCCTGGACCCCCGTGCCAGGCCGGCGCCGATGTGTTCCCCCGGGTGGTTCAGTCGGTGTCCTCGTGGTCGGCGGCGTTGGTCGTCGTGGTGACGTTCGGCCGGGGCTTCCACGGCAGACACGTGCGGTAGTGCGACTCGAACCTCTGCTGGAACGGTCCGCCGAGAGCGTGGTCGCGCAGCGCCAGGATGTTCTCGTCGTTCTGGCGCAGCGCCCGGTAGGTGAGGTTGTGGCTGCCCACGTAGAGCGTCGACCTCGCGCCCTGACGCACGATCATGAACTTCTCGTGCATCGGGATCCCCCCGCCGGGGGTGTAGCCGCAGAGGTGCACGGGCATGGCCCGTGCCAGGTCGACCAGCGCCCGCATCGGCGGACCCGCGTCGTGCGGTGCGCCCGAGACGGCACCGGTGACGATCCTGACGCGGCAGCCCCGCTCGCGGGCGTCCTTGAGCGCCTTGACGACGGCGGTCCGCTGGATGCGGAAGTTGGCCAGGTCGATGCGCGTCCGTCCGGTGGACGCGCACGGGGTACGGGTCAGGATGTCGACGATCGGGTCGTTGCTCCCGCCGCCCGGCCGGCCCCCGGCGGCCTCTTTCCTCGGGAAGGTGAGGACACGGTGCGCGCCCGCCTTGGCGGTCCTGCCGTAGTCGTCGTCGACGTCTCCCGAGGCGCCGTGGCGCATCAGGGCGTTGAAATAGGTCAGGTAGTCCGCGTACAGGCCGGCATGACTGACGGTGAGGGCGTTCTCGTACGCGGTGTAGTGGTCGAGGTTCGCGGAGGAGACGTAGAGGACGTTCCTGGCCGTTCCCCCTCCAGCCAGGCGCACGCTGGATATCGTCATGAACTTGTTGTGCATGAGAGGCGGGTTGCGCAGCGGCGACGCCCCGGAGCGGTCGCTCATGCAGCCGCGGGTGGACTGTCCGTCGGAACGCCTCCGACCGCACTCCACCACCTTGATCGACGGGGTGGCTTTGAGCGCCTTGTAGTAGGCGTCGCCGTCGTGGACCTGGCTGCCGTTGATGACGATGCGTACACGCACTCCCCGGGCGGCGGCGCCGCGGAGGGCGTCGAGGACCTCCTGCCGGTTGAAGAAGTAGAGGGTCAGGGAAAGGGTCGCGCCGGGCGGCGCGGCGTCGATGAGGCGGCGTACATGGCCGGAGACCCCGGCGTGCATGTCCTGGCTCTCGGCCTTGGTGTTGAACCAGGCGTAATCGCGGACTTCCGAGGGCGAGATGGGGACCACGGGGGCCGCCGGCGCCACCGGGGCCGGTGCCGCGGCCGGCGCCGGCGCCGGGGCCGGGGCCGGCCCGGCTCCGGAGGTCACGGCCGCGGCACCGGACACGGTGAGGGTGGCCGCGACGACCGTCATGGCCAAGGCCGACGCCGAGATGCGTATGCGTCGCATGAGGACTCCCTGTCGGGCGGTTTTCGTCGGCTGCGGAAGCCGACCGTGACAGCACCGTGGCGCCCCGGCCTTGGGGAAACCTTCGGCGAACCAGGAATGCCCTGCTCAGGGGGCCTTGCGTACGCAGCACGTCCTGCCCTTCCCCGGTTCTCCCGGCCCGCACACGGCCCGCACGCGCAACGGCCCGCACGCGCACGGCCCGCGCGTCGCGCACGCGCACCGTCGCCCGACGGTGCGTCAGTGGTGGTGGCCGTGGCGGCCGAGCGTGCGCACGGGCGCGGCACCGGGACGGGTCCATTGCGGTACGGGGCGGCTGGTCGGGCCCCAGGTGGCGTTGCCGTCCGCGTCCGTCCGCCAGGACCAGCACGGCTCGTGACCCCGGGGCCGGCCGTCGGGGTTGTCCTCCCAGGCCTCGCCGCGTCCGTAGGGGGTCATGTCGAGCAGGCCGAGGGACCCGTTCACCCGCTCGTTGCCACGGCCCGTGGTGGAGTAGGTGAGGAACACGCGGTCGCCGTCGCGCAGGAAGCAGACGAGGTGGCCCATCTCGCCGCCGATCGGCGCGTCGACGCCGCGCACGGAGTACCAGGGCTGGGTGTAGCCCATGAACGCGACGTACGGGGCCACCTCGTCCCAGGGGCCCGTGGTCAGGACGGCGAACGAGACGCCGCGGGCGTTGAGGTAGACGGCGTCCTTGAGGTGCCAGACCGTGGTGGTGCAGCCTTCGCACTGCCCCTGGTGGGGTGCTCCGTCGTACCACATGTGCTGGTAGACGACGAGCTCGTCGCGCCCCTGGAACAGGTCCAGGAACCGGACCGGGCCGTCGGGACCGACGACCTCGACCGTCCCGTCCAGCTCCACCATCGGCAGCCGGCGACGGGCCGCCGCGATGGCGTCCCCCTCGTGGGTGTGGGCCTTCTCCCGGACCAGCAGCTCGTCACGGGCGGCCTGCCAGGTGGCGAGGTCGACCACGGGCGGGCGGCCGGGCGGCGGGGCGGACGGGTCGTCGGGGGCGGTCGTCATGGTGTCCTCCGTGGTGTCTCGTACCGGGCAGCGTCGTACCACGTTCCGCGACGCCCACCCGTTGGACGCGCCGCCCGGCCGGAACTCATCGGGACGCGGGGTGGGGGTGGGGACGGAGGAGGCGGGACGGGAGAGGGTGGGCTCGGTGTCCGGCGAGGCCCGCGACCGCTGTCCACGGTCGATTGTCAGTGGTGGGTGAGACGGTGGATCCATCGATTCGGAACGCCGGAAACCAGGGGGATGTCATGTCCGGAACCCAGAACTACATCAACCACGTTGCTCTCGTGCTGGATGCCAGTTCGTCCATGTCGGGCCTGAGCCGCAAGGTCGTCGAGGTCGCCGACCAGCAGATCGCCTACCTCGCCCGCCGGTCCAGGGAGCTGGACCAGGAGACCCGCGTCACGGTGTACGTCTTCGCGGACACGGTGGACTGCGTCATCTACGACAAGGACGTGCTGCGGATGCCGTCGTTGAAGGAGCTGTACCGGGTCGGGGGGATGACGGCCCTGCTGGCGGCCGCGCTGAAGTCGCAGCGGGAGCTGGCGCAGACGGCGCAACTGTACGGCGACCACAGCTTCCTGACGTTCATTCTCACCGACGGGCAGGAGAACGCGAGTCACCGCTGCCCGGACGCCCCGTCGAGGAAGGCGGGTGAACTGGTCGCGGCCGTGGCGGAGATGATCGAGACGCAGGGGGTCAACTGGACGCTCGCCGTCCTCGTGCCGGACCAGATGGGCAAGCGCGAGGCCATGCAGTGCGGCTTCCCGAAGGACAACATCGCCATCTGGGACGCTACGAGCACGCAGGGCCTGGAGGAGGCCGGGCAGGTCATCCAGCAGGCCACCGAGAAGTTCATGGTGGGCCGCACCAAGGGCATCCGCGGGTCGCGCGCGGTGTTCTCGACGGGTGCCGAAGCGGTCAACAAGGACACGATCAAGGCGGCGGGCCTCACGCCGGTGAAGGCGTCGGAGTACCAGCTGATCCCGGTGACACGGGACGCGGGAATCCGGGACTGGGTCGTCGAGAGCGGTCACACCTACCGGACCGGTGGTGCGTTCTACGAGCTGAGCAAGTCGGAGAAGATCCAGGCGCGGAAGCGGATAGCGGTGCTGGAGAAGAAGACGGACCGGGTGTACGCGGGACCCGAGGCCCGGGCCCTGCTCGGCCTGCCGGACGTGGAGGTGCGCATCAGGCCCGACCACAACGACGACTTCACCATCTTCGTGCAGAGCACCAGCGTCAACCGCAAGCTCGTGCCGAACACGCGGCTGCTGCTGATGAACTGAGGCCCCCATCGGCTCCCGGCAGGGCTGCGCTTAGGGTTGCTCCGTATGACCGACCGAGCCCTGGAACTGTTGCGCAGCCGCCCGGACCTCGCCGAACAGGCCGCCTTCCCGTTCGACTTCGACATCGACCGGGCGTATCACGTGGAAGAGGTGCGCCTGGCGTCCGGAGCGTCCCTGGAGGCGATCGCCGGTGACGCCACCGGCGGGACGTACTTCCTCTGCGGGGGAACGGCCGTGTTGCACGCCTCCTCCGACGGGTACGCCTCACTGCTCGCCGACTCGGTGACGGAGGCGCTCGAAATCCTGGTCCGGTTGCCCTGGTGGTGCGAGGACGTGACGGCCGGCCTGGACGAGGAGGGCCTGCGGGCCGCCGTGCGCCGGGGTGACGCGGAGGCGCGAGAGGAGTTCGCTCCGGACCTGGACGCGCAGCGTGAGGCGCTGGTCCGGGGGCTGGGGCTGCCGGACCGCCCGCTCGCCGAACTGCACGCCCTGGCCGAGGCGGCCACCCGGCGCACCGAGCCGGACTTCCTCCTGCTCAACGCGGAGGAGTTGTGCGCGTACCGGCTGGAGGAGTCCTACCGGCAGCCGTTGCGGGACATCGTCCTCGGCCCCGGGCGGGAGGTGCTGGAGCGGATGCGCCGCGGTGACAGCGCCGCACGGGAGGAGGCCGCCGCCGATCCGGTACTGCGCGCCGGGGTGCTGCGCGCGCTGTGCGAGGACCGCCGTGACGGCGACCTTCCGGTGCTGCGGTTCCTGCTGGAGTGCGAGAACGCCGTACGGTCCGAGCGCCATGAGGAACGGTGGCTGGCCGCGGAGCTGGTCGCCGCGTACGGCCGGCCCGAGGACGTACCGCTGTTGCGTGCCGCCACCGCCGGGCTGATCACCGACGCCGCGAGCGCGGTGGCGTGGGCCCGTGCGCGGGAGCGGGAGCACGCGGAGGACCGGGAGCGTGCGGAGAGCGCGTTCGTCTGGGCCGACCTGGCGCACCGGCAGGGTCGCGTCGAGCACGCCAGGACCGCTCTCGTCCGGCTGCTGGACGACACCGGCCCGGACGCGGACCGGCTGCGGCGGTTGAGCCGGGCGCTGGAACGTCTGGGGGACCACGCCCAGGCGGCGCGCGCCCGGTCCTGGCTCCTCTCTCTCCAGGAGACGCCCCGGGACCGGGCTTCCGAGGCGTACGTACTGGCCCGTCTGGAACGCCGCACGGGGGACCGCGCGGCGGCGTCCCGGGCCCTGGACCGGGCGCGGGAGGCGCTCGACGCCTACCCCGAGGGCTACCGCCTGGGCCTCGGCCGCCGGGTCACCGAGGAGCACCTGGAACTGACCCTCGCGGCCGCCGGGGCCGGCGAAGTGGGCCTCGCCCGCACGACGATGGCCCACGGCGAGCGCCTGCTGGAGAGGATCGGCGGGAACGCGGCGAAGGCGCTGAGTGCCCTGTCGACCCGGGCGAGGTGGACGGTGGCGGCCCTCCGGCCGCCCGCTTCCTGACGCGCTGAGGGACGGGACCCGCCGCCGCCCCGGCGTTCGGGGCGTTGCCGAGGCTCTCCGCGGGACCGTGGGCCGGTGCCCCCGGCTCGTCACATGATCGGCTGGGCAGGTCCTAGAGTGTGCGCGTGAACGAGGAGAACTCCGCAGTCATCGCCGGGCGCTACCAGTTGGTCGAGCTGATCGGCCAGGGCGGCATGGGCCGGGTCTGGCGGGGCGTCGACCGGCAGCTCTTCGGCCGCGAGGTCGCCGTCAAGGAGATCCTCTTCCCGCCCGGGCTGGACGACGGCGAACGCGCCACACTGCTCCGGCGCTTCACCGGCGAGGCCCGGGCGGCGGTCACGCTCAGCCACCCCGGGATCATCACCATCCACGACGTCGTGGAGCACGACGGCGCACCTGTCATCGTCATGGAGTTCATCCGGGGCCAGTCCCTCGCCGCGGCTGTCCGGGAGCAGGGCCGGCTGCCGGTGCGACGGGTGGCCGAGATCGGCGCCGCCATGCTCGACGCCCTGACCGAGGCGCACGAGGCGGGGATCGTCCACCGCGACATCAAGCCGGACAACGTGCTCCTGACCAAGGACCGGGTGGTCCTCACCGACTTCGGCATCGCCCACCTGTCGGACGCCACGACCAGGCTCAGCCGCAGCGGGACCGTCATCGGCACCCCGCAGTACATGCCGCCGGAGCAGTTGGAGGGCAAGCGGCCCACACCGGCCAACGACCTCTGGGCCCTGGGCGCCACCCTCTACCACGCCGTCGAGGGGCGCCCGCCGTTCGACGCCGACGGGCTCCACGCCCTCGCCGTCGCCGTCTTCACCCGCCCCCACCGGCCACCGACCCACGCCGGCCCGCTGGCCCCCGTCCTGGACGCGCTCCTGACCAAGGACCCGGAGCAGCGCGCGAGCGCCGTCGAGGCCGCCGCGCTCCTGGCCTCGGTGCTGCGCGGCACCCTGCCGGGGCCGGCGGCGGAGCCCGGCACCGGCACGGCCGGCCCCCGGACCGACCTCGGGGAGGCGGCCACGGAAACGGCTCCGACCCCCACCCGGCCCGACCCGAAGGCGGAACCGGTACCCGGGCCGGCCGGAGAGCCGGAGGGCGAACTCCCGCCCCCGCCGGAGCGGCCAACCCTCCCGGCCACGCCGCCCACCACCCCCCTGCCGCAGCACGACGACCTGGTCTCGCTCGGCGGGGCGGACCACGACGGACGGGACGAAGGGGCCCGTACCCGGCGGCGCACGCTCGTCCGGCGGTCCGCCGTCCTGGCCGTCGCCCTGGCCACGGTCGCCGCCGGCGGCATCCTGGCCTGGAACCTCACCGGAGGGGCGCCGGCCGGCGGCAGGGGCACGGACGCGGGCGGCGGCAAGGGGGCCGGAGGCGCCGCGGGCCCGGCCGCCACCCGGGTCGTGATCGGGGTGGACGCGCCCCTCAGCGGTGACCTGTCCTTCCTCGGCGTCGGCGTGAAGAACTCCGCCGACCTGGCCGTCAGGAACGCCAACCGGACCCGCCACGTCCCCGGAGTGACGTTCGAGATCAAGGCGCTGGACGACCGGGCGGTGCCCGCCGAGGGCCGGAACAACGCCGCCCGGTTCATCGCCGACGACAAGGTGGTGGGCGTCGTCGGGCCGCTCAACTCCGCGGTCGCCCAGACCATGGTGGGGCCCCTCGAACGGGCGGGCCTGGTCAACGTCTCCCCTGCCAACACCGACACCGCCCTGACGCGCGGCCCCGACTGGGCCGGGGGGAGTACGTCCCGCCCGTACGACACCTACTTCCGCACCGTCGCCACGGACGTGGACCAGGGGCCGTTCGCCGCCCGGTACCTCCACGGCGACGCGCGGAGGACCAAGGTCTTCGTCGTCGACGACACGACCTCCTACGGTACGGGCCTCGCCACCGGGTTCAGGAGCGAGTTCGTCGAGCTCGGTGGCACGGTCGTCGGCGCGGACCACGTCGGCCCCGGCAAGAGCGACTTCTCCGCCCTCGTCGCGAAGGTCCGGGCCTCCGGTGCCGACGCCGTGTACTTCGGTGGGTACTACACCACCGCGGCGCCGCTCTCCCAGCAGCTCAAGCAGGCGGGCGTGAACGTCCCGCTGATGGGCGGCGACGGCGTCTTCGACCCGCAGTTCATCCGGTCCAACACCAAGGCCGAGGGCGACCTGGCCACCGGTATCGGCGCGCCCGCCGAGGAGCTGGCCGGCGGACCCCGCTTCCTCTCCGAGTACCGGGCGGCCGGCTACCCGGAGGACCCCGGCGCGTACGGCGCCTACGCGTACGACGCGACCTGGGCCGTCATCGAGGCGGTGAAGGCCGTGGCGGCGGCCAACGGCGGCACCCTTCCCCCGGACGCGCGGGCGAAGATGCCACGGGCCGTGGCGGAGGTGTCGTTCGACGGCGTCACCGGGCGGGTGGCGTTCGACGCGTACGGCGACACGGTGAACCGCCGACTCACCGTGCACGCGGTGGAGGGCGGCGTCTGGAAGAGCGTGAAGAGCGGCCCGCACACTCCCTGACCGCGGCGCGCAGCCCGGGCGAGGGCCCGGGTGGGGGCCCCGGGTGGGGCCCACCGGGGGGGCGGCTCCGTCACCGATGCGCCGGGGCGGTACCCGGTGCGGCAGGAGCGGACACCACTCCCCCGGCCGGGCGACGAGGATCCGCCGGGCCGGACGACGCCGTTGACGAGGGCGTCGGTGCTCACCCGGTGCTCGACAGCGACCGCATGTCAACCACAGTTGACATGCGGTCGCTGTCAACGTACGTTGACACCATGACCGATGCGACCGATCTCGCCGCACGGGCGGGCGACCGGGACCCCCGAGTCGGGCTCCGGGCCGTCTCCGCCCTGCGGCGACTACTGGAACAACTGGAAGCCGTCCAAGTGCGCAGCGCGCGCAACCAGGGGTGGTCGTGGCAGGAGATCGCGACCGAACTGGGCGTCAGCCGCCAGGCCGTCCACAAGAAGTACGGGAGGCAGTGATGTTCGAGAAGTTCACGAAGGCCGCACGTTCCGTGGTGAAGGGGGCGTTCGAGCACGCCGAGCGGGGTGGCGCGACGGCCGTCACCCAGGAGCACCTGCTGCTGGCCTTGCTCGACCGGGAGGACACCCGGGCGGCGGACGCCCTGCGAGGGCTGTGCCCGCCGGACCGCCGCCCGTCGCTAGTGGCCGCCCTCGATGACGCCCGGCGCCGGGCGGGGCTGTCGCGGGCGGACGCCGAGGCGCTGGCGGACCTCGGGATCGACGTCGGAGCGATCGTGGCGCGGATCGAGGAGACCCATGGCCCGGGCGCGCTGACGGGCGGCGCCAGGAGGCCGACGCGGCGCTCGGGCCGCCGGCCGTTCTCACGGGAGGCCAGGGCGGTGCTGGAGCAGTCCCTCCGGATGGCCCTGGCCCGCAAGGACCGGGAGATCGGCGACGAGCACATCCTCCTGGCCCTGACGACGACCGGCGGGGTCGTGGCGGAGACCCTGGCCGACCACGGCGTGACGTACACCTCCGTCGACACCGCGATGTCGGGGGCCCGCACCCACTGACCGCCGTTCACGTCCGCGCCCGGTTCACCCCGACTGCCACCACGGCCCGCCCCGCCCCTCCGGCGAACCGGTGCTATTCAGTCACCTTGGATGGACGTTCGATGAACCGGGCACGGCCGACGGCAGGTCAGCGACCGTGCCACATGGGGCACTTCGGACGCTCACCGTCCGTCAAGGACCGGTCGCGCACCGCCCCCACCCCCTCTGAGCTGCCAGAACGACCATTCGGTCGCCGATAATCGAACGAGTTGTCTGTAAATCGGTCATCGATGTGCAGGTGACCTTCACATTCGACAGACTCAGCGGCGTCTGCACAACGAAGCGCAGAGAACTACCGCATTCAACCTTTGAATCGAAAGAGAGTCCTGTCGTGCGTCGCCACATCGCTGCTGTCTCCGCCACCGCCCTCCTGAGCCTGGCCTGCGCCACCGGCGCCGCGGAAGCCAAGCCCTCCAGCCTCTACGCCCCGTCCGCGATGGTCCTCACCATCGCCAAGGGCGCGGGGGACGCAGCCACCGTCGTACGCGCGTCCACCCTCAGCTGCGCGCCGACCGCCCAGGGGACCCACCCCAACCCGGAGGCCGCCTGCGCGGCCCTCGCGGCGACCGCCGGCACCTTCGACACGCTCCTGGCGTCGCCGGACACCGGCCGTGCCTGTCCGATGCACTACGACCCCGTCACGGTCACCGCGGACGGCGTCTGGCAGGGCAGCCGCGTCTCCTGGAAGCACACCTTCTCCAACACGTGCACCATGTCGGTGACGTTCAACGGGAACCCCGTCTTCGCGTTCTGATCCCCCCGCCCCAACCGGGCCCGCCTCCCGTACCACACCCGTCGCCCGGCGGGGCCGTCACGGCCCCGCCGTGCGACGCGCGTCCGGGCCGCCGCCTGCCGAGCGCCGCCCCGATTTTCCGGGGCAGGGGTGTCTTGCCGATCCGGCCGGATCGGCAAGACACCCTCTAGAGCTTTCCGGGCTTGTACTTCTTCGGCAGCGTGTAGACGAACTCCCGCGGGTCCGCGTACGCCGGCTCCAGCCAGTCCGAAACGCTGTGGTACCCGAGCGAGTAGAGGTTCCGGCCCGGGTCCCAGGTGTTGTAGGCCAGGATGGACGCCCGCTTCCTGGCCATGTGGGCCGCCGGGATGTGGAGCACGTAGTCGGCGCCGCGACCGCGGTCCGCCGGGTCGGAGAAGTGCTTGTACGCGTAGATGTAGTTGAAGCGGACGTCGGTGAGCTCACCGTTCTTCATGAGCCAGTAGGCGGCATCGCTGCACGCCTTGTGCGTGTCGGTCCCGTCCAGCCATCCGGCCGCGAACTTGTGCGAGGCACCGGGGTACTGCTGGGCGAGGGCCCGGACCTTGGCCATGACCTTCTTGACGAAGTTGTCGTAGTCGCCGAAGGCCTCGTCCGAAAGCTTGAAGTTGATGACCTTGTCCACCCCGAGGGCCTTGGCGGAGAGAGCGAACTCGGCGGTACGGCCCGCGACCACCTCCGGCGTCGGCCAGCTCTCCTGCCAGCCGAGCCGGTGATGGTGCCCGGGGGCGGAGCACCTGTCGCCGAGCGTCTTGCAGTCGCCCTGGTTCATGTATTCGGCGAGGCCGCCGTTCTCCCCCTTGCTCACCAGCACCAGGTACACCGGCCTCCCGGCCGCTTTGTGTTCCAGGATCGACCCGGCGAGCCCGATGGCCTCGTCGTCCTGGTGGGGCGAGTAGAAGATCGCCGGCGCCGCCGCCGCCGAGGCGCTGGACGCGCCCACGGTGCCGTCGAGCGCCACTCCGGCGGCCACCAGGCCGGCGGTCGTCAGCACCGACCGCCTGGACGGGCCGGACGGGCCGGACGGGCCGGAACGGTTCGGGACATGAGCGGGCATGCGGTGTCTCCTCGTACGCGACGGATGGGCCGCCGGGTGGCGCGCCCGCCACGGGCGACACGGCACCGCGGCGCGGCATGCGCCCAGCCTGTCGAGGGCCCCTAACGTTTCACTGACGTTCCCCTGCCGTCGCCCCGCGGCCGCCCCGGCCCGCGCGCGGTGTTCACCTGTCCGGGCCGAGCCGCCGGTGGCTGCCGGACCGGCCGATGTCCAGGTCGAGGAGCGCGGTCAGGGCCGTGCCGCTGTTCCAGAACCCGAGGAGGTCGACGTCGACGAGGACCAGACGGTGACGGGCCGCGAAGGCCCTGGCCTGCCGGGTGAAGGTGCACGAGGCGACGAAGAGCGGGACGTCCGCGCCGTGTTCGCTGCGGGCGGTGCCGTTGAACTTCTGGAGGTCGGGACTGCCGACGGAGCGGTGCTTGGCGTAGCGCTTGCACTGGACGACGAGCTTCCGGCCGTCCGGCAGGCGGCCCGTCACATCGGCGCCCAGGTCGTTCGCGCCGCCCACGCGGCGGACTCCGGTGCACCCGTCCCGGCGGCACAGGTCCGCGACGAACTCCTCGAACTCCCGGTGGCCCATGCCCCACACCGCCTCCATCGAGCGCACCGCGCGGAGCCGCGCCTGCTCCGCCAGACGGATCCTCTCGGCCTCGGCTTCCCGCAGCCCCGCCCGTACCAGCACCCCCACCAGAGCCCCGGCCCCCAGGACCACCGAGACCACCAGCACCCAGGCGCCCGTTCCCATGCCCCGCTCCTCCCCCGCGCCACCGTCCGCCCGCTACCCTCCCCATCGGCGGTGTGCTTCATCCCTGGGTCACCACTCGCCGTGGCGGCGGGGGGCCGGGTGCAATGTCTCAAGCCGGCGCGGCGGGGTTTCAGCGGGCGCGGCGGATGCGGATCGGGCCGCGGGCCTCCGTCGGATCGACGGGGCGTCCCCCCTGGGTGATCTCGACCTCCCCGGCCGTGACCAGACGCCGAGCGGCGCTGCGGGCGGGTTCCATGAGCGCGCGCCAGCCGTCGTCGTCCTCCTCGTACACCGCACGGGCGGCGTCGGAGGGGCAGATCGTCGCGGTCGGAGCGCGCCGAGCCAGCAGATCCAGGATGGCTCGTTCCAGGCGCCGGTCCAGCCGCCTTTCGCTGTCCGTCACCCCTCCAGTATCGCCACTGGCCGTCATGCCCATCAGGACGCCGGGCCGGGGCCGGTACGTCGCTCGACGGCCGCCCCGGCCGCGCGGCGAAGCGGGTGGCGGGGTGGGTTCCGTACCCTTGCGGCATGCGGATGCGCCCCACGTTGAGCTGGACCCCGGCGGAGGACTGGCCTCCGGGCACCACGGACCTGGAGCCGGCCGCGCGGGCGCTGAGCGACGGCGGTGTGCTGGTGCTCAGCGGCGCGGGTCTGTCCACGGAGTCGGGCATCCCGGACTACCGGGGCGAGGGCGGCAGCCTGAGCCGGCACACCCCGATGACCTACCAGGACTTCACCGCCTGCGCACAGGCCCGGCGCCGGTACTGGGCGCGCAGCCACCTCGGCTGGCGTACGTTCGGCCGCGCCCGGCCCAACGCCGGGCACCGGGCAGTGGCCGCGTTCGAGCGGCACGGTCTGCTCTCGGGCGTGATCACGCAGAACGTCGACGGGCTGCACCAGGCCGCAGGCAGCGAGGGTGTCGTGGAGCTCCACGGCAGCCTGGAGCGGGTCGTCTGCCTCTCCTGCGGTGCCTTCAGTGCGCGGCGCGACCTGGCACGGAGGCTGGAGGAGGCCAACGCGGGGTTCGATCCGGTGGCCGCCGCGATCAACCCGGACGGGGACGCCGACCTCACCGACTTGCAGGTCGGGGACTTCCGCGTGGTGTCTTGCGCGGTCTGCGGCGGCATCCTCAAGCCGGACGTGGTGTTCTTCGGCGAAGCCGTTCCCCCGGAGCGGGTCGAGCACTGCCGCGTGCTGGTCCGCGAGGCGGCCTCGCTGCTGGTCCTGGGCTCGTCCCTCACGGTGATGTCGGGGCTCCGCTTCGTCCGCCAGGCTGCCGAGGCCGGCACTCCGGTGCTGATCGTCAACCAGGACCCGACCCGAGGCGACCGGCACGCCGTCACCCGGCTCGCCCTCCCCCTGGGAGCCGCGCTCACGTCCCTCGCGGAGCGCCACGGCATCCCCCTCGACGGCGGAACGGCGACCCGGCTGCCGTCATGACGGTGCCCACGGGCCCGAAGGCAGCCGCGGAGCCGGGGTTCCGGTCGTGGAAGGAGAGGTCCCGGGCGGTACGGTCCCGCCGGGACGCCCGGAGGCCCGCACCGAACAGGTGCGGGCCTCGGGCGTCCGAGGGAGGCCGGGCCCCGAGGGGCGTCCGGTCAGCGCTTCGCGGGCTTCTTGGGGGCCGGCTTCTTCGTCGGGACCGGCTTCTTCTTGGCGGCCTCGTCCTTCGCGCGGACCGCGTCCTGGCCGACGTCCAGGAAGTGGCGCAGCTCCTCCGGCGTGCCCTTCAGGGCCTTCGCCGCGGCCGCCTTGACCGCGGGGCCGCCCGTCGCGGCGATGCGCGCGACCCGCGCCCGGTCGTCCGCGAGGCGCGCCGTGTCCTGGCCCGTCTCCAGGAAGGCCTCGATGGCCTGCCGGGTACCGGCCCGCATGGCCTGCTTGCCCGCCTCCTTGACCGCCGGGCCGCCCACGCTGATGACCTGGGAGACCCGCACCCGGTCGTCCTGGAGCCGGGCCTCGTACTGGCCGTGCTCCAGGAAGTTGACGATGTCCTCGGGGGTGCCCTTCAGCGCCTTCTTGCCCGCCTCCTTCACTCCGGGTCCACCGCGGCTGAGGATCTGGGAGACCCGCACCTCGTCGTCGACGAGCCGCTCCTCGTACTGGCCGGACTCCAGGAAGCGCCGCATGTCCTCGGGCGTACCCTCCAGCGCCTTCTGTGCGGCCTCCCGGACGCCCCGGCCGTTGTAGGGGTTGGCCAGCATCTTGAGGATCGCGGCCCGGTCCTTCTCGGCCGGAGATGTGTCCGTTGCCGAGACGCTCGGCGCCGGGGCGGCCGGAGCGTCGGCGTCCACGGCGAGCGCCGGGACGGAGAAGAGGAGAGCGGGGGTGATGGCCACCGCCGCGACGATGGCCGGTATCCGGGCCAGCTTCATGCGCACCTACCAAATCCAGGAACGATCTTCACGTCATCTCCAAACGCTTGTCGATCTTGTGTGACGCCCGGCACCGGGTCAAACGGGTTTGCGCTGCCATGTCCGTTTCCGGCCACCCCTTCCGTGTGCGAACGCACTCACCCCCGGGCGGTAAGGCCGCTGCCGCCGCCGGGGAACTGGTGATCAACGGCATCGACGGGCACCACGCGGTCGCCGCCCTGTCGGCCGTCGCGGAGGACCTCGACGGCAAGACGCTCATCGACCACGCCGTTCCGTACGTCTACCGGCACGAGACGCCCTACCCCTGGCCGACGCCGTGGGGCATCATGCCGAAGCTCGACCCCTGCGACACCGACAGCGGGCCGGGGCGGCGCGCCCCGGCGGGTGCCGGGGTGCGCCGCCCCACGGGCGGTACGGGGTCCGGGACCGTCCCGGTCACTTCGGCTCGCGCTGGAACATCGCGGCCGACCAGAAGTAGCCGAGCACCGCGAGCCCCAGGCACCAGGTGACCGCGAGCCACCCGTTGTGGCCGATCTCGCTGCCGAGCAGCAGTCCGCGCAGCGTCTCGATGGCCGGGGTGAACGGCTGGTACTCGGCGACCGGCCGGAACCAGCCCGGCATCGCGTCGACCGGGACGAAGGCGCTGGAGAGGAGCGGCAGCAGGATCATCGGCAGCGCGTTGTTGCTGGCGGCCTCGGCGTTGGGGCTGATCAGGCCCATGCCGACGGCGATCCAGGTGAGCGCCGTGGCGAAGAGGACGAGCAGTCCGAAAGCGGCCAGCCACTCCAGGGCCGTGGCGTCCGTCGCCCGGAAGCCGATGGCCACGCCGACCGCCCCCACCAGGGTCACGCTCATGACCGACTGGAGCACACTGCCGATCACATGCCCGGTGATCACCGAGCCGCGGTGGATCGCCATGGTGCGGAAGCGGGCGATGATGCCCTCGGTCATGTCGTTGGAGACGGACACCGCGGTCCCGACCACCGTGCCGCCGATGGTCATCAGCAGGATCCCCGGCACGACGTAGGCGATGTAGTCGGAACGGTCCGCCCGGCCGCCGCCGATCCCCGCGCTCATCACGTCGCCGAAGACGTAGACGAACAGCAGCAGGAGCATGACGGGGGTCAGCAGCAGGTTCAGGGTGAGGGACGGGTAGCGCCGGGCGTGCAGGAGGTTGCGGCGCAGCATCGTGGACGAGTCACGGACGGCGAGGGAGAGGGAGCTCATCGGACGGTCTCCTTGGGCTGGTGGGGGAGGTCGGCGCCGCTGGTGAGGGCGAAGAACACGTCGTCGAGGTCGGGGGTGTGCACGGTCAGTTCGTCGGCCTCGATGCCGGCGGAATCCAGCCGCTCCAGGACCGAGCGCAGGTCGCGCTGGCTGCCGTCGCTGGGGATCTGCAGCGCCAGCGCCTCGTCGTCCCGGGTGCCGTCGCGCAGGGTGGAGGCGGCGCTCCGGTAGGCGGACGGGTCGGTGAAGCGGAGCCGGACGTGCCCGCCGGGAACCAGCCGCTTGAGCTCGTCGGCCGTGCCCTCGGCGGCGATCCGGCCGTCGTTCAGCACCGCGATGCGGTCGGCGAGTTCGTCGGCCTCCTCCAGGTACTGGGTGGTGAGGAAGACGGTGACGCCGCCCGTGACGAGCTCGCGGATGATCTGCCACATGTTGTGGCGGCTGCGCGGGTCGAGGCCGGTGGTCGGCTCGTCGAGGAAGATGATCCGCGGGTCGCCGACGAGGGTCATGGCGATGTCGAGGCGCCGTTTCATGCCGCCGGAGTAGGTGGACGCCGGCTTCTTGGCGGCCTCGACCAGGTCGAAGCGCTCCAGGAGTTCGGCGGTGACCCGCCGTCCCTCGCGCTTGGACAGGTGGTGCAGGTCGGCCATGAGGAGCATGTTCTCCTCGCCGGTGATCAGCCCGTCGACGGCGGAGAACTGACCGGTGACGCCGATCGCGGCGCGGACGGCCTGCGGATCGGCGGCGAGGTCGTGGCCCGCGACCTGGGCCTCGCCGCCGTCGGCGGCGATGAGGGTGGAGAGGATCTTCACGGTGGTCGTCTTGCCGGCCCCGTTGGGCCCGAGGAGCGCGAACACCGAGCCGGCCGGGATGCGCAGGTCGATGCCGTCGAGGACGGTCTTGTCGCCGTACGACTTGCGCAGGCCGACGGCGGAGACGGCGGCGGGAGACTGGGGACGACGGCCGTCCCGATTGGACGTGGGCATGACAGATGACGGCATGGAGCCCTCCGTTCGAGGGGTGGTGAAGGGGTGGGGTGGAGGTGCGGGTGCAGATGCGGGGTGCAGGGCGCGGTGCGTGAGGCGGCGGTGCCTGGGGGGCGCGGGAGCGCGGGAGAGGAGCCGGGCGCTCAGACCCGGGCGCGACGGACGTCGATGTTGCCGTACCGGGTGCGGGCGCGGATCTTGACGGTGTCCTCGGCGGTTTCCGGACCCTCCGAGGCGGAAAGGGCGTTGCGCACCTGTCCGGAGCCCGAGCTGACGTCGAGCCAGGCGGCCGTGCCCTCGCGGACACCGACCTCGATGGCACCGTAGGAGGTCTCCAACTGGACGGTGCCCCGTGCCACTTCCCCCACCCGCAGGGTGCCGTGGGCGGTGGTGGCGGTGACCGAGTCCTCCGCGCGCTGGATGTCGATGTCACCGTTGGCACCGCTCACCCGCAGTGCGCCGGTGGCGGCACCCACGGTCGTGGTGCCGTGCGAGTTCTTCAGGACAGCCGCGCCGTCCAGGAGTCCGGCGCGCAGGCTGCCGGAGCTGGTGGTGATCTCGGCGGCGCCCTCCACCCGCTCCACGGTGATCGAACCGTGCGACGCGGTCAGTTTCAGCGGGCCGGTCGTGTCGAGGCGGACGTCCCCGGACGAGGTCTTCACGTTCACCTCGCCGAGCCGGCCCTCGCCGAGCACCTGGGCCCAGGCGCCGGTGACGTCGATCCGCGAGCCGGTGGGGAGGTCGACCGTCACGTCGACCGTGCCGGTGCGGCCGATGCCGAAGCCCAGGCCGAGCAGGTTGGGCTTGGGCGTCCTGACGGTCAGTACGCCACCGGAGTACGCGACCTCGGTCTGGTCGGCGGCCCGTACGTCGTGGTCCTTCTTCGGGTCGCGGGGCCGTACCTCGACGACGGTGTCGGGCCGGTCGCTCGCGGTGAACTGGAGGGAACCGGCTTCCACGTGCGCGGTGAGCGAGATTGCTGCGGGGGTGTCGAAAGAAGGCATGGCTGTCCCGTCCTCTTGGGTCTTCGGGGCGTCCCCGCTGGTGGGACGTGATGTGGGTGAAGTGGTGCGGGCGGTGCCGGGCGCTAGCGCACCCAGCCCGTGAAGCTCTGTCCGACGGTTCGGGCCTTCTCGGTCGTACGCGGCCGGGTGCCGCCCTCGACCGCCGCCGACACGGCGCGTACGAGCCAGGCGTTGACCGACAGGCCCTCGCGGTTCGCGGCCTCCTCGGCGCGGGCCTTCAGGTGGGCCGGCAGGCGCAGGTTGACCCTGGCCGTACCCCCCTCGTCGCCTTCGGCAGCCGGAGCCGGGGCCTTGAGCGGCTCTTCGGGCGCGACCGGCTCCATGGTGGCGCCGCCGTCGCCGGGCGGCGGGGTGACCACGAAGTCGGGGTCGAGCCCGCGCAGCCGTACGTCGACCGAGCCGGGCGCCAGTTCACGGGTGATCTCGGCCATCGCGGCCGACAGCACGTTGAGCATCGTGAGCCGGGTCGCCGACTCCAGCGGAGCGGTGAGCCGCTCCGCCAGCTCGCGGGCTTCGTCACCGCCGGCCTCGGCGGCCACCGCGAGTTCACGGCGAAGGGTGTCGACATAGGGGGTGAGGTCCATGACGCCATCATGGCACCATCCTGGCGCCATTGGCAAGCGCCCGTGGCACACCCTGGCAATCACCTCCGTGCGCACGCGGCTGACCTGGGAAAACAGCGTGGCACCAACCCGGGCGTCCGTGGCACCACGCACGGGTGGAGCGGCCGGGTGTTGCGTGATGGCGCCGGATGGCACCAAGTGGCGCCACCTTGCACCCATCCCCGACGTCACCGGCGCGCGTACCCGGCGAACCGGGCGCCCTAGTGTGTGCGGCACCCCCACCCCAGTCCCCCCCCCAGGCCCGACCGACAAGGAGTACCCGTCGTGCACGTCGAGATCCCCCCGCTCATCCGCGACACCGCCCGCCACTTGGGCGCCGGCGTTCCGTACGCCTTGAAGGTGCTGGCCGGCCGGCTGGCCGAGGAACCGGACCTGGGCCACCCCTCCGGACTGCCGGGGATCCTCACGGTGATGGTCGACGGCGACCTGTTCGAGGACTGCCCCGCCCTGGCCGTCGGCTACGTCCGCGAGCCCGACCGGATCGAGATCCGGTACGTCTCCCGGGCCCCCTCCGCCGAGCCGGCCGGGGGCGCGGCCGAGTCCGCGACCGGGCCCACGAAGGGAAGCGCCGACGGGAGGCCCGTCGAGGCTCCGCCGTACGACACCGTCACCGCCGCGATCACCGTGCGACAGGTCGCCGACGCCTGGCACCGCGTCACGGTGTGGCTGCGGAGCCACGCCCCCGCGTCCTACGCGGCGCTCCATGAGGGCGCCGGCCCGGCGGCGCTCGCCGCCCTGGAGGAGAGGTTGGGTATGGCCATACCCCTCGAATTACGCGCCCTGTGGTCGCTGACCGCCGGCGACGGCGGGGCGGGCGGCGGGGGATGCCTGCCCGGCAACCGGGTCCTGATGGACCTGGACTCCGTGGCCGCCGCCTACCGGCTGAAGACGCGGTCCCGGGCTCGGGGGGAGTCCTGGAGGCCGACCTGGATACCGTTCGTCGCCCTCGGCCCGGCCGACACCACCTCGGGCCTGTACCTGGACGCCTCGACGGGCCGTCTGGGCAGTTGGTCGCGCTTCGGCGATTCCCCCGCCGCGGAGTCCGACACCCTGGTCACGTACCTGGAGGAGACGGCCGACATGCTCGAAGCCCCGGCCCTGGCCACCCGGGACAGGCCCGGCCTGATCGGCGGGGCCCTGGTGTGGCTCGGCGGCGTCGACCCCGCGCGGGAGGAGCACTGGCGGCCCTGGACCGGCTGACCACCCCCGGCGGGGCCCTGCCGTGGAACGCGGGCGGGGGGCGGGGGGCGGGCCCTGGCCGTGGGGTTCAGCCCACCTCGACGGAACCGGCGGGCGGCTCGGTGGCGATCTGGATGAGGTTGCCGCAGGTGTCGTCGAAGACGGCGGTGGTGACGGGGCCCATCTCCATGGGCTCCTGGACGAAGCGCACGCCGAGGCCGCTCAGTCGCTCGTACTCGGCCCGCACGTCGTCGACGGCGAACTGGGCGAGCGGGATGCCGTCCCCCACGAGCGCGTCGCGGTACGTCTTGGCGGCCGGGTGGCGGGCGGGCTCCAGGAGCAGCTCGGTGCCGGCGGGCTCGTCCGGCGAGACGACGGTCAGCCACCGGTCCCCCTCCTCCCCCACCGGGACGTCGTACTTCTTCACGAAGCCGAGGACCTCGGTGTAGAAGCGCAGGGCCTTTGCCTGGTCGTCGACGAAGACGCTGGTCATATGGATCTTCACGAGGGGCCCTCCTGGGGTCCGGGTGCGGGTCCGGGTGCGGGTCCGGGTGCGGGTGCGCCGGGCACGAGCCCGCGTCGGCGGCGTGGAACGTGTGGCCGCCCTCCCGCCGGGTTTGGGTGGGTCCGGCGGCTCCGGCACGGCCAGGTACGGGGAGACCGCCTGGCGCGGGCTGCCGAGCCGGTGTTCCGTGGCTCCGAAGACGTCCTCGGCCACGCCGACAGATTAGGCAAGCGACGACGTGGCCATCACGTCGGACACGGCCGGCGGGCGGACGGACCCGGCAGGCGGACGAACCCGGCAGGCGGAGCAGGGCGAGGACGCGGCCGGCGGCGGCCAGGTCCCCGGCGCGCGTCCCGCCCCGGATACGGACCATGCATCCCGCCGCCCGCGTCCGGCACCGCCCCGGCGGCACCGCCCCGGCGGCACGGAACCGCCGGCACGGCCCGTCAGCGGTCCCGGAGGGCGTTGAGCCGGGCGGCCTGCCGAATCAGGTGGTCGCGCTCGGCGAGGTTGGTCGCCTTGTGGGCAGCCTCCGCGTACAGCCGGGCCGCCGTCACCAGGTCGCCGTCGCGCTCGTGGAGGTAGGCCGAGGCCGCGGTGTGGCGGGGCAGTACGTCGTCCAGCGCCGCGAGCGCCGCCAGCCCGGCCCGCGGTCCGTCGGCCTCGCCGACGGCCACCGCCCGGTTGAGCCGCACGACCGGGCTGTCGGTCAGCCGCGCGAGCTCGTCGTACCACTCGACGATCTGGACCCAGTCGGTCTCCTCGGCGCTGGGCGCGTCGGCGTGGAGCGCCGCGATGGCGGCCTGGGCCTGGAACTCGCCGAGCCGGTCGCGGGCGAGGGCCGTCCGGAGGATCCCGACGCCCTCGGCGATCAGGCGTGTGTCCCACCGGCCCCGGTCCTGTTCGGCGAGCGGGACCAGGCTGCCGTCGGCCGCGGTCCGGGCGTTACGCCGGGCGTGGTGGAGCAGCATGAGGGCGAGCAGCCCCGCCACCTCGGGGTGGTCGATCGCGGCCGCGAGCTGCCGGGTGAGGCGGACGGCCTCGACCGCGAGGTCGACGTCGCCGGAGTACCCCTCGTTGAAGACCAGGTAGAGCACGCGCA
The DNA here is from genome assembly GCF_043077235.1 of Streptomyces sp. NPDC016309. NCBI lineage: Bacteria > Bacillati > Actinomycetota > Actinomycetes > Kitasatosporales > Streptomycetaceae > Streptomyces > Streptomyces sp. NPDC016309. The sequence continues at coordinate 473,098 of NZ_JBIBSG010000002.1, read as the reverse complement.
GCACGGTGGCGACGTCGCCCGGCCGGTCGAACCGCACCCCGGACACGGTGCGCTTGGCCCGGCTGATCCGCTGCGCCATGGTCGCCTCGGGCACCAGATACGCCCGGGCGATCTGCCGCGTGGTGAGCCCGCCGACGGCGCGCAGGGTGAGCGCGACCGCCGACGACGGCGTCAGCGAGGGGTGGGCGCACAGGAAGTAGAGCCGGAGCGTGTCGTCCACGTCCGGCGCCGGCCCGGGCGGGGGCTCCTCCTCGACGAGCTCCTCGCGCCGGCGGCGGGCGCCGTCCGCCCGCGCCTGGTCGAGGAACTTGCGCCAGGCCACGGTGACCAGCCAGCCCTTGGAGTCCCGCGGAGGATCGGCCGCCCATACACGCAGGGCCTCGACCAGCGCTTCCTGTACGGCGTCCTCGGCCGCCGCGAAGTCGGCTCCGCGGCGGACGAGGATCGCGAGCACGCCCGGGGTGAGGCTTCGGAGCAGGAGCTCGTCCATACGGGTGGTCACTCCGTGACGGTGGGCGGCGCGGTCAGGAACGGCCGCAGTTCGAGCCACTCATGGATCGGCTCACCGCCCTTGCCGGGGGCTGCCGACAGTTCGCCGGCCAGTTCGACGGCGCGCTCGTGGCTGTCGACGTCGATCACCATCCACCCGGCGATGAGGTCCTTGGTCTCGGCGAACGGGCCGTCGGTGACCGGGGGCCGGCCCTCGCCGTCGTACCGGACCCACACTCCTTCCGGGGCGAGCGCCTGGCCGTCGACGAACTCGCCGGTCTTCTCGAGGCGGGCCGCGAAGTCCTGCATGTACTGGACGTGCGCCGAGATCTCCTCCGGGGTCCACCGGTCCATGGGGACGTCGTTGGCCGGGGACGGAGCGCCTCGGTAGTGCTTGAGCAGCAGGTACTTGGCCATGGTGTGTCTCCTCGGTCCTGGTACGACCCATTGTGGTCGCGTTCACGGCGGGGACGGAGCCGGTCGCGGGTTCTCGACATCGCCGGCGCGCTCTTTCCAAGATTTTTTCCGAGCCGGTGATCCAGCCGGGGCTCCAACCGCTGCTCCAGCCCGTGCTCCAGCCGGTGCCGAACGCGCGCCCGGGGCGGTGAAAGGGCCGGGCCGGGGGATGGTGAAGGGATGGAACAGTCGACGTACGCGGGGCTCTTCACCCGCAGGTTCGGTCCCCCGCCGAGCGAGGGCTCGCCCAGTGTGGTGCTGGTGCACGGTCTGGGGCTCTCGGGGCGGTACTTCGTGCCGCTGGCGCGGTTGCTGGCGGCGGGCGGGGCGACCGTGTTCGTACCGGACCTGCCGGGCAACGCGCGGTCGCGGGGCGCGGTACGGCGGGCGCCGTGCGTCGCGGAACTCGCCGGGGCCCTGGAGCGCTGGCACCGGGGGCTGGGCCTGGGGCCGAGCCTGCTGGTGGCCAATTCGGTCGGGTGCCAGGTGGTCGCGGCCTTCGCCGCCCGTCATCCGCGGCTGGTGCGCCGCGTCGTGATGGTCGGTCCGGCGCTGGAGCCCGGCGCGGGCGGCTGGCGTCAGTGCCTGCGGCTGCTGGCGGACGCGCCCCGCGAACCGCTCCCGCTGCTCGCGGTGGCGGTGGGCGACTACCTGGTGACCGGCCCCCTCCGGTTCGCCGCCTCGTTCCGGCACGCGCTGCGGGACGCGGCCGAGTCGTTCGAGGGGCATCTGGCCCGGGTGGCCGCGCCGACCCTGGTCCTGCGGGGCGCGGGTGACACGATCGCCTCCAGGGACTGGACCCGGCGTGTCGCGCGCGTGGTCGGTGACGGCCGCGCGGCCGAGGTGCGGGGTGCCGCGCACGCGGCGCACTACAGCGCGCCGGGTGCCGTGGCCGCGCTGATCGAGCAGTTCACCGCTGGAGGACACACGTGAGACCGACGAGGACGTCCGGCGGTTCGCCGTCCGAGGACACGGACCGCCCGTCGCCCTGGCTGCGCATCCTGCCGGGCATCTCCCCCGAGCGGCGGGGTTTCGTGCTGGCGTGGTGGGGCTTCGCTCTCACCTTCGGCGGCATGCGCCTGCTCACCTGGCTCATCCACATCGACGTGGCGGGGGTGGGCGACGTACAGGCCGGCGGGGTCCACCTGCACCACTACGTGTGGGGCATCCTGCTGCTCGTGGGGGTGGGCGCGGCCGGGCTGGTCGAGCGCTCCGCGCGGGCACGCGCCTGGATGGGGCTCGCCTACGGGGTCGGGCTGGCGCTGGTCGTGGACGAGGCCGCGCTGCTGATCAGCCTTGAGGACGTGTACTGGGACACCGAGGGGGGCGTCAGCATCGCCCTGGCCATCGCGCTGATCGCCGTCGCGGGCGGGGTGCTCGCCGTGACGCGGGCGCGTCGGCGCGGCACGGGGGACGGCGGACGGGACCGGAGATGACCGGCGCGCGGAACACCGGGGCGGGGACGGCGGGGCGTCACCCGGAGCGGGCGGACGCCCCCGGCCGGTGAGGCCGGGGGCGTCCGGTCGGACGGCTTAGAGGTGGCCGAGGGCCACGACGGCGTCGTAGTACTTCTTGGCGACGCGCTTGCACGCCTTGCGCTGGGCCTGGGTGTACGGGCCCCACTGGTGGTCGCACGTGTTGTTCATGTCGTACAGGAACGTCTTGTCGACGCGCTTCTTGTTGCCGGCGCTGAAGGCGTTCAGGCCCTTGTAGTTGCGGTACCCGAAGTCGTGCCGCGCGCAGGCCGACCAGAAGTGGAAGCCGCCCGGGTTGTCCGAGGCGCCGCTGCAACCGTCGGTGTTCCAGTTGAAGCCGTACCTGTTGCTACCGGTGCGCCTCCACTTGTCGCGGTCCACCGTCCAGTCGCCGAGGGCGTCCTGGCTGGCCTCCGTCAGGTGCTTCAGCCGGTTGAGCTTCTGCTGCCGGGTGACCGCGGCGGCCACCGACTCGCCCTCCACGGCCGCGGCGGAAGCGCCCGGCGTGGACGCGGCCGCGGGGGCACTGTCGGCGAGCGCCGGGGTGGCGAGCGAGAACGCCATGACGCCGCCGAGTGTGGCGCCGAGCAGGGCGTTGTTGATCCTCTTCACTTGTGGTTCCCCTCGTTGCTTGCTGTTCCGGGACCTCGTCCCGGAGGTCGGCGCGACCTTGATCGCGCATGGCGACGCTATCGGGCCACACCGATGGCGCCTACCCCTACTCGGCCCCTACTCGTGGCTCAACTCCGCTGGTATGAACGGCTGTTGACATATGGATACGCACTGGTGACGGTTTGCGGCGCCGGCCGTCAGCCGGCCGGCGCATGGGGTTCGCGGGTCGGTTTTCCCTGGACGTTGTGCGGGCCGCCGACGGAGTTGAGGACGGTCTGCGCCTGGTTGTCGACGAGCTTGGTGAACAGCTGCTGGGCGTACCCGAAGATGACGGCCCAGGCGATGATCTGGGCCGACGAGTCGAGGGCCTGGAGGCCGGGAACGAACTCCCCGCGCATGAGGAGCAGGCCGAGCACGGCGGTGAGCGCGCCGGTCGGCAGCTTCAGCAGGGCCAGTGCCACGGGGACGTTGTACGGGGTGGACGTGCCCCTGATCCTCCGCAGTGACGTGGTGGCGGCGACCGTGGCCGCCACGATGCCGGTGAACGCGACGACGGGGTAGTCCCACGGGGAGGCGACCGCCGCGTACAGCTCGTCGATGTCGCCGCCGGGCTCCGCGCTCCGGGGGGACATGTCGCTCGCGGTGGGGCAGACGATGCCGATCTTCTCGGGGTGGAAGCACAGGGGCACGGTCCCCGGGGCCAGGGCGCCGAAGGCGGCCACGAGGGCGACGACCACGGACAGCACGATCGCCATCCCGTAGACGACGTGGGTGAAGCTGCGGACCCGGAGGTTCTCCCGGATGTGGGACTGGCGGGCGACGGCGACCGCGTCGACGACCACCTGCCGCTGCACCTCTTGCAACGGGGTGCCGCTGCGGAGGGCCAGGGCGATCTCCTCGACCTGGACCCTGCGTTCGTCGTTGATGGGCAGGTGTTCGCGGACGTACGCCACCAGGCCCGGCATCATCGCCGTCACCTCGTCCAGCGACGACAGGCGCAGCATGAGGTTGTGCGCCATGTCGAAGCGGGTCTGGGCGACGGCCAGGTGCGCGGCGGGGAGGCGCCGGCGGTGGTCGTGGCGGAGCGTGGTGCGGGCTTCCGCCAGCTCCTCGAAGGCCTGGGCGGCCAGCGCCTGCGCCTCCGCCGGGAGCTGGGCACGCGCCGTCTTGGACCGCAGCAGCGCCTCGAGTTCGCTGATCCGTGAGGCCAGGCCCTCCCTCAGCTCCCACAGGCCCTTCTCACACGGATCGGCCCGCCGGCGATCGGGGAGCCCGGGCCCGTCGGGCATGCGCATCGCGCTTCAGCCGCTTCAGCCGCTTCAGCAGGCGAATTCCGGGCTGTTGGCCCAGAAGGCGAGGTGGGACCAGGTCTGGGCGCCGCAGACGCCGTCGACAATGATGTCCGCGCACCCCTGGAACCGGCGCACCGCCGCCCCCGTGACCGGTCCGAAGACCCCGTCGACGAGGAGCTTGTCACCGGTGAGCGAGTTGTTGAGGTAGCACTGCGCCTGTTTGACGGCCGCTCCTGACGAGCCGGCCTTGATCGTGGGACGGGTGTTGGTGATGGTGCAGATGTCGCTGGGCATGGCGCACTCCCGTACGCAGAGGTCGTTCCGAGGACTCCGGGCGGCAACGAGGCCGTTCTCCGGTGCAACGCCACGCGTCGGGGTTTCCGGGAAGAGGGAAGGCCGATTCCCGTCCGGAAACGCGGGGCCGTGATGCCGAAATGCGGGGGGCCGATGCGGGCGGCCGGTCCGCGCCGGGTGCCCCGTCCCGATGACGTGGGGTACACCCTGCTTTTTTCCTGCCGTCAGCCTACCTCGCCGCATTGCTTTTCGCATGTCATATGCGGGCGCATGCCGACCGGAGTTGACTTCGATGACACGTCAACAAGGGAATTTTCAACCAAAATTGGGAGCGGAGAATACCAGCTCGTCGGGGTTAACGTGGTATTGAGGGATGAATTCCAGACCGAGCCATACCGAGCAGGCGAGGGGAGATTCAGCCATGGGAAGGCAGCACACCACCTACGCCTTCGAGACGTACCGGGCCGTCGCCGACAGCGAGCGGGCCGCGGAGCTGGCGCTGACCACGTCTCCGTTCCAGATCGAGGTGCGCTTCATCAAAGGCCTGACCAGAGGTCAGAAGGACGTCTTCGCCGAGGCGGCGGACCGCTGGACGCGGGTCATCGTGGGCGACCTGGAAACGGCGGTCGTCCGTGACTTCACGGGTGACGTCGTGATCGACGACCTCCTGATCGACGCCGAGGGCGTCCCCATCGACGGGGTCAACAACGTCCGCAACGTCCTTGGGGAAGCCGGACCCACACGGCTGCGCAGCGAACAGGCCGCCAGCGGCGCCGGACTCCCGGCGACCGGCCACATGAGGTTCGACAGTGCCGACCTGGCACAGATGGAGGAGGAAGGGACACTGCTCGACGTCATCACGCACGAGATGGGACACGTGCTGGGCATCGGGACCATCTGGACGGACTTCGGTCTGCTCAAGGACTTCCCGGGCGACGACCCGACCTTCGTCGGCTCCGGCGCCATGGCGGAGTTCGGCCGGCTCAAGCAGGGCGGCCCCGTGCCGGTGCCGGTGGCCAATGTCGGCGGGGCCGGCAGCGCGGGCGGGCACTGGCGGGAGAGCGTGTTCGACAACGAGCTGATGTCGCCGAGCATCGCGGAGCGGGACAACCCCCTGAGTCGGCTGTCGGTGGCGAGCCTCGGCGACCTGGGGTACACGGTCGACCTCGACGCCGCCCAGGACTACGAGCTCCCCGACCTGCTCGCGATCGCCACCTCGGAGCGTCTCCCGGCGGCGGCGCCGCAGTACGTGGTGCTCCCCACCGTCCCGAGCCGCGTTCCGGCCGAAAGGGCGTGACGACGGCGGCGAATGCCCCCGACGACGCGCTCGACGAGCGCCGGGAGGAATCCCGGCGCTCCCCCTCGCCCACGCTCGCCCGTCAGGCGGCCTTGAGGGCCTGCCCGATCTCCGCGGCCACCTCCGGGTGGGTGAGGTACTCCTCGATGTGGTGCGCCCGGTCACGGGAGTTGGTGACGGCCACGTCGATCGGGTCGCCCTTCCAGGTGTCGCCGAGCGGGCAGCCGATGGCCACGGCGTCGGTCGGGCACCAGGCGTTGATCCAGGGGTACGTGCCGTCCGGGCGCTCGGGTCCGCCGGTGAGCAGCCGGCTGTGCACGCCGTCCAGCCCGAGAGGGCTGCCCGCGGTGACGAGCAGGGCCATGTCCGTTTCCGGACCGAGCCGGGTGAGGAGGTCCATGCCGACGACCGTGCCGAGGCTGTGCGTCACCAGGACGAGCTCGCCGGAGGCCGGTATCGAGGCGAGGACGGTGTCGAGGACCGCGTTCCTGACCCGGGTGTCGTCGAGGTAGGCCGCGACGTCCCGCAGGACGGCGGCGATGAACCACTCGTCGAGGTCCGTCTTGGCGGCCAGCCAACTAAGCTGCCGTTGCAGTGCGCCGATGGCCGGGGCGCCGAACCGCTCGTCCTCCGGACCCGCCTGCGGGGGCATGTGCGCGTCGGCCGCCGCATCGGCGATGAGCCGCTCGTAGGTGTCCCGGGCCGGTCCCGTGGGCGCGCACGCCTCCGCCACCGGGACGGCGGTCACATCGACGTACGGGCGGGGGACGGCTTCGTTCCGCTCGAGCGCCGCGATCAGCGTGTCGCCGTAGAACGGGAACCAGGCGTCCTCCGGATCGACGGGGGCCATCCCGGCCCGGGTGAGCCCGTGGTTGAGCCCGGCGGACCAGTCGCGCCGGAGCTTCTCCGTGTCCTTGCCCTGCTGGCTCCTGCCGTGCAGGAAGACGAGGTGCCGGTGGCCGCCGAAGGCGTTCGTGGCGGGCCGGAGACCGACGCGTTCGCCGGCGGCCACGCGCGCGGAACGCGGGACGGCGCCCACGGGGGCGGCGTCCGCCACGGCGTCCACGGGGGCGGTGGCTCCCACGGCGGTCCCGACGGCCGCACCGGTGGCGTCTCCGGTCGCGTCCCCCGGCGGGGAGACGGCCGCCGGCGGAGGGGGTGCGACCGCTCGCGGCACCGCGCCGTCGACCCGCAGGCCGGAGTCGGGCCCCATCTCGGCGAGCAGGGCACGCCGTACGGGGTCGAGCGGGACGGCGGCGAGGTGCCGGAGCACGGAGCTGATGCGTACGCCCTCGTTCGCCACCCAGGCGACGGCGTCCTCCCCGTCGCCGGGCTCCCACACCTTGCCGTCCTTGCGCAGCGTACGGCCCTCGGCGTCCTTGTCCGGTACGCCGCTGTGGTGCAGGGCCACCACTTCCCACTGGTCGTTGAAGACCGGTGAGCCGGAGTTCCCCGGCTCAGTGTCGGTCCTGTAGTGCAGGAAGTCGTCCAGGCGTACCTGGAGCGCGTTGTCACGGACGGCGATCTCCTTGAGGCGGCCCATCGGGTGACCGATGACGTTCACCGGCTCGCCGATGACCAGCTTTCCACGCTGCACACTGAGCCTGTTCCACCCGAACACCTCCCCCGGCGGCCGGCCGTCGGCGGGGGGAGCCACCAGCACCAGGGCGAAGTCGAGCCGTTCGTCGGCGAGGAAGAACCCACCGACGTCGAGCTCCAGCCGGGTCGACACCCCGGGGGCGTTGTCGATGGTGACCTGGGCGTCGAACTCCAGGAGGCACTGCCGGGCCGACGTCTCGTCGGGCAGGACGTGGTGGTTGGTCATCAGCAGGCGGGGGGAGACCAGGAAGCCGGTGCCGATCGGCAGCTCGCGGCCGTTCTCCCTGGCCAGGATCCGTGCCACGGTACGGGCGGCGCGCGCACCGCGCGGCAGGAAGCTCCATGCCTGTAGTTCCTTGGACAGGCCGAGGATGCGTTCGTACGCCGCGGGGGCGCTGAGCCGCTCCTCACGGATGCTGTCCACCGCCGCGGCGGCGGGCACCGCCTGACGGTCGAGCAGCCGTGCGGCGCGGGCCGCGATCGCCTCCGGCGAGTCCGGGAACCTGACGCCGGCGTCCAGCCGGCGCTCCACCTGGTGACGTTCCGTGCTGGTCCGTTCGTACCGCTCCGCCGCGGCCTCGGCCTGCTTCAGCCGTTCCGCGCGTGTGTCGACCGTCACTGCCATGACCGACCCTCCGGTCCTGTTCCGGGGTTGTCCGTCCGGCCCCGGAGGCCCGTCCGGCTCGCCGGGGCCGGGTGATCGTGACCGCCCTCCTCGTGGCGCGGGACTGGCGGTACCGCGGGGTCCGTTCCACCGGCTGATCGCGTGGCGTGCGGCGCGTCACCCGCCTTCACCGCGTGGTGGACGCTTTTCCCTTCCCTGCTTTCATGCTAGGCACTTCCACCGGCCCGTGCATATGGTGCCCGGCGCGTTTTCCGGCGGCTTTGCGTTGCCCTTTGCTATGTCACGCGGGGTAGTTGACGCGCGGTCGGCCGGCGGAAAGCGGTGACCCGCGACGGGCCGCCCGGAATGACGCCGAAGTTGACCGGGCGACATGTGAATCGGAGACCACGGGCCCGGACATCGGGCGGCGATCGGGAAAGCGCACCGGGACAGGTGCCCCCGTGGGCGGCCGGACGCCGGTGACGACCGGGCTCCGGAATGCGGTGCGTCACCGCCGGGGCCCTAAGGGGCGGGGGACGGTGGCGGTACGTCACCGAAAGCCGCCCGGCAGGTGGCGTCCCTCCCCCCGGCCGGCGGGCCGGGCCGGAGGGCCGGTTACGGGGTTTCCCCGACATGTGGCGGAATCGTGGTCTTTCGGCACTGGGTTGCGTATGCCGCGAGGGGTGCGAGACGGTTGCCGTGAGACAACATTTCCGAGCGTAGAAGGGGGGTGGGGTGCGCACGATGCGTTCCCCCGCCTGTGTTTCCTTCCTCCGGCCCTCCCGCCCACCCGCGCGGATCCGCCGCGCTCAGCACGACGGCTTGGCGCACGGCCCCGTACCCGGCCCTGGTGATGGACCGGTCCGGCGCCGTGGTGGAGGCCAATGAGTCCGCCCGCGCCCTGTTCCGGCGCGCCGGGGACGACCTCCTGGCGGACCTGCCCGTCCCCGCCTGGCTCGCCGAGGCGCACCGCGACCGGCTCCGGCCGGCCCCCGAGTCCGCCGACGGCCCCGCACCCTCGGGTGCGATCGACCACCGCAGCTTCGAGGCCCACCCCTCCACCACCGGTGAAGGAGGGGTGGTGTGGTGGCTGGTGGACAACACCGACGTACGCCTGGCCGAGCAGGAGCTGCGGGACGAGCGGGAGCGGACCGGTCTGCTGGCGCACGTCTCCAACACCCTGTTGTCCTCGCTGAACGTCGAGCGCTGTACGGAGGTGACCGCGCGCATGGCCGCTGATCACCTCGCCGACGCGGCCGTCATCGTCGCCCCCGCCCAGGGGCGCCGCTACCCCCTGACCTATGCCCAGGTGGGCGGCCCGGTCACACAGAGCACGGCGCACATCGACCCGTCGATAGTGCCGGGCCTGGCCGAGGCACTCCAGGGCTTCCCACCCGTGCCCACCCGCTGGATCAGTCCGGACGACATTCCGGACTGGGCGGTCCCGCCGGGATTCACCGGACCCATCGGGTCGGTGATCGTCACCCCGCTGCCGGGCCACGGCGTGCCGGCCGGTGTGCTGATCCTGCTGCGGGCCAGCGCGCACAGGGCGTTCACCGACGGTGAGGAGGTCTTCGCCCGGCTCTTCGCCGCCCGGGCCGGAGCCGCGCTGTCGGCCGCGCGGATGTACAGCGAGCAGGCGGCGATCACCTCGGTGCTGATGCGGGAGCTGCTGCCGCCGGTGCTGGAGCGCGTCCACGGCGTCGACTACGCGGGCAGGTACCGGCCCGCCAACGACCACGAACGGGTCGGCGGCGACTTCTACGACGTGCACCCCGGCGCGGACCCCGCGCAGGAGACGTTCGTCGTCCTGGGCGACGTCGCCGGCAAGGGGCTGGAAGCAGCCGCGCTCACGGGCAAGATCCGCAGCGTGCTCCAGGCCCTGCTGCCGCTGTCCGGCGACCACCAGCGCGTGCTCGGCCTGCTGAACGGCGCGCTGCTCACCTCCCACCACGCCCGGTTCGTCACACTGGTCCTCGCCTCCGCCAGACGCAAGGCCGGGCAGGTGCATCTGCGGCTGACCAGCGCCGGCCACCTGCCCCCGTTGATCATCCGTACGGACGGCCGGGTGGAGGAGGCGAGCACCTCGGGACAGCTCGTGGGCGCCCTGCCGAAGGTCACCTCCCGGTCGGCCACGGCGGTCCTGGCGCCCGGCGAGACGTGCCTGCTCTACACGGACGGCATCACCGAGGCGCGCGGCGGCCCGCTGGGCGACGAGTTCTTCGGCGAGCAGCGGCTGCGGCGGTCCCTCGTGGAGTGCGCCGGCATGCCGGCCGAGGCGGTCGTGGAGCGGGTGCAGATGCTGGCCGCGCAGTGGCTGGGCAAGGGACGGCACGACGACATGGCCACGCTGGCGATCAGCGCGCCGAAGACCGGTCCGCTGTCGGTCGTCGACGGCCGAGTGCACCGTCGGGAACAGCGTGTCAGGAGGACCATGTGAACGACTCCCGCCCCGCGTGGGTCGACGAGGTGGGCGGCAGGCTCTGGACGGCCGTGTCCGGCGGCGACGAGTACGCGGCCGTCGACGTGGTCCATGACGCCCTGGACGAGGGCCGCGACAAGGAGGCGCTGCTGCTGGACGTGATCGGTGCCGTCCAGGAGAAGGTCGGCGCCGAGTGGGCCGCGGACCGGATGACCGTGGCCCAGGAGCACGCGGCCACCGCCATCAACGAGCGGGCGATCGCCGCCGTGGTCCACCGGGACCGGCCCGCGGGCAGCAGCCGGGGCCGGGTGACCGTGAGCTGTGTGGACGGGGAATGGCACGCCCTCCCCGCCCGTCTGGTCGCCGAGGTGCTGCGACTGCGCGGCTGGCAGGTCGACTTCCTCGGCGCCCAGATCCCCACCGCGCACCTGATCGCCCACCTGCACGCGACCAACCCGCAGGCGGTGCTGCTGTCCAGCTCGCTGCCCACCCATCTGCCCACCGCCCACTCGGCCGTCGCCGCCTGCCAGGCCGTGGGCGTGCCCGTCCTGGCCGGCGGACGGGCGTTCGGCACGGACGGCCGCTACGCGCGGGCGCTGGGGGTGGACCGGTGGGCGGCCGATGCCCGCGGCGCGGCGGCGGTGCTGGAAGCCGGTCCGCCCCGGCCGGACCCGGCCGCGTCGCGGCACGCGGTGGACGACCTGCCGCACCTGGTCGACCAGGAGTACACGATGATCGCCCGCTCTCGCGGCCGGCTGGTCAAACAGACCCTCGTCGATCTGGAGGAACGCTTCCCCGCGATGCGGTCCTACAGTGAGGCCCAGCGCGAGCGCACCGCGGAGGACATCGCCCACATCGTGGACTTCCTCACCACCGCGCTCTACGTGGACGACCCCGCCCTGTTCTCCACCTTCGTGGCGTGGACGGCGGACGTCCTCGGCGCCCGGGGCGTGCCCGGCCACTCGCTCACCACCGGGTTGGGCATCCTGGGCGAGCAGTTGAACGAATTCCCCCGGGCCGCCGCCCTGCTCGGCGACGCCGCCGGCCGCCTCGGCGGCCGTACCCCTTCCCCAGCCCCCGGACCGAACACGGACACATGACCTCGCACAGACCTTTCGGAATCGACATCGACCACCGGTCCGGCACGCTCACCTTCCGCGTCTCCGGTGATCTGGACTACGACACCAGCGGCGACCTGCTGCACGCCGTGGTGGAGCGGCTCGCGCAGCACCCGCCGCCCCACGTCGTACGCCTGGACTTCGCGCGGCTGACGTGGATCGACTCCATGGGCCTGTCGACGCTGCTGATGGCCCACCGTCACGCCACGGCGGTCGGCGCGGTCCTGCGGCTGGACAACAGGCCGGAGGTCCTCGACCGCATGCTCACTCTCACGCAGACCCTGGAGCACCTCACCGTCGCCGGCGGTCGGGACCCGGACGGGGGCGCCATGACCGACGCCGCCCGGAGCCGCTGACGGGCGGCGGGGCGGCGGGGCGGCGACGGAACGACGGTGGGCTCGGCGGGCCGTGGCCGTGCGGGCCCGGCCGGCCCGGAGGTCAGTCCTGTGCGGTGGGCGCGCCGACCGGTTCGGCGGAGAAGTGCCGCAGCTCGGGCTCCTTCGCGAAGAAGTGCTCTATCGCCGCCGCGAACCGCGGGGCCTGCTCGCTCCGGGGGAAGCCGTCCAGGTGGTGGGCGAGCGTCTCCCAGCCGACGCGCAGCAGGTAGGAGCCCTGCGTCTCGACGTCGCGGTGCAGTTCGACGGAGAGGCAGCCTTCGGCCGATTCGAGGATGGGGGCGCCGGCGAGGAGCGCCTGCTCGAACTCCTCCTCACGGCCCGGCGTGATGTAGAGGTAGGCGTACTCGTGGATCATCGGGATTCCTTTCGGATGCGTGTGGTGACGCCGGACGCGTTCAGCGGACCTGTCTGATGCGGGTCACGGTGAGGAGGGCCAGCAGGCCGACCGCCATGGTGAACACGTACAGCGCGGTGTAGTTGTGGCCCGGGCCGATGGACAGCAGCAGCGGGGCGAGTGCGGGGCCGATGGACTGGGGCAGGACGTCGGCGCTGTTGATGACGCCCAGGTCCTTGCCCACGTCGTCGGAGCTGGGCAGGACCTCGGTGGCCAGGGCCATGTCGACGGCGAAGTAGAAGCCGGACCCGATGCCGAGGAGGGTCTGCGCGAGGTAGACCGGTGGCAGGGTGTCGGCCACGGCGAGGAGGGCGAGGCCGGCGGCGAGCAGCACGGCGGCCGCGGTGACGAAGACCTTGCGCCGGTGGAGGCGGTCGGAGAGCCATCCGCACAGTGCCGCGGTCACCGCGCTGAGCGTGTAGTTGAGCGTCGTCAGCAGGGCGACGGTCGCGGCGACCGTGCCGCCGGTCAGCCCGATGCGGTCGCTGAGGTAGTACGCGAGGTAGGGCACCGGCGCCACGGAGGCGAAGTACGTCAGGAAGCGGGTCAGCCACACCCAGCCGAAGTCGGGGTGGCTGCGCGGGTCGGTCCAGAAGCTGCCGAAGAACTCCCGCGCCGAGAAGGGCGGCCGGCCGGCCGGTGCCCGGGTGTCCCGCAAGGGCAGCGCGAACAGGCAGACACAGCCGATGGCCGCCGCGGCCGGCACCAGGAAGCCGGCCGGCCCGGCGGAGAAGAGGGCCGCGGCTCCCATGCCGACGGGCACGGCCAGGCGCTGGCTGAAGCCCATGACGCCCGAGACCATGCCCCGCTGGGCGAGCGGGACCTGCTCGGGCACGGTGGCGGCGAGCGCGGCGATGGAGGTGTTGAAACTGGCCTGTGCGAGGCACCAGCCCGCGGTGATCGCGGGGACGGACGGCACCAGGGCGACGACGGCGAGACCCGCGGCGCCGCCGAGGACGCCGACGACGAGCCAGGGCCGGCGGCGCCCCCAGGCGGCGGTGGTACGGTCCGACAGCCGCCCGGCGAGGGGGTTGGCGAACAGGGCGACGAGCGCGCCGAGGGCGGCCGCGACCGCCAGGCTGTTCTCCTTGTGGGCGGGGTCGACGTGCTCGATGCGCAGGGCGAGGGTGACCAGCGCGACGGACAGCACCGCGCTGTAGAGCCCGAGGTAGGCGAGCCCGAGCCGGACCACGAAGGCGCGTGACACTCGTGGTCCGGTCTCGGCCCGGGGGGTCAGGGACGTCATGGAACGATGTTCACCGGGTCTTCGAGGCGCGGGGCAGGCGGTCGAGAGAGGCTTCGACGCTTTCCAGGAGGGATGCCCAGGCCTCTTCGAACGCCCGGACGCCCTGATCCTCCAGGAGCTGGACGACCTCGTCGTAGTCGATGCCGAGTTCCGCCAGGCCGGCCAGGACGCGGGCCGCGTGCTCGTAGTTGCCGCGTACGGTCTCGGTCGGGACGTCACCGTGGTCGGCGACGGCTCCGAGGGTCTGGGGAGGCAAGGTGTTGACCGTGCCGGGGGTGACCAGACCGCCGACGTACAGGGTGTCCGGGTAGGCCGGGTTCTTGGTGCTGGTGGAGGTCCACAGCATCCGCTGGACATTGGCGCCGGCCGCCCGCAGTGCCTGCCAGCGCGGCGAGCGCACGATCTCCTCATGGGCCCGGAACGCGAGCCGTGCGTTGGCGAGGCCGGCTTCGCCCCGCAGTTCCAGTGCCCGGGCGCTGCCGATCTTCTCCAGGCGCGGGTCGACCTCGGTGTCCATCCGCGAGACGAAGAAGGAGGCCACCGATTCGATGGTGGACAGGTCCCGGCCGTCGTCCAGCGCCGCTTCGAGGCCGGTCAGGTAGGCGTCGGCCACGGCTCGGTAGCGGTCGATGGAGAAGATGAGGGTGACGTTGACGCTGATGCCCTCGGCGATCGCCGCGCTGATGGCGGGCAGTCCCGCGGGGGTGGCGGGGATCTTGATGAGCAGGTTGGGGCGGTCGACGGTCCACCACAGGTGACGGGCCTCCGCGAGGGTCGCCTCGGTGTCGTGGGCGAAGCGCGGGTCGACCTCGAGGGAGATGCGCCCGTCGTGCCCGTCGGTCCGCTGGTACACGGGCCGGAGGAGGTCGGCGGCGGCGCGCACGTCCGCCGTGGTCAGAGTGCGGACGGCCTCCTCGGCGGTGACGCCGCGCAGCGCCAGGTCGCGCAGGTCGTCGTCGTAGGCGGTGGTCCCGCCGGCGATGGCCTGGTGAAAGATGGAGGGGTTGGTGGTGACACCGACGACTTCCTGGTCGCGGATGGCCGTGGCGAGGCCGTCGCCGGTGAGGCGCTCGCGGCTGAGGTGGTCCAGCCAGATGGAGACGCCGTGGTCGCTGAGCTGCCGTAAGGGTCCTGCCATGGGGGGTTACGACTCCTTGTGTTGTCAGGCCTTGATCGCGGCGCCGGCGTCGACGGGCAGCGTGGCGCCGGTGACGTAACGGGCCTCGTCGGAGGCCAGCCAGAGCACGGCGTTGCTGATGTCGACGGACTCCACCCAGGGCACCGGGATGACGCTCAGCTCGGTGGCGGCCGCGGCGAACTCCTCCCGGGAGGGGTTCTCGACGTCGGGCAGCAGGAGGCGGCGTCCGGTGACGTTCTGGACCATGTCGGTGTCCACGTTGCCGGGGTGGATGCTGTTGACCCGGATGAAGTAGGGGGCCAGTTCGTTGGCCAGGGACCGCATGAGTCCCACCAGGCCGTGCTTGGACGCGGCGTAGTGCGACATGTTGGGCCGGCCGAGGGTTCCGGCGACGGAGTTGGTGAAGATGATGGAGCCACCGCGGTCGGCGGCGATCATGTGCGGGACGGCGGCGCGGATGGTGTGCCAGGCGCCGGTCAGGTTGACGTCGATCATGTCGCGCCACTGCTTCTCGGTGAGCTCCCAGGAGCGGCCCAGCGAGCCGATGCCGGCGTTGGCGCACACCACGTCGATGTGCCCGAACTCCTCCAGTCCGGCGGCGACCAGGGCTTCGACCTGGTCGAGCTCCCGGACGTCGGCGCCGAAGGTGAGTATCCTGCCGCCTTCCTTCTCCACCAGGCGGCGGGTCTCCTCCAGGTCCTTGGACGTGGCCAGGGAGTAGTGGGTGCTGCCGATCTCCTCACAGATGTCCGAGGCGATGATGTGCGCGCCCTCCTGGGCGAGCCGGATGGCGTGCGAGCGTCCCTGGCCGCGGGCGGCTCCGGTGATCAGGGCGACCTTGCCCTCTACGCGTCCCATGTGCGTGTCTTCCTTGTCCGTGGCAGAGCGGATGGTGTGGGAGGTGGCGGAGTACGTCCGTGCGGGAGTACGTCCGTGCGGGTGCGGCGCCGTCAGGAGGCGCGTGCGCCGACCGAACGCGTCTCGTCGGCGCGGTGGCGCAGGGCGCGCACGGCGGCGCCGGGGTCGCTGCCCGCGTAGACGGCCGAGCCCGCGACGAAGGAGTCGGCGCCGGCTTCGGCGCACCGCGCGATGGTGTTCTCGTTGACGCCGCCGTCGACCTGGAGCCACAGGGGGATGTCGCGGCCGCCGAAGCGGCGGAGCTGGTCGATGAGCCGACGGGCCTCGCGGACCTTGTCCAGCGTGAAGTCCAGGAACGGCTGGCTGCCGAAGCCCGGCTCCACGGTCATGATGAGCAGGGTGTCGGCCTCGGCCAGCAGCCCCTCGTACGGCTGGAGGGAGGTGGCGGGATTGAGCGCCAGCCCCGCCTGGGCGCCGGCGGCGCGGATGGCCCGGAGTGTGCGCACGGGGGAATGGGTGGCCTCGGCGTGGATGGTGACGCTGCCCGCGCCCGCCTCCGCGTAGTCCGGTGCCCACCGGTCCGGGTCGGCCACGCCCAAATGGATGTCGAGAGGAATACGGACTTTCTTCACCAGGGATTCCACGACGGGTAACCCGACCGTGAGGTTGGGCACGAAGTGGTTGTCCATGACGTCCACGTGGAGCAGATCGGCGTCATCGGCGACCGCGTCCGCCTCTTCGGCGAGGCGGGTGAAATCGGCGGCCAATATGCTGGGGGAAATGCGAATGCTCATACGGGCTCTCCGTCGATGGTGAGGGTTATGCCTTCGGGCTGGACCTCGAAGTCGATGACGCCGACGCCGTCCGCGATGACGTGCGCCCCCGTGAGTTCATCGAGCTCGTGCCGGAACCGCACGGCCACGACCGTCATGCCGGCGTCCCTGGCGGCGTTGATGCCGATCGGGGAATCGTCGATGCCGACGACCGCGGCGGGCTCGAAACCCAGCTTCTGGGCGGCGAGGAGGAAACCCTCGGGGTGCGGTTTGGGGTGGACCACGTGGTCCGCGCTCACGATCACTTCGGGGACGGGCAGTCCGGCGCTGCGCAGTCGGGCCTGGGCCACCTCGGTGTCGTTGGAGGTCACGATGCCCCAGCGCTCCGGGGGCAGCGCGGCCAGCACGTCCGCGGCGCCGGGCAGCGCGACGACCTTGGCTACCCTGGCCCGTTCGGCCAGACGCACGTTCTCGGCGTGTTCCTCGATCTCCTGCTGCGTCAGGTGGGGCAGGAGGGTCCGGATGATGTCCGCGCGCTTCTGCCCGTAAAAGGGGGCGAGGTCGAAGCTGTCGCCGAGGCCGACGGATTCGGCCCATTCGTTCCAGCAGTCCTCGGCATCGGGATAGGAGTCGACCAGTGTGCCATCCAGGTCGAAAAGGATGGCGTCGTGCAGTACTGCCATGTACTCGCCTTTCCAGCGGAGTTCTTGTGGCTGGATGAATCACCCTACAGGCGTCAACCGGCGCGGCGTGGATGCAGCGGCCACGTATCGGCCGTTCGTGATTGACCTCCACCGACCCACTCGCCTGCGATGATCACTCAGCGTGAAACTCCGGCGCCCGTTATGCCCTGTTCTGGAATGGCGATTTTCCTTCTTTTCTCAAAAATACCGCCCGTCAGGAATAACTCGGGAACGGGGAGTTGCGCGGCCCTGAAATTCTGATGCCCCGCACGGCGGCATTGCGGCCCGGCAGGCCCCTTCTCCACGAGGGCGGCGACCCCCGGGCGGCGGCGGGCCTCCGGTCGCCGCATCCGCCGGCTCCGGCACCGCTCCCCGCCCCACACCCTTTCGGCCATGGCCGGCGCGGCGCCCGGGACCGTCGTGAGGGCGTCGGCACGACGGACAAGCGCTACTTCACGCCTCTTTTCCCCGTACACAGGGAGCGGGAGTCCGCGACCACCGGACCGGGGCATCACCCCCGGCTCCCCCGGCTTCCGTCCGAACGCCCCCGGTCGCGCCTCGCACGGACCGCCCAAATGGCTCGTAACCCGGCATATGCCATCGCGTTATGTGTATGGCTCTCGCCACTGCGGCGGTCAGAAAGACCGCGAATCTGCCTTGTTGTCACATTTCTCGCGCGGGGAAGGACCTCGTTGTGCATCTGACGCTTTGGCTTCTGCTGGCCTGCGGATCGGCCTGCACGGCACTCTCGATCTTCATGCCGTCACCGACCTCCAGGATGCGGACGGTCGACATCGTCGAGCTGCGACGCCGTCGTCGCCTCTTCGAGACGCTCGCGGCCAACACCCGCACCACGTTCGACCTCCATCCCCCCTCGCCGGCCCCGGTGGCCGACGATGCGGCGACGCCGTGAGCGGCGCACGGCCCGCCGCCCCTGCGGGCGGGCGCTCCGGCCAACGGCAGGGGCCCTGAGGACCTCGGTCCTCAGGGCCCCGTGGCACCCGCGCCGGTGCGGCGGCAGCGCTCCGGTTCAGTGGGTGGTGAGCATGCCTTCCCGCAGTCGCTTCAGCGTGCGGGACAGAAGACGGGAGACATGCATCTGCGAGCAGCCCAGGCGCTCGCCGATCTGGGACTGGGTGAGCTCCTCGACGAAGCGCATGTGGATGATCTGCCGGTCCCGGTCGTCCAGCTCGGCGAGCAGCGGGGCCAGGGCGTGGAAGTCCTCGACGAGTTCCATCGCCGGGTCCTCGGCGCCGATGAAGTTGGCGAGGGCCGCCTCACCGTCGTCGCTGTCGCTGTTGATGGTGGCGTCCAGCGAGCTGGAGTTGTACCCGTTGGAGGCCAGACGGGCCTCGATGACCTCCTCCTCCGTGAGGTTCATCAGCGTGGCCAGTTCCTTGACCGTGGGCGTGCGGCCCAGGCGGGTGCGCAGTTCCTCAGTGGCGCGGGCCAGTTCCACCCGGGCTTCCTGGAGGCGGCGCGGGACGTGCACGGCCCAGGAGGTGTCGCGGAAGAAGCGCTTGATCTCACCGACGATGTACGGCACGGCGAAGGTCGTGAACTCCACCTCGCGCGTCAGCTCGAACCGGTCGATCGCCTTGATCAGGCCGATCATGCCGACCTGGACGATGTCCTCCATCTCGTCCGCGCCCCGGCTCCGGAACCGGCCGGCCGCGTACCGGACGAGCGACATGTTCATCTCGATCAGCGTGTTGCGGACGTCCTGGTACGCGGCGGTGCCCTCCTCCAGCACGGCGAGCTGGTCGAAGAACACCTTGGACAGGGCCCGGGCGTCCTTCGGGGCCACCTGCCGCGGGTTGGCGATCTCGGGCAGGGCCGCGGCCGCGGGGCGGCTCTCAGTGGGCGCCGCCTGCTGAGTCGTCGTCATCACCGTCATGCTTCTTCCCTCCCATACCGTCGACTCACGCCGTCGTCCCCCGACAAGCCGATGGGCCGCGCCTACCCGCCGCTCACACGCTCATGCCTGCGAATGTGTCCCTTTTTCACCGGCCTATCGGAAACCGGTCGGCCCTCACTGGATCCGGGCGGTGAACCCGGGTGCGCCGTGGGCCGCTTCGGGGCCGTCATGAGAGCGGCCGCGGAGCGGGACGGCGGTCCGCCGCGACGGCTCAGCCGGCCGCCAGCGTCGCCTCCGCGTTGTCGAGGAGCATCTCCAGGGCCGTGGGATAGGCGCTGGCGTTCATCCGGGCCACCAGCAGCGGCGCCGTGGCCGCGATGTTCGGGTGGGTGCCGGCGGGCAGCCGGGCGTACGTGGCGCGCCACACCGCCTGGTCGGCCGCCCGGGCCCGCTCCGGCAGCGCCAGGCCGGCGGCGTCGAGCGCGGCGAACGCCAGGGTCTGGTCGATGAAGGCGTGGTAGACGCGCACCACTTCGGGGTCGGGCAGCCCCGTGGACCGCAGCACGCCGAGGATGGCCTCATCCGTGGCGATCTCGTTGGCCCGGCCGCTGACCCGGCTGGCGGTGAGGACGGCCGCCTCCGGATGGGCGAGGTAGGCGGTGTAGATGCGCAGGCCGAGTTCGCGCAGGTCGGCGCGCCAGTCGCCGGTGGCCCGCCAGCCTCGCATCGCGCGGCCGATCAGCTCGTCGCCGATGGCCAGGGTCAGGTCGTCGGTGCCGCGGAAGTAGCGGTACAGGGTGCTCGGGTCCGCGCCGAGCGCCGCGCCCAGGCGCCGTACCGTCAGGCCCTCCCGGCCGTGCTCGTGCAGCAGCCGCAGGGCGGTCTCGACGATCAGCCCCGCCGAGAGGACCACGCCCTGCTTGGTCGGTTTCCTCCGCCGCCGGTCCGCCTCCGGCACCACTTTCTTCGCCACCGGGTACCTCCTCCGCTCCCGTCGAGCTTATGCCAACGCCCTTGACGTTGCTTTCGGTGGGCCCGTTTCATGACGCCTCCCGGCTTCGGCCACCCTCGACGAAAGGCTCCTCCGCCATGCGCATTCTGCTTGTGGGCGCCGGTGGCGTGGGCACCGCGATCACCCGGATCGCGGCCCGCCGCTCCTTCTTCGACCACATGGTCGTCGCCGACTACGACCCGGCCCGCGCCGACGCGGCGGTCGCCGCGCTCGGCGACGGGGAGACCCGGTTCAGCGCGGCACGCGTCGACGCCTCGGACCAGGAGGCCGTCGCCGCCCTCCTCGCCGCCGAGCGGTGCGACGTCCTGCTGAACGCCACCGACCCGCGCTTCGTGATGCCGCTGTTCGAGGCCGCGCTGGCCGCCGGGGCGCACTACCTCGACATGGCGATGTCCCTGTCCTCCCCGCACCGGGCGCGCCCGTACGAGGAGTGCGGTACGAAGCTGGGCGACGCGCAGTTCGCGCGCGCCGCCGCGTGGGAGGGGAGCGGTCGCCTCGCGCTCGTCGGCATGGGCGTCGAGCCGGGCCTCTCCGACGTCTTCGCGCGCTACGCCGCCGAGGAGCTGTTCGACGAGATCGACGAGATCGGGGTACGGGACGGCGCGAACCTCACCGTCGACGGATACGACTTCGCCCCGTCGTTCTCCATCTGGACCACCATCGAGGAGTGCCTGAACCCTCCGGTCGTCTGGGAGAAGGACCGCGGCTGGTACACCACCGCGCCCTTCAGCGAGCCTGAGGTGTTCGACTTCCCCGAGGGCATCGGCCCGGTGGAGTGCGTGAACGTCGAGCACGAGGAGGTGCTGCTCATCCCCCGCTGGGTGGACGCCCGGCGGGTCACCTTCAAGTACGGGCTGGGCAACGAGTTCATCGAGACCCTCAAGACCCTGCACAAACTCGGCCTGGACCGCACCGGGAAGGTGCGGCTGCCCGATGGGTCCGAGGTCTCCCCGCGTGACGTGGTCGCGGCGTGCCTGCCCGACCCGGCGACGCTCGGCGACCGCATGCACGGCAAGACCTGCGCCGGCACCTGGGTGAAGGGCGTCAAGGACGGGAAGCCCCGCGAGGTCTACCTGTACCACGTGGTGGACAACCAGTGGTCGATGAGCGAGTACGGCTCACAGGCGGTCGTCTGGCAGACCGCCGTCAACCCGGTCGTCGCCCTGGAGCTGGTGGCGAACGGCGCGTGGCTCGGGGCCGGGATCCTCGGCCCGGAGGCCTTCGACCCGCGCCCCTTCCTGGACCTGCTGACCGCGTACGGCTCCCCCTGGGGCGTACGCGAGTAGGCACACCCGTCCGCGCGGCGCGCCGCCCGAGGGGCTCCCGCTCCCGCGGCGCGCCGGTCCGGGGCCGTCACGTGCTCCGCGTACTCCCGCTGAGGATCATTCCACCAGGCGTCGACCACACCCCGGAAGCGAGGGAAGATGAAGGACGAGGACACGGACACGGGCGCGGATCCGCCCGCCGGTCTCAAGGCCGGTGCGATCGGTTTCACCGACGCGCTCGTCATCGGACTCAACTCCACCTCCCCCGCCTACTCCCTGGCGGCGGTCATCGGCCCGATCGTCGCGCTCGTCGGCGTCCACGCCCCGGGCGTCCTGGTCGCGTCCTTCGTGCCGATGCTGCTGATCGCGTCGGCGTTCTACTACCTCAACAAGGTGGACCCGGACTGCGGCACGACCTTCTCCTGGGTGACCCGGGCGATGGGGCCGTGGGCCGGGTGGCTCGCCGGCTGGGCGGTGGCGATGACGGGTGTGCTGGTCGTGGGGTCGCTCGCCGACGTGGCGGTGACCTTCGGTCTGCTCACCGTCGGCCTGGACGGCGCGGCCGGGAACGACGCCGTACGCCAAGGTCTGTCCGTGCTGCTCATCCTGGTGATGACGGCGGTGTGCGTCATCGGCACCGAGGTCTCGGCCAAGGTGCAGAACGTGCTCATCCTCGCGCAGGTCGCCTGCCTGCTGGTGTTCGCGGTCGTGGCGCTGTACCGCGTGTACGCCGGGAGCGCGGCGCCCGGGTCGGCCACCCCCGCGGCGGCCTGGCTGAACCCGTTCGGCGCCGGGGGCGCGGCGCTGACGGGCGGGCTGCTGCTGGGCGTCTTCACCTACTGGGGCTGGGAGTCGGCGGTCAACCTGACCGAGGAGGTCAAGGACCCCACCAGCGCGCCGGGCCGGGCGGGCGTGTGGTCGACCGTCGTGCTGCTGGTGACGTACGTGTCGGTCGCGTTCGCCGTGGTGGCCTATGCCGGAACGGCCTTCCTCGTCGAGAACGCCGGCGAGGAGGAGTACGTCTTCGGCCTGCTCGCCGAGGACGTGATGGGCGGGTGGGACTGGATCGTGCTGCTGGCCGTCTCCACCTCCGCGGTGGCGTCCACCCAGACCACGATCATCCCGGCCTCCCGTACGGTGCTGTCCATGGCCCGCCGGGGGGCGCTGCCCGGCCGGCTCGCCCGCGTCCACCCCCGGTTCCGCACCCCGCACACCAGCACCTGGTGGGTCGCGGCCGTGGCCATCGCCTGGTACCTGGTGGTCAACCGGATCAGCGCCAACGCCCTGTTCGACTCGCTGACGGCCCTGTCCCTGCTCATCGCCTTCTACTACGCGCTCACCGGCGTGGCCTGCGCGGTCTATTACCGGCGCCGTCTGACGGAGAGCGTCCGGGGCTTCCTGTTCATCGGCGCGGGGCCGGTCGTCGGCTCGCTGCTGCTGGTGTGGCTGCTGGCCGAGGCGGTCATCGACATGGCGGAACCCGAGAAGAGCTACAGCGGCACCGACTGGTTCGGTCTCGGCCCGCCGCTCGTCATCGCGCTGGGCATCCTGGTCACCGGCGTGCTGGTGATGCTGGTGTGGCGCCGGGTCTCGGGCGTGTACTGGCGCGAGCGCCCCGGCGTGGCCGCTCCGGAGGACGGGCACCGGGCCCGGCCGGCCCGGGGCCGGAACGGGTGACGTGCCCGCCGCCGTAAGAGCGGGTGGGGAGCTCCGGCGGTCGCGGCGGCGGGGCGGCGGGGCGGCGGCGTCGCGCCGGTCCCGCGAGCGCTTGCCAAAATAAGACGACCGGTCTATTTTTTCGGCATGGGACAGAAGGGCGAGGAGACCCGCGGCAAACTCCTGGACGCCACGCAGCACCTCATCGAGGCGGGCGGGTATCACCACGCGGGGCTCAACCAGGTCGTCGCCGCGAGCGGCGCCCCGAAGGGGTCGCTGTACTTCCACTTCCCCGGCGGCAAGGACCAGTTGGTCGAGGAAGCCGTCCGCCGGGGTGGCGAGGAGGTCTCGGCGCTCCTGGCCGGCCTGGAGCACGACTCCGGCGCGGCCGGTACGGCGGAGACGCTCGCCGCGCTCCTGAAGGTCCTCGGCGACCGGCTGGAGGCGTCGGACTGGCACAAGGGGTGCCCGGTGGCGACCGTCGCCCTGGAGATGGCCGCCGGCAACCCCGCGCTCCAGCGGGCCTGTTCCGAGGTGTACGGCTCGTGGGAGGCGACCTTGACCGAGCGGCTCGCCGCCGACGGCCATGCTTCCCCGGAGACGGCCGCCACGGCCGTCCTCGCCCTGATCGAGGGGGCGTTGCTGCTGGCGAGGGCCCATCGCAGCCGCGACCCGCTGGAACGGGCGGCCCGCGCGCTCACCCTGTTGACCTGACCCCCCGCTCCCCCGCCCACCTTCGGGTGGGCGTTTTCCGGACCCAAAAATATATAGATCGGTCTACTGAAAGTGAGTGAGCCATGTCCTCCTCCGCCGACACCCTCGTCCTCGGAGCCTCCGGCTTCGTCGGACGCGCACTCGTCGCCGAACTGCTCCGCCGGGGACGGCGGGTGGCCGCCGCCGTACGCGGGTCCGCCGAGCCGCTGGTGGAAGCACTGGCCCGTGCGGGCGCGGACACCGGCGCCCTGACCGTCGTCCGCGTCGATCTCACCCGCCCCGGCCTCGGCCTCGCGCCCGACGCCCTGCCCGCCGTCCGGGACGTGTACAACTGCGCCGCCCGCTTCGCCTTCGGCCTCGGTGCCGACGAGGCGCGGGCCGTGAACGTCACCGGCGCGGTCAACGCCGTCGAGTGGACCGCGGCACGGCCCGCCCCGCGCCGACTCGTGCACCTCAGCGGCTACCGCGTGGGCGCCCCCGGCGGTGAGGAGGACTACGACCGGCTGGGCGCCTACGAGGCGTCAAAGCGGGAGGGCGACGCGGCGGTCCGCCGCCGCGCCGCGGAACTGGGCGTTCCCCTCACCGTGGCGAACCCCGCCAGCGTGGTGGGCCCCGGCCAGTACATCGGGCTGGCCTCCCTGGTGGACGACCTGTGGCACGGCCGGATGCCCGCCGTCCCCGGCACGCCGGCCACCTTCCTGCCGGTCGTGGCCCTCGACCATGTCGCGCGGTTCCTCGCCGCCCTGCCCGAGGACCCGGACGCCGCCGGGCGGGACTACTGGATCCTCGACGACTCGACCCCCGAACTCCCCGCGCTGCTCCGGCTCGTCGCCGAGCACACCGGGGTGCGCGCGCCGCGCCGCCACGTCCCCGTGCCGCTGCTGCGGCGGCTGCCGCGCGCCCTGACGGGTGCCGACCCCGAGACGTTCTCGTTCCTGTCCGCCGACCGCTACCCGACCGGCCCGGCGGACGCCTTCGCCCGCAGCCACGGCCTGGCCGCGCCGCCGGTCGGGGAGGTGCTGCGCACCTGGGCCGACCACCTCGTCGCGACCCGCTTCGGCAGGGGCGTCGCACCGGCGGGGCCGTACGGCTACCAGGGTGTCGCGGGCAGCCGCACCTGGATCGCCGGAGACCGGCGAATGCCGGCGCACGTGCTGCTGCACGGCCTTCCGCTGGACGCCGAGTCGTGGACCCCGGTGTCCGCGCGCCTGGGCGCTCCTACGCTCGCCGCCGACCTGCCCGGCCTGGGCCGGTCCGGTCCGGCGGACACCGATCTGGAGCACTGGCTCACCGAACTGCTGGAGCCGGTGACGAGCCGTCCGCTCCTCACGGCGCACTCCCTCGCCTGTGGGCCCGCCGTACGCTACGCGCGACGCCACCCGGAGCGGATCGGCGGACTGGTCCTCGTCGCCCCGGCGTTCCTCCAGGACGCGCCGCGCCGGTGGGTGCGCGACCTGATGACCCCAATGGCCCTGCGCCGGGTGTCCGCGGCCCGGCTCGCCTCCCGTCTCGGCGTCCCCGCGGGCCCCGCGCTCGACAGCGCGGCGGCGGCCCTGCACCGGCCGGGCACCGCCCGGCGCACCATGGCCGCACTGCGGGCGGGCCGCCGTCAGCAGGGCGCGCTGCGGCGGGAGCTGGCCGGTGTTCGGGTGCCCGTCACTGTCGTGACCGGCGCCGCGGACCCCCTGGCGTGCGGTCTTCCGGCCGCCGGCGGGGCGGTCCACCTCACCGTCCCCGGCGCCGGGCACTATCCGCAGCTGACCCACCCCGAGGAGGTGGCCCGCATCCTCCTGGACGCGTCCGGCGCACCGGCGCCCGGCGCCCCCGCCCGGCGCACCGGGCGGGATCCGGAACACACTCCCTAGGAGCGTCCGCACGCACTCCCCAGGAGTGTCCGCACGGTCCGGTTCCGGTCAGGCGTCCCACGTGACGGGGAGGCTCTTCACCCCGTGGATGTCCGCGGCCTCCGGGCGCAGGGCGACGTCCTCGGCCGGTACGGCCAGGCGAAGGGTGGGGAAGCGCTGGAGCAGCCGGGAGAGCGCGACCCGCATCTCGACGCGGGCGAGTTGCTGGCCGAGGCACAGGTGGATGCCGTGGCCGAAGGCCAGGTGCCCGCCTTCCCGCCGGTGGATGTCGAGGGCGTGGGGGTCGGTGAAGCGCTCGGGGTCGCGGTTGGCGGTGTGGTACGACAGGACGACCGTCGTCCCGGCCTCGATGGTGTGGCCGCCCACCTCGACGTCCACCAATGCGGTCCGCATGAACGACTTGGCGACGCTCAGGTACCGCAGCAGTTCCTCCACGGCCCCGTCGATGAGCGTGGGATCGGCGCGCAGCGCGGCCAGTTGCGCGGGGTGCTGGAGCAGCGCGAAGGTGCCCAGCGACAGCATGTTCGCCGTGGTGTCGAACCCTGCCGCCAGCAGGATCAGGCTGATTCCCTGGAGTTCCTCGTCGGTCAGGTCGCTGTCGGTGAGTTCGCTGAGCACGTCGTCGGTGGGGTTCGCCCGCTTGGCGGCCACCAGCTCCGCGAGGTAGTTCTGGGTGGCGGTGTAGGCCGCGACCAGGTCCTCGTCGCTCGTCTCGCCGTTCATGAACGCGTCGATCTGCTCCTGGAAGGACTCCCGGTCCTCGTAGGGGACGCCCAGGAGCTCGCAGATGACGATGGTGGGTATGGGCTTGGCGAACGCGGTCACCAGGTCGGTGGGCGGCCCGGCCTCCTCCATGGCGTCCAGGCAGTCGGTGGTGATCTGCTCGATCCGCTCGGTGAGCAGCCGCATCCGCCGTGCGGTGAACTTGCCCACCAGCGGCTTGCGGTACCGGCTGTGCCGGGGTTCGTCCATGAGCAGGAACTCGCCCGGCGGCGCCGGGGGGAGTTCGAAGTCGACCACGTTCAGCAGTTCTTTGCGGGAGCTGAACCGCGGGTCGGCCAGGACGGACCTGACGAGGTCGTGTCCGGTGATCAGCCGGCCGGGCTTCCCGCCGGGGTGGGTGTAGCGGCTGATCGGGCCGTGCCGCCCGGCGTCGACCAGCTCCGCCGGCGGGTCGAAGGGGCAGCCGGGTCGTCGCTCCGTCGGCAGCGACGTGACGGTGTGGAGGGATTCGCTCATGACTGTTCCTCACCTCGTTGCGCCACTCGTTGACGCACCCCGAAAGCTACGTTGCGTTCACTATTCGGTCAACGGACTTGTGGGCGTAACCCCAGTTCAGAGCCGGTTATTTGAAGCAATGACACTGCGGGTGAAGGCAACGAGAGGAACCAGCGTTGCAATGCACGGGAGCCGCCGGGACGCGACGGGGCGGGGTCGGGTTCTCAGCCGCACTGCCAGGTGAGAAGGGCCCGCTCGAAGCGGCGTTCGGCCAGGTCCTCGGGGCGTATGAGCCAGTAGAGGGCACCGCAGTCGCCCCACATCATGTCGGCGTCGTCGTCCGAGTCGAACTGGGCGAGCAGCACCCAGCGGAGAGCCTCCTCGCCGATGCGCGGGTCGTCCCACGGCGGGCCGCCCAGGGCCCCGCGGGCGACCTCGAGCTCCACCGCGTCCTGCACCGGGGTCGCATGGCCGCCTATCCGGTGCTCCGTGCCTCCGGTGTGGTCCCACAGCGCGTCCTCGAAGGCCCCGCCCCACAGCGGGTGGCCGTCCCGCTCCGGACCGAACTCGCGGTGCACCACGGGATGCCGCAGGTACGGGGCGGTCGGCTCCACCCGGGCCGTCAGCTCCACCTCGGGGTACGGTTCGAGCTCCCCGGGCACGGGCCGCTCGGCGACCGGGACGCCCGCCGGCACGTACAGCACGCGCGCGCCCGCCCAGGTGTCGGGTTCGTCGGGGGTGACCACCGCCTCCCCGTCGTCCAGTTGCCCGTCGAAGTAGAAGAAGAGCAGCGTGCCTCCGGCCGGCAGCGCCACGTCGAGGGCGGCGGACGGGAGCGCGGCGCAGTCGAGCGCGGCGACGAAGGAGAGCGGTCCGTGCCCCTCCCACTGGGGCC
This sequence comes from Streptomyces sp. NPDC016309, assembly GCF_043077235.1. Taxonomy (NCBI): domain Bacteria; kingdom Bacillati; phylum Actinomycetota; class Actinomycetes; order Kitasatosporales; family Streptomycetaceae; genus Streptomyces; species Streptomyces sp. NPDC016309. The sequence continues at coordinate 445,467 of NZ_JBIBSG010000002.1, read as the reverse complement.
ACTCCTCGCCCTCCGGCAACCGCGGCAGCCCGCCGAGCCGTCCGACGACCGCGCCCGGACCCGCTCCCGGAGCCGGACCTGAACCCGGACCCGGAATCCCCGACGGTCCCGGTCCCGGTCCCGAGCTCTTCTCCAGCCGGATGCTCGGCCGCAGCAGGCCTGTCCAGCGCTCGGCGATCTCGCCGGGCAGGTGTTCACGGGCGAGTCGGCTCAACGCGTCGGTGGTGCCTTGTGTCATGGCACCGATGATGCACTGCCCCACTGTCAACCGGCCCACCGGCGTGGAGCCCGCCCGTGCGATTAAGGTGTCGCCGGGGCGGACGCGACCGGGCGTGACCGGGGCCGGAGTTGGGCCTGCCGCCCCACACGATCCGGGGGAGACACCATGCAGCCCGCAGCACGCTCCGTACGCGCCGTCAACCGGCTCACCGCGCGGTGGGCGGCGGGCGGTGGTGCGGCCCCGGAAGGTGCCGCCCTGTCCGCCGCGACGCTCTGGCCGTTGCTCGGCTTCCTGGCGTCCGCCGCCGACGGACCGGCGCGTGACGAGCTGGAGGACGCGGTGGGGCTGCCGGCGGCCGAGGCGGCCGGAGCCGCGCGGTGCTTCATCGAGGCCCTGGGGTCGCTCCGCGGCACGCGGACGGCACTGGGACTGTGGACCCGGGCCGGCTTCCCGCTGGACGCGGCCTGGACGGCGGGGCTGCCGGCCGGTACGCACGGTACGTTCCTCGGCGATCAGGCGGCCGACCGGGAGCGCCTCGACGCCTGGGTCGCCGAGGCCACCGGCGGCCTGGTCAGCGACATGCCCGTGCGGATCGAGAAGGACACCGAGCTGGTGCTGGCGGCGGCCCAGACGCTGCGGACCCGCTGGCTCCGGCCGTTCGTCGAGACAGTGGTGGAGTGCGACACCGGTCCGTGGCGGGGACGCGCCCTCCGCGGACTGTGCCGGACCACCTCGGTCCTGGACCGGGTGGCCGTGGCGGACACCCTGGACGGTCCCCTGACCGTGCTCAAGGTGCTCGGCACCACCGACGTCGACGTGCACCTGTGCATGGGTGCCGACGGCATGCCGCCCGACCGGGTCCTGTGCCACGGGATCGGCACGCTCACCGGCGCCGGCTCACCGGTGCCCGGCGACCGGCTCGCCGATGGCGCGCCGGGCCCGGGCGTCCTGGTGTACACGCAGCGCCGGCAGACCCCCGAGCCCGAACTCCAGGTCCTGACCGTGCCGTTCCGCGTCGAGGCGCGCCACGACCTGCTGCGACGGCCCGCCCCGTTCGGTCTGTCGACGGCTTCGGACCCGAGCCGTGGCCACTTCCCCGGCATCGGGCCCGAGCCGTTGGCGGTCGGCACGGCCGGCCACACCGCCCTCGCCGTCTTCGACGCCGAGGGCTTCGAAGCGGCCTCCGTGACGGCCCTGGGAGCCGTGGCCGGGGGTGCGCCCCGGCCCCCTCGGTACTCGGTCCGGGTCGTCGAGGTCACCTTCGACCGGCCCTTCGCCTTCCTGGCCGTCCACCGCACCTCGCGCCTGGTACTGAGCGCCGGCTGGGTGGTGGACCCGCTCCCGTTCACCGGGTTCGGCGAGCACGGCGACGACTCCTGGGACGAGGACGACCACTGACGGCCGGCACACCGGGCCCGCCGGCCCGCCCCGGAACCACGGGGGCCGGTGGTCGGTGGTGCTGAGCGGTGACGTACCGCCCCGGTGACGTACCGCCGGCCTCACAGAGGGACGCCACGGATCGTCGTAAGGGACGTCAGGAGCGAGAGACCACGTCCGAAGGAGCCGGTGTCACCATGCCCCACCCGTCCGAGCCCGCGTCCGCGTCCGAGCCCGCGTGCGAATCCCGGCCCGCGTGCGAGTCCCGGCCCGGGTCCGGGTCCGGCCCCGCGTCCCCGTCCGGTTCCGAGCGGGCACGCGGCGGCCGTTCCGAACCGGAGCTCAGCGTGCTCATGGCCGAGCGGCGTCATCTGACCAACCTCGCGTACCGGCTGACCGGATCGCTCGCCGATGCCGAGGACGTGGTCCAGGAGACCTTCGCACGCTGGTACGCGAGGTCACCGGAGGAGCGGCGGGCCATCGACTCGCCGGGAGCCTGGCTGACGACCGTCGCCGGACGGATCTGCCTCGACCTGCTCGGTTCGGCGCGGGTCAGACGCGAGCGTTACGTGGGGGAATGGATTCCCGAGCCGTTGCCGGACCGTACGGAGTGGATCAGCGGGCGGGCGGGGGCCGGGACCGTCGACCCGGCCGACCAGGTCACCCTCGACGAGTCGGTGACCATGGCCTTCCTCGTCGTCCTGGAGGCGATGACCCCGGCGGAGCGGGTCGCGTTCGTCCTGCACGACGTCTTCCGCTACCCCTTCCCCGAGGTGGCCGGGATCGTCGGCCGCACTCCGGCGGCGTGCCGCCAACTGGCCTCGTCCGCCCGCCGCCGGGTCGGCGCGGCCACGCCCGGCCCGGCCGTGACGGGCGGGCACGCCGATGTCGTCCGGGCGTTCAAGCGAGCCTGGGAAGCACGGGACGTCGACGCCCTCATCGGCCTGCTGGCCCCCGACGCCACGGCGACCGGGGACGGCGGCGGCCTCGTGACGGCCGCGCCCCGGCCGGTCGAGGGCGCCGAACAGGTGGCCCGCTTCTTCGCCGACCGGGCGGGTGCCGCGCCCGCGGTGACGCTCGTGGAGCGCACGGTCAACGGCCGGCCCGGGCTGGTGGCCCAACTGGACGGCGTCACGGTCTCGGTGATGGCGTTCGACTTCGCGGGCGACCGGATCCGGCGGGTGTGGGCCGTGCTCAACCCGGAGAAGCTCCGCCCGTGGACGGCGGTCTGAGGGCCGGCCGGCACCGGTACGCGGACGGTGTCGCGGCCCGGCACGCACGACCGCTCAGGAGGCCACCGCTCACGCGGGCGGCCCCGCCGGTGGAGGCGGGGCAGGCTCCGTGGACGGCCAGGGCGTCCACGGAAGGGCCTCGCGCCACCCCGGGCGCCCGAAGGCCCAGTCCTGGACCACCTTGGCCACGGGTTCCAGCGAGAAGACACCGTGGTCCCGGGGGACCCGCGCCTGGAAGTGGCTGTCGGGTCCCCCGTCCCGGAACTCCACCTGGTAGCTCAGGTCGTCGTTGAGCCCGACCTGGATGTAGTGCTGGTCGGCGGGCTCCCGGTCGAGACGCCGCACGATGACGAACCGCCAGGTGAGGTTCATGTCGGCCAGCAGGTCGTGGAGACGGTCCTCCGACGGGTCGTCCCAGCTCGTCCCGTCCCATTCGATCGCGCGCAGCACCGGCTCACTCATGGGAGGAACCCTAACGGCACGGCCGGCCGGGCCGGCGCGGCCGGCCGTCCCTCTCCTCACCCCCGCACGGCGGGCGGATCGAACGTGATGCCGGCCGGCTTCGCCTTGGTGAGCAGGGAGCGGAAGGCGGTGTCCTTCAGGCCGAAGCTGGCCGAGCCGAAGTCGGCCTGGACGAGGCGGTCCCGCACGCCGGGCGGGTAGCCCTCCCAGCCGACCAGGTCGGGGTACTGCCAGGTGCCGCGGTGGTTCTCCGGCGGTTCGTCGTTCGCCGAGGCGGGCCGGAAGCAGTGCGTGCTCACCCCGTCCTTGTGATAGACGATCTTGGGGTGGCTCCCGTCCCAGCGGATCCGGTCCCGCCCGTGGACGGAGAACTTCCCGTGGGCGGACGTGGCGACGTACTGGGCGGTGCCGTCGCGGACCCAGACGACGACGTGCTCCCAGTCGTGGCGGTGCCCGCCGAGTCCGCTGCCCCAGACGGCCTGGTCCTTCTCGAAGTACAGGTCGTACATCACGGCGCACCAGCCGTCGCTGCACAGGGCGCGGGCGTACCCGTTCGTGTTGTCGAGGTCCGACGCGTCCCGGCACTGTCCGCTCACGGTGCCGGACGGCTTCAGACCGGGGGACACGGTGCCGTCCGGGCCGATGGCCGGCGTGGCGTAGCAGCCGTCCTTGTCGTAGTCGTACGCGGGCTGGAAGGCCCGTTCCAGCGCGCTCGCGTCACCGGGCAGGGCACGGGGCGGTGCGGCGTGGGCGCTGCCGGGGAAGCCGGCGAGCAGCATGACGGTGGTGGCGGCGATGACGGCGGCCCGGCGCGTTCTCGGTCTGTGGGACAAGGAAGGCCTCTCCGGAGCGACTCCATGGATGCCCCCTTGGACTATCCGTATGTCGCAGACACGTCAAGTCATGGGCCGTCCGCGTGACGGGCTCTCTCCGGAAAGCCGCTTCCCAAAAGCCGCTTTCCCGTCAGGCGTCCCCCAGGCGGCCGATCTCGGGGCGCCAGCGAGGGCCGGCGTAGTGGCCGAGGGCGTCGGTGAGCGCGGAGCGCTGCTCGGCCGTGAGGGGGCCGAGCACGCACAGGGGGACGCTGCCGTCCGCCCGGGGGCGGAGGGGGAGCGGGCCGTTCCAGCCCGCCGGACGGCCGGGGGCTTGCGCGGGGGCGTCGGGGGTGAAGCGGACATGGAGCCCGGTGCTCCGTCGGGGTACGCCCGCCCGGACGTCCTCCAGGGTGACCATGCGGACCCGGTCCCAGGCGATGGCGTGGCGGCCCGTCGGGCCGGTGGCGGTCGTGGCGGCGGACGCGTCCGTGGTGACGATGCCCTGCGGGCCGATCCGGAGGGACCAGGCGGTGGCGCGGCCGTTGCGGAGGCGCCGGCGCAGCGCGCCCGCGACGGTGGTCACGGTGGCGATCGAGAGCGCGACGACGAGCAGGAAGACCGTGCCGAGCACCGGATCGTCGTCCTCCTCGTACGCCTTGCGCAGGGCGGCGCCGTCAGGGGGGAAGTAGTCCCGGGAGAGTACGGCGGTCGCGAGGACCAGGGCCACGATCCAGGCGCACGCGAGCGCCGGTCCGTAGCGGGGACGCGGGCCGACGGTGGAGCGGTCCTTGACGCTCCAGGTGATGTCGAACGGTTCCTCGCCCGGCCGGATCGGCTCGGTGGGCGTGGGGGTGCGGGACGAGGTGGGCACGGGGGTCCGGTTGGGGGTGCCGGAGGTCGGGATGCGGCGGGTGTGGGTACCGGTGGGGGTGCGGGTCCGTTCCCCGGTGTCGCCGGCGGTGCCGGAGGTCCCCGGCGCGCCGGTCGTGGCGCGCAGGCGTCGGAGCCGGTATTCCACCGCTTCCGCCGTCGGCGGGCGGCGGGCCGGATCGCGTCGCAACAGGTCGGCGACCAGCCGGATCAGGTCCGGCGGCAGGTCGGGGCGGAACGTGCCGAGGGAGGGCGCCTCCTCGTCGAGCTTGCGGCGCATGACCGCGTAACCGTTGGGACCGGTCACGGGCGGACGGCCGGTGAGCAGGGCGAACAGGACGCTGCCGAGGGCGTACAGGTCCGAGCGTTCGTCCCCGCGTTCCGTGAGGAACTGCTCCGGCGCCCCGTACTCCGGAGTGCCCGCCGGGGCGAGCTGCTCGGAGGGGACGAGGGTGTAGGGCAGGTGGACGAAGCCGGCGATGCCGAAGTCCACCACCTTCACCCGTCCGTCCCGGGTCAGCATCACGTTGTGGGGCTTGATGTCGTAGTGGATGACACGGGCCCGGTGCGCGGCGGCGAGCGCCTCGCAGATCTGCTGGGCGACCTCCAGCGCGCGGGCCGGCTCCATGGGGCCCCGGTCACCGAGGTGCGCGGCCAGCGTGGCGCCCTCGACCCGCTCCATGACGAGGTAGAGCAGGTCCTCGTGCACCCCGAAGTCGTGCAGGGCGACCACGTTCGGGTGGTTGATCTGCGCGGCGGCCACGGCTTCCCGCTCGAAGCGGTGGGGCAGGTCCGGCGGCACCGTGGCGTCGAGCACCAGCAGTTTGACGGCCACGTCCCGGCGCAGTGTGCGGTCCCGTCCCGCCCACACGTCGCCCATGCCGCCCCGGCCGAGCCGTTCCACGAGTTCGTACCGGCCCGCCACCAGCTCGCCGCGTTGCATCCGCACCCCCGAGGACGCCGTCGTGTCGGTGATCCAGCGTAGGGGTTCCACGGTCCGGCACAAGGTGAACTCCTGTCCGCCAGGGGCCGCGACGCGCCGTCCGGACGGCGGGCAGGGGTACGCGGAGCCCTGCCCGGGGTTCCGGGAGCCACCGGCATCGGCCGGCGTCAGTCCTGGCCGGCGCCCCGGTCCCGGGGCGGTGCCATACCGTCGAGCAGCCCGCCGAGAGTGCCGACCACCAGGCGGCTCACCTCGCCGGCGTCCGCGTCCGCCAGCGGTCGCTTGCCCACGACCACCCGCATGAGGCCGATGCCGAGGAGCCAGGACAGGGCCAGGTCCCCGCGCAGGCCGTTGTCGTCGGCGTCGCTCAGGGTGGCCAGGGCCCGGGCGTAGTCGTCCCCCAGCGCGGTGACGGCCGCGGACACCTCGTCCCCCGCGCCGACCGACCGCAGCAGGGTCTCCAGGGAGCGGCTGGAACCGCCGCCGCCGTCGAGCGCGGGCGGGGCGAGCATGCTCGTCAGTACCGTCTCCACGAGCCGTTCCGGCGGGGTGTTCCGTAGCTGTTCCGTCCCGTCGCGTGACACCACCTCGCCGAAGAGGGCACGCTTCGAACCGAAGTGGCGGAAGAGAAGCGCCTGGTTGACCCGGGCGCGGGAGGCGATGTCCCGTACGGTGGCGCGCTCGTAGCCGCGCTCCGCGAACAGGCCGGACGCGGCCGCGAGCAACCGCTCCCGGGTCGAGGCGCGGTCCGGGGGCCGCTCCCCGGCCGGGGCGCCACCGCCCGGGGGCCGTTGCCGGGCCGGGGCGCCGTCCGGCGGCGGTGCACCGTCGTCGTCCGCTGCCGGTGGCGGAGCCGGCCGCACCCACGGTCCCCCGCGCGACGGCCCTGCCTCGTCGTCCGCCTTCATGGCCACCACCTGCCACCCCCTGTTCGTCCGGCGCCGCGCCCACCAGCCCGCGCTCGAGGCCCCGTTGACCGCCCGGAAGCCCAACTCTAGGTTGGTAAGCAGCCGCTTACACCTGGGAGGTTCCCCATGACCGCCACGCACGAGCAGCCCCCGCTGGCCTACCCGTTCAACGAGCCCGAAGGACTGGACCTGGCCGAGGCCTACGCGGAGGCGCTGGAGCACCCCGGCCTCTTACGCGTCCGCATGGCGTACGGCGAGCCCGCCTGGCTGGCCACGCGGTACGCGGACGCCCGGCTCGTCCTCGGCGACCGGCGCTTCAGCCGGGCCGACGCGCTGGAGCACGACGAGCCCCGCCAGTCCGCGGCGCAGCAGGACGCCGGCATCCTCAGCATGGACCCGCCCGGACACACCCGGCTGCGGACCCTCGTGGCGAAGGCCTTCACCGTGCACCAGGTGGAGAAGCAGCGCCCGCAGGTGCGGGAGCTGGCGCACGGGTTCCTCGACCGGATGGAGGCCATGGGCCCGCCCGTGGACCTCGTGGAGCACTACGCGCTGCCCATCCCGGTGGCCGTGATCTGCCGGATGCTGGGCGTGCCGGAGGAGGACCGCCCGAAGTTCCGCGTCTGGAGCGACGCCGCCCTGTCGACCAGCTCCCTGACCGCCGAGGAGGCGACCCGCAACCGCGAGGAACTCCGGGCTTACATGGGCGAGTTGATCAAGGACCACCGGGACCGTCCCCGCCCCGATCTGATGACCGGCCTCATCGAGGCCCGGGACACCGGCGACCGCCTGACCGAGCTGGAACTGGTCGACCTGTGCGTGGGGATCCTGGTCGCCGGGCACGAGACCACCGCCAGCCAGATCCCCAACTTCCTGTACGCCCTGCTCGACCACCCCGACCAGCTCGCCCTGCTGCGCGCACGGCCGGAGCTCGTCGCCGGTGCCGTCGAGGAGCTGCTGCGCTTCGTCCCGCTGGGCAGCGCGGCGGCCTTCCCCCGGTACGCCAAGGAGGACGTCGAGGTGGGCGGCACGCTCGTGCGCGCCGGGGAGCCGGTGCTCGTCGCGGTGGGGGCCGCCAACCGCGACGCGCTCAAGTTCGGCGCGCCGGGGACGCTGGACATCACCCGCACCGGAGTACAGCACCTCGGGTTCGGCCACGGCGTCCACCACTGCCTCGGCGCGCCCCTCGCGCGCCTGGAGCTCCAGGAGGCGCTGAGCGCCCTGATCACCCGCTTCCCGACGCTGCACCTCGCGGGCGACGTGGTGTGGAAGAACCAGATGCTGGTGCGGGGGCCGCGCGAGATGCCGGTGGGCTGGTGAGCCGGATGTCGTGGACGACCCGGATCGACCGGGAGCAGTGCCTGGGCTCGGGGATGTGCGCCGCGCTCGCCCCCGAGCTGTACCGCCTGGAGGGTGAGCGCGCCGAACCGGTGCGTGAGGAGATCGGCGCGGACGAGCGTGCCCTGGACGCCGCGGACTCGTGCCCGGCGGCGGCCATCACCGTCCTCGACGGAGCGCGCCTCATCGGGCCGCGACTGTAGGACGGGCGCCGGGGGCCGGTTCGGGGGGCGGCCGGTCAGGGGGCCGGCGGGGTGGGGCCGGCCCCCGGGGCTGGGGAGGCCGGCCGCGGGTCGGGCCGCAAAGGGCGCCGGACACGCGTGTCAGCAGTTCTCGATGATCACGTCCTCCAGCGTGGAGAGGGAGGCGTGCTCCTCGGCGATCTTCTTCTCGATGGCTTCCCGCGCCTTCGCCAGGGCGGTGATCTCCAGCTCGACCTCGGGACCGGGCTGCGCCTCCAGCTCGGCGATACGGCGCGACAGCTCGTCCGCGTGGCCCTCGGCGGCACGAATGCTCGCCTTGAGCTCCTTGGCGATGCGTTTCATCATCTGGCATCCGGATTCCCGGCCCGCCGGTTGGTTCACGTCAGCACTCCTTCGTCATGGCGCCCCGTCGGGGCCCCGCGCGGCCAGTATCGAAGCGTTCCCGCGCCCGCACACGGCGACGTAGCCCACCCGGACCCGCGCCCCGCCCCACGGCGACACGGCCCGTACGGGCTACGGCCCGGCCCGGGCGCCGGGTTCAGGCCAGCAGCGCGGCCGTGCTCTCCTCGGCGAGGTCCTCGGCGTACGGCGGCAGCGGCGTGCCCGCGCGGAGGTGGCGGCGGACCAGGGAGAGCGGCAGATCGACGAGGGCGAGGACGACACGGTCCCGGTCGTGATCGCCCATGGCGCCCAGGGCTTCCGCCAGGACGCCGAGCCGGGCGAACACCCGCTCGTTCCCGGCATCGGCGCGGCGGGTGTGGTCCGCGGACCAGTCGGCCCTGCCGAACTCGGCCGGGCCGTGCAGGAGGAGGGCGGCCTCCTCGGGGTTCCGGCGGCTCCAGGACACCACGAACCGGGAGGCCCGGCATGCCGCCCGGTGGGGGTCGGGCTCACCGTCGAGGACGGCGGCGTACCCCTCCTGGAAACGCTCCACGGTCCGCAGCCACACCTCGGCGAGGAGCGCCGGGCGCCCGGCGAAACGGTGGTAGACGGAGCCGCTCGGCGCGCCGACGGCCTGGGCGACCGCCGACATGGTGACCGCGGCCGGACCGCCGGCCGCCGCGAGACGGACCGCGGCGTCGAGGAGTTGGCCGGTGTCGAACCGGGGTGGTCGCGCCATGAAACAGAGAGTACTCTCCACAATATTGGAGGACAGTCTCCAATATTGTGGAGAGGGGGCCGCATGGCCGTCTACAACGTGCACGAACGCCTGCTGAGCGCCGGGCAGGACGAGGTGGGAGCCCTCCTGGACTCCCTGGCGAGCGGAGAGGACGACCTGCTGTGGCCCGGCCGCCCCTGGCCGCCGATGAGGTTCGACCGGCCGCTCGGCGTGGGCGCGGTCGGCGGCCACGGCCCCGTCCGCTACACCGTCTCCGGGTACGCGCCCAAGCGCTGGATCCGCTTCCGGTTCACCGGGCCGCGCGGCTTCCACGGCTTCCACGAACTGGCCGTCCTGCCGGTCGATCCCGAACACACGCTGCTGCACCACACCCTGGCGATGACGACCGGCGGCCCGACGCGCCTCACCTGGCCGCTGGCCTGGCGTCCGATGCACGACGCCTGCCTGGAGGACGCTCTCGACCGGGCCGAACTCGCCTGCACCGGCCGGGTCTCCCGGCCCGCCCGCTGGTCACCGTACGTCCGCCTGCTCCACTTCCTGGCCACCCCGCTCGCCCGCCGGGACCACGCCCAGGGGTCCTAGGTCGTGTCCGCGAAGTCTCGCCCGGCCCGTCCTCCGGGCGGTCGCCGATACGGCGCGGACACGACCTAGGGGCGGCAGCGGCGGTAGACGTCGTCCACCTCGAAGAGCGGATGGGGGTCCTTCACCACGGGGGTGCGCCGCACCAACTCCCGTGTCGCGGACGGGGGTACCTCGTACGGCACCACGACGGTGAAGCCGGCCGGTTCCCCGTCGGCGAAGCCCTTGCTCTCGACCTCGAACTCGTACCGGCACGTCGCAGGCGTGCGGTTGGTGACCCGGAGACGGAGGTCGACCGGCTCACCGACCCGGTACTCGCTGAGGATGCCGAAGACGATGTCGATGTCCCCCTTGGGCGGGTACTCCTCGTACAGCCGCTCGTCGAAGCACCACCCGGCCTCCGCCGGCACCGCGGGACAGGTCCTACCCTCCGGTGCCGGCGGACGTACGTCGTCGGGCGCCGAACAGCCCGCCAGCGACGCGGCCACGAGCATGCCGACGACCAGCGGCCGGAACTCGCCGCGCTCCCCCACTAGCGGTCCCTGCCCCAGCGCCACACCAGTGACGCGCCCTCGGCGAGGGCCGCCCAGCGGGCGGCCGCGGCGTCCAGGGGCGGGCCCGTGCGCGCCACGGCCTCCGGGCCCAGGGGCGCGCGGCCCACGCCCCGGCCCTCGGTGGGCAGGCCGCGCCACACCCGGTACGCCCAGTTCACGGACAGTTCGGCGGCCATCACGGCGTCGCCTCCGCGGCGCAGCGCCTTCAGCCCCGAGCGGCGGTGGCGGCCGGGCTCGACGAGCTCGAAGCCCTGGAAGGTCGCACCCCGCGCCATCGCGCCCCAGAACCCGTCGTCCAGGCCCAGGGCCGTCTCGACCACGGCGTGCACCAGGTCGTGCGGCATGGACGGACCCGTGGGCTGTGCGGGCAGCCGCACGTCGGGTCCCCTGCGGGCACGGACCAGGATGTCGTGCTGGTTGTCCGGCAGCTTCCGGAAGGCGATCTCCATCAGGACGACGGTAGGACCCGCCGCGCGTACCGCCAACCCCTTACGGGACTTGAGACTGGTAGGGAACAAGGACTGAGCGTCATGCCGGCGGCCGGGCGAGTTTGGCGGCCACGGCGTCGAGGACCCAGTCCAGGCCGGTTGCGAAGGATGCCTCAGCGTCCACGTCCGTGCCGTCGTACACGGCCTTGGTCAGCGCCGGGAAGCGACCGGTGGCCAACATCCTTGTCAGATGCGGGCCGGAGGCGCGCTGCCAGTCGTGCTTCGACAGTCCCGTGGCGCGCTCGGCCCGCAGGTTCGCGATCTCGCGCCTGATCGCGCCGGTGAAGTAGGCACCGACGGTCTCCACCGCGCGCATGGCGGTGTCGATGTCGGTGAGGCTGTCCAGGGCGGCCAGCGTGGCCTCGCCCACGGCGAGGGCGTTCGGTCCCAGGGCCGGGCGGCCACCAAGCAGGTCGGCCAGCCATTGGTGCCGGAGAGCGGCGTCTCTGGTGCGGTGGGCGAGGGTACGCAGCGCCTCACGCCAGTCACCGGGCGGCTCTGGGGGGAGGATCTCGGCGTAGACCTCGTCCACCATGAGGTCGAACAGCTCCTGCTTGGTGGAGATGTATCCGTACAGCCGCATCGGGCCCGCATTCAGCCGGGCGGCGACCTTGCGCAACGACACCCCGTCCAGCCCGCCCTCGTCGGCCAGCGCGATGGCGGCGGCAACGATCCGCTCCCGGTCGAGCGGCACGGGGCGAGTCGGCGGCTCCGGCCGGTCCCACACACTCATGGTTCACACCGTTCTGCTGCGATACATCGTTTGGGGCAATACAGTGTATCGCCATGAGACATCGTATCGCTGTGGTCGGCAGCGGCCCTGGAGGGCTTACCTTCGCCCGTGTCCTGCGCCGCCACGGCTACCCCGTCGCCGTCCTCGAACGCGATCCCGGCCCTGACGTCCGCCCCCCGGGCGGCACGCTGGACCTGCACGAGGGGCTGGGCCAGCTCGCGCTGGACAAGGCGGGGCTGCTGTCGGAGTTCCGGGCGCTGTCCCGCCCCGAGGGGCAGGCCATGCGCATCCTGGACGCGGACGGCACCGTCCTGCGCGACTGGCGACCCCGTCCGGATGACCGGGCCAATCCCGAGATCGACCGCGGGCAACTCCGTGACCTGCTGCTCGGCCCTCTCGACGTCCGGTGGGGGCGGAGCGTGACGCAGGTGGTGCCAGGGAGCCGGGAGGGTGTGGCAGTCCGTTTCGCGGACGGGCGACAGGAGACGTTCGACCTCGTGGTCGGCGCCGACGGCGCCTGGTCCCGGACGCGCCCGGCAGTCTCGTCGGTGATGCCGCACTACACCGGCGTCACCTATGTCGAAACCTCCCTCGACGACGTCGACACCCGCCACCCCGGCCTCGCCCGGCTGATCGGCGACGGTTCCGTGGCCGCGTACGGGGTGAACCGAGCTCTCGTCGCCCAGCGCAACAGCGGCGGCCACGTCAAGGTGTACGCCCAGTTCCGCGCGCCGCTGGACTGGCACAGGGACCTGGACCCGGCCAACGCCGAAGCCGTCCGATCGAGTCTGTTGGCGCTGTTCGACGGCTGGGCCGCTCCCGTCCTCGACCTCCTCCGCCACGGCACCGCTTTCGTCCACCGCCCCCTCTTCGTCCTGCCCGTGTCCCACACCTGGACCCATGTCCCCGGGGTGACGCTCCTGGGCGACGCCGCCCATCTGATGCCCCCACTGGGGGCGGGCGCGAACCTCGCGATGCTGGAGGGCGCCGAACTCGCCGAGTCCATCGCCACCGGCCCTGAAGATCTGGACGAGGCCGTCCGCGCCTTCGAGGAGCAGATGTGGGCACGGGCCGGCAGGTGGGCGGAGATCACGACGGCCGGTCTGGAACGCCTCGTGAGTCCGGACCCCGCCGAAGCTCTCGCTCTCTTCGACCAGGTCCAGGCATCCTGACTGCCGAGCGCGAGATCTTGGGTGGGCGCCGCGGTCCTGCACCCTGCCCACCAAGGAGTGGCCCCTGCGGGTCGCCGAGTGGGACGCGCTGTTCGCCGAGCGGCTGACCTCGCTGTCGAGGCCGCGGCCGCTCCGCCGCGCCGGACCTGGCCGGCGGAGAGGCGTGGAGGACCGGGTCCGCCTGATCGCGGCCGGGGTCGTCGGCGCCGGGGCCGGGGCCGGGGCGGTGGTGGGGCGGCTGCCGGAAGCCGGCCGTCCCGCCGAAGGTCACGAGCGGGGGCCGCCGGTAGGGTCAGCCGCTATGACTGTCGCTCGTTCCCTTGCCCTGTTCGTCGTCGCCGCCCTCTTCGAGATCGGCGGCGCCTGGCTGGTGTGGCAGGGCATCCGCGAGCACAAGGGCTGGATCTGGATCGGCGCCGGCGTCATCGCCCTCGGTCTCTACGGCGTCGTGGCGACCTGGCAGCACGACGACGACTTCGGCCGCGTCCTCGCCGCGTACGGCGGGATCTTCGTGGCCGGGTCGATCGCCTGGGGCATGGCCGCCGACGGCTACCGCCCCGACCGCTTCGACGTCATCGGCGCCCTGGTCTGCCTCGCCGGGATGGCCGTGATCATGTACGCGCCCCGCAGCCACTGACCTGCTTTCGTCCACCGCGCCCAGCATCGTGCGGGCGGGATGCCGTCCCCGGGCGTACATGGTGTGCTGGAAGGTGGGGCGGGATACCGCCACAGGGGCGGCACGGGAGGTCCTGCCCGCCACACGAGGAGGGTCCCACCATGGCGATCTTCGTCCACGCCGTGGCCCCCGGTGTCACCACGGACCAGTACGACGCCCTCAACGCCAGGCTCCAGGAGATACCCGGAGTCTTCGACGGCTGCTTGTCCCACGCGTGCGTGCCGACGGACGGCGGTCTGGAGGTCTTCGACCTGTGGGAGACCGAGCAGCAGATGAACGCGTTCGTCGAGAAGATGATGCCGGTGGCCACCGAACTCGGCTGGCCGGACACGGGGAACGGTCCCAGGATCCTGCCGGTGCACCACCACTGGGTCCCGGGGGCCGACGGCTGACAGTCCGAGGCCGCCGGTCTGACGCATGTGGGCGGCGACCCCGGTATGCGGCCGCCCGGATCAGCCGATGACCAGCGGGAAAATCCCTGCCAGGTCGCCCAGTCGGGACCGCTCGGCCTCCGTCGGGGCCCGCCGCCCGGTGCCGATCAGCAGCGCGTCCTTGTCGGAGAACGCAGGGGGGAGCGCATCGCCCGCGATCCGCTCCAGCAACGCGCGTGACCGGGCGAGCCCTTCGGCGGGCGGGCCCGCCGCGTCCGGGAGGTGCGCGATCAGGTCGAGGTGGTGCAGCGTCCATTCCAGGACGTAGGCGGAGAGGTAGTCGCCCGCGGTGAGCACCACGTCGCGGGTGGCGACCCGGGCGCCGGGGTCCGCGAGCCCGGCGGCGCGGCCTGCCGCCGAACCGACGTCGTTGAGGTGGAACTTGAGCAGTCCCGGCTCCTCGTACGCGGCGGCCAGACGCACCGTCAGCGCGTCCAGCGGGTCGTCGCCCGTCGGGGCCTCGACCACGTTCCAGTAGGTCGCCGCGTCCCGGGTCGGTTCGGCGTCGGAGGGGGTGGCGAGCGTGATCAGCACGTCCTGGGCGTCGATGACCAGGTGGCACACCAGGTCCCGGACGAGCCAGCCGGTGCAGCCGGACGGCCGGGCGAAGTCCTCGTCCGGGAGGTCGGCGACCGCTTCGAGCAGGGCTGTCCAGGAGCGTGAGAAGAGGTCCACGGCCGCAAGCTAGCAGCGCCGTGTCCCCCACGGCGACCGCGATTTCGCGAGCCCGCCGGCCCGCCACCGCCCGCTCCGCCCCGCACCGGGCCGTCGCGGGAGGTCGTCACGCGCGGGCCGGCGGATCCGTCACGACGTCACCCGCGGGCCGCCGCTCACGAGCGGGTGGCGGTCCCGCACTCCTCTCCCCCGGCCTCCCGCATCCGGGCGTCCATCGACCTGCTCCGGTCGTACGGGTCGACCTCGGCACCGCCACCGGACCCCGTGACCGCGCGCTCGGCGGCGAACTCAGGGGTGAGGTAGCCCGTGAAGGTCCCGCAGCCGCCGTTGGTGATGTCGGCCTTGTACGAGACCAGGGAGAAGGTCCCCGGCTCGATGACGACCCTGGCCGGGTCGTCCCAGCTCAGTACGACCTCGCGGCGCACGATGGTCCGCGTCACCTCCTCGCTCCCCGCCTCGGCGCGTACGACCGGGTAGACGAAGGTGACGTCGGCGGTCATCCGCACCGCACCGCGCTCGCCCTCCCGGTAGGTGATCCGGCCGCGGGTCTTGATCACGTCCCCGACGAGCCGCACGTCGCCCGGGGAGAAGCGGCTGAACAGCAGGCGGGGGTCGTTCTCCCGGTCGGGCGCGCGGAACGCCGTCGCCAGGAAGTCCTGGACGTCCCGCTGGTGGGGGTTGATCAGTGCCGTGGCCCGCCGGGGCCGCTCCCCGCGCAGCACCCCCGGGTCGAGGCTCGACGCGGCGAGGAAGTCGCGGGTCCGTTCCAGTGCCCCCGCCACCTGTTCCTCGCTCATCCAGCCCGTCGCGTGCGCCGGGGGTACGTTGATCCCCGCCGTCCCGTCGCCCCACCGCTCCGCGGGTGAGCCCCGGAACGGGTGCTCCAGGGTGGGGAGCCGGTTCGCCGCCTCCGAGGGCGGCGGCTGGTCGGGGCGCCGGGACTCGGCGGCGAGCGGCGTCGTGTCGCCGCTCCCGGGGGCGAACCATCCCACGACGCGTCCCGGCGCGACCGCGACGACCAGCAGGCCGACGGCGGCCAGCAGGCCGAGCACGTACCAGCCCCTGCCCCGCCGGCGCCGGACCGGCCGGTAGGTGCGCCATCCCTCCGGCCGGTCCGGCTCCTCCCGCAGCCGCCCGGTCACCATCCGGGCCCGCGCGGACGGTTCGCGAGGGGCGTCCTGGTCCCCGGCCCCCGCTTCCCGCAGGAAGCGCTCCCACTCCTCGTCCGGTATGGACGCCCCGCCCTTGCTCACCCTCTGCTCCCGCCTCGTTCCCGGCCTTCCCACCCTCCCCGGAGGGCCGGCCCCTGTGTGATCAGATCATCACACGGCTCATCGTGCCGCCCGCACCCGACCACCCGTCAGATCAACCGACTCGTACGGCGGTCGGGCGCAGGCGGCTGGGACAATGGGGGGCTGTGGCGGGGGCCCGCTCTCGCGGACGTGCGCGGGGCGCCGTTCGCCGAGCGGGAGGCGGAGCGGCTCGCGCGGGCGCGGCTGGCCGCGCTGGAGGACCGGATCGAGGCCGATCTCGTACGGACGGCCACCGGGCCCGGTCTCGTACGGACGGCCGCCGGGCCCGGTCCGGTCGCCGAACTCCAGGCGCTGACCTCCGACCACCCGCCGCACGAGCGGCTGCACGCCCTGCTGATCCGCGCCCTGGCGGCGGCCGGGCGGAACGCCGAGGCGCTGGCGGTCTTCGCGGACCTGCGCGAACGGCTCGCGGACACCTTCGGCAGCGACCCGGGGCCCGAGGTGGCGGCCGCGCACCTCGCCGTGCTGCGCGGGCGGCCCGTCACGGCGGAGGCGGGGGACGGCACGACCGCCACCGGAGCCGGGGTGACGCCCGTGCCGGCGCGGCCGGCGGCGGGGGACGGCGGCAACCTGGACGTCCCTTCGACGAGCTTCGCAGGGCGTACGGACGATGTCCGCCGGGTGACCGAACTGCTCGGTCGTGCCCGGCTGGTGACCCTCGTGGGCCCCGGGGGCGCGGGCAAGACCCGGCTCGCGCGGGTCTGCGGGTGTTGAGCAGCATCCGCAGGGTGATCGCGGCGCCGCCGGGCACCTGCCCGGGCAGCCACTTCTCGACCGGGTCCGTCAGCGACAGACGGTCTCCGCGGCGAGGCCCAGTACGAGCGTGGCCATCATTGTCTTGGTGTTGCAGCCCATCCGGAACTCGTCGAATATCGCGAGCCGTTGCAGCCGGGCCGCCCACGGCGCCTGTCGCACGATCTCGACGGGCCGCCCGCGGCCGCCCGTCACCCGCACGACCACCCCCGGCGCCCCGGCGTCGACCAGTTCCCGGGCGAGCCGGGCCAGGTCGTCGTGCCGCTCCGGGCCGGTGCTCCCGGCGGCCGGCGCGGGCCGGTCCCCGCCGGCCGCCGGGGCCGCGGCGGACGGCGCCGCGCACGCGGTCCCGGCCGTGAGCGCCAGGGCCAGCAGGGCCGCGGGCACGGCCCGGCGGCGGCGGGGCCCCGCCCCTGGGCGCGGTGCGAAGTGCTGTGGAGTGGCTGACATGGACCCATACCTCCGGGTGAGCGCCGTACGTGACGCCCTCAGCCTCCGCCGGGCCGCTGGCAGACCGCGCACAGCGCGCTGGCAGCCCGGCCGCGCCCGCGAGGGCCCGCCTAGCCCCCCGAGGGGCGACGGCCCGGCAGCGCGCACGCCGCCGTGCCGCCGGGCATGCGGTGGCGGTTGTTCGCCACCAGCCGGTAGACACCGTGGGCGGCCCAGCGCACCGGGGGCAGGTTGAGCAGCGCCCCCACGACCGGCCATCCGCCCCCGGAGCTCAGCAGCAGTTTGGCCACCGCCCGGGACCCGCCGTACACCGTGCCGACCGGGGTCACCCAGAGGACCTCGTACGCGGCGCGCTGCCGCGTGACGCCCAGTTCCTCCAGGTCGGTGAACTGCCACGGCGTGATGGCGCAGCGGGGACGGATGTACCGCCCGGCGAACCGCACCGAGGTACTGCAGAAACCGCAGTCCCCGTCGTAGACCAGCACTGGCCGGTTCCGCATGGTCACCTCGTCCGTCGGCACGTCGCGACAGCACCCACGGTACCGCCGCCACCCGGGGCGAACCGGCCCACCGGCGGCGCGTGACGACGACGCACGTGCCGGCGCGCCCGGCAGCCGTCGGGCACCCGGCTGTGCGTCAGGGACCCGGCGGAGCGGGCGGCGGTGGCGGTGGTGGCGGGTATGCCGGCGGAGGCGGGACCCGGGGCCGGGCCGGCCGCGCGGCCGCGGGGGGCGGGGGGACCGCCGGGGGGAGGTCCGGTCGCGCGGGGCGCCGGGGCCGGGGCGGCGCGGGTGCCGGGGCGGGGGGCGGTGGGCCGGGGGGAGGCGGTGGAGGCGCTTCGGCCGCCGGCAGCAGCGGCCCGCCCGCGCGCAGCCGGGCGATGGTCAGCGCGGCCCGGCGACGGGCGTCCGGGGCGTCGTCCCGCTGGTAGACCAGCCGCACGCCCGCGGGCCACACGTTCTCGACGGCGAGCGGCCGGTAGCCCAGCGCGTGGCCGATCCCCTCGATGCGGCGGCGCGTCGCGGCGGAGGCGTCGCCCGGCAGCAGTTCGACCCGGACGCGTCCGTCGAACCGCGCACGTATGTCGTCGTCCCTCACCCGACCCGCTTTCCGGAGCCCGGCGGCCGGCCGGCCGCCCCCGTGCCATGATCCTCCCACGTGGCGCCGGGGCGGGGCCCGGCAATGCGCCGGGTCCCGCGGAGGGGGAAGAGCATGACCGAGGTACGGACGCGGGTGTCCGCGTACGCGCTCGCGCTGCGGGAGGGCCGGCTGCTGCTCACCCGGCTGTCGGAGACGTCCCCGGTCTTCGCTCCCGGGCTGTGGCATCTGCCGGGCGGCGGGATCGACCCCGGCGAGCAGCCGGTGGAGGCCCTGGCGCGGGAACTCCGCGAGGAGACCGGCCTGGAGCTCCGCGCCGCCCGGCTGCTCGACGCCCGGACCTACGCGGCCCGCCGCGGCGGGGTGGAGTGGCACGTGACCGGACTGTTCTACGCGGTCGGGCTCGACGGCGGCGCGCCGGAGGTGTCGGAGACCGGGGGGTCCACCGACGCGGTCGGCTGGCTTCCGCTGCCGGACCTGCGCGACGCGGTGCTCTCCCCGGCCGCCGTCGACGGGGTACGGCTGCTCACCGGTCGCGCCGCCCCGGCCCCGTGACCCCACGCCCGGGGGCCCGGCCCCGGGCCCCCGGGCGCGCGCCCCCGGTTCAGCCGTCGTGCGGCACGCCGTCGTGCAGCGCGCCCGGGTCGATCCCCGCGAGGCGCTCGGGGTCGGTGAGGATGTCGAGGGCCGTGATCCTGCCGCCCCGGACGGTGAACGCCATCACCGACACGGCACGGCCCGCGTCGACCGCGACCACTCCCGGCGAGCCGTTGACCAGCACCGGCAGCCCGGCCTGCGCGAACCGGGCGAACGTGATGGCCTGCGAGGCCACGTCGGCCGCGCCCTGGCGCAGCAGGCTCGGGCGCAGGCCGCCGCCGTCGGAGCGGGCCACGACATCCGGGTCGAGGACGGCGAGGAGCGCGTCGAAGTCCCCGCCGCGCGAGGCGGTGAGGAAGGCGTCCACGACCTCGCGCCGGCGGGCCGGGTCGGTGTCCGGGGCGGGTGCCGCCTTCTCGACCCGGCGGCGGGCACGGCCGGCGAGTTGACGGGTGGAGGCGGCCGTCCGGCCCAGGACGGTGGCGATCTCCTCGAAGGGCACGGCGAACAGGTCGTGCAGGACGAACGCGAGCCGTTCCGCGGGTGCGAGGGTGTCCAGGACGATCATGAGGGCGATGCCGACGTCGTCGGCGACGAGCATCTCCTGCTCGGGGTCCACGCCGTGCGGGCCGCTGACCACCGGGTCCGGCAGCCTGACCTGTCCGTCCGGGGCCTCCAGCGGGTGTTCGCGGCGGGTGGCGCGGGCGCGCAGCATGTCGAGGCAGACGCGGCCGACGACGGTCGTCAGCCAGCCGCCCAGGTTGCGTACGTCCGAGACGTCGGACCGGTCGAGCCTGAGCCAGGTTTCCTGGACGGCGTCCTCCGCTTCGCCGAGAGAGCCCAGCATGCGGTAGCCCACCGCCCGTAGGTGGGCGCGGTGTTCCTCGAAGCGGCGGGCCAGGAGTTCCGCGTCGCTCACCGGCGTGTCCTCGTCGTCCGGTCCGGCGGTCGGCCCGCGGGCCCCGTCGGGCCCCGGCGGGCCGCTCGGGCGGCGGAGCGTCATGACGCCCGCGCCGGCGACGTGGGGGCGTCGACCGCCACGTCGCGCTCCTGCCCCTTGCGCCGGGCGCGCTTGCCGTACAGGGCCGTCCACACGGCCAGCGCGGCGAGGACGCCGTAGATCAGCACCGGGCTGAGGACCACCATGGTGTCGGTGCTGAGCAGGTAGGTCAGGGCGATACGGGCGACGGCCTCGACGCAGTACGCCACGCCCCAGACCGTCGTCATCGTCCGCAGGGTCCTGCGGAAACCCTCGTACTGCCACAGGCCGTTCCACCAGGCGGTGCTCCGCGGGGTGCCGTCGGTCGCGAACTTGCGGCCGAAGTAGAACATGAGCGGTCGCGGGGCCAGCAGGGTGGCCAGGCACAGCAGGCCGAACAGGCCGGTGACGGCGGAGTCCTTGACCATGAGGGCCCGGGCCGTGTGGGCGCCGACGAGCGACACCACCGCGGTGAGCACCAGGAACACCAGGGTGACGACGGCGAATTCGTCGAGGCGGCGACGCCAGGCGATGTGGACCGCACTGTCGAGGACCGGCCAGACACCGCCCGCGAGGAGCGCGCCGAACTCGCTCCAGCCGTGGTCGCGGAGCAGCTTGTACGTGATGATGGGCGCGACGACGTTGAGGGTGATGGTCACGGCCCAGCCGAGGGCGGCCGCGCCTCCGGACCGGGCCGGCCGGTCCGGGGCGTCCTGGGCCCGGTCCCCCGGCGCGTCCGGTGACGTGCGTACGTCGTGTGTGTCCGGGGTGTCTCGGACGGGCATGGTTCCCCCTGAAAGTGCCTGGTCAGTGCAACAGTCGAAACGTAGATCACGCTCGTGGGGCGGGACCAGCGGCCGGGTGCCAAATGATCACCAAATCTGGTCGGACCGGTGTGGTCGCCCCGCGGTGGGACGGGCGTCCCCGGTGAGGCGTGGGCGGCGCCCGCGGTGGGTGCATGCGTGTCGCCTTCCCTGCATCCCGCCGAGATCACCCCGGCGGGCGCCGTCGCCGCGATCAGGCCGAAAACACACCTGTGGGGCCGGCTTCGCGTGACCACGCCCGGCAGGGAGGACGGGCCCTCCGAAGGTGGTTGACCCGGTTGTTGACGGTGCGTCACCGGATGGGGCGTCGCGGTGGCCCTGGGGGTGGCGGACGTAGGTGTCGGCCCGGTGCCGCGCGGGGACGGCGAAGCCCCGCCGCGAGGGGGGGGAGACGCGGCGGGGCTTGAGGTGCTGGTGCCCCGTGCACCGGCGATCATGCCGGGCTTTTTTCGGGGACGTCGGTCCGCGCCGGGAGCGCGGGCCGACGTGGTGCCTACAGGTCGCCGATGCGGTACTGCGAGCGGGCGGTGGCCAACAGGTCGTCGGCCGTCGCCTCCGCCGACTTGCCGGCCGGCACGTCCACGTTGAGCGTGAGACGTTCCTGCTTGCTGTTGATCACGACGAGCGTCTTGGACAGGCGCCGCGGGGCGCCGTCGTCCTGCTGCTTGCTGTAGGTGACGGTGAGCACGGCGGCGTCACGGCCCTGCTCGGTGGCCGGCTTCACGGAGGCGACCGCGGCGGTGCCGCCGGTGGGAGGGGAGGCGGTCTCGTACTCCTGCTTCCAGCGCTGGGCCGTCGCCATGGCGGTCTCGGTGGCCTTCTCCTTCTTGTCGACCAGGAGCGTCATGTCGCCCTTCGGGGAGGTGTAGCGGGTGGCGACGTAGGCGCCGTCGGAGCTCTCCAGGTCGTCCGCGGTGGTGATGGTCCAGTCGGCCGGGGCGGCGACGGTGACCCGCATGCGGTACTCCTCGTAACGCTTCCAGCCGTCCGGGACGTCGTCGCCGCCGAACGGGACGACCAGGGCCACGACCAGGGCGGCCACCACCGCGGCGGCGGCGAGGGCGAGGGGCAGCGGCCGCAGCAGGCGGCGCGCGAGCGAGGGGGCGGGCAGCGCCGCCTCCGGGCCCGCCTGCCGGGTGGGGGCGGGGGCGGGTGCCGACGGCCGGGGAGGGGGGTCCGCCGCGGCACGCAGCATCGGCAGCGCCGCCTGGGCGGTGAGCCGGTTCTCCGGCTCCTTGCGCAGCAGACCGGTGACGACCGCGGTCAGCTCCGCCGACTGCTGGGGCGGCGGGAGTTCGGCGAGCAGGATGGCCTGGAGCGTGGACGGCGTGGTCTGGCGGCGGAACGGCGACACGCCCTCGACGGCCTGGTAGAGCATCACGCCGAGGGACCAGAGGTCGGACTCCGCGCCGGCCCGGCGGCCGAGCACCCGCTCGGGGGCGATGTACTCGGGCGAGCCGACGAAGCCCCCGGTCTCGGTGAGCTTCTGTTCGCCCTCGACCTGGGCGATGCCGAAGTCGGTGAGCACCACGCGGTCGTGGCGGCCGACCATCACGTTGCCGGGCTTCACGTCCCGGTGCAGCACACCGGCTTCATGCGCCGCGCTGAGCGCGCCCAGGATGGCGAGCCCGATCCGGGCGGCCTCGCGCGGCGGCAGCGTGCCCTCGTCGAGGAGTTCGGCGAGCGACTTGCCCCGCAGCAGCTCCATCACGATCCAGGGGCTGTCGCCCTCGATCACGACGTCGTGGATGGCCACCACCGACGGGTGGTCGATGCGCGCCGCGGCACGGGCCTCCCGCTGCATGCGCTGGTAGGCGGTGTGGCGCTCCGCGGGGCTGAAGTGCTCGGGAACGCGTGGTTCCTTGATGGCGACGTCGCGGTCCACCACCTCGTCGCGGCACCGCCAGACCGTGCCCATGCCCCCGGAGCCGAGCCTCTCCAGCAGCCGGTAGCGGCCGCCGACGAGGCGGCCCGCGCCGGGCTGTGCGGCGCCGGCCCCCGAGGCGCCGGCCCCGGAGGCGCCGGTGGCGCCGGCCCCGCCGTGACCGTCCGGACGCGGCGGCCCGGCCTCCGGCTCCCGGGTCGCCGGTACGGGCGCCTGAAGAGGTGGCTGGAGCCCGTAGCTCGTCGGTTCCTGCTGTCGTCCCCCGCTGTTGTTCATGCGCCTATGATGCACGGCCGGCCGGCGCTCCCGAAGCCGGGCCGTACCCCGCTGCGCGGCCGGGACCGGGACGGTGTGGGAACGGGGGGCGGCGGGGGCCGGGGGACCGCCCCGCCGGGGACCGGCTACCTGTGAGTAGGGTGTGGGCCCCGGACTGTACGGGACAGCCGGCGACGAGGAGGCACAACCATGCCCCGCACCATGTCCGTGTCGGACAGCATCGTGATCAACGCCGCCCCCGCGACCGTGTACGAGGCGGTCGCCGACCCCACGGCGATGGGCCGCTGGAGCCCGGAGAACCGCGGGGCGACGGTGCTCGGTGAGCGGCGTGGCGCGTACGTGGGCATGGTCTTCGCCGGGCACAACAAGCGCGGCTCCATCACCTGGACGACCAAGTGCACGGTGACGGCCGCCGATCCCGGGGAGCGCTTCGCGTTCCGGGTGCACGCCATCGGGGCGCGGCGGCCGTGGCTGCCCGGTGCGATCGCGACGTGGGAGTACCGCTTCGAGCCGGCCGAGGGCGGCACCCGCGTGACGGAGACGTGGACGGACGACCGGCGGGCGTGGCCGGACGCCCTGGCGAACGCCTTCGACCGGCTGGCGACCCGGGGGCAGGTGTTCTCCGACTTCCAGCGGCGCAACATCCGCACCACGCTGGAGGGTCTGAAGAAGGCGCTGGAGTCCGACGGCGAGCCCGCCGGCCGCTGACCGGCCGTCACACCACGCGGCCGTACGGCCCCGGTGCGCGCACCGCCCGGGGCCGGTGCGTTCCGGGGCGTCAGCCGAGCGCCGTGCCGCCCGGCGTCGCCCGGCGCCGGGCGACGGCCCTGGCGTACAGCAGGTGCAGGACCGCCTCGGCGGCCAGCAGGGCGACGACGAGCCATGGGGCCAGGTGGTCCGACACGGCGATCAGCACCAGCGGTACGCCGATCCCCGGCAGCGCCCACACGGCGACGGCGCCCACGGGGCGGCCGAACCGTAGCGCGATCGCGGCGTGCGCGGCGTGGTAGAGGGCGAGGCCGCCCGCGAGGGCCCACACCGCACCGTGGTGCAGATGGGCGTGCCCGGCCTCCTCGACGGCGGTCGCGAGACCGGCCGCGAGGCACAGGATCGCCGCGGTGACGAAGAAGTGCAGGAAGGCCGCCACGTCACGGGAGAGGACGTACGCGCGCTCCGGTTCGGCCGAGCCGAGCACCAGCTCCGCCGCGACCGACCCGAAGTCGAAGTACGACCACCACAGGGCGGCCAGCAGCGTGAAGCCGAGCACCGCCACGACGCCGGCCGCGCCCGTCCAGACATGGTCCGTGGAGGTGACGAGCGAGAGCACCGACTCGCCGAAGACGATGATGACGAACAGGCCCACCCGCTCCACCAGCAGACCCGTGTGCAGCCGCCTGGGCATGCCCCTGCCGCGCGCGGTCAGCAGCAGCACCAGCTCCGCCGCGATGAGCGCGGCCCACACGACGTAACGCCACTCGCCGGGCACGGCCACCGAGGCCGCCCACAGCACCCCCGACACCAGGCAGTACGTCAGGGGCCGCCACCTGGGCACACGGGCGGGCGGCGGGTAGCGGGTCGCGGGCCACCAGAGCCCGAGCAGCACCAGCCGGGTCCCGGCGTAGCCGAGCGCGTACGCCGCCGAACGCGTCCCGTCCTCGTCCGCCTCCGGCACGGCGGCGGCCATCGTGGCCAGGCAGAGCATCGCGAACAACATCAGCAGCCGGCGGCGCGCGCTGTCCAGGTCGAACAGGTTGGCGGACACCATCAGGTTGATCCACATCCACCACGGCGGGAAGTACAGGCCCAGGAACACCCCGAACTCGCGCCATCCCGGGTCGCCGTGGAGAGTGTGCGAGAGCTGGGCGGCGAACGCGACGAAGACGAGGTCGAAGAACAGCTCGAGCCACGCCGCGTGGCGGCCCTGTTCGTCGCGCGGGGTGGCCGCCGGAGCCGCGGTGCTCATGGAACCGTCCCTGAGTGATCCTGGGCGAAACCTGACATCACGGCCATCACACCACGGCGGTCGCGGCCCGGACGGCATGTAGGGCCGTCCGGGCCGGGAGGGTTACGACGGGACGGCGGAACCCAGGTGCTCCTCGCCGGCCTCCGGGGCGTCCGGATCCTCCGTCGGGTCGGCGAGCTGCTCGCGCAGGTGGTTCCAGACGACCGCGACCAGGGCCGCCGCCGGTACCGCCAGCAGGCTGCCCACCACGCCGGCGAGGCTGCCGCCGAGGGTCACCGCCAGCAGGACGACCGCCGCGTGCAGGCCGAGTCCCCGGCTCTGGATCATCGGCTGGAACACATTGCCCTCCAGCTGCTGGACCACGACGATGATCGCCAGCACGATCAGGGCGTCCGTCAGCCCGTTCGACACCAGCGCGATGAGCACCGCGACCAGACCGGCGAAGAGGGCGCCGACGATCGGCACGAACG
Organism: Streptomyces sp. NPDC016309; assembly: GCF_043077235.1. Classification (NCBI taxonomy): domain Bacteria; kingdom Bacillati; phylum Actinomycetota; class Actinomycetes; order Kitasatosporales; family Streptomycetaceae; genus Streptomyces; species Streptomyces sp. NPDC016309. Next base: position 420,063 of record NZ_JBIBSG010000002.1, on the reverse strand, counting down.
CCGAGACGAACGTGAGCACCGCCAGCGGCAGGACGAGCGGCACGCCCACGATCCACAGGCCGATGCCGATGAACACGGCGTCCAGCAGGCCGACGAAGGCCTGGGACCGCACGAACGCCCCGAGGGTGTCCCAGCAGCGCGCCGCCACGACCGGGACGTCGGAGGCCAGCCGGCCGGGAAGCTGACGCGTCAGCCACGGCAGGAAGCGCGGGCCGTCCTTGAGGAAGAAGAACATCAGGAAGAGGGCCAGCACGGCGGTGACCAGACCGCTGAACACGGTGCCCACCCCCGTGACGACGGCGGTGACCATGCTGCCCAGGCTGCTCTGCACACGGGCGACCGCCGCGTCGAGGGCACCGGTGATCTGGTCGTCGCCTATGTTGAGCGGCGGCCCGGCGGCCCATTCGCGCAGCTTCTGGATGCCGTCGCCCACACCGTCGGCGAGCTCACCCGACTGGGACGCCACCGGCACGGCGATCAGCGCCACCACCCCGGCGGCCGCCAGCAGGAACAGCACGGTCACCACCGACGCCGCCAGCGCGGGCGGCCACCCGCGCCGCCGCAGGAAGCGCGTCAGCGGCCACGTCAGCGTGGTGAGCAGCAGGCCCACGATGAGCGGCCACACGACCGACCACATCCGGCCCAGCAGCCAGAGGACCACCGCGGCCATCACGAGCACCAGCAGCATCTCGGCGGACACACGCGCCGACGTACGGAGCGCGGCGGCCGCCTTCCGGGAATTCAAGGGGGCAGACATGGGGGCCACCCTATGGGTCCCCCGATCGGGTCCCCCGGTCGCGCCCCCGCCCCCGTCCGGCACGGCCCGGCGGCCCGCGCACCGCCGCCGACCCGCCCGGAGGCCTGACGGTGCGTCAACCATGAAAAGGGCGGGCCGTGTCGGGAACCGGCGGCGTGCGTTGACACTCATGGTCCATGGGTACGGGAGACGGCGCGTCACGGCGCCGGAGCTCCCGCCGCATTCCCGGCACACGCCATCCCGTGTGCCCCACCGATCGAGTCGAGGACCTGACGTGACCTTGTCGCCGCACAGACGCCTGGCACTGAGCGCCACCCTGATCGCCGCGATCGCCGGTGGGGTCTCCCCCGCCACGACCGCCTTCGCCGCGCCCTCCGCCCCGGCCGCCCCCGCGCACGCGCCGGCCGCCGCGAGCCCGGCCGCGTCCACCGCGCCCGCCCCCGACATGGAGGGCGTGGCGGCGGCGCTAAACGCCGCCATGGCCAACGGGGCGCCCGGGGCGATGGCCCGGTTCACCGGCCCGGACGGCGTGCTGACCCGGACCGCCGGTGTCCGTGACCGTGCCTCGGGCGCGGCCATGGACACCCGGGCGCGCTTCCGGATCGGCAGCGTCAGCAAGACCTTCTCCAGCGTGGTACTGCTCCAGCTCGTCGACGAGCGCAAGGTGGAGCTCGACGCCCCGGTCAACCGCTACCTGCCCGGCCTGCTGCCGGACGACCGGATCACGGTGCGGCACCTGCTGACGCACCGCAGTGGGCTGGCGGACTACACCGACGCCATGTTCGCCCGGACCGTGCCGGGCTTCGAGTCCGTACGGAACCGGGTCTTCAGCTACCAGGAGCTGGTGGACCTGTCGCTGGCCGAACCGCGCACCACCGAGCCGGGGGTGGCGTACAAGTACTCGAACGCCAACTTCGTGGTGGTCGGCATGCTCATCGAGAAGGTCACCGGCAAGCCGGTGGGCAAGGAGTACGAGCGCCGCATCATCAAGCCGCTCGGGTTGCGCAACACGTCGTACGTGCACCCCGACACCCGCATCGAGGGCCTGCGGGTGCGCGGCTACCTGCACCCCGACGAGGCCGGAGCGCCGCTGGTCGACTCCACGGAGCAGACGGTGTCCTGGGCGCAGTCGGCCGGTGCGGTCATCTCCGCCCCGGCGGACCTGAACACCTTCATGACCGCGCTGATGCGGGGCAGGCTGCTGTCGCCGCGGACGCTGGAGGCGATGACCACGGTCACCCCGACGGACGCCACCAACACACGGTTCTACGGGCTGGGCCTGCGCCGTTACGACCTGTCCTGCGGCGCCCAGGTGTTCGGGCACACCGGCACCGTACAGGGGTACTACACCTACGCGTTCTCGACGCGGGACGGCCGCCGCAGCCTCGCCGCGATGGCGAACACGTCCAACCGGGGCGCGGCCAACACCGCGCTCGGCGGGACGCTGGAGGCCGCGTTCTGCGGGAAGAAGCCGGCCGCGGCCGCGAAGGCGCGGGCCGCGCGCGGGGTGCCGCCGGTGCTGCCGGCCGAGGCGGACCTGCCCGAGCGGCGCTGACACCGGCGGCAGCCCTGGGCGGGCCGCTCCGCCGGTGAGGCCCCCGCGGCGACCCGCAGCGGGGGCCTCTCGGCCCGGTCCGCGCACGGGCCCGGGCGGCGGTCAGCCCTGGTACTCCGACAGGTCGATGGCGTGCACCCGCAGCGGGAACCCGTACCGCGGGTCGACGGTCTCGCGCTCCGGCGACATGCCCAGCTTGCGCATCACGTTCTCCGAGGCGGTGTGACCGGCCCGGCAGATGCTGACGACCCGGTCCAGCCCGCGGTCCTGGAGGGCGAACTCCAGCGTGGCCTGCGCGGCCTCGGAGGCGTACCCCTGGCCCCAGAACGGCCGGCCCAGCCGCCAGCCGACCTCCACCGCCGGCAGCACCTCGGGCAGGAAGTCCGGCACCGACAGGCCGGTGAACCCGGCCAGCTCGCCCGAGCCGAGCAGTTCGACGGCGAACAGCCCGAAGCCCTCCTCGTCCCACTCCTCCTCCCAGCGCTCGATCGCCTCGGCGGTCTCCTCCAGGTCGAGGACGGAGCCGTCGCGGACCCACTCCATTACCGCCGGGTCGGCGTTGATCTCGGCCATGGGCATCAGGTCCTCCTCGCGCCAGCGGCGCAGCAGGAGGCGGGGTGTGTGGATCTCGGTCATGCGCCCATCTTCCCACCTGGCCGGGGAGCGGCTCGCGGGGGTCGCGACACCGCCGGGGCGACGCGCCCCGGCGGTCAGCGGGACTTGCGGACCTGGGCGGCCCGCCGGGCCTCGGCGAGCCTGCGGGCCTCGGTGGTCCGGCGGGACTCCTTGGCGGGGCGGCCGGTGCCCATGCCCCGGAAGGCGGTGGTGCCGGCGGCGGAGTTCTTCGCCCGGTCGCCCGCCGGGGGGCGCCTGGCGCCGGTGATGCCGGTCAGCTTCTCCTCGCCGGAGCGCACCTGGGTGACGGTCGGCCTGATCCGGGCGTCCGACAGCATCCGGGTCACGTCCCGCCGCTGGCCGGGCGTGACCAGGGTGACGACCCGCCCCGACTCGCCCGCGCGTGCCGTGCGCCCGCCGCGGTGGAGGTAGTCCTTGGCGTCGGCGGGCGGGTCGACGTTGACGACCAGGTCGAGGTCGTCGACGTGGATGCCGCGGGCGGCGACGTTGGTGGCGACCAGGGCCGTCACCGTGCCCTCCTTGAACTGCGCCAGGGTGTGGGTGCGCTGGGGCTGCGACTTGCCGCTGTGCAGCGCGGCGGCCCGTACACCGCTGTCCCGGAGGTGGCGGGTGAAGCGGTCCACGCCCGCCTTGGTGTCCAGGAACAGCAGCACGCGTCCGTCCCGGGCCGCGATCTCGGTGGCGGTGGCGTACTTGTCGGCGGGGTGGACGTGCAGCACGTGGTGCTCCATCGTCGTGACCGAGCCCTCCACCCGGTCGACGGAGGCGAGCACCGGGTCGTGCAGGTACTGCCGCACCAGCCGGTCGACGTCCCGGTCGAGGGTGGCGGAGAACAGCATCCGCTGGCCGTCGGCGGGCGTCTGCTCCAGGATCTCCGACACCTGGGGCAGGAAGCCCATGTCGCACATCTGGTCCGCCTCGTCCAGCACCGTGATCCGGACCCGGTTCAGGTGGCAGTCACGGCGGGAGAGCAGGTCGGCCAGCCGGCCGGGGGTGGCGACGACGACCTCGGCGCCGTCCCGGAGGGACGAGGCCTGCCGTCCGATGGACAGCCCGCCGACCACGGTCGCCAGCCGCAGTCCGAGCGTCCGCGCGTAGGGCTCCAGCGCGTCGCCCACCTGCTGGGCGAGTTCCCTGGTCGGTACGAGGACCAGCGCGAGGGGTCGCTTGGGTTCGGCGCGCCGGCCCGCCGTGCGGACGAGCAGCGCGAGACCGAAGGCCAGCGTCTTGCCCGAGCCGGTCCGCGCGCGGCCCAGGACGTCCCGTCCGGCGAGCGCGTTCGGCAGGGTGGCGGCCTGGATCGGGAACGGCTCCCGCACCGAGAGGCCGGTCATGGTGGCCAGCAGCCGCGGGGGCAGGTCCAGCTCGGCGAAGGACGCGGCCGGCGGCAGGCCCGGGGTCACGGTCGCTGGGTCCCCGGGCTCGCCGGGCCGTGCCTCGGGGCGGGCCGCGCCGGTCTCGGGGGGCACGGGGGGCACGGGGGGCACGGCGGACGGTGGCTTCGCGTTCATGGGGAACCTTCCTCGGTCTGGTCGCCCGGAACGGACCGGGGCCCGTACCTCGTCGGTACGGGCCCCGGTCGCGTCGAAGCGCAGGGACATTTTACCAGCGGGCGTGGCGCCGGGTGTCATGCCTTGGTGTCGTCGTCCCGTACGTCCGCGGGTCCGACGTGCTCGCCGGGCGTCGCCAGTTCCTCCACCGCGCCGGCTCCCACGACCGCGCCGGTCGACTTCCTGGCCCGCCGCAGGCGCCGCTCGAGCCATCCGGCGAAGGTGGTGAGCGCGAAGTTGAGGGCGACGAAGACGATCGCCACGAGGGTGAAGCTGGCGATGGTGTTCGCTCCGTAGTTGGCGCTCATCGGCCGGACGGAGGCCAGCAGCTCGGAGAAGTTCAGCAGCGCGCCGCCGAGGGCGGTGTCCTTGACGATGACGACGAGCTGGCTGACGAGCGCCGGGAGCATGGCGGTCACCGACTGCGGCAGCAGGACATACGTCATCGTCTGGCCCTTGCGCATGCCGATGGCCTTGGCCGCGTCGGTCTGCCCCCGGGGCAGGGCCAGAATGCCGGCCCGTACGACCTCGGCCAGGACCGAGGCGTTGTAGAGGACGAGCCCGGTGACCACCGCGTACAACGGACGGGACTCGGGGCTGATGTTGGTGAACTCGGCGTAGGCGGCGTTGGCGAACAGCATGAGGATCAGCACCGGGATGGCGCGGAAGAACTCCACCACCGTGCCGGCCGCGCCACGTACCCACCGGTGGTCGGAGAGCCGGCCGATCCCCAGGAGCGCGCCGAGCGGCAGGGCGATGGCCATGGAGAGCGCGGCGGCGATCACCGTGTTCTTCAGGCCGGGCAGGATGTACGTCGTCCAGGCCCGGCCGTCGGTGATGAGCGGGTCCCACTTGGCCCACTCGAGCTGGTTCTTGTCGGCGAGGCTTTGCCCGACCCACCAGACCAGCCCGGCGAGGGCGATGACGAAGCCCACGCTGTAGAGGACGTTCCGGCGCCGCGCGCGCGGTCCGGGGACGTCGTACAGGACGGCCGGCCGGTTCGTCGCCGCCTTCTTCGTCGCCTTCTTCGTCGCCTTGTCCGTCGTTTCCTTCGTCGTTTCCTTCATCGCCTCACCGCCACCTTCTTGCTGACCCAGCCGAGGAAGAGGCCGGTCGGGAGAGTGAGGCAGATGAAGCCGAAGGCGAAGATCACCGAGATGAGGATGAGCTGTGCCTCGTTCTCGATCATCTCGCGCATCAGCAGGGCGGCCTCGGCGACGCCGATGGTGGCGGCGACGGTGGTGTTCTTGGTGAGGGCGATCAGGACGTTGGCCAGCGGGCCCACGACCGACCGGAAGGCCTGTGGCAGGACGATCAGCCGCAGTACCTGCCCGAAGCCGAGGCCGATGGCGCGGGCCGCCTCGACCTGGCCGGGCGGGACGGTGTTGATGCCGGACCGCAGTGCCTCGCAGACGAAGGCGGAGGTGTAGGTGATCAGCCCGAGCACGGCGAGCCGGAAGTTGATGGTGGTGAAGTCCTTGGCGCCGAGGTCGACGCCGAGGGTCTGGAACAGGCCGAGCGAGGTGAAGACGATGATCACCGTGAGCGGGATGTTGCGGACGATGTTGACGTAGGCGGTGCCGAAGCCCCGCATCAGGGGGACGGGGCTGACGCGCATGGCGGCCAGCAGCGTCCCCCAGATCAGGGAGCCGATCGCGGAGTAGACGGTGAGCTGCACCGTCACCCAGAACGCTCCCAGCAGGTCGTACCCCTCGAGGAAGTCGAACACGTCGGTTCCCTCAGCCGACGATGACGCCGATCTTCGGGGCCGGTTCGTTCTTGTAGCCGGCCGGGCCGAAGTTCTTCTTCACGGCCGCCTCCCAGGAGCCGTCCGCGACCATCTTCTCCAGCGCGCTGTTGATCTCGGCCTTCAGTTCGCTGCCCTTCTGGACACCGATGCCGTAGTTCTCGTTGCTCATCTTGAAGCCGCCGAGCTTGAACTTGCCCTTGAACTGCTCCTGCGCGGCGTAGCCGGCCAGGATCGAGTCGTCGGTGGTCACGGCGTCGATCACACCGTTCTCCAGACCGGTCAGGCACTCCGAGTACCCGCCGTACTCCTGGAGCTGGGCCTTGGGGGCGAGCTTCGTCTTGACGTTCTGGGCGGACGTGGAGCCGGTCACCGAGCACAGCTTCTTGTTGTTGAGGTCGGCGGGCTTGGTGATCGAGTCGTCGTCGGCGCGCACGAGGACGTCCTGGTGCGCCAGCAGGTACGGACCGGCGAAGTCGACCTTCTGGGCCCGCTCGTCGTTGATCGAGTACGAGGCCACGATGTAGTCGACGTCACCGCGCTGGAGCATCGTCTCGCGGTCGGCGCTCTTCGCCTCCTTCCACACGATGTCACCCGGCTCGTGGCCGAGCTGCTTGGCCACGTAGGTGGCCACGTCGACGTCGAAGCCGGTGTAGTCGCCGTCCGGGGTCTTGAGTCCGATGCCGGGCTGGTCGAACTTGATGCCGACGTTGATCTTGTCGCCGTTCCCTCCCGAGCCGCCGTCCCCGCCGTCGTCGCCGCAGGCGGCGAGGGAGAAGGAGAGAGCGAGCGCGGCCGCCGCGGCCACACCGGCCTTGGTGAGCTTGTACGGGTTCATGGTGATCACCCCTGGAGCTGGTGCGCGCGGCACGGGACGTGGACTCAGTGATGGAGGATCTTCGACAGGAAGTCCTTGGCCCGGTCGCTGCGCGGATTGCTGAAGAACTGGTCCGGTGTGGTCTCCTCCACGATCCTGCCGTCCGCCATGAACACCACGCGGTTGGCGGCGGAGCGGGCGAAGCCCATCTCGTGGGTGACGACGACCATGGTCATCCCCTCACGGGCGAGTTGCTGCATGACCTCGAGGACCTCGTTGATCATCTCGGGGTCGAGCGCGGAGGTCGGCTCGTCGAACAGCATCACCTTCGGCTCCATCGCCAGCGCCCGCGCGATCGCGACCCGCTGTTGCTGACCGCCCGAGAGCTGGGCCGGGTACTTGTCGGCCTGGGAAGCGACACCCACCCGGTCGAGCAGCTCACGGGCCCGCTGTTCGGCGGCCTTCCTGTCCTTCCGCCGCACCTTGATCTGGCCGAGCGTGACGTTCTCCAGGACCGTCTTGTGGGCGAAGAGGTTGAACGACTGGAACACCATGCCCACGTCGGCGCGGAGCGCGGCCAGCTCCCGTCCCTCGGCGGGCAGGGGCCTGCCGTCGATGAGGATCTCGCCCGAGTCGATGGTCTCCAGCCGGTTGATGGCACGGCACAGGGTCGACTTGCCGCCGCCCGAGGGGCCGATGACGACGACGACCTCGCCACGGCCGACGGTCAGGTCGATGGCGCGCAGCACGTGGAGCGCGCCGAAGTGCTTGTCGACGTTCTTCAGCACGACGAGCGCGTCGTCGTGCCGGGCCTCGTCCCGGACGGGCATGGCACCCTCCTGGGGTCACCGTCCCCCGCTGGCCGCTTTCCTCACGTTCATGCTCCGCCCTCCTCCGAGCTCCTGCACGCCGGGAGGGCCGTACGGGCGGCCGCGGCGGCCGGAGCCGTTCGGGCGGGACGGGCCGGCGGTGGCGGTAGTCCGGGCGCGGGCGGGTAGGGGTGGGACATGGCGGAGGACATGGAACCCGGGGAGCGCCGGGCCGAGGACCTGCTGGCGGGCCTGAGCGTGGACGCGAGCCGGCCGGAGCAGCCGGTGGTGCTGGACTCGGCGGGCGAGCCGATCCGTACCTGGCGGGAGAACTACCCGTACGACCGCAAGATCCGGCGCGGCGAGTACGAGCGGACCAAGCGGATCCTCCAGATCGAGCTGTTGAAGCTCCAGCGCTGGGTGAAGGACACCGGGGCCCGCCTGGTGGTGATCTGCGAGGGCAGGGACGCGGCGGGCAAGGGCGGCACGATCCAGCGGTTCACCGAGCGGCTCAACCCCCGGGGGGCGCGGATCGTCGCCCTGGACAAGCCGACCGAGCGGGAGAAGGGGCAGTGGTATTTCCAGCGGTACGTCGCCCATCTGCCGTCGGCCGGCGAGATCGTGTTCTTCGACCGGTCCTGGTACAACCGCGCGGGTGTCGAGAAGGTCATGGGTTTCTGCTCGGACGACGAGTACGAACGGTTCCTGCGCCAGTGCCCGCTCTTCGAGTCGATGCTCGTGCGGGACGGGATCCTGCTGGTGAAGTTCTGGTTCTCGGTGTCGCGCGGCGAGCAGCGGACCCGGTTCGCGATCCGCCAGGTCGATCCGGTGCGGCAGTGGAAGCTGTCGCCCACCGACGTGGCCTCGCTGGACCTGTGGGACGCGTACACCGCCGCCAAGGTGACGATGTTCCGTGCGACGGACACCGAGCACGCGCCGTGGACGGTGGTCAAGAGCAACGACAAGCGGCGGGCCCGGCTGGAGGCGATACGCAGCCTGCTGTGGCGCGTCGATTACGAGAACAAGGACACGTCCGCGGTCGGTGAGCCGGACCCCCTGATCGTGGGCGCCGCCGACACGCTGCTGGAGCCCGGCGAGGAGCCCTCCAGCCTCTCGCCGACGCCCCTCGCCGGCCCGCCCACCCGGCCGGGCCACCACCCCGAACCGGACGGCCGGGACGCGCCGGGGGCCCCGGGCCCGGGTGCTTCCGCCGAGGCCCCGGAGGACACCGGCTGAGACTCTAGGTCGCGCAGTCGTAGGTGAAGGCCACCGCCGCCGTGCGCCGGGCGGGTTCCAGCAGCTCGATCCGCGCCTCGGCCGGGTAGTGGCCCGGCCCCTGGAAGGTCCACAGCAGGTGCAGCGTGGCCTCCCGGTGGCCGCCCGCGACCCGCTCGGTCAGTTGCTCGGAACGGGTGCCGTCGCTGCGGACCCACCGGTACGTCAGGGTTCCCGCGCGGCCGTTGGTGCGCACCAGGGCCACCACGTCGGCGGCGGCGCCGCAGGCCGGGCCGGACGGGTCGGTGGTGACGGTGAGGTCCCGCACCTCGATGCCCGGTCCGTAGCGCTGGAACAGGAGGTAGCCGATGACGGCGACGAGCACGGCCGCCGCGAGCGCGTACCGGCGCGGTCCACCGCCCCGCCGGGCGGGCGCGGGCGCCGGCTCCACCGGGAACGGGGCCACGGCGGCAGCGGTGACCCCGGGTCCGAAACGCAGCACGGAGCCGTCGGCGCGGTCGGGTGCCACGGCCGTCACGTCGGCCGTGGCGGGCGGGCCGCTGATCCATTGGCTGCCGAGGGCGGTGGCGCTGTAGTCGTCGTCGTTCATCGGATCTCGCACCGCCTGATCAGGATCTGCTGGGTCGCGGCCCCGTTGCCGGCCGCGGGCGTGGTCGTGGCCCGTACGCCCCAGTAGCAGCCCTGGCCCGAGAAGGTGAGGGTCCGGGCGGTGGCCGCCGTGGCGGACGGGAAGGTCATGGAGCCCTCGGGCGCACCGAGCGTGCCCCGCGCGTCGCTGCTGAACCATTCGAGCAGGACGGTCGCCGGGCCGGAGGCGTCGACGGACAGCGTCACCTGGGCCGCGGTGAAGTCGGTCTGCCGGAACGAGGTCACGTTCACCGCCTTCACGTCCACCGGGGCCGGTGGGGGCGCGGTGGTCGGCGGGGTGGTGGGCGGGGTCGTGGTGGGGCCGGTGTCCGTGGGTCCGGTGCCGGGTGGCGTCGTGGTCGTCCCCGGCGCGCCGGGGGTGGCCGGTGCGGTCGTCGGGGACGCGCCCGGGGAGGTGGAGCCGGAGGGGGACGGCGAGGTACTGGCGGACGCCGACGGGGACGGCGGGGCGGAGGTGCCGGTCGAGGCCGAGGGGGACGGTGCTCCCGGCGCTCCCGGGACGGGGGCGCCCGATGCCGCGCTGGTCGTCGCCCGCGCGCTGCGCACCGTCGCGCCGCCCGTCAGGTCCGTGGCCTCCGCCTCGGTGAAGATCAGCAGGAGTCCCAGCGCCAGCGCCGCGCCGGCGCCCAGCCAGCCGCGCCGCCCGGGCGCCCACAGCGAGGTCGTGGCGAACGCGGTGGCGGACGCCGGCGGGGCGCCCGCCGACGGGAACAGCAGGGGCAGCAGCGCGGCCAGCGCCGCCAGCTTGCGCTGACCGCGCTCCTCCCAGTCCGGTCCGTACGCCGCGCGGGCCACGCCCTCCAGCTCGGCGACGAACGCCTCGGCGTCCTCCGGGCGTTCCTCGGGGTGTTTGGCCAGGCCCCGGCGGATGAGCGGCCGGACCGGCTCCGGGGCGTCGGCTTCGGGGACCGGGGCCTCGATGTGCTGGAGGGCCAGTTCCGCGAAGTTCTGCCCGGTGTACGGCTTGCGCCCGGTCAGGCACTCGAAGAAGGTGGCCGTCGCCGCGTACACGTCGGCCGCCGGGGAGGCGGGCCCGCCCTGCCACTGCTCGGGGGCCATGTAGGCGGGGGTGCCGGCGACACCGGGCGTGGTGCCGTCGTCGGCTGCGATGCCGAAGTCGACGAGCTTGGACGAGCCGTCCGCCGCGACCAGCACGTTCTCCGGCTTGTAGTCGCGGTGCACGACCCCCGCCCGGTGGGCGGCGGCCAGGCCCAGCAGCGAGCCCTTGAGCACGACCAGGGCGGCCTCGGGGTCGGTGTGCCCGCTCTGCTTGAGCACGGCGCGCAGGGCGATGCCGTCGACCAGTTCCATCACGATGGCGGCGCCGTCGGGCGCCTCCACGTACTCGTAGAGGCCGACGACGTACGGCGAGTGCAGCCCACCGAGGAGCCGTGCCTCCGCCCGGAAGTCCCGTACGAACGCCTGGTCGCGGCGCAGGCGGTCGCTGAGGTACTTCACCGCGACGGGGATGCCCGTCCCGTCGTGCACCGCCAGCACCACCCGGCCGCTCGCGCCCGAGCCCAGTTCTCTGGTCTCCGTGTAACCGGGGACCACCCACGCCTTCATCTTTCCGTCCCCCCTGCCGCCGGTCTCCACCCCCTGGGACACGGATGCGCCGTGGCCGGTTCCCGACCGGACCGTCAGGGGTACCGGGCGGCCGGCGCACAGGGTACCCGGGCGGCCGTGCCGCCGGGCGCGGGGCCCGGTCACCCGTGGCCCAGGAGCACCTCCAGCAGCGCCTCGGGGGCGTCGCGCATGATGTTGTGCCCGCTGGCGACGGCGTGGGTCCGCCATTCCGGGTCCTTGCCGAGCCGCTCGTACAGCTCGGTGAAGGGCGACGGGGTGGGCCACCCGGTGGCGTAGACGTAGGACTTGTCGCGGAACCGGCCGAGGCCGCCCTCCAGCCGCACCGCCTGGAGGAGGGAGGCGAGGGGGTGCGGGGTGGCGCGGGGGTCGAAGAAGGGCAGCGGTCCGCCGGACCGGTGGCCAGGACGATCTTGCCGGTGGTGCGGCCGCTCGCGGACAGTTCGTGCGCCTTGGCGCCGGGCCCGCGCGGCCGGCCCGGCGGGGCGGCGCGGACCGCGCGGACCGGCGTCGGGACGCCCGGGCGTCAGGGGGCGGTGCGCAGGAGGGCGAAGGGGGCCCGGTGCTCGGTGCCGTCGGGCAGGCGCCAGGCGGCGGTGACGCACGGGCGGTCCGGGGCGGGGGCCGAGGGCCGCAGGACGCGGGTGACGGTGAGCGTCAGCGGGCCGGACCCCGCCGGGAGGACGATGTCGGTGCCCTCCGCGCCGTCGGTGGCGGTGCCCGGCCCGGACGGGGCGGGGAAGGGGGCGTCGGCGCCGTGCCGGGTGACGGTCTTGTCGGGGGTGCCGGATTCGCTCTGTGCCTGGGGCTCCGCCTTCCCGGCGAGGAGGGCGAGGAGTTGGGCGTGGAGGACCGGGTCATGGGCACCGTCGTAGATCCAGCGCCGGCCCAGTACGCCGTGCTCGGAGGTGCCGATGAGGGCCTCGTCGCCGTGGGCGTCCGGCTGCTCCAGCGGCGCGGCGCGGTACGTGAGGGGGACGTGGTACGTGACGGGCCGGTCCCCCGAGGCGTCGGTGACCACCATGAACTCGATGCCCACCTCGCCCTCCGGGTCGTCGAGCCGGAAGCCGCCCGCCCTGTCCAGTGCGGGCGTGGCGCCCGTGGGGACGTACCAGGGGCGCGTGGGCAGCCAGGACGTGAGGAGTTCGAGCTTCGTCGGGGACATCGTGGTCCGGTGGATGACGGCCATCGTTTCGTGCGCCTCCCGTGTCGGTGTGGTTCCCGATCCTATAAACGCCGTGCTCCGGCGGGGCACTTGGACGGACCGGGGCACTCTGGGAAGCGGGCCGTTTCCGTGGCAAAATGGCCGGACGAACAGTGCCGAGGGTCGGTACTCGTTCTCTGGGGCATCAATGAACGTCTGGCTCCGCTTCCGCCTCATGACCGTCACGGTCGCGACCGGCCTGTCGCTGCTCGCCTGCAGCGGCACCGACGGGCGCCCGGACACGGCGCCTTCGGGGTCGCCGTCCGCCAGACCCGTCCCGTCGGCGCCGTCCTCGGCGGCCCCGCCCTCCTCCTCGCGTCCGGCGCCCGCGCCGAGCGGGCGGCCGACGTCCGCGCCGGCCGTCCCGGGCACGCCCCGGCCCGACGCGTCCACCACCGCCGGTCCCGGTGCCACCGCGCCGGTTCCGGGCCTGGGGCGGTTCCAGCCCATGTGGCCCTTCACCACGCCCGCGCAGGCGCAGGACTGGCAGCGCGCGTATCGCGCCGGAGGCCACCAGCCCTGGCACCTGGACGCCGAGCAGACCGCGCTGTCGTTCACCCGGGGCTATCTGGGCTTCACGGAGATCGACCGCGTCACGTCACGGTCCATCGGCGCGACACGGGCACGCATCGGCGTGGGGCTGAGCGGTCCGGAGTCCTCGGGCAGCGCGGCGGTGGTGCACCTGATGCGGTACGGCACCGGCCGGGACGCGCCCTGGGAGGTCGTGGGCACCGACGACACGACGTTCACCCTGACCGCGCCGGCCTACGGCTCCGTGGTCCGCTCCCCCCTGACCGTCGGCGGGCGGATCAGCGGCGTGGACGAGAGCCTGCGGGTCCAGGTGCGCCAGCCGTCCTCCGAGGCCCCGTTGGGCAGTTCCTGCTGCACGCCGGCGGGCGGTTCCGGCCAGCCCTGGTCGTCGTCCGTCTCGTTCAAGGGCGCCAAGGACGCGGTGCTGACGGTGGTCGCGTTCACGGGTGGGCACATCGCCGAGGTCGAGCGCTTCACGGTCACGGCGGTACGGAAGGGCTGACACCGGCCCGGGCTCGCCGCCCGCTGCCGCGGCGGGACGGCCGCCGGGCCGCCGGGCGGCCGGGGAGCCGGGCGGCCGGGGAGCCGGGCGGCCGGGGCATCAGGCGAGCAGCGCGGCGGCGGCCGCCAGCAGATCCTGGTTGCGCCCGGTGACGTCGCGCTCGGTCAGCCGGTGCACCTCGTCGGCCTGGACGCCGAGGTCCTCCAGCGGGACGTCGACGTTGCCGCGTGCCCTGGTGGCCCGCCGCAGCGCGACCCGGAACCCGGCGCCGCGCGGCAGGTCGCCGAGCAGGTCGGGCAGCCACACCCGCAGCAGTTCGTGCGTCCACACGTTGGCGCCGCCCGCCCCGGTCCGGTGCGCCGTGCCGAGGACGGGGCCGAGGCCGTTGTCCTGGAAGCCGGCGGCGAAGATGTCGGCGGCCGAGTACGAGAGCGCGTCGGTGATGAGGACCTTGGGGCCGGTGTGGCGCGGCAGTCCGGCGGTGATGGCCTCCGGGTCGGTGAGCGGGAAGCCCTGCGAGTACACCTCGCCGGTCTCCACGGCGTCGCGGATCGAGTTCGTCCAGATCCGGAAGCCGGGGTGGGACCGGGCCAGCACGAGTGCGGCGCGCGTCGTCGACAGCGAGAAGCTCACCGAAGTGACGGGGCTCTCGCTGAGGACCTGGAGGGCGGACTCGGCGGCCGGTACGTGGCCCCCCGGGTTGCCGCGGATGTCGATGATCAGCCCGCCCGCCGGAGCGCGGGCCGCGATCCGGGCGATCTGCTCGGCGAACGCCCGTGCGCCGGGAACGTTGAACGAGAACACGCGCAGGTAGCCGTACGAGCGGCCGCGGACGCGCACCGTCCGGTGGTCGAGGACGCCGCGGAACGCCCGCGCGGCCGAACGGCGTGCCGGGGGCGGCGCGAACAGCGCGCGCTTGATCTGGCGCGTGGCCTCGTTGCCGGCGTCGATGCCCAGGGCGGTGGCGAGCGTGGGCACCGGGTCCTGGGCGCGCCCCGCGTACCACTCGGCGGCGCGCACCCGCCAGGGGATCCTGGTCTCGCGACGCCGGCCGGTCCGGGTGCGGTACGTCAGCAGCACCCAGTGCTCGTCGGGCGGTGGGCCGGTCCGCAGCGGGCGCAGGGCCAGCGACTCCAGTCCGCGGGCCAGGCGGGCGTCGGCGTTGGAGCCGGGCTGCGCGGCCGCGTTGCGTTCGACGGCCCGCTCGATGGGGACGCCGTTCCAGGTCTCCAGTTCGGCGCCGACGTCGAAGCCGGCGTGGACGAGCGAGGGATCGATCCGGGTGACGATGTGGTGGGGCGTGCCGTCCGGGTCGGTGTACCGCTCGACGAGGAAGCCGAGCGCCGCGACGTGCCCCCGGTACGGGTCGGGGAGCTGGTAGACGGTGTGGAGGTCGCCCAGTCCCCGGAAGATCCCGGCCAGTTCGGCGTGGAACTGGAGCTCGCCGAGCGGGGCGAGCCGCCGTTCGAGCAGGCGCAGCCGCTGGACCGGATCGGTGGCGTGCATCGCCCGCTTGAGCGGGAGGTGGACGTAGAGCTCCTCGAGGAGGACGCGGGCGGCGGCCACGAGCCGGTAGCGCGCCGCGAGCGGCAGCGGGTCGGCGCCGGCGCGGGCCGTGAACGCGTCGAGGCCGATGGAGTCGGGCAGGGTCCGGGAGGGTTCCGCGATGGCCGGGCTCATGGGTAGTACTCCGCGAGGTGCTGGAGCCGCGGCACACCGGAGCGTGCCACCGCGGCGAAGTAGGCGGCGTCGTGGGCCGGCGGGTCCAGGCGCGGGATGACCAGGTCCAACGGGACCTCCCCGGCGGCTCCGAAGGCGCCGAGGTCGCCCTCCGGCATGTCGCCGAAGAGGACGAGCGGCGCGTCGGGGTCGTCCAGCGGCCCGCCCCATTCGGCGAGGGCGTCCTGTGCGGCACGCCAGGCGGCCACCGGGTCCTGGCGGACCTTCTCCAGGGCGCGTTTGACGCCGGGCCAGTCGAGCCGGGCGTCGGTCCGGTCCGGCCGGCGCACCACGACGCGGCGTTTGACCCCGGCGACGGTCAGGGGGTCGGTGTCCGTGGCCCCGGCCGCGGTCATCAGCGCCTGTGTGCCGTAGAACGGCCGGCCGCGCACCATCACCAGCCGTACGTGCCGTTCGGTCGCGCCGATCAGATTGCGGTACGGGTCCTCGGCCGGGTCGTGGTGTTCGAGTACGAGCAGGTCGGCGGCGCTGCCGCGCCGGAGGCGGCCCACGTGGGGGCCCCAGGCGGTGGCCAGGGCGTCGCCGGGGTTCGCGGTGACCATGTCGCACAGGTCGCGGTCGGTGAAGTGCCCGCCCAGGTCGTGGCGGTTGACGGCGTCGGCGACCTTCAGCTCGCCGAGGACGTGCTTGGTGCCCGAGGGCGACCAGTCGGAGCCGAGGGCGATGCGCAGCCCCTTCTTGTGGGCGGCGACCACGTCGGTCGTCTCGTGGTAGAGCCAGTGGTTGGAGAACGGCGACCAGACGAGGGTGCCCTTCTCCGCGGCGTTGACGGCCGCGACGGCGTCCCGCCACTTGGTGAAGTCGGCGGCGGCCAGCGCGGTGCCGTGGACGCCGATCAGGCCGGGCCTCAGGCACGGTTCGAGGTCGTCGAACTCGCGGTGGACGAGGGACCCCTTCCGGCCCTCCGCGACGTGGTAGATCAGCACGCGGGTGCCGTCGAGCATCGGTGCCCGGACGTCGCGCAGTTCCTCCGCGTCACGCTGGAGCGCGGCGGTCATCACCATGTCGGTGCCCGCCGGCAGTTTCTCGTTGTCGACGATCCGCAGCATCCAGCCGTTGACGGGGCGGGTGGAGAGCGGAGCGCCCTGGATGGTCGTGGTCCCGCCGGCCAGGGCCTTGACCTCGACGTACTTGAGCAGTGCCTCGGGGGCGGCCTGTTGCAGGACCCTGGCGGGCCAGGTGACGGCCGTGGAGTAGTCGGGCGGGTCCTTCTCGTCGACCCAGCGGTCGTGGTGCGCGTAGGGCACGCCCACGGCCTCCCAGAGCGGCAGGGTGTTGTAGGCGATGTGGTTGTGGAGGTCGATCAGCCCGGGGAGGATCAGCCCCTCGGTGTCGATCCGGGGCGCGTCCGAGTAGCCGGCCGGCGGGTCCTGGCCGGCGAGTCGCACCGCGTCGAGGCGGCCGTCGTCGCCGACGTACACGGCGCCGGGGTCGAGGATCCGGTGATCGTCGTCGAAGGTGACGACGGTGCCGAGGAGGACGAGGGCCATCAGCTCGGCGCCTTCCAGACCAGGGTGTGACCATCGTCCGGCGACGGGCGGCCCACGGAGTTCTGCGCGTCACCGGGCTGGGCGCGCACCCAGGCGTCGTCGCCCAGGAAGTCCGGTGCGCCGAAGGGCAGGTCACGGCGCGGGACGGGGCTGTGGTCGGACTCCTCGAAGGCGGTGCCGTAGGTGGGGCCCGTGTTGTCGCCGTCGTCGTCCGGCGTCACGATGGCGCGCAGTCGGGTGACGGCGTCGCGCCAGGCGGTCAGCAGGGCCTGCTCGTCGTGACTGGACGGGTGGGGGATCTCGATCAGTGGCACCGGGGGCCGGGTCGTCCACAGCCGTACCGCCTCCCGGGCCATGAACCCCATCGCGACGACGGCTTGGAGTGTCGCGTCCGTGGCCCGGTCGTAGACCGTGTTGCGCCATTGCTTCTGCGCGGGGTCGTCGAGACGGTCCTTCATCGCCAGGGCCTGGCCGGGGTGGACCGCGTACGCCCAGGCGTTGAGGCAGACGTAGGAGCGGGTCAGCCCCAGCTTGGTGAGGAAGCCCTGCACCCGCTGTCCGGCGTTGCCGACCAGGCTGCGTCCGGCGATCCGTTCGGTCGGTCCGGGGTCCGAGGCCACGATCAGCACCCGGGCCGAACCGTCGAGCCGGCCGCGGTAGAAGACGGGTCCCCAGTCGGACCAGAACGCCGCCGGGACGGGTGGGTCGGGCACCTGCGCGAGCAGTTCGGCGAACTGGGCCGTCGGACCGCGGTCGAACTCCTGCATGGGGCAGCGCCTCCTCACCGGGGGTACGGCGAGCGCTCACCGGTGCGGTGGCGGGCGCCACCTCGCGGCCTCGCCGGCCCTGACGGTGTCCGGTTCCACTGGAACACCCGGTCCCGTGCCCCGCAAACGCCGGCCGGCCATCCGGGGCCGGCCCGGGGGGTGGCCCGGACGTACGCGCCGGTCCATGGGCGACGGCGGCGTTCTGGCCGGGCGGCCGGGAGGGGCCTGAGCCCGGGTGCGGGAGCACGGCACCGGGCGAGCGTCGTGTGCGGCGGGGCCGGTCGGCATAATGCCCGGCATGACACAGGCCCGCGCCCTCCGCCGCGTACACCTGCTCCTCTCCGTCGAACTGACGCTCGCGGGCGCGGTGCTCGCCGCTCTCGGCGGGCTCCTGGTGAGCGGGCCCGTCGCCGCGGCGATCGCGGGCGTCGTGACCGGTTCCGGGGTCCTGGGCGGCTGCCTCCTGATCCGCCGGCGGGTCTTCGCCGGTTACGGCCGGGCGGCCCGGGACGCCCACGACCACGGCTACGCCGAAGGGCTGGCGCACGCGGTGCTGCTGGGCATCACCGCGTACGAGGCCGCCGCCTTCCCCTTGACCGGTGGCGGGGTCTCCCCCGACGAGCGGTCGGCCCGCCGGACCATCGCCTACCGCATCGCCGCCGACGAGGGCCTGCCGCACCCGGTGCGCACCGCGGCGGCCGCCGCGCTCGAGGCGATCGACCGGGGCGACGACGCCGGAACCGCGCGGCAGGCCATGAAGGACCTCAACCTGGCGGTCTTCGCCCTGCGGACCGGGCGGGACGCGGGGTAGCAGTACGGCCGGAACGGCCGTGGCCGTGGGCGGGCCGGCCCGGATCGGACGGCCGGCCCCGCCGCGGTTGCCGGAGGCCCGGCGGGTCAGGCGCCGACGTAGGCCGCGAGGTGTTCGCCGGTGAGGGTGGAGCGGGCGGCGACGAGGTCGGCCGGAGTGCCCTCGAAGACGATCCGGCCGCCGTCGTGGCCGGCGCCCGGGCCCAGGTCGATGATCCAGTCGGCGTGGGCCATCACCGCCTGGTGGTGCTCGACGACGATGACCGACTTGCCGGCGTCGACGAGCCGGTCGAGCAGCCCGAGCAGCTGCTCGACGTCCGCGAGGTGCAGACCGGCGGTCGGCTCGTCGAGGACGTACACCCCGCCCTTGTCGGCCATGTGGGTGGCCAGCTTGAGGCGCTGCCGCTCGCCGCCGGACAGGGTGGTGAGGGGCTGGCCCAGGGTGAGGTAGCCGAGCCCGACGCCGGCGAGCCGCTCCAGGATCCTGTGCGCGGCCGGGGTGCGGGCCTCGCCGTCGCGGAAGAACTCCTCGGCCTGCGCCACCGGCATCGCGAGCACCTCGCTGATGTCACGCCCGCCGAGGCGGTATTCCAGCACCGACGCGTCGAAGCGCCGGCCCTCGCAGTCCTCGCAGGTGGTGGCGACGCCGGCCATCATCGCGAGGTCGGTGTAGATGACGCCCGCTCCGTTGCACGTGGGGCAGGCGCCCTCGGAGTTGGCGCTGAACAGCGCCGGCTTCACGCCGTTGGCCTTGGCGAACGCCTTGCGGATCGGGTCGAGCAGTCCGGTGTACGTGGCGGGGTTGCTGCGCCGGGAGCCGCGGATCGGCGCCTGGTCCACCGACACCACCCCTTCCGAGGCCGGGATGGAGCCGTGCACCAGCGAGCTCTTGCCGGAGCCCGCCACTCCGGTGACCACGCACAGCACCCCGAGGGGGACGTCGACGTCGACGTCCCGCAGGTTGTGCGTGGACGCGCCGCGGATCTCCAGCGTTCCGGTGGGCTTGCGGACCGTTTCCTTCAGGGAGGCCCGGTCGTCGAAGTGGCGGCCGGTGATGGTGCCGCCGGCCCGCAGTTCCTCGACGGTGCCTTCGAAGCAGACCGTTCCGCCCCCCGTGCCGGCGCCGGGGCCGAGGTCGACGACGTGGTCGGCGATCGCGATCGTCTCCGGCTTGTGCTCCACCACGAGGACCGTGTTGCCCTTGTCCCGCAGCCGCAGCAGCAGGCCGTTCATCCGCTGGATGTCGTGGGGGTGGAGTCCGATGGTCGGCTCGTCGAAGACGTAGGTGACGTCGGTGAGCGAGGACCCGAGGTGGCGGACCATCTTGACGCGCTGCGCCTCGCCGCCCGACAGCGTGCCCGCCGGCCGGTCGAGCGAGAGGTAGCCGAGCCCGATCTCCACGAACGAGTCGAGGCTGTGCCGGAGCGCGGTCAGCAGCGGTGCCACCGACGGCTCGTCGAGGCCGCGGAGCCATACGGCCAGGTCCCTGATCTCCATCGCGCAGGCGTCGGCGATGCTGATCCCGCCGATCTTCGAGGAGCGGGCGCCCTCGCTGAGCCGGGTCCCGTCGCACTCGGGGCAGGTGGCGAACGTCGTCGCCCGCTCCACGAACGCGCGGACGTGGGGCTGTAGGGCGTCGATGTCCTTGGACAGCATCGACTTCTGGATCTTCGGGATCAGGCCTTCGTAGGTCAGGTTGATGCCGTCGACCTTGATCTTGGTGGGTTCCTTGTGGAGGAGGTCGTGCAGCTCCCTCTTGGTGTACCGCCGGATCGGCTTGTCCGGGTCGAAGAAGCCGCAGCCGGCGAAGATGCGGCCGTACCAGCCGTCCATGCTGTAGCCGGGGATGGTGAGCGCGCCCTCGTTGAGCGACTTGGTGTCGTCGTAGAGCTGGGTCAGGTCGATGTCCGAGACGGTGCCGCGGCCCTCGCAGCGCGGGCACATGCCGCCGACGCGGTGGTACGTCGCCTTCACCGCCTTCTTGGCGCCGCGCTCGACCGTGATGGCCCCGCTGGCCCGGACGGAGGCGGTGTTGAAGGAGTACGCGCTGGGCGGGCCGATGTGCGGCTTCCCGAGCCGGCTGAAGAGGATCCGCAGCATCGCGTGGGCGTCGGTGGCGGTGCCGACCGTGGAGCGCGGGTCGCCTCCCATCCGCTGCTGGTCGACGCTGATCGCGGTCGTCAGCCCGTCGAGGACGTCGACGTCGGGCCGGGCCGTGGTGGGCATGAACCCCTGCACGAAGGCGCTGTAGGTCTCGTTGATGAGCCGTTGGGACTCGGCGGCGATGGTGTCGAAGACCAGTGAGCTCTTCCCGGAGCCGGACACACCGGTGAACACGGTCAGCCGGCGCTTGGGGATCTCGACGCTGACGTCCTTGAGGTTGTTCTCCCGGGCGCCGAGCACCCGGATCAGATCGTGGCTGTCGGCGGCGTGCGGGGCGGGCGACGGCCCGTCCGTGCTCGTCCTGGCCTTGCTCATGGTGTCTCCATCTGTCGGGCGGGCCGCCTGCGTGGTCCCCGTCGGCGTCGCGCCGTGCTCGATCCGGCCGGGTCAGAGCCTACGTCCGGTTCCCTCGCCTCCGGTACGGATCACGGCGACGGGCCGGCCGGCGGGGGCAGGGGCCCGGCGCCGGCCGGCCGTCGTGCCGCCCGGCGGTGGGAGCGGGGGTGCGATCGCCTTGCGGGTCAGCGGAGTTCGTTGACGCGGATCAGGTTGCCGGCCGGGTCCCGGAAGGCGCAGTCACGCACGCCGTACGGCTGCTCGGCCGGCTCCTGGACGACTTCGGCGCCGCCGGCCCGTACCCGGGAGAAGACGCCGTCGAGGTCCGCGGTGGCGAGGGTGATGCGGGCGTACGTGCCCTTGGCCATCATCTCGGTGATGGTGCGGCGCTCGTCCTCGGTGACGCCGGGGCCGGTGGCCGGGGGCTCCAGGACGATGGACGTGTCCGGCCGGCCGGGCGGGCCGACCGTGATCCAGCGCATCCTGTCGGTGCCGACGTCGTTGCGGACCTCGAAGCCGAGGGTGTCGCGGTAGAAGGCGAGGGAGGCTTCGGGGTCGTCGTGCGGGAGGAAGGTCCAGTGGATGGTGAGGTCCATGGGTCCCAGGCTAGGCACGGCCCCCGGCGGACGCTTCTCCATTCCTGACCGGTCCGCGGCGGCGGTCCCGGCGCCGCCGCGGCCGTCGTCGGCGCCGGTGCCGGTGCCGGTGGTCCGGGCGGCGCGGCCGGCCTGGCGCCGCCCGTTGCCGCCGGCGGGGGCGCTGTGGGGGCGCTGTGGGAAACTGCTCGGGTGAAACGCCAGGACCTCGCCGACCTCGTCCGGCTGCGGCGGGCGCGTGACCGGATGGACCGCGAGTACGCCGAGCCGCTCGACGTCACGGCGCTGGCGCGGGACGCCCTGATGTCCCCGGGCCACTTCTCCCGCAGCTTCCGCGCCGCCTTCGGCGAGAGCCCGTACAGCTATCTGATGACGCGTCGCATCGAGCGGGCGAAGGCGCTGCTGCGGCGTGGCGACATGACCGTGACCGAGGTGTGCTTCGCGGTCGGCTGCACCTCGCTCGGGTCGTTCAGTTCGCGCTTCACGCAGTTGGTCGGCGAGACCCCCAGCGCCTACCGGGCCCGGAGCCATGAGCAGGGCGCCGCCATGCCGGCGTGCATCGCCAAGATCCACACACGGCCGGTCAGGAACGGCGGAGCGGGACCCGGCGTACGCCCGTAGCACGGGGGCCGGCCACGGGTGCCAACCCTCACCCCCCGGCGGACGCGGTGGCGGCCGTTCCCCTCCGCCGCCGGTACCGGTACCGGTCGAGGCGGCTGCCGGCCAGCCCGGCCAGGAAGCCGACGGGCACCGACACCAGGGCGACCGTCTGGAGGGGGAACCAGTCGAGGTGCCGGCCGGGGAACAGTGCCGTGGGGGCGCCGGTGAAGACGGGGCTGCACACTTGGAGGCCGATGGCGCAGCCCAGCCCTCCGTACAGCGTCCACAGCAGCCCCGTCCTGGTGAAGCCGCGCCAGAACAGCGAGTAGAGCAGGGCCGGCAGCAGGCAGGAGGCCGCCACGGCCAGCCCGAAGACCGACAGGAAGCCGACGTTCCAGCCCTGCACCCGGACGGCCAGCGCGATGCTCAGCGCCCCCGCCCCGGCGGAGGCCCACCGGGCGGCGGCCACCTCCCGGCCCTCCGTGGTGCGCCCCCGGGCCAGGACATGGGTGTACAGGTCGTGCGCGATCGCGCCCGCGGCGGCGAGGGTGATGCTGGCGACGACGGACAGGGTGGTGAGGAAGACCGCCGACGAGACCAGGACGACGAGCAGGGTCCCCCACGTGCCCACCGCTCCCCCGCCCGCCAGGTCCCCGGTGAGCAGCAGCAGGGCGCTCTGGCCACCCGGCTCGGCCGCCGTGATGGCGGCGGGCCCGATCACGGCGGCCGCGCCGAAGCCCAGGGCCGCCGTGGCGAGGCAGAACCCGGCGATGACGCCGGTGGTGTTCCGTACCGTGCGGCGGGCGGCGTCCGCGTCGGGCGCGAGGTTGAGCTGCATGGCGACGTGGGGCATGCAGGCGACACCGAGCACGACGGTGACCATCAGTCCGACGAAGTCCAGTGCGGGCACCAGCCCGGTGCCGGTGTCGGTGCCCGCTCCCCCGCCCGCGCCGAACAGCAGGCCGGGGCGCAGATAGGTGTCCGGGCGACCGCTGCCCCGGGCGGCGCCGCGGAGGAGGGAGTCCGGGCTCCAGCCGAAGCGGTGGAACACCACGGCCGTCATGGCCAGGGCCATCGCGAGGAGCACCACCGTTTTGATCACTTGCAGGGTGACGGTGCCCCGCATGCCGCCGAAAGCGGTGGCGCAGACGACCAGCGCGCCGATCATGACGATCGCGACCTGTTCCGCGCCCGGGCCCGACAGCCCCAGCAGCATGGCGGTGGTCTTCCCCGCACCGGTGAGCTGGACGACCAGGTACGGCACGCAGGCGCTGAGCGTGACCAGGGCGACCGCGCCGCGTACCGCGGGCCCGGGGGCGCGGCGGGCGAAGGCGTCCCCGAGCGTGCAGCCGCCGAACTCCCGCAGGGGGGCGGCGAGCAGGAGGAGCACGCCGAGGGAGAGCACCGTGCACAACGCGATGAAGAGCCCGTCGTAGCCGACCAGCGCCACGTTGCCGGTGGTGCCGAGGACCGTGGCGGCGGACAGGCAGATGCCGGACAGCACCAGGGTGCGCCGGACGGGAGGAACCGCGCGTCCGGCCGTGTAGAAGTCGTGGACCCGGTCGCGTTCGGGGCCGCTGAGGACGCAGATGAAGAGCACGGGGACGATGATCGTGAGGAAGCCGACCAGCACGGCGGCGCGCGTGTCCGAGTCCAGGATCCCGGCCGGTACGGCGAGTGGTGTCCGGGCCGCGGTCACCGCTCCGCCCCCCACTCCGGCTGCCGCCCGCCCTGGTCCCGGCCGGGTCCGTACGCCTCCTCGTGCCCGTGTTCGCTCTCGCGCCGGTACTGGGCGCGGCGGCGGGCCAGGTGGTCGTAGCGCGCCGCGGTCCACAGCAGCAGGGCGGCCTGGAGGAGGAGGGCGACGAGCCCGAGGGTGACCTCTCCCCCGTCGCCGAGACGGGTGGCCAGCAACTCCGGGGCGGAGCAGGCGAGGAGCAGGTGCACGGCCAGGGTGACGGCGTTCAGCAGGGCGAAGGCCACCCCGGGACGGCTCGGCGACGCCCCGTGGCGGTGGGACGGGTGGGGAAGAGGGTGCCGCGCGTGCGGGACGCGGGGGACGTGCTGAGGGGGCATGCGCTCTCCTGGCGGACCTGGTCTCGGGTGGCTCCCCGCGCTGACGCGGCCTCACCAGAACACGGACCGCCCGGCCGGGCCATGGGCGGCGCCGGTGCCGTTGCCCGCTCCCACCCCGCGCACGTCCCGGTTGTGCGGCTGCCCAGTCAGCGGGGTCGGGCGGCGGGGGCGGGGCCGAGCGCGGGGGCGGGTGTGCGGCCCGGCGCGGTGGTGGGGCCGAGCGCGGGGGCGGTACCGAGCGCGGGGGCGGGGGCGGGGAGCGCGGCGGTGGGGCCGAGGAGTCGGTGGGCGTCGAAGGCCAGGACGACCCGTACCAGGTCGCGGGGACGGGTCAGGTCGGTGCCGGTGATCTGCTCGCAGCGGCGCAGCCGGTTGAGCACGGTGTTGCGGTGGCAGAGCATGCGCCGGGCCGTGCGCGCGGCGGAGCCGCCGCACTCGATCCAGACCCCGAGCGTCTCCATGAGGGTGTCCCGGTCGGCCGGCGGAAGCTCCTGGAGGGGCTGGAGCACCTGGTGAGCCAGTTCGGCCGACAGATCGGGCCGCGAGACGAGCAGGCCGTCCGGCAGGCGGGCGTCCAGCCGGGCGACCTCGCCGTCGGAGCGGCAGGTGGAGAGCGCGAGGGCTGCCATGTCCCGGGCCCGGGGCAGGCCGTCCAGGCCGCGCACGACCGGGCTGATCCCGACGCGCAGGCCCGGTCCGGCCTCCAGGGCGTCGGCGAACACGTCCAGGGGCAGGTCGCCGAGGTGCGCGACGAGGGTGTGCCACTGCCCCTGGGGATGGCCCAGGAGCCGGACCCCGGCGATGTCCGGGAGGGAGCTCGGTACGCGGCCGTACGGTGGCCGGGCCCGCAGCACCGCCACCGCGTACCGGCCGTCCGGGGGCAGGTCGAGGATCGCCGCCGCGTCCCGGGTGGAGCACGGGTCGCCGCCGCTCTCCAGGAGGGCCGCGAGCACCAGGCGGACGCGTTCCGCCTGTCTGCTCGCCAGGCCGTTGGCCACCTGCCGGTAGGCGTCGGCGACCAGCAGGGCGTCGCGGTCGTTGTGCTTCCACACCAGTTCGGCCGCGTGGACCAGGTGGCGCAGTTCGCCCGGCCCGTCCCGCTCCACGACGGCGACGATGCCGTTCCAGACCGCCGCTCCGGCCACCCGGTAGGCGTGCAGCACCTCGTCGAGGGGACGACCCTGCTCGGCGCGTCTGACGCCGAGTTCCCTCGTGTACCGCTCGACCAGCACCACGGCGTCGGGGTCGGTGCCCGCCTCCAGCCCGTGCCGTACGCCCGTGCCGACGGTCGGCCGCAGGTCGGGCGGTGCGAGGACGGGGTCCGCGTAGTACGGCACCTCCGTACGGATCCGGTGGACCACCGTGTCGGTGAAGCCGGTGCCCTTGCCGAGGAGTCGCCGGCAGGCCCGCCGGAACACCTCGGGGCCCGGCGGTTCCGCGCCCGGCACCGGCAGGGCCTCGTCGGCGTGGGTGGTGCGGGCGACCGGGCGGACGCCACCGGGGGCGGAACTGGTGTGCATGGACCCTCCAGTCGGACGGGACGTGCGTGGTCACCACGGCGGCTCGCCGCGTGGGGCGGTGGGGTGTGGTTCCCGACCGGGGCGCGGCGGCGCCGGGCGGCAGCGGCTTCTCCACGGTCGGGGTAGGCCCGGCGGCGGCCGCGCACCATGCTAAGCGGTCGGTCAGCCGGTGGCGAGGGGTCGGAAGAGGCCGGTCCGCCGGTCGCCGAACGCCCGGCACCGGACCCCCGCGGACACCGGGCCGCCGGCGATCGCACCGGACCCCCGCGGACACCGGGCCGCCGGGGACGGCGCCGGGCTGTCAGTGGGGCTGGCTACCGTGGTGTTCATGATCGACGCTGAAGACGTCCGCCGTATCGCCCTGTCCTTCCCCGAGACGGTGGAGAAGGAGGCTTGGAGCATGCCCACCTTCCGCGTGGCCGGGAAGATGTACGTGACGATTCCCGACGACCGGACCTCGTTCGCGGTGCGCTGCCCCAAGCTGGAGCGCACGGAACTGATCGCCGCCGAGCCGGAGAAGTTCTGGGTGCCGCCGCACGAGGCGAGCTCCGCCTGGGTGCGGGTGCGGATCGCCGCCCTGGAGGGTCTGGACGAGCTGCGGGACATCCTGGTCGACTCGTGGAGACAGGCGGCGCCGGACCGCCTCGCCGAGCAGCACCCGGACCTCCGCCCCGGCGCGGCGGCGGGTGGGTGACCGGCCGGCCGCGACCGGCCGGGTCACACCGCCCGGGGCGGGAGCGCCGTCGCCAGGGGGTGGACCAGCCGCCCGGCGGCCACGCCCTTCGGCAGATCACTGACCTGCCCGTCGCCGACCTCCACGACCCGCCAGGCGCCGTCGGCCCGCCGGGCCAGGTCCGTGGTGACGAAGCGGCAGCCCAGCGCGGCGACCAGGGGGCGTACGAGGGCGACGAAGGCGGGGTCGGGTCGCGGCCGCAGCGCCGGGCTGTCGGGGTGTGCCGTGAGGAGGGCCGGATCGCCGTCGATCCACCACAGGCGCGCCTCGCCGTCGGTGGTGCGGAAGTCCTCGAAGGCGCGGATCACCACGCCGCCGGTCAGGGACGCGTCCTGCAACTCCACGAAACGGGCGACGACGGCGGCCAGGCGGTGCGGGTCCGCCAGGTCCGGGACGAAGCAGGCCTCGTCCCACCGGTCCTTGCGGGACTTGACGTAATCCTTGACGATCGCCGGGCCGCCGCCGAGCGTCGTGGCCGCCGTGGCGAGCCGGGGTGCGGCCGGGGGCGTGCCGGGCGGGGTGGGGAGCCACACGGCCGGAGGGGTGACGGGCGCGAACGCCGGGTACCAGCCGGGGAGTTCATGGGCCCGCCGGTAGTCCTCGGGGGCCGTCGAGAGCGACACCCCGCGCGCGGCCAGGGCCTCGGACAGGGCGGCGTACTGTCCCGCCGTGAGCATCCAGCCGCGGTACCAGGCCGGTCCGGCGCCCTCCGGGACACGTGCCACGGCGGCGGCCGTGCGGCCGGCGGTCAGTGCGTCGTGGTCGATCAGGGCGACGGGGTGCCCGAGGTCGCGCACGGCGGCCGCCTCGTCCGCGTAGTGCTCGTCCGGCCGCCGGGGCCGGAGCGGATCCGCGCAGAAGATGAACGTCGCCCCCATGCGCGGCACTCTATCCGGCCCCGGGCGGGTGCCCGCCGTGTCCCGGCCCCTCCCGTCCGTGCGCCCGACCGCCCGCCGGTCGGTGCCGGACGACTGTCAGTGCCGGATGTGAAGCTGGTCGGTATGGACGACAGGATCCTCCGGCGCCGGGTGTACGGCGCCGACCACGACGACCCCGACCCGGGCCCGCGCCCCGACCGCGAGTACGGCGAACTCGTGGGCGGGCCGCTCGACGGGCTCCTCCTCGACGTCACGGGGTGGAGCGGGGCCCGGCTCGGCGAAGAGGCCCGGCTCCCCACGGAGATAGGGCGGTACGGTCCGGGCGGGCGCGCCCACTACCGGTGCCGTCCGGGCGATCCCGGCCACTGGGACTGGACGGGCGACAGCCCATGACGGGCGGCGCGGCCAGCAGGGCGTTCAGGAAAGTCCGTCGACGACCTGCCGGACCCGGGCGGCCACCTCGTCCGGCAGCGGCGCGTAGTGGATCCGGGGGAGATCCCGCTGGCCCCGTGCGCTCGCCGTGTAGGTGAGGAAGGACTTCAGGGCGGGCAGCAGCTCGGCGGGGTTGCCCCGGTCGCACACGATCTCGTAGGTGACGAGGACGAGCGGGTACGCCCCGGGCGCGCGGGTGCGGTGGTCGAGGGCCAGCGTCATGTCGTTGCCGGTGCCCTCCACCCTCCCCGTGGCGATGCCCGCGGAGGCGGTCCCGGCGGACACGGCGACGGGCTCGGGGGCCCCGGTGTCGAGCCGGACGGTCGAGATCCCCTTCGCCTTGGCGAAGGACAGCTCGAAGTAGCCGATCGCCCCGTCGGTCACCTGCACCAGGTCCGCCACTCCCCCGGAGCCGACGGCCGACTGGCCGCCGTGGGCCTGCCACGCCTTGTCCTCGGGGTACCGCCACTGTGCCGGCGCGGCGTCGGCGAGGTAGGCGTTCAGGTGCTGGGTCGTACCCGATTCGTCGGACCGGTGCACGGGGCTGATGGGGGTGGCGGGGAGTTGTGCGCCCGGGTTGAGCCGGCGGATCTCCGGCGCGTTCCACACGGTGATCCTGGAGTCGAAGATCTTGGCGAGGGTGGGGGCGTCCAGGACGAGGTCCCGCACTCCGGACAGGTTGTAGCCGATGGCGACGGGGCCGCCGACCATGGGCAGGTCTATGGCCCTGCCGCCCCGGCACACCTCGCGGGACCGCTCCACCTCGTCGGCCTTCAGCGGGCTGTCGGTCCCGCCGATGACGGTCGCCCCGCGCAGGAACTGGGCGACTCCTCCACCGGATCCGATGGGTACGTAGCGGATCTCCACGCCCGGGCACGCTTCCCGGTACTCGCGCGTCCAGTGCTTCATCGCGTGCTGCTGGGCGCTGGAACCGGAGGCGGCGAGCCGGCCGCTCTCCGCGCACGCGATGCCGCTGGTGCGCGTGGGGGCCGGGCTGTCGTCCGTGACGGACGTGGTGCCGCAGGCCGACAGCAGCAGGACGCCCGCCGCCATCGCCGCGCCGGTGCCCGGCGTGAGTCCCCGATGTGTCCGTCGACGCTGCACCTGTCGTTCCTCTCCGAAGGCCGGAGCTCCGATGGTGGCGGGTACGGGTGCGGCCAGGATGACGCGCGGGCGAACGGCTCCTGACGTACGGGCGAAGCCTCGTGGGAGCAACACCGCTCCGGTCGCGGCCGGCCGGGGGCCGGTGAGCGCCTGCTCCTCCCGGCCCGGGCGGGCTGAGCTCGCGGAATGACCCTGGTACGGGAACAGGTCAGCAGCGCCGGCTCATGTACAGGGCCGTCTCCCCGGCCGACTCGGTCCCCTCGTAGAGGGACGTGTCCAGACCGCAGAAGGTGAAGCCCGCCCGGCGGTACAGCCGGATCGCGGGCGCGTTGACGTGGGTGACCTCCAGCCAGACGTGCGAGGCACCGCGCGCCCGGGCCCGTTCCACGGTGCGGCGGAGCAGTTCGGCGCCGATGCCCCGGCCCCGGTGGTCCGGCGACACCGCGAGGTCGGCGACGGTCAGGCGCCGGTTCCATTCCTGATACGTGGTGGTGACGTACCCGCACACGCGCGTGCCGTCCACCGCGACGAGTGTGCCGGCCCCGGCCGGGTCCCCGTCCCCGTTCTCGTCTCCGTCCCCCTCCCCGTCGTCGTCGGGGAACTCCTTGCGGAGGGGCGGGTCGACCGGCGTCTCCACGATGGAGAAGCCCGAGCCGGTGTCCACCACGGTGAACGTCCGGTCCGTGGTGAACGAGGAGTCGATGCCCTCGGCGCCGGCCAGGTCCTCGGGCCTCGCCTCGCGGTATTCCAGGGTGCCGTCGTGCGGCGCGGAGATGGTCATGCGGCCACTGTACGGATCCTCAAGTGCCGTTCTGCGGGCACCCGTTCCCCTCCGCTCCTCGACGGCGCGGCGATGACTTTGCGTACGTTCGCGGACCGGCTCCCTCCTCGACCCGTCGAACATCCGTCGAGCACACGTCGGAACATGCTCAGGATCGGTCATCTCCAGCCATCTGCGATCACGCGTTAATGTCCGCGGCCTTCCGCGCGTCCATGGGTGACGGCGCGTCCGCGCCGTGCCTCCTCACGGAAGATCGGGAGCCCTTGCATGACGTCGTCCCTGGACTGGGTCGGATTGGTCTCGGCCGCGTTGAGCGCGGTGCACGCGCTGGGCGCCGTGCGGCGCCGGCCCTGGAGGCGGCCGGCCCGGCGGACGCCGGGCGCGGGCGGTGGAACGGAGCGGGAGCTGTGCGGATGCCTGGTGCCCTGGGTGGCGCGGTTCGAGACGGCGGACGGCGGCGTGCTGACCGTGTGGACGGTACGGCCGGTCCCAGGACGGTGCCGCGAGGAGACCGGCCTGTGGTGAACGACGTACCGCCCGGCGAAACGCTCCGCCCGGGCGGGAGCCTCGGGCAGCGCCTGCTGGACATCTATCCGGCGTACATCGAGCGGGCCCCGCACGCGCTGCGGCGGAAGTTCGGCATGTCGCTGGTCCAGGGCCAGGACGTCGCACAGGAGGCCTTCCTCCGGGTCACCGACGCCTGTCTGTCGGGGAGGGCCGCGCCGGGCGAGCACCTGATGGCCTACCTGCTGGGCGCGGCCCACAACCTGGCCGTCAGCACCTTCCGCCGGGAGCGGGCGGTGCTGGTGGCGGACACGGTACTGGCCCAGCTCCAGGAGCGGCGGCTGTCTCCCCCGGCCGTCGACCTGCACGTCCTGCACGACTTGGTCGTACCGGCCATCGAGCGGATGACGCCCGGGACACGGCGGCGGGTCGTCGAGCTCCAGGCGCGCGGACTGGAGGACCAGGAGATCGCCGACGCCCTCGGGATATCCCTGCCGAACCTCCGGGTCCAGCGGCACAACGCGATCGTCGAGCTGCGGCGCAAGCTCGGCCGGCATCGCCGACCACAGCGGCGGAAGGACACAGCGGTGCACGGAAAGGGAATCAGGTGAGTGGTGTGAGCAGGTACGACGGGCCCCGGAGCGAGTGCTCCCAGCCGCCGGTTCCGGCCGGGCTCACCGCACTGCTGGAGGAGTTGGAGGGGAAGCGGGACCACTGGGACCGGCCGGACGGCACATGGGGGCCCGCCGGCCCCGCCCCGGAGGACGGCGCCGGGGAAGAGCGGGCGCGGGTCAACTCCCTCTACCGGCTGGGCACCAAGGCGCTGCGCCGCGACGAGCTGTCCATGGCGGCCGACTGGCTGGGGCGGGCCGCCGAGCGGGGGCACCCCGGAGCGCTGTTCCGTCTGGCGGTGGTGGTCGGCCGCCGGTACGGGGAGGAGGGCCGGGACGATGCCGCGTACCTCGTCGCCGAGGCGGCACGGCTGGGTCACGGTGACGCCCGGGTGCTGCTGCGCGAGGTAACGGCGGGCGTACGGGAGCGGGACGGCACGGTGCAGGATCCCGAGTTCATCGACGAGGTCCGTGCCGCGCTGGGCCGTCCGCGCGCCGCGCCGCTCCGGGACGCCTCCGCGGTCCCGGCCGGTGACACCACCGCGCCCACCTCCGCCACCGGCACCGGCACCGGCACCGCACCCGGCACCGCGGCGGGCCCCGCACCCGAGAGCACCGCACTCCGCACCCCATCCGGCCCCGCCCCCGACCCGTCGGGGCCCCCGCCGGGCGCGTCCGTGCTCGCCACGGCCGGCGGACTGTGGGTGCCCGGCCGGCCCGGGAGCAGCCGCCTGTGGACACCGGCGCCCCTGCGGCCCGCCTCCCTCACCGGCCTGGCCCAGCAGGTACCGGACGGCCGGGAATCGGCGCAGCGGTGGCAGCAGGCCATGCGCGCGCTGGACGTCCTGCACGCCATCGGCGGGACGGACGGGCCGATGAGCACCGTGCAGCTCGCACACGGCACCGGCCTGGACGCGACCGCGCTGGAGCGCCTGCTGGCCTGGCTGTCCGAGCAGGGCCTGGTGACCGCGCCGGAGCCCGGCGCGTACGCCGCCGGTCCCCTGCTCCGGGCGTGGGCCGCGCACGAGGGCACCGAGCGGGAGAACGCCCTGCGGGAGGTCCTGTCCGGTCTCCGGGACCGGGTGGGGGCGGCCGTGTACGTGGGCCGCTACACCGACGGCGAGGTGCGGATCACCCAGTACGCGGCGGGGCCCCGCACCCCGGCGGTGCGGGAGTACGTCGACTTCCGCGAGGCGGCGCACGCCAGCGCCGTCGGCAAGAGCCTGCTGGCGCAGCTCGACTTCGACGGCCGGATGGACCATCTCCACCGGCGCCGCCCCGTACCGCTGACACCGCGCACCATCACCGATCACCGCCACCTGTTCCGGGCGCTCGACCACCACGGACCCCAGGCGGCGCAGTTCGACCTGCTGGAGTACTCCAACGACGAGGTGTGCGTCGCCTTCCCCCTGACCGTCGACGGCCGGGCGGGGGCGGTGGCCCTGTCGCTGCCGGCCGCCCAGCAGCACCGGCTCATCGAGGCGGCCGACGCCCTGAGCAACCGCTCGGCGACCTTGCTGGCCACCCTGCTGCTCGCGGAGGACCCGCCGGAGGGGGGCGGCGGCGCTCCGGGGGACGCCGGCGACCAGCACGACGACGACACGGAGGTGTTCGTGCGCACGGGTGCCCGGCCCGCCGGCGAGTAGCCGGTGACGCGCGGGGAGGCATACGGGTGCGGTGAGGGGGCACGCGGTCGGCATGGCCGGTGAGACGGACGACGACATGCGGGTCCGGCGGCCCGGGACGTGCGGGCACCGGGCGGTGCCGCACACGGCCGACGTGCGCGTCGAGGCGTGGGGCACGAACCGGGAGCAGTGCCTGGTGGAGGCGGTCCTCGGGATGGTCGAGTGCTTCGCGGACGTCTCGGGGACGCGGCCGACCGCCGTGCGGCAGGTGCAGGTGGACGAGGGCAGCGACGACGACCTGCTGGCCACGCTGCTGGACGAGGTGGTCTTCGGGCTGGAGGTGCGCGGTGACGTGCCGGTGGACGTCGAGGTGGAGACGGTCGACGGCGGACTGGACGTCCGGATGGCGGTGACGGACGTGCGGTCGGTGCCGATCACCGGTGCCGTGCCGAAGGCGGTGTCCTGGCACGAGCTGCGGCTGGCCCCCGATCCGTACGGATGGTCGTGCGCGGTGACGGTCGACGTCTGAGGGCCGCCCCCCGACGGCCCCGCGGCCGGTTCACCCCTTGACCACGCCCAGCGGGACGAGGCGGGCCACCTTGCGGCACAGGCCCGCGCCCTCGCTCGCCCGCACCACCGCGTCGACGTCCTTGTACGCCTCCGGGGTCTCCTCCGCCAGGCCGCGCCAGGACACCGGGCGTACCGCGATGCCGTCCGCCTCCAGCCGTGCCCGGAGCTCCTTGCCACCGGTGGTGCGCGCGGCCTGGTGGCGGCTCATCACCCGGCCGGCGCCGTGGCAGGTGGAGTGGAAGGCGTCACCCCTGGGGACTCCGGTGAGGACGTACGACGCCGTGCCCATGGTGCCGGGGATCAGCACCGGCTGGCCCACCGGGCGCAGGTCGTCGGGGAGTTCGGGGTGCCCGGGCGGGAAGGCACGGGTGGCGCCCTTGCGGTGCACGCACAGCCGGCGCCGTACGCCGTCGACCGGGTGGTCCTCGACCTTGGCGAGGTTGTGGGAGACGTCGTACACCAGCGTGAGGCGGGCGTGCGCCTCGCGGCGGAAGACCTCGCGGGCGGCTTCGGAGAGCAGTTGCCGGTTGGCGCGGCCGTAGTTGGCCGCGGCGGCCATCGCTCCCAGGTAGGCGCGGCCCTCCGGCGAGTCGACCGGGGTGCAGGCGAGTTGCCGGTCCGGCACGCCGATCCCGTACCGTGCCATCGCCCGGTCCATCAGGCGGACGTGGTCGGAGCAGATCTGGTGCCCGAGGCCGCGTGACCCGCAGTGGATCATCACACAGACCTGGCCGGCGGCCAGCCCGAAGGCGGCGGCCACGGGCGCGTCGTAGACCTCCGTGACCTGCTGGACCTCCAGGAAGTGGTTGCCCGAACCGAGGCTGCCGACCTGGCCGAGGCCTCGCTCGCGGGCCCGTTCGTCCACCTGGCCGGGGTCCGCGTCGGCGACCGCCCCGCCGTCCTCGCAGCGCCACAGGTCGCGTTCCTCGCCGTGGCCCTCCTCCACGGCGTAGCGGGAGCCGCCCAGGAGGATGCGTTCCAGTTTTCCCCGGCCGACCGGCCAGACGCCGCCCGGTCCGGCGCCGCGCGGGACCACCCGGCCGAGGCCGTCCATGAGGGACCGCAGCACCGGCTCCAGCTCCCGGCGGTCGCAGTCGGCGGCCAGCAGCCGCACCCCGCACGAGATGTCGAAGCCGACGCCACCGGGCGACACCACTCCCCCGTCGGCGATGTCGGTGGCGGCCACTCCGCCGATGGGGAACCCGTAGCCCCAGTGGATGTCCGGCATGGCGTACGAGGCGCTCACGACGCCCGGCAGGGTCGCCACGTTCGCGACCTGCTCCAGGGACTTCTCCGCGTCCCGCAGCAGGCTCCGTGACGCGAACACCACTCCTGGCACCCGCATGTCTCCGTGGCGGGCGATGCGGAAACGGTAGGGGCGCTCCTCCACGTACTCCATAGCGGCCTCCAGGGCGCCGGTGGCCCCGCACCGTGTCCGCGTATCCCTCACCGCCGCCGTCAAACAACCCGGCGCCGCCCGGGGCCCGGGCGGTGGCGAGGGAGCCGCGTGGCGGGGGCCGGCGGGGTGACTGCTAGCTTGCTGCGCCATGCGAGCACATGACTATGACCAGGACTTCCGCGTCCGGGCCCGGCGGACACGGGGGTGGGGCGCCGGTTTGCTGTCCCTGGCGGCGCTGCTGTGGACGTGGTGCGCGGTGTTGCTGCTCACCCCGTACCAGGCGGAGAGGAAGCCGGACGACCGGCACCCCCGGGAGTGCGAGTCACGGCTGCTGACCCACGGCGGCACGGCCAACGACGGGGTGTGGCGGGGCGACTGGTGTGCGGACGAGCGGGACTGGCCGGAGGCGCTCGCCGTGCTGGGCCTGTCGGTGCCGGTGGCGGTCGCGGGCGCGGTGATGTTCACCGTCGGCAGCGTCAGCGGCCGGATGAGCGCCCACGCCGAGGCCATGCGCGTCCTGGACGGGCCGGCCGGCCGGCCGTCGCTGTGAGGGGGGCGGGTCCGGTCGGGCGCGGGTGACCGGCCGGTCCGGTCCGGGGTCAGCCGCGGGCCGGGTGGGGCACCTCGGGGGCCGGGGCGAAGGCCGCTTCCAGACGTGTCACGCGGAGGATCTTGCGTACGGCGGGTGACGGGGCGTGCAGCCGCAGTTCGGCGCCCACGGCGTTCGACCGGCGCCGGGCCCAGAGCAGGACGCGCAGGCCCGAGCAGTCCAGGAAGGTGACGGCGGACAGGTCGACGACGACGGTGGCGGGCCCGAGCAGCAGGCCGTGGAGGCGGGCGCGCAGTTCCTCGCCGGTGACGATGTCGAGTTCGCCGGCCACGGTGAGCAGGGTCTGCCCGCCGGGCGTGCCGGTGACGTCGATGTGCAGCTCGTCGGGCATCGCGGGACACCCCCTTCCGCCGCCGGAGAGCGCCGGGCGCCGGCGTTCCGGATCGGCCGTGCGACGGGAAGCGGCCCGTCGATCCATAGGTAAGCCCCGAGCGCCGCGCTGTCCACCGCACCGGCGCGCCCGGGCACGCCGGGGCCCGGCCGGAACGGCGACCGGGGGCCGGCGGGACCGCGAGGAGCTACGGCCGGCGGGCCCGGCCGGGGCTGCTCGGCCCGGCTCGGCTCGGCCCGGCTCGGCTCGGCTCGGCTCACAAGGACACGGCGGGCGTCTGGCCGCTGGGTGGCTCCGGCGTCCCGGCCGACGAGGCGTTGAGGATCGCCGTCAGCAGCAGCCCCACCAGGGCGATGACGACCAGCACCCAGGCGGTCCTCCGGCGCCATGACCTCTGCCCGCGCCCGGGCGGGACGGCGTCCTGCCCCTCCCCCGGGAAGTGCCCGTTGAGGGCGCTCATCCTGGCGGCGAGCCCGGGATCGTCGCTGGTGAGCCCACGCTCGATCTGGGCGAGGATGCGCCCTTCCGACTCGTGTTCCATGGCAGCCCACCTGCTTCGGGAGGTGTCACGCGGGGACGTGCGGGAAAGTCACTCGTCTCCTCCACATTTTGCCGCATGCGGGGCGGGGCGTCCCCTCCGCGGCTCGCTCAGCCCGAAGTGACCTTCGCGGCGAAGGCGTCCAGGTTGCCGGTCATCCGCGCGACCCGCTCCGCCACGCCGAGGGACTCCTCGTAACGTCCGGTGCGGAGCTTCGGCTGCCGCTTGCCGCGTACGTACAGCGGACAGGCGAGATCGGCGCAGATGTAGATGCCGACCGTGTTGCCCTCACGGCCGCGCACGCCCGCCAGCGGGGCGGCGAGCAGGGTGACGCCGGAAGAGGCGTGCCCGGTGAGGCATATCTGGCACAGGCTGGACTTCACCGCACTGGTGCGGCCCACGGCGGGGACCCGCAAGGTGATCCCCAGCGGCCCCTCCGAACGGGGCAGGACGAGGTGGGCCCGCAGCGGAGCCCCCGGATCCACCCAGCCCAGGAAGTCCAGGTCCGCCCAGGGCACCTCGGCGAAGTCGGCCGGCAGTCTGAGCCGGGCCGCCTCACCCTTGGTGCAGTTCACGAACGACGAGCGGATCTGTTTCTCACTGAGCGGTTCCACGGACGCCGACCCTACGCACCGGCCGGTCACGGCGCATCAGGATTTCGGGCCGGGCATCGCTCCCGGCCGGCGCCGGACGCCCCCGCCGACCGCCCTGAAACCCCTTCCCGCGCCGGGCGTCGGCGGTCTAGCATCTCCGCCCATGCCCACCAACGCAGAGATCATCAGCCGTGCCCTGGACCGGATCACGGCGGGGTACGTCTTCCCCGACAGGACCGCCCGCATCGGGACCGAGGTCCGGCGCCACCTCGCGGCCGGGCACTACGACGGGCTGGAGGGGCGGGCCCTCTGCGAGACGGTGACCGCCCACTTCCAGGAGGCGTGCCCCGACAAGCATCTGCGGCTGCTGTGGACGGACGAGCCGCAGGACCCGGACCCGGCGGCGGAGGACGGGGGCCGGTCGGCGTTCCTCGAACTGCTGCGGACGGAGAACCAGGGCATCCGCCGTTTCGAGCACCTGGAGGGCAATGTCGCCCTCATCGACGTCCGGCGGATCGCCGAGGCCGGCGAGGGCGGCCGGGCGATCGGCGCCGCCATGGAACTGGCGGCCCTCAGTTCCGCCCTCGTCCTCGACCTGCGTGCCTGCCGGGGCGGTGCCCCGGAGGGGGCGGCGATGTGGTGCAGTTACTTCTTCCCCGACGACCAGGTGCACCTCAACGACATCTACGACCGTCCCACGGACTCGACCCGGCAGTTCTGGACCACCGCGCACCTCCCCGCCCCCCGGTACCTGGACCGGCCGGTGTACGTGCTGACGAGCGCGCTGACCTTCTCGGGCGGCGAGGACGTGGCGTACACCCTGCAAGCGCACGGCAAGGCGGTCGTGGTGGGTGAGACGACCCGGGGCGGCGCGCATCCCACGGCCCGGTACCCGCTGACCGAGCACATCCTCGTGACGGTCCCCAGCGCCCGCACCATCAGCACCGTCACCGGCACCAACTGGGAGGGCACCGGGGTCACCCCGGACGTCCCGGTCCCCGCCGAGCAGGCGCTCGACACGGCGCACAAGGCCGCCCTCCGCGCCCTCGACGGCGCCTGACCGGCGCGACCCGCGCGGTCGGCGCCGCCGGGTCCCGGGCGAGGCGTGCGCCCCGGGACCCGGCGGCGCCGGAGCGGTGACGAGGACGGCCATGACGACCGGACGGGTCGTCATGGCCGTCCTCACGGAACGTCAGGCGGAGACGATGTTCTCCGCCTGCGGCCCCTTGCGTCCCTCGGTGACGTCGAAGGCCACCTTCTGACCCTCCATCAGCTCGCGGTAACCGGCACCGGTGATGTGCGAGTAGTGGGCGAACACGTCGGGGCCGCCGCCGTCCTGGGCGATGAAGCCGAAGCCCTTCTCGCTGTTGAACCACTTGACCGTTCCTGTAGCCATACCGGCCTCCTAAGCCTGAACGGCCCGCACGGTGCGGGCCGTGAGAGTGCGGGGCCCGACATGGGGTGTGACAGCACGAACGCCCGTGATCGCGATCACGGGCGCACACTTCGGAACCACGACTTCTCTGCCACCGACCGTACCCGAACAGTGGTCACGCTGCTACGCAGCGCACACCCCGTTCCGTGTGTCGCTTTTCGCCGGGCACGGTCTCGCGTGGCGCGGGACGGGGCACGAGGGCACGCTGAGAAGAGGAGGGAGCCCCACGTTCGCGCATCGAGGAGGTGGCTTCGCCATGACGGAGCCGAGCGGTTCGAGGAACCCCGCCGCCGACCCGGCGGCCCGGGGCAGGACGACCATCGCCGACGGGGTCGTGGTCAAGATCGCCGGGATGGCAGCCAGAGAGGTCGACGGCGTCCACGCCCTGGGCGGCGGGCTCGCCCGGACCATGGGCGCGGTACGCGACCGGGTCCCCGGTGGGCGTTCGAGCGTCACGCGCGGCG
Source organism: Streptomyces sp. NPDC016309 (assembly GCF_043077235.1). Lineage (NCBI taxonomy): Bacteria > Bacillati > Actinomycetota > Actinomycetes > Kitasatosporales > Streptomycetaceae > Streptomyces > Streptomyces sp. NPDC016309. Next base: position 381,781 of record NZ_JBIBSG010000002.1, on the reverse strand, counting down.
TCAAGGTGGAAGTGGGCGAGCGCCAGAGCGCCATCGATCTCGAGCTCGTCGTCGAGTACGGCGTACCCATCACCGACGTGGCCGGTTCCGTGCGCGAGAACGTCGTCGAGGCGGTGGAGCGCATGACCGGTCTGGAAGTGGTCGAGGTGAACATCGCCGTGAACGACGTCCACCTGCCCGAGGACGACGACGAGGAACCCACCCAGGAGCGCGTCCGCTAGGGGTGCCGTGGGTGCCTAGCGGCACTCCCGCCCCCCATGGACCACTCCCGCCCCCCATGGACCGGGGCGGCGGGCGGCGGGCGGCGGCCCGCAGGGGAGCCGCCGCCCGTCCGTCCCGCCGTCCCGTCACATCGGGTGGGTGCCGCCGCCCGTCGTGCCGCGCTCCTGCTCGCTCTGCTCCTTGAGCCGGCGGGCCTTGTCCCGCAGCCGCTGGCGGTCGTGCGGATCGGTGGCGCGTTCCGCCGCCTGTTCCAGCTCCTGCGCCTTGGCGCGCATCTGGTTGATCCGGTTCCCGGGTTCGTCGGCGATGCTCATCGTGGTCCTGCCTTCCGTCCGTGGGGGTGGCGCGAGGCCGGGCCAGATCAGACAAACAGAGCGTCCCCGCATCCGCATCCCGTACGGTCACGCACGGTCACCCCGCGTGCTCCGCTGCGACGGGGGTAACGGAAGCTGAGGCATTCCGACCTGAGTTGGGGGCGTGTGATGGCGCGGAAGGTGATGAGCGACGAGGCGGTGGAGGACCGGCGGGGTGCTCCCCGGTGGGGGCGGGTGGCGGCCATGCTGCTGGCCTTCGCGGGGATGGTGGCCTTCGCGGTGGTGCTGGCCCGGCTGACCCTGGAGCCGTCGGCGGCTTCGGAACCGATGACGCACAGCAATCTGCGGCCGGGTGACTCGATCGGCGACTACCTCGGGCAGCCCGCCTTCCGTGACACGGTCAAGCAGCTCGGCGGGAACGTCCTGCTGGGCGTCCCGTTCGGCGTGCTCCTGCCGGTGCTGGTGCCCCGCGCCCGGGGACTGCTGCGGGTGGCGGTGGTGACCGCGCTGGTGATGCTGCTGGTCGAGCTGGTCCAGGGGGCCCTGATCACCGGGCGGGCCTTCGACATCGACGACGTGCTGCTCAACACGGCCGGTGCCCTGCTGGGTTACCTGCTGATCGGCCGTCGGCTCGGCAGGGCCGTGCACCCCCGGCGCCACCACTGGTGGCACCGCTTCACCAAGCGGCCGGCGACGGTGCCGGGCGAACGCTGAGCACCGTCGCGGCCGGCCGGCCCGCCGGTCAGAAGAAGGCGGCGTCGCCCCCGACGTTGACGGCGACGAAGTACCCCTGGGCCGCGCCCACGCAGTTCCCCCGGTCGGCCGCGGCGGCGTAGGCGTCCTGGCAGATCCGCTCCATCTCCGTGCGGAACCGGCCGTCGATCCAGTTCTTGGTGTCCCTGGTCGGGCCGAGCCGCAGCTTCCCGTGGGCGCCGTAGTTCCGGTACCCGAAGTCGTGCTGCTCGCACGCCGGGCGGAACACCTCACGGTACGGGGCGAAGCCGACCGGTACGGAACAGCCGTCGGTGCTCCAGTCGAACGGCTCGACGTGCGGTGTCTCCGCGAACGCGCCGTAGGTGAGGTTCATGATCCGGTCCGCCTGCTCCAGTACGCCGGGCCGGCCGGCGGGACCGGCGGCGACGGCGGTGCCGGCCGTGGCGGCGGTGCCGGCCGTGGCGGCGGCGCCGCCCAGAGCGGTGGTGGTGACGAATGCCAGAGCGGCGACGAGGGACGGGACTTTCCCGCGCATCGGGCCTCCAGGTGAGGGGTCGTGGGAGCGGGAGGCCCGCCCCCACGACGGCAAACGATCACCCGGCGGGGAGGTTGCTGGAGGTCCCCTGTACGGGGCACCGGCCGGGCGCGGCGGGCGGCCGTCCGTGTCACGCGCCGCGCCCCGCCTCGTACCGCCGCACCGCGGCCGGCCGTCACACGGCAGCCGCCGGGGCGGTCATATGCGCCAGCCACGGATGCGGTCCGCCGCCTGGTAGACGGTGGCCTTGGCCGCCTGGATGTCACGGACCAGTTCCACCAGGGCGCCGTACGGAGCGTCGATGCCCTCGCCGGAGGCGTGCATGTACGCGACGGCGACCTGGCAGGCGTACAGGGAGTTGCGGTGCGGCAGGGGCTGGAGGCGCACGAGGGTGTGCAGCAGGGCGGCCGCGCGCCACGCCGGGTCGGGTTCGGCGGTGGTGGCGCGCGGGATGCGGGTCTTGTGCCGGGCGACGGCCGCGACGAGGGCGGAGTAGTCCGCGACGGACACGTCCTCGGGCACGGCCTGCTCCTGGACGTCGAGGAGCCAGGGGACGTCGACGTAGAACACCATCAGGCGGCCGCGCCTCCCCGTCGGCCCTCCGGCCGGGGGATCTCGTCGGGGAAGGCCTCGTCGAACTCGGCGCGGTGGGCCTCCCCCCAGGAGACGGCGTAGCGGACGAACTGCCGCCGCTGGCGCTCACGGAGGGGCAGGTCGTGGACGTACTGCTTGAGCGACTTGCCTTCGGCGGCCGCCGCGGCGCGGACCTCCTCCAGCTCCTCGTCGGTGAAGGTGATGTTCAGAGACGGCATGCCTTGAGGGTACCTAGTAGGTACCTGCCCGGCCAGACGAGCGGACCCGCGCTCCGGGGCGGCTGTCCGGGGCGGGTCAGGCGGGGTGTCCCGGGGAGATGTCGCCGACGTCGCTGAACATGACGAGCGGGGGCCGCTCCGCGGTGGGCGGGGAGGCCTCGACGGGGTCCAGGAGGAACCCCACGTGGTCGCCGCCGTGGACGCGGTCGAGCACGCGGCCGACGAACCAGGCGCAGGTGCCGGCGAGGACCGGTGCGCCCCCGGGTCCGGGCCACCAGGCGACCTGGCGGAACTTGTCGGTCTTGTCACCGGTCTCCCCGCCGAAGAGCCGGGCGAGGCCGTGCTGTTCGCGGCGGAGGAGGTGGACGGCCAGATGGGTGGCGTGCCGTGCCACCCGGTACGTCCGGTTGGCGGTGGAGAGCCATACGGTGAAGCGGGGCGGGTGGATCGAGCACTGCGAGGCGAAACCGACGAGGCAGCCCGCCCGTTCGCCGTCGGCCTCGGCCGTCACGACATACATGGGGTAGTCCACCAGGTCACTGAACGCGTCGAGTCCGGCCATGCGACCGACCCTAACCCGCCCGGCGGGGGCCCCGCCCCCGTACGGCCGGGCTCGCGTCGCCGAGGCGGCGAGCGAGCCCGGAGCCGGGTGGGAGCCCCTGGGGCGCGGAGGCCGTCAGCGCACCCAGACGTTGATGACGGGCGAGACGACCCGCTTGCGGCTGTCGACGAGGCGCAGCTTGTTGTGGCCCTTCATCCCGAGCATGACGCGCATGCTGTAGGTGGAGCGGGAGGTGGTGTTCATCGACGCGGGGAGCGAGACCCAGCGGCGGTTCTGCTTCTGCTGGAGGATGACCTTGCTGCCGGGGCGGAGGCTCTTGACGACACCGCGGATGCGGAACTGCTGCCACGCCCGGACGGTCCTCACCGTGGCGTTGGCCGACGCGGTCGTGAGTGCGGTACCGGCGACGGCGGCCGGCTTGTGGGGCGCGGAGGACGGGGACGAGACCGCCACGGCCGTCCCGACGGAGCCGGCGATGAGCGCGGCGGCGGCGATTCCGGCGCCCCAGGTACGTGCGAACTGACCCATTGCTATGTCTCCCAAAGCGTAGGGGGGTGGCTTCAGCGGGCTCACCTTAAGCACGTAGGCGGATAACCGGATTATTCGACACGAGCAACGCGATACGGATAATCCATCCAGCGTCAACCCCAGTGCTGGGAGTAGTGCGCACGGAGGTGGTCGCGGTCGGCGCGCTCGGTCAGCAGCCGGCGGAGGGCGAGCAGGACGAGCAGGCTCACGGCGATGACCCCCAGCCCCGGGACGAGTTCCGCCGTGTCCACGATCCCGGTGACGGCCCGCCGCGCGACGCCGCCCGGCGGTGCCACGGCCTGGGCGGGCGGCACGAACCCGGCGCCCGTGCCGCCGTCGGCCCCGGTGCCCGCTCCCCCGCCGGCGGCGGCGGGTGACGGGGTGGCGGGCGGTGCGGACGGGGCGGCGACGGTGCCGCGGTCGGCCGCCAGGCGCCCGTCGATGACGCGCACGCCCAGCGCCGTCAGCGCCTTGGTCATCGGCTGGAAGAACGTCATCCCTCCCTCGGCGCAGTCACCGTTGCCCCCGGAGGTCACGCCGAGTGCCAGTCCCTGCGCCAGGAGCGGGCCGCCGCTGTCCCCCGGCTCGGCGCACACCGTGGTGGCGATGAGTCCGGTGACGGTGCCCTCGCGGTAGTTGACGGTGGCGTTCAGGGCGGTGACCCGTCCGGACCGCAGTCCGGTGGTGCTGCCGCTGCGGAAGACCTCCTGCCCCACCACGGGGTCGGCGGCGCCGACGACCGGGACGCTCCTGCCCTGCCCGATGTCCACGGCGTTCGAGCCGTCGAAGGCCCCGCGGTCGTCGTACCGGACGAGGGAGAAGTCGTCGCCGGGGAAGCTGCGGGCGACCGTGGTGCCGAGCCTCCCGCTGCCGCCCCCGGTGTCGCGGAACCACGGCGTGCCCACCGGGCCGCAATGCCCGGCCGTCAGCAGGAAGTTGTCCCGCCCGTCGGTGACGTTGAAGCCCACGGAGCAGCGACCGGTCCCGTTGAAGATGGGGACGGCGCCGTTGATCCTGGTGGTGAAGGCACCTCCGGTGCGCCGCATGCGGACGAAGTCGCCCGCCTGCCGGGCCACTTGCGTCATGCGTGACCAGTCGCCCGAGGAGACGGTGCGGTCCGCGTACACGGTGACCTGGTTGGACGCGTAGTCCATCACCCACGCGGTACCGGGCACCCTGGGGGCGCTCTCCAGGCTCCGCGTCGCCGAGCGGAGGTCCCGCATGCTGTGCCGTTTCACCTCGGCCCGCGCTCCCGCCCGCCGGACCTCGGCGGCCGCGGCGTCGTCGGTCACGGCGACGACCGGGCGGCCGTCCGCACCGATCCAGCTCCCCGCGGTGCGCGTCGTGCCCAGCCGTGCGATCAGGTCCGCCGTCGCGTCGGTGGGCGGGGCGGAGGTCCCGACGGCCGGGCGGCCGCCGTCCGGCGCCGTCTCCCCCGCCACCGCGTGCGACACCATCAGCCCGCCGCAGAGCAGCCCTCCGACGGCGGCGAGCCGGATGACCCGCCGCAGGGTGCGCCGCCCGTGCCTCATTCATGGCCCCCAATGCCGTACCGGTGCGAAACAGAAGGTCGCCCTCCCATACGTTCCGCCGCACCGTTCGGTTCACCGGCCGGTCAGCCGCCGCCCGGGGTCACCAGGCCCGTCTCGTACGCCACCACGACCGCCTGCGCGCGGCTGTCCAGGTTCAGCTTGCCCATGGCGCGGTTGAGGTGCGTCTTGACGGTGGCCTCGCTGATGAACAGCTCGCCGGCGATCTCCAGGTTGCTCAGACCGCGTGCGGTCAGCCGCAGCACCTCGGTCTCACGGCCGGTCAGCACGGCCAGGTCGGGCGGTGGCCGGCGGGCCCCGTCGCCGGTCTGCCGGGCGAACGCCTCGACCAGCCGCCGGGTGACGCTGGGCGCGAACAGGGCGTCGCCCCCGCCCACCGCCGCGACCGCGGCGAGCAGCCGCTCGGGCCCGGAGTCCTTGAGCAGGAAGCCGGACGCGCCCGCGCGCAGCGCGCCGTACACGTACTCGTCCAGGTCGAAGGTGGTGAGCACCAGGACCTTGGGAGCGGGGTCGGGGGCTTCGGCGAGGATCCGCTCGGTGGCCGCGATGCCGCCCATGCCGGGCATCCGGATGTCCATCAGGACCACGTCGGGGCGGGTCTCGGCCACCAGCGCGACGGCCTCCTCGCCGTCGGCCGCCTCGCCCACGACCTCGATGCCGGGCGCGGCGCGCAACAGCCCCACCAGGCCCGCCCGGATGAGGAACTGGTCGTCGACGACGAGCACCCTGGTCATTCCGACGCGCCGTCCCCCTGGTGTGCGGTCCGCGCGGAGGTCGGCAGGGTGAGCCTGACGGCGAATCCCCCCTCGCTCCGCGGGCCGATGCTGATCGTCCCCCCGTACAGCTTGGCCCGCTCGCGCATGCCGATCAACCCGTGGCCGCCGCCCGTTCGCACTCTGTCCAGAATCACCCCCTCACCCCTGTCGTTGGTGACCGAGACCGCCACATGGTGCTGCCGGTAGTGGATCTCCACCAGGGCGCGGGAGCCCGGCGCGTGTTTCAGCACGTTCGTCAGCGCCTCCTGGACGACGCGGTACGCGCACAGATCCGCGCCGGGCGGCAGCGGTCGCGGCGTCCCGTCGACGCGCACCCGCACCGGCACTCCCCCGGCCCGTACGCGTTCGGCCATCTCCTCCAGGCGGGCGAGGCCGGGCATCGGCGCGGACGGGCCGCCGTCGCCGTCGGCGCGCAGCACCTGGAGGACGCGCCGGAGTTCCTCAAGGGCCTCCGTGCTGGTGCCGGCGATGGTCCCGAGGGCGGTGCGGGCGGTGGCCGGATCGGAGTCGAAGACGAAGCGGGCCAGACCCACCTGGACGGATATCACCGACATGTGGTGGGCGACCACGTCGTGGAGCTCGCGGGCGATCCGGCCGCGTTCCTCGGCGACCTCGCGGCGGGCCCGTTCCTCCTGCTCGTCCCGCAGCCGGCGGGCCAGTTCGGCGGAGCGCCGGGCGAGGTGCCCGAAGCGGACCAGGACGAGGGGGAAACCGATGGCCTGGCCGACGACGGACGGCATGGCGGCGTGGTCGCTGACGAGGCCCGCGTAGATCCAGACGGCGCTCATCAGAGCCGCGCAGCCGGCGGCGGCGCGCAGTGGGCGCAGGGAGGCGACCGTGTAGACGGTGAGCATGGGGGCGAAGGAGTTCACCACGGGCCAGTAGCCGGCGGTGACGTACACGATCCACAGGGCCAGGACGAAGAGGCACACGGCGACGGGCGCCCTGCCCCGGACGACGACCGGCAGGTTGACCAGCCCCAGCAGCAGGTACCCGGCGAGGTCGAGTGCGGGCCAGCCCTGGCTGGTGGCCTCCTGCCCGAGCAGTACGGCGACGCTGGTCAGCGCCGCCGTGATCAGCACGTCGGCGGCGAGGGGGCGGATCCGCATCGCCGCAGCGTAACCCGTACGGGGAGGGGCCCACGTCAATCGTTGGCGGTACGGCGGTAGTCGCAGGAACCGGCGGCCTGCCGCGGGAGATGGTCACGGAATTCGACCCTGCGTGGGACGACGGGCCGGGCGGACGGCCGTAGGTTCGTCCACGGCACCAGGACGCCGCGACCGCCCACGGCACGGCGGTCGCGGGACGGCGGGCCCTTCGGGGGCCCGGGGGCTCACGGGCCTCCGGGCCGGTCCGCCGATGGGGGCGTGCCGGTGTCCCGCCCTTCCGGGGGGAGGAGGGCGGGACACCGTCGCGGTGGCGGAAGCGCCCGGGACGGGGTCCAGCGGGGCAGGGCTGTGGCGGGCACGGATCGAAGGGATGCGGATCCCATGGGCATGGCTCCGTCGGGGCGGGTACCCGGATCACCGGCCGACGTGCGCGGCGGGTCCCCGCCGCGCCGATGACCGGGAACGAGGAGGCGCTGATGAGCAAGGTGAAGGAAGCCGTCGAGGTCGAGGTCCCCGTCCACACCGCGTACAACCAGTGGACGATGTTCGAGGAGTTCCCGCGGTTCATGGAGGGCGTCGAGGAGGTCGTGCAGGTCGACTCCCGCCACAACCACTGGAAGACCAAGATCGGTGGCGTGCGGCGGGAGTTCGACACCGAGATCGTCGACCAACTGCCCGACGAACGGATCGCGTGGCGGACCATCAGCGGCGACACCCAGCAGAAGGGCGTGGTCAGTTTCCAGCGCCTGGACGACACGCACACGCGCGTGGAACTGGTGATGGACATCGAGACCAGCGGCCTCGCGGAGAAGGCCGCCGATCTCACCGGCACGATCGACCGGCGCGTGAAGGGTGACATGCGGCGGTTCAAGGACTACATCGAGGGCCAGGGCGGCGAGTCCGGCGGCTGGCGCGGCCGCATCAAGCCGGGCGACCTCTGACGGACGAGCGGTCCACCCTGCCGGTCCCGGGCGAGGCGCGGTGCCAGGCGTCGTGAGCCCGGCATGATCGGCGAGACACCCGCTAGCGGGCCGGAGGACGCCGGGGGTGCGGGACGGGAGGTTTCCCGGTCCGCACCCCCGGCGCTCTCGTGCGCGTGCGCCGCGGGGTTCAGCAGGCCTTGCCCTGGGACCGCAGCCATGCGCACTGCGTCTCGCCCGACGTCCTGCCGCCGTCGTAGGCGCGCGGATCCTTGTAGCCGGGTCCGACCGGCTCGTGCGGCTCGAAGACGCCGTCGCCGTCCAGGTCTCCGCCCCGGGGGTCGATCCTCCCGCCCGGGTTGCGGCAGGCCGCGCGGTCGGCCGGGGCCGTGGTGCACACCTTCGGCGCGGTCTCCGGCCCCGGCCCGGTCGCGGGTTCGCGGGCCGGTTCCCGGGCCTGGGCCGTACGGGCGGCCGTGGCCTGGGCGGTGGCCTGTGCCGTCAGGACGTCCGCGAGCGGGGCACCGACGCGGTCGAGGGACACGGCGGCGGCCGGGCGGACGCTCCGGTCACCGCCGGACGGGACGTCGGAGCCGCACGCCGAGAGCGTGAACACGAGGCCCGTGACCAGCAGGGCCGGGCCGGAGAGGGCCGCCGCCCGGCGGCGGACGCGTGTGGTGAGGGCCGTGGGAGCCATGAGCCGCCCCGTGTGCGAGTGGCGTACTGGGTGATACGCACCGTACGGCGCCGCTCGGGAGCGGGTCAACGGCGACCGTGCGGCCCGGTCACCCCTCGGACCCGGTACCGCCGTCCAGGTCGTAGCCGAAGGAGTAGGGGACGGACGGTTCGCCGTGCCGGGCCGTGAAGGAGCCGGTTCCGCGCAGCCCCGCCAGCTCTCCGGTGCCCGAGCCGGCGACGACCTCGAAGACGCACGTCACGGTGCCGTCCGGATGGAACGACCCGCGCTCCTCGACGGTGAAGGAGCCCCGGCGGCCGTCGAGCCGGCCGGTCAGCAGTTCCATGCCGGTGAACGTGCCGGTCTTCTCCGTGATGTACGCGATGGTGTACTCGCAGATGGTGGCCGGCGCCTCGATGCCACCCGAGAAGGCGTTGGTGACGGAGGCACGGGCGAGTCGCGGGCAGCCGTCCCCCTCCCCCAGCGGGGTCTCGCGCCAGTCGGCGAAGGTGAAGTGACCGGTGGTGTGCGTACCGGTGGTCCGTGCGGGCATGGGTGTCCTCTCGGTGGGCCGCCCGGGCCGGTGCCCGGGGGATGTGACCAGCCTGGGCCCGGTACCTGACACCGCCTGTCAGGTACCGGGCACAATGGCCCCATGCGCGCCGACCGGCTCCTCTCCCTGCTGTTGCTCCTCCAGAACCGGGGCCGGATGACCGCCCCTCAGCTCGCCGAGGAGCTGGAGGTCTCCGTCCGCACGGTCTACCGGGATGTCGAGGCGCTCGGCGCGGCGGGCGTCCCGGTCCGCGCCGACCGCGGCCCCGACGGCGGCTACCGGCTCATGGACGGGTACCGCACCCGGCTGACCGGGCTCACCGGCGCCGAGGCGGGCTCCCTCTTCCTGGCCGGGGCGCCCGGCCCCGCACGGGACCTGGGCCTGGGCGCGCTGCTGACGACCGCCCGGCTGAAGCTGGAGGCGGCGCTGCCGCCCGGCCCCGCCGAACAAGCGCGGCGGGTCCAGGAGCGGTTCCACCTGGACGCGCCGGCGTGGTTCCGGGACGCCGATCCGGTACCGCACCTGGAGGTGATCGCGGGGGCGGTGTGGGAACAACGGGTGCTGCGCGCGCACTACCGGCGCTGGAGCGGCGAGGTGCACCGGGAACTCCGCCCGCTCGGCATCGTCCTCAAGGGCGGCATCTGGTACCTGGTGGCGGCGGCCGGCGAGGAGGCGGTACGGACCTACCGGATCTCGCGGTTCCTGGCGGTGGAGCCGACCGGGGAAGACTTCGAACGGCCGGCCGGGTTCGACCTGGCCGCCCACTGGGAGGGCTCCTCCCGGCGGCTGGAGCTCGCGCTGCACCGGGGCACCGCCCGGCTGCGCCTGTCGCCCCGGGCACAGCGGCTGCTGCCGGTGCAGTTCGGCGCGCCGGGTGCGCGGGCCCTGGAGGGCGCCGGGCCGGCGGACGGGGACGGCTGGGTGGAGGTGGACCTGCCGGTCGAGACGGAGGCCGTCGCGGTGGGGGACCTGCTCAGGCTGGGCACCGAGGCGGAGGTGCTGGGCCCCCCGGAGCTGCGGCGGGCGGTCGCCGACGCCGTCGCCGTGCTGGCCGGGCGGTACGCCGGGGCGTGAACCCGCCCGGCCGGCGGCCTGAGCTCGGGCACCCGGCCGGGCACGGCATGCGGTCGGGCGCGCGGTCGGCCGGGCGTTCTGTCCTGGTGGGAGGGCCGGCAGGGGGTGGGCCGTGTCGTCGGCCCGCCCGGTTCGTTGCACATTCCGGCCGCCGGATTCGGCCAATTCCCCCCCCTCACGCCCCTCACACCCAGGAGCACCGCATGTCCCGTAACCCCCGCACCCGTCTGCTGGTCGTCTGCGCCTCGATCGCGGGCGCGAGCGTCGCGGCCGCCGGCCCGGCGGCGGCCGGCGAGCAGCCGCCCGCCTCGGTCGGCGCGCCCGTGGTGACCGACCTCAACAGCACGGGCCCGCTCAGCACCGCCCCCGCCTCCCCGGGGCAGGCGTCCCCGCTGCCGGTCGGCGGCGCCCTGCTCGGCGGGCTGCCCGCGGGGCTCCCGCTCGGCGGCTGAGCACCGCCCCGCCCACCCCCTTCCCCTCCCCCGCGCCCCGCGCCCGCCGTGCTCACCCGCGTTCATCCGCGCTCGCCCGCCGTGAACGGGTGGCTCCCCCGTCCCGTAGTAGGGGACGAGCAAGTCACCCGTACGGAAAGGGGGGCGATGAGCCGTGCTGCGTCGCTGGGGGCGGGAAGCGTGGGTGCCACGCCGACTGCCCGGACAAGGGCGCCGGTTCCGCGTCGATTACCCGCGCCGGGGGCGGCGGGGAATCCTCCGGTGGGTCCCGTCGTGGCGCCAGCTGCTGTGCCTCGCGCTGCTCGGCGTCGCCGGGCTCGCCGCGCTGGTGGGCCATGTGTACGCCACGGTGCGGATCTCGGACGTGAACGCCTACGCCCGCGCCGAGGCCAACGTGTACTACTGGGCGGACGGCACCCAGATGGTGAGCGTCGGACCGGTCAACCGGCAGAACGTGCCGCTGTCCGACATCCCGCCGTCGCTCCAGAACGCCGTGATCGCGACGGAGAACTCCACTTTCTACGACGACCCGGGGTTCTCGGTGCGCGGACTGGCGCGGGCCGTGGTCAACATGGCGCGCGGCCAGGAGGTGCAGGGCGGTTCGACCATCACGCAGCAGTACGTCAAGAACACGTACCTCACGCCGGACCAGACCCTGGACCGCAAGGTGCGCGAACTGTGCCTGGCGGTCAAGCTGTCCCGCTCGCTGTCCAAGCAGGAGATCCTTCAGGGCTACCTCAACACGAGCTGGTTCGGCCGCAACGCCTACGGGGTGCAGGCCGCGGCGGTGGCCTACTACGGCCGGGACGCCAAGGACCTCGATCCCTCCCGCAGCGCCCTGCTGGCCGCCCTGCTCAAGGGCGGTGAGCTGTACGACCCCTCGCTGAGCGAGGCCCACCACCGCCGGGCGGTCGAGCGGTGGGCGTACGTACTGGACCGGCAGGTGGAGCTCGGCTACATGTCCGCCCAGGAGCGGGCGAAGTACACCGTCTTCCCCGAGCCCAGGCCCGAGTCGGTGTCCACCCGCCTGTCCGGTCAGATCGGCTATCTGGTGGACGTGGCCAACAAGGACATCAAGAACCGCACCGGGCTGACCACCGAGCAACTGGGGCGCGGTGGTTACCGGATCCGCACCACCTTCGACAAGCGGGAGGTGGAGCGGCTGAGGACGACGGTGGAGGAGGTCCGGCAGGAGTCGCTCGATCCGGCGCGCCGGATCGCCGACCGGGAGGTGGAGATCGGCGCCGCGTCGGTCCGGCCCGGTGACGGGGCGGTGCTGGCGCTGTACGGGGGGTCCGACGCGACCGAGCACTTCACCAACAACGCCGACACGGCCGGGGTACCGGTGGGTTCCGCCTTCACCCCGTTCGTGCTGGCGGCGGCGCTCCAGCACGGCACCGGCCTCGAGTCCGATGCCGGGTCCGGGGGCGCCGGGGACGGTCCGCCCGCGCTGCGCCGGGCGCTGGTCCGGGGCGACAGCGGCCTGTACAGCAGGCTGGGTGAGGCGGTGGGTCTGGAGAAGGTCCGTGACCTGGCGGTCGGTTCGGGTCTGCTGCCGTTGAGCATGGCGCCCCTGACGCCCTCCTTCCCCGTCGGCACGTCGACGCCGAGCGCGATCAGGATGGCGGGCGCGTACGGCACCTTCGCCGCCGACGGCCGGCGGACCGATCCGTACTCCGTCACCGCGGCCACCCACCTGGGCACGCCGCTGGAGGGGCTGGGGCGGCCCGCCTCCCGGCGGGTGCTCGACGCCGGGGTGGCCCGGGAGGTGTCGGCGGCGCTGCGGGACGTGGCCGTGGAGGACATGGACCCGGAGTCCCTCCGTACCCTGCCGCCGGTCGCGGCGGGCCGGACCGGGGCCGGGGACCGGGTGCCCGCGTCCTGGTTCGTCGGGTACACGGGCCGGCTGTCCACCGCGGTGACGGTGTTCCGCAGCAGGCCGGGTACGGAGGGGCTGATGCCCATGAACGGCGTGGCCGGGAGCGAGTCGGACCGGGCGGACTTCCTGCCGCTGCGGGTGTGGTCGTCGTACATGGCCGCCTCGCCCGCGTCACGGGACGCCGGGTAGGCGGCCCGGTCACACGGCGGCGGCCATGCGCCGCACCGCCTCGGTGAGCACCTCGGGCGAGGTGGCCAGGTTGAGGCGGGCGTGGCCGGCGCCGCCGGTGCCGCAGGGCGGGCCGGGGTGGAGCGCGACCCGGGCGCGGTCGAGGAAGTGGGCGGACGGGTCGTCACCCAGGCCGAGCGCCCGGAAGTCGAGCCAGGCCAGGTAGGTGCCCTGGCCGGGGACGTGGCGGACGTCGGGCAGATGGGTGGACAGGAGGGTGGCGAGGAGCCGCCGGTTGTCGTCGAGGCCGTCGAGCAGGGCGTCGAGCCAGGCGCCGCCGTCCCGGTAGGCGGCAGTGTGGGCGATGACCCCGAGGTGGCTGGGGCCGTGGCTCACCTCGGGGGGCATGGCCGCCAGGTCGTCGGCCGCGGCCGGTCCGGCGACGGCCAGCGCGGCTTTGAGACCGGCCAGGTTCCAGCCCTTGGAGGCGGACATCAGCGAGAAGGCGCTGCCGGCGCCCGGCACGCTCAGGTAGGGCACGAACCCGGCCGGGCGGGACACCAGGGGGGCGTGGATCTCGTCGGCGACGACCCGTACGCCGTGGCGGTCGGCGAGCGCCGCGACGCCGGCGAGCTCGTCGGCGGTGTGCACCGTGCCGGTCGGGTTCTGCGGGCTGCACAGGAGGTACGCCGCGCGGCGGCCGCCCCGGACGGCCCGGCGGAACGCCTCCTCCAGCGCGGCCGGGTCGATCCGCGCCCGCGCGTCGAGGGGTGCCTCCACGATCCGGCGCCCCATGTGCTCGACGAACAGGTAGAACGGGTTGTAGACGGGGCAGTTGACCACGACGGCGTCACCGGGCCGGGTGATCAGCTTCAGCACCTCGACGATGCCCAGCATCACGTCGGGCACGAGCCGGGTGCGGTCCACGGCGAGCGTGTCCCAGCCCCACCGCTCCTCCGCGAAGGCCGCGAGCGCCTCGGCGTACCCGTTCCCGGCGGGATAGCCGGTGTCGCCGGCGGCCACCGCGTCGGTGACCGCCCGGGCCACCGGCTCCGCGAGCGGGACGTCCATCTCCGCCACCCACAGCGGCAGTACGTCGTCGGGGTACGTCCGCCACTTGGCGCTCGTGCGCCGGCGCAACTCCTTCAGGGAGAGCCGCCGGAGCGGGTTGGGGTCGTCGGGAGAGCCGTGCGGTATGTGCTCCATGGCCGGCGATTCTAGGACGTGTCCGCCCGGGCCGGCCGCGCGTTTCCGGACCGGCCGTCGGGGTGTGGCCGGGTCACACCGCACCCGGGCCGATGCCGCCCTTGAGGCGCTCGATGTCGGAGGGGCGGACCTGGATGACCACCAGGGCGACGACCGCCGCGACGGCGGTGAAGACGGCCGCGACGATGAAGGCGGCGGAGACACCGGACGTGAGGACCTGGTCGGCCCAGGGCGGTGGCAGCTCCCCGGTGCGCTGGAACCGCAGGCGTTCGGCGGGGGTGGCCTGGGCGAGGAAGGCGGGCACCTGCTTCTCCGCCTCGTTGGTGCTCGCCGTACCGAACATGGTGACCAGGATGGACAGGCCGAGGGAACCGCCCACCTGCTGGGTGGCGTTGAGCAGTCCGGATGCCGCGCCCGTCTCGTGGACGGGGACGTTGGACAGTGCCATGAGGGTGAGCGAGACGAACTCCATGCCCATGCCCAGGCCGAAGACGAGCATCGGGCCGAGCACGCTGCCCAGGTAGGTGGAGTGCACGTCGGTCAGCGTCAGCCAGGCGAGGCCGGCCGCCGCGAGCAGCGCCCCGGTCACCATGAAGGGTTTCGGCCCGTAGCGGGGCAGGAGCTGGGAGGCCAGCCCGGCCCCGACCGCGATGATGGCGCTGACCGGCAGGAACGCCAGGCCGGCGCGCAGCGGGCTGAAGTCCAGGACGTTCTGCACGAAGAGCGTCAGGAAGAAGAACATGCCGAACATGGCGGCGGCGAGACTGAGCATGATCGCGTAGGTGCCCGCCCGGTTGCGGTCGGCGAACATGTGGAGCGGGGTGATGGGCTGCCGGGAGCGTCGTTCCACGAGGACGAACAGCGCGAGGATCACCACGGCCGCGGCGAAGGACGCCACGGTGAGCGGATCGCCCCAGCCGTCCTGCGCGGCCCGGATGAACCCGTACACCAGCAGCACCATGCCGAGGGTGGACGTCAGGGCTCCGGTGATGTCGAAGTTGCCGGGATGACGCTCCGACTCCTTGATCCACTTCGGGGTGGCGAGGGCGATGAGCAGCCCGATCGGTACGTTGACGAACAGGACCCACCGCCAGTCGAGCCATTCGACGAGGAGACCGCCCGCGAGCAGTCCGATGGCGCTGCCGCCCGCGGAGACGGCGGCGAACACGCCGAAGGCCCGGTTGCGTTCCGGGCCCTCCTTGAACGTGGTGCTGATCAACGCCAGGGAGGTGGGGGACGCGATCGCGCCGCCGACGCCCTGGAGGGCGCGTGCGGCGAGAAGCTGTGCGGAGTTCTGGGCGAGTCCGCCGAGCAGCGAGGCGAGGACGAACAGCAGCACGCCGAAGATGAACACCCTGCGGCGGCCGAGGATGTCGCCCGCGCGCCCGCCCAGCAGCAGCAGGCCGCCGAAGGTGAGGGTGTAGGCGTTGACCACCCAGGAGAGGTTGGTGGTCGAGAAGTCGAGCGAGCTCTGGATGTGCGGCAGAGCGATGTTCACGATGGTGATGTCGAGGACCACCATCAACTGGCACGAGGCGATCACCAGGAGCGCCATCGCGTTGCCGCCGCCCCGCTTCGGGGTGGTCGTCCGGGGGGCGGGGGTCTGCTGGGATCCGGTCATGGCGCGCATCCCTCGTCGGAGGGTCAGCGGACGGTGGCGGAGCGTCCCGGGGAAGCCCCGGCCACTGTTCGACGGTAAGGCCGGGCGCCGGACCGGACCAGTCGATCACGCGCCCCACGGGGACGGGACCGGCGCGGGACCGGCACGGAACACGGTGGCGTTCCGCCGGGGGCGAACCCAACTCCCCTGGTACGGCGACGCCCTAGTCTGTGGGGATGAGCAACCCCATACCCGAAGAGCCGCTCTGGCGGCACGTCGTCGGTGACGTCCTGCGGCGCGAGCGCCTCGCGCAGCGACGGACGCTCAAGGACGTGGCCGAGGCGGCCAGGATCTCCATGCCCTACCTGTCCGAGATCGAACGGGGCCGCAAGGAGGCCTCGTCGGAGGTCCTCGCGGCCGCGGCGCGGGCGCTGGGGCTCGGGCTGGCCGGTCTCCTCGACCGTGCCCGGACCGATCTGGCCCGCGCGGCGGGTGCGCGCCCGGTGGGTGCGCGGACGGTGCCGGGGCGCGTCGCCGTCGCGGTGGGCGGCGGGTCCGCCGTGAGCGAGCTCCACGTCCGGCGGGCGGGCACCGGCACGGCCCCGCGCCCGGACGCCCGGCGGAACGGACTCTGCCTGGCCGCGTAGCCCCCTACGCGTGGCCGCGTCAGCGCCCGGCGGGCGCGCGAGCGGTGCGGGGCGGCGGACCGGTACGCCTGCCGGCCGGGCGGGGCCACCGGCGCCTCAGTGGCCCGTGGTCGCGGGGGCGTGGCCGACGAGGGCCACGGTGTGCGCCCACCCGGCGCTCAGCGAGTGGACGCGGGGCCCGGGCCGGCCGCCGGTCAGGTCCAGGTGCGCCGGGCCCCCGGTGGGCGCCGCGCGGTCGTCGGGGGCCAGGCCCCAGGTGAGGCACTGGTGCGGCCCGTCCTGTCCCTGGGGTTCCAGCACGGCGAGGTTGTGGCGGTAGCCGGCGGTCACCCGGTGGACGTGCTGGATACGCGGGACGGTGACCGGGCCCGCCGGGTCGTGGTCCGGGTCGAGTCCGAGCTGCCCGCAGTGGTTGTTGCCCCACGCCCGCACGGTGCCGTCCCCGAGGACGGCCAGGGTGTGGTGCCATCCGGCCTCCAGGGCGGTGACGCCGGCGAGGTCCCGTACGGGGACGGGCGTACGGCGCTCCTGGTTGGTGCCGTCACCGAGCTGGCACCAGTGGTTGGTGCCCCAGGCCCGGACCGTGCCGTCGCGCAGCAGGGCCACGCTGAAGTAGCCGCCGCCGGACACGGCCGTGACGTCCCCGAGGTCGCGGACGGCCACCGGAGTGCGGCGTTCGTCCTTGCTGCCGTCGCCGAGCTGGCCACGGTTGTTGGAGCCCCAGGTCCGTACGGTGCCGTCCTTCAGCAGCGCGAGGTTGTGCCCGCCGCCCGCCGCGACGGAGACGACCTCGTGCAGGCCGGGCACGGGGACGGGCACGTGGTGGTCGTGCCGGGTGCCGTCGCCGAGCTGGCCCCAGTCGTTGGCGCCCCAGGTGCGGACCGTGCCGTCGCGCAGCAGGGCCACGCTGTGGCCGCCGCCCGCCGCGACGGCGGTGACGCCGGTCAGCCCCTGGACGGGCACGGGCCGGTGGCGGTCCTCGCGGGTGCCGTCCCCGAGCTGTCCGTAGTGGTTGGCGCCCCAGGCGAGGACGGTGCCCTCCCGGGTCAGTGCCAGGGTGTGGTGGGAGCCTGCCGCGACGGCCACGACGTCGGCCCCGACATCGTGCAGGGCCAGCGGCGCGGGCCGTTCGCCGCGGGTGCCGTCCCCGAGCTGTCCGCAGTGGTTGACGCCCCAGGCCAGCACGGCGCGGCCGACGGATCCGATGCTCATGGAAGGCTCCCCTCGGGTTGCGGTACCGACAGGGGGAGCCGTCCCCGGCCGGGGCCGCCGGGAGCGCCCGCGGCGCCATGGATCACCCGCACGTGGGGGCATCCGGAGGGGTGCCGCGGGGCGTGCGCCGGAGATGGCGTCGCCCGCCCGAAAGGGCGTCCCGGCCGGAGGGGGCGTCCCGGCCGGAGGGGGCGTCCCGGCCGGAGGGGGCGTTCGGCGCCCGACCTAGACTGCCTGACGTGGAGCTTCGGCATCTGGAACATTTCGTGGCCGTGGCCGAGGAAGGCAACGTCACCCGGGCCGCCGCGCGGCTGCACCTGGCGCAGTCGGGGCTGTCGTCGTCGGTCCGCGCCCTGGAGCGGGAGCTGGGGGCGGAGCTGTTCGTGCGCACCGCGCGGGGCGTGGAGCTGACCGACGCGGGCCGTGCGCTGCTGGAGGAGGCCCGGCGGACGCTGGACAGCGCGGCCGCCGCGCGCGAGGCGGTCGCGGCGGTACGCGGGGTGGTCGGCGGGACCCTGCGGGTGGGGACCGAGCAGTGCATGGGGGCGGCCGACCCGTTCGGCGCGCTCATGCGGTTCGGGGCGGCGCACCCGTCGGTGGACGTGCACGTGGAGCAGGCCGGGTCGGCGGTGCTGCGGGAGCGGTTGCGGCAGGGCCGGCTGGACGTGGCGTTCGTCGCCGGCCCGGGCGACTCGTCGGGGCTCCGGCAGCGGGAGCTGGCGCGGGAGTCCATGGTGCTGCTGTGCGCGCCCGGGCACCGGGTCGCGGGGCGGCGGGAGCCGGTGGACCCGGCGGAGCTGGCCGACGAGGTCTTCACGGACCTGCACCCGCACTGGGGGGCGCGGCGGGTCGCCGACGCCGCGTTCGCCGCGGCGGGGGTGCGGCGTGCCGTCGCCATGCAGCTGGACGACGTGCACAAGCTGCTGGAGGTGGTGGCCGGCGGGAGCGCCGTGGCGCTCGTGCCCCGGTCGGTCGCGGACAAGGAGCAGGCCCGCGGGCTGCGGTCGCTGGTCCCGGCCACGGACGTCACCTGGGAGGTGTCGGTGGCGTGGCCGGCGCACACCCGTCCCTCGGCGGCGGCACGGGCGCTGCTGGCCTCCCTGTCGGTGGCGGGAGCGACGGCGGGGAGCGATCGGTCCGGCTGATGGCAGCCATCGGCAGCCGGTGTTGGACAGTGCCGTACCTCCGCACGCAGGCTGGAGCGGTGACTGAGACTCCCCTTCCCACCACCCTGCCCGCCCGCCGTGTCGGACGCGTGGAGGTGAGCGCGATCGGCCTGGGCGCCATGCCGCTGTCCGTCCCCGGGCGCCCGGACGAGCGGCAGGCCGTCGCCACCCTGCACGCGGCGCTGGACGCCGGCATCACTCTGATCGACACGGCCGACGCCTACCACCTCGACGCGAGCGACCCCGGGCACAACGAGACGCTGATCGCCGGGGCGCTGGCCGCGTACGGGGGCGACACCTCGCACGTCCTGGTCGCCACCAAGGGCGGGCACACCCGCCCGCCGGACGGCTCGTGGGCGCTGGACGGTTCGCCGGCGCACCTGCGCCGGGCCGCCGAGGCGTCGCTGCGGCGGCTGGGCGTGGAGGCGATCGGGCTGTACCAGTACCACCGCCCGGACCCGGCGGTCCCGTACGAGGAGTCGGTCGGCGCGCTCAAGGAGCTGTGCGACGCGGGGAAGGTGCGGGCGGTGGGCGTCTCGAACGCCGACCCGGAGCAGATCCGGCTGGCCCACGGGATCCTGGGCGAGCGGCTGGTCGCCGTGCAGAACCGGTTCTCGCCCTCCTTCCGCGACAGCCTGCCCGAGCTGGAGCTGTGCGAGCGGCTGGGGCTGGCGTTCCTGCCGTGGAGCCCGCTGGGCGGCATGGGCGAGGCGGCGGCGCTGGGCTCGCGGCACCGGGCGTTCCACGAGGTGGCCGGCGAGCTGGGCGTGAGTCCGCAGCGGGTGTGCCTGGCGTGGATGCTCGCCCTGTCCCCGCGCGTGGTGCCGATCCCCGGTGCGCGCCGGGCCGGGAACGTACGGGACTGTGCCCTGGCTGCCGGGCTGACGCTGTCGCCGTCGCAGCTCGCGCGGCTGAACGGCTGAGCGGCCCGGCGCCGCCGGGGCGGCGCGTGGGATGGCACGTGGGTGGCCGTCACCCGCCCGTGAGGACGACCCAGACCTGGCCGGGGGCGAAGGCGAGAGGCCGCCCGGCGGGGGTGGTGAAGGTGGTGCCGCCGTCCGCCGAGGGGCGGCTCCACCGTGCCCGGTGGCTCCTGCCGTCGCGCAGGACGAGCGCGGTGCCGGAGCCGACGGTCCTGGTGTACGGGGTGACGTGGCCGCCCCGGTCACGGAACCGGGAGGGGCTGACGTCGACGTTCTGCACGACGACCGTCCTGGGCGCCGCCTGCCCGCCGTCGGTGGTGCGGGCGGGTTCCCCGTCGAAGGAGACGAGCCACCGGCCGGCGCCGGCGGACCAGGTGAAGGCGTACCGGGCCGCCGGATAGCGGACGGTGTACCGGTTCACGGGTGTGCCGCCCGGAGGCGCGGCGCCGAACCGGAAGCCGATGTCCTTCGCCGCGCCGGCCTTCCGGGCGGCGGCCAGGGCGCGTTCGGGCCGTACGTACAGGTTGTAGGGGGCGGCCCGGTCCCCGCCCCGGAAGTAGGCCCGGGGTGCCTGGCCGGGCGTGAGGGGAAACAGCGGGGCGGCGTCGACGAGCGGGCGGAGCGCCGACTGCTCGCCGGAGTAGGCGAGGGCGGGGCGGCCGAACTGCCGCAGCAGTTCCAGGTCCGACTCGCGGGCGCTGCGCACCGGGCCGACCGTGCGCGGCAGGCGTGACGAGTAGACGGCGAGGAGGCGGCTCTGCCCCGCCTCGACCTGCTCGACGTAGACGATGTCGGCCGCGTCCAGGCCGGTCTGGGGTCGCGCCGGGCGGACGTTGTCGACCTTCACGGCGAGCACCGGTGCGGGCTCGGCCGGCAGGCCCGTGAAGGGCGAGACGCCGGGCCGGGCGGGTGCGGGCGGGGTGGCCGTGCGCGGTGGTGGCTGCGGGCGGGGTTCCGGGCCGGTCCCCGTGCAGGCGAAGAGACCGGCCGTCATGGCGGCGGACACCGCCGCGGCGACGGCCGCCCGGACCGGTGCCGGCCCACGTGCGGCCGGCCCGCGTGCCGTGGACTGGTGCTTCGCGGGCTGGTGCTTCGCGGGCTCGCGTTCCGCCGACGTGCGTTTCGTCCCCATCGGTTCCGCTCCTGACTGCCTCAAGTGGACCACGAAAGGCGGTGCGGGGCAGCGCGGAGGGCGCGGGTCACCTCAGGGCGTCGCCCCGATGCTCCAGAAGTGGTACGCGATGACGCCGCCGAGGCACAGCAGGACGAGCCAGGAGCCGAAGCCCGTGTGCCGTCCCCCGCGCCCCAGCCGGCGCGTCCTCTTCGGGCGCCGGGGGCGGGCCGCCGACCTCCGTCGTACACCGTCGCCGGCGCCCGCCGTACCGCGCGTCCCGCGTGCACCGCGCGCACGACCGCCGGCGGTCTCGGCGGGCTCGGCGGCCGTCTCGGCGAGCAGGCGGCGGCACGCGGCGGCGAGTTCGGCCGTGCCCGCGGTGAGCGGTACGACCGCTTCCGAGCGGGCCGGGGCCGTCGTACCGCCGTCGAGGATGCGGCCGGCGCGGAGGAGTATCTCGCCCCTGCCCCCGGCCGGGGCAAGGCTGATCCAGCGCCTGACGTGCTCGCCCCGGATGACCACTCCCCCGGTCCGCTCACGGTAGACGGTGTGCTCCCGCCACAGTACGGCCGCCAACTCGGCCGCCGCCTCCCGCAGTTGCGCACTCATGCGCCGTCCCCCTACTCCGTACGCCGATGGATCGAGCACCGCACTCTAGCGTCAGGTACACACCAAGCAGCGCCCGGGTGTCGTGCCCCCGCCACGGCACGGCGCCCGAGCCGGCACGGCACCCGCCCGCGCACACTGGAGGTCATGACCGACACCGAGAGCTCCAGCGATCCGACGGCGGTGCTGCGCGCGGCGTACGGGGCGTTCATGGCCGCCGTCCGCGAGACCGACGACGAGCGCTCGTGGGCGCCGACCGGATGCACCGGCTGGGCCGTGCGCGATCTGGTGTTCCACTGCCTGGCCGACGCGCAACGCGCCCTCAACGCGCTGCACACCCCCACGGACGCCGCGCCCGACCGTGACGCCGTCACCTACTGGGCCGACTGGCGGCAGCAGGACGCCGAGGGCAAGGAGCGGGCCGCCCACGGCCGCCGGTTCGCCCGTACCGTCGCCGGGATGTTCCTGCGGTTCGGGCAACTGCGGGAGCTGTACCTGGAGACGGCGGCGGCCGCGCTGCACGCCGCGGACCGCACCGACCCCGGGCAGGCCGTCCGCACCCAGGGGCACGTCCTGCGCGCGGGCGACCTGCTGCGTACGCTCGCGGTGGAGGCGACGGTCCACCACCTGGACCTCGGGGCGTCGGGCGCCGGTTCGCCCGGCCCCTCCCCCGAGGGCCTCGCCGAGGTCCGCCGCACGCTGGACGGACTGCTGGGCCACCCCGTCCCGGTGCGGTGGGACGATGCGCACTACGCCCGCGCCGCCACCGGGCGGGCGCCGCTCACACCCGCCGAACGCGCGGCCCTCGGCGCGGACGCGGAGCGCTTCCCCCTCTTCGGCTGACGCCCCGGGTCACACGTCGTACCCCCGTGCCGCGAGCCAGCGGTGAACGGCCGCCTTGTCGGCCACGCTGATGGGGGCGGGCCCGTCGGGGGCGGGCCCCTCGTCCTCGTTGAATCCGGTGGCGGTCACGCGCGCCGTCACCCAGTCGGCCAGTTCCCGGGCGGACTCGGCGGACAGGTCGCCCCGCCGCCATCCCTCCCGGGCGTCCTCGGCGGCCCGGGCGTCGTGCCGGGCCGCCTCCTCCAGCCATACCGGTACGAGTCGTTCGACGACCTGTTCGTCCGCAAGCGAATCACTCATGCCCCATGTGTGACCCCCGATGGCCGGGCCCATGCCGGCTCGACCCGATCGACCCGGTCGGCCCGGTCGGCCCCCGGGAGGACGGCACGTCCGGAGTCCCGGCGCCGGGACTGCGCGGTGCGGCAAAGGGGTGAACTCGTGCTTCCCCGGTCGCGCGACCGTTACGCGGCCGGGAGCGGCCTGTTACGCAAAGGGACCCGGGGATCCGGGTATCCCGAACGACGAAGGACGAACATGATCAAGAAGGCTCTGGCCACGGCCGGTGTCGCCGCCGCCGTTCTCGGTGTGTCCGCGCCGATGGCCGCTGCCGTGGGTGATCGCGGGATCGATACGCAGAACGGCAACTTCGCCACCCAGTCGTACGGCAACACCGTGACCGGGGGCCGGATGAGCCCGCAGGTCGGGCTGGTGCAGGGCTCGCTGAACAAGCTGTGCGTCGGCCTGCCGGTCGAGGGCGACGTCCAGAACATCCTGCTGATCAACATCGGTGTCCAGGACCTCCTCCAGGACACGCAGAACCAGCAGTGCGCGGAGAACTCCACCGCGGTCAAGGGCGACAGCGCCCTGTCGCACATCCTCGAGGACGTCATCTCCGAGAACCTCTCGGCCGCCGTCCAGGACTGACGTACGGCGTACCGAGGCACCGGCGACCGGCCCGCCCCGCGGCACACGCGGGGCGGGCCGGTGTGCCGAGGGGGGTCAGGCCCCGTCGCGGGGCAGGGGGAGGGTGGCCCAGACGGTCTTGCCCCACAAGGGGGCCGCGTCCCAGGACCAGGACTCGCTGAGGGCGCCCACGAGGGCGAGGCCCCGGCCGTTCCCCGCGCCCTCGGGGGCGGTGCGCGGCCGCGGGGGCTCCGGGCTCGGGTCGGAGACGGCGCACACGACGGCGCCGGGGTAGCGGAAGAGGCCCAGCCAGACCGGGTTCTCGGACGGCGGCGGGGGTGGGGCGGAGGGCGGGGGGCCGGGCGGCGGGGACGCCGGGGCCAGGCCGTGCTGGACCGCGTTCGTCACCAGTTCACTGACGACGAGCGTCATGTCCGGTACGAGCGACGGCAGCGCCCACGAGGTCAGCGTGGCCTTCACGAAGCGCCGCGCCTGCCCCGGACTGCGGGGACACCCACCGAGGCCGCACGCGGCGAAGGCGCCCAGGCTCTCGTCGCGGGGCAACGTGGCATCCGTACGGGTCAAGGCCGACATATGAGCCGTCACTGGGCATGTCCCCCTGCTGGCTTCGGTGTTCGACGGTGCGGCAGTCGATCTGCAACGAGTATCGTCGGCCTGGTACCCAGAATGCAATTGCATCTGGGATTGCATTCTGGGACAGCGTGAACACCTGAACGATAACGACAGGGGTTGGTGGGTGTGGAGTTCTTCAACGGTATACGGGCCGGAGCCCTGGGTCCGGTCACATGGACCAAGAGCGGTCGTAGCAACGCCACGGGAAACTGCGTCGAGCTGGCGGCCCTCCCCGGCGGCCGGGTCGCCGTCCGCAACTCCCGCGACCCGCACGGCCCCGCGCTGATCTACACCCGTGACGAGATCGCGGCCTTCGTCGAGGGCGCGCGGGACGGCGACTTCGACTCCGTACTGGACTGAACCGGCCAGGAGGGCGTCACGCTCTCTGGCCCGCCCCGCCCCGTGCCGGATACTGTCGTGTCCTCACAGAGCAGGAGCGCCCCGATGGCTGCAACCGAACGGAGCACGTCGTTGTTCGTCCGGCCCTTGGGGGCGGTCGAGAACAACCCGACCGCCCTGAAGCTCATCCTGGGCGGCAAGCTGCGCGAACTGCGCGTGAACGCCGGGCTCGACCCCGCGGACGTCGACGTCCGCCTCGGCTTCTCACGATCGAAGACCAGCAGGATCGAGCTGGGCCGGCACGGGTGCAAACCGGCCGACGCCGAAGCCCTGTTGCGTCTGTACGGCGTGGAGGACGAGGAACTGGTCGCGGAGTTCCACCGGCTGGTCAACCAGTCCCGCCGACCGGACTGGTGGCGGTCGTTCAGCGATGTGCTGTCGGACTTCTTCACCCCGCTGGTCGCCCTGGAGGGGGCGGCCGCGATCATCCGCACGTACGAGCCGTTCTACGTGCCGGGCCTGCTCCAGACGGCCGCCTACGCGCGGGCCGTGATCGAGTCGGGGCCCGCCCGCCTGCTGCCCCACGACGTGCGCCGCCGGGTGGACCTGCGGCAGGAACGGCAGCGGCAGCTGGATCAGCCGGACGCGCCGCGGCTCTGGGCGGTGATCGACGAGTCGGTCCTGATGCGCACGGTCGGCGGCCCCCGGGTGATGCGGGAACAACTGGAGCACCTCGCCGACATGATGCGGCGCGCCCACGTCACCGTGCAGGTCGCGCCGCTGGACGTCACCGCGTCCGTGGGGGTGGGCACCGGGGTGACGTACCTCCGGTTCGCGCTCGGGGACCTCAAGGACGCCGTCTACATCGAGCACTTGACGGACAGCACCTTCAGCCAGAAGCCCCAGACGGTCGAGCAGTACCGCGACATGCTCGACCGGCTGGGGGCCTGCGCGCTCACTCCCAAGGAGTCGCTCCTGCTGCTGGAGGAGCGGATCCGGCGCTACTCCTGACGGCACCGGCGTCGTCCACCGCTAGACGATCCGGGCGACGCCGCCCCACTCCACCCACTCGTCGGTCTGCTGGGTGGGGGCGAGGTCGTTGTCCGGGCGCCAGGTGGACACCTCCACCAGGCCCGGTTCGAGGAGCTCCAGGCCGTCGAGGAACCCGGACACCTCGTGCTCCTCGCGTACCCGGCCCCAGTGGCCGTCGGTGGCCTCGGCCATGAAGTCGGTCACGAAGGCCCGGATCTCCGGCCGGTCGCTGACCAGTTGGCACACGACGAGGAAGCTTCCCGGTACGAGACGCTCGGCGACCCGCCGGACCAGCGCGCCCGGATCGTCCTCGTCGGGAATGCAGTGCAGGACCGACACGAACAGGGCGGCGACGGGCCGGCTGAAGTCGATCAGCCGCCGCGTTTCCTCGTGCCCGAAGATGCCGTCCGTGTCGCGCATGTCCGCCTGGATGACCGCGGTGCGGTCGTTCTCGTCCAGCAGGGCGCGGCCGTGGGCGAGCACGATGGGGTCGTTGTCGACGTACACGACGCGGGAGTCGGGGTCGACGGACTGGGCGACCTGGTGGACGTTGTCCTGGGTGGGCAGACCGGATCCGTGGTCGATGAATTGGCGGATTCCGTACTCCGTCGCGAGGACGCGCACGACACGGCGCAGGAAGTGCCGGTTGTTCACCGCGAGCGCCTTGGTGCTGGGGACCTGCTTGAGCAACAGCTCGCAGGCCTCGCGGTCGGACTCGTAGTTGTCGCTGCCGCCCAGGAAGAAGTCGTACATGCGCGCCACGCTGGGCACGGTCGTGTCGATTTCCGCTGGGCTCCACAACTCGCGTGCCATCCAGTCCTCATCCGCTCGGGTGCCGTGGGGTCGGTCGTATGAGAGGCACATGCTAGGGAGAGTCGGTGTGCCGGTATGAGGAATGGCCATAAGCGGAGTGCGGGTGCAGCGCCTTTCGGCCAATGTGTCAGCGCATGACACCTTCACCGGTGTCATGCCAGCGTTCGAGGCGGCGTTGCAGCACCTGGAGCGCTGCGCGCTGACGGCCGGGCACCCGGCGGCGCAGCGCGATCAGGGCGGGGGCGAGGGCGCGGGCGGCCTCCGGGTCGCTCAGCCGTTCCCACTGGTGGTGGGCCCGGTCCACGGCACCCTCGACGTCGGGCGCGTCCAGCGTCTGCCCGCGCGCCAGCCTCGCCTCGGCGGCCGCCATCCAGAGCCGGCAACTGGCGGCCGGGTCCCGGGCCAGCCGGGCGAGGTCGGCGCGGACCTCCAGCCAGTGCAGCGCCTGCGCCGAGCCGGAGCCGTGCGTCCGGTGGGCGTGCTGCTCCCAGGCCGCCGCGGCGGCCGCCGCCTCCTCGTGACGGCCGGATTCCGCGGCGGCCAGGATGGACGGCAGGGGGTCGGCCCCGGTGGGGGGCGGTGCGGTGGTGTCCCCGGTGGGGGGCGGTGCGGTGGTGTCCCCGGCGGTCCGCCCCGGCTCCTGCCGCGCGGAGGGTACGGCCGCGGTCGCGGCGGTGGTCCCGGGCGCGGGCGGGGCGGGAACGGCCGGCACGTGAACGGGCGGGACGGCGGAGGAGGGCGCGGCCGGGGCGGGGGCCTGTGCCGGCGGGAAGTCGGCGGCGAACACCAGGGCGCGGTCCGGGGCGGACTGTGCGACGACCTGCTCGTGCAGCGCGGCGAGCGGCGGACGCGCCCCACTGCGCCAGACGGCGGCATAGGCCTTGAGGTAGTCGGGGCTCGCGAGCGCGCGGCGCCCGGGGGGCGGACCCACCCTGCCGTAGACCCGCACCCCGTGGCAGAGCGCGAGGAGCCCCGGGTCGGTGGCGAGTTGCTGCCAGGTCTGCTCGTCGGCGACCAGGTCGACGACGACCGTCGTCGTGCCCGGGCGGCGGAGTTTCAGCTCGCCGGCGATCCAGTGCCAGGGCAGGGCCGTGTAGCGCAGGGTGGAGGGCGAGGTACGGGCCAGGGCGAGGTGCGGCAGGCGCTGCCGGTGGTCGAGGTGGAGCTGCCCGGCGATGTAGACGGACAGCGGGCCGGACGCGGCGACGGCGGCCCGGAGCCGGGTGAGCACGGTCTGCGGGTCCAGCGGGTCCGCCAGCTCGACCAGTGTCGCGGCCGCCGTGCCGGTCAGCGCGCCCGGCGGTACGGCGGCCA
This sequence comes from Streptomyces sp. NPDC016309, assembly GCF_043077235.1. NCBI lineage: Bacteria > Bacillati > Actinomycetota > Actinomycetes > Kitasatosporales > Streptomycetaceae > Streptomyces > Streptomyces sp. NPDC016309. The sequence goes on along the minus strand of NZ_JBIBSG010000002.1, from coordinate 354,586 downwards.
GCGCGGGGAGCACGCCCGCCGCGTCGATCAGTCGTCCCTTGCCGACGGGGGCGGCCGCCAGCAGCAGCGCCGTCCCGGCCGTGTCCTCCCTGTCGATCACCACGGCAGCACCGTATCCGCTCTACGGGGTGCCGGGACGCACCGGGTGGCGGGGAGGCAGCCGGTGGAGGCGGACCTCGGCGAGCCGGCCGCCGGTGACGACGGCGGTCATGTACGTGCAGTGCGGCTGGCGGCGGCGGTCGGTGGGCGAGCCGGGGTTGAGCAGCCGCAGCCCGCCGGGCGCCGTGCTGTCCCAGGGGATGTGGCTGTGGCCGAAGACCAGGACGTCCAGGTCGGGGAACCGCTCCTCGCACCGGCGTTCGCGGCCTTGCGCGGGGCCCGTCTCGTGGACGACGCCGAACCGGAGGCCGTCCAGCTCGGCGCGGGCGACCTCGGGAAGCCGGGCGCGCAGTTCCGGGCCGTCGTTGTTGCCGTGGACGGCCAGCAGCCGCCGGGCGCGCGCCTCCAGCAGGTCGAGCGTGGCGGTGTCCACCCAGTCGCCGGCGTGCACCACCACGTCGGCGGCCTCGATGCCGGCCAGCAGTTCGGCGGGCAGTTCCCTGGCCCGTGTCGGCAGGTGGGTGTCGGTCGTCAGGAGCAGTCGTACGTCACGGTTCGCCTTCACCCCTCAATGGTGCGGGTGGCGGGCCGGGAGGTGGAGCCGGGCGCACCAGGAGTTGGGTGCCGGATGGGCCCGCCAGCCCCGGTCCCACTGCGCACGGCCGGTGGGCGCCCCGCCGCCCCGCGACGGCCCGGCCGGCCCGGTCCGGCAGGCCAGGGCGGTCAGTACGGCGGTGAGGGCCGCGAGTTCGGTGGCGGTCGGGCGGCCGTGGACGATGCGGAGGTGGAGGGGCATGCGCCCATGCTCCGTCGCGCCCGTCCCCCGGGGCACCCGGTGCTCCCCCGTACGGGGGAACGGAAGGGCCCGGTGCGGGCCAGGGCTCCCGCCGTGGTCGGCGCGCGCGGCTGGCCCGTTGCCGCGTGGTGTGCTCCGGCCGGGCGCCGGGGCCGGGCCGGTGCGGCGCGCGTGCGTGGTGAGGCGTGGGCGGGGGTGCCCGGTGCACGGAGGGCGGATGCGGGGGGTACCGGAGGGCGGCCGCAGGGGGTGCCGGTCACCGGTTCGACGTAACGGGGTGGCACGAGTTTCGGCGCGCGCGACGATCGCCCGTCCCGGATCCTTTGAGTGCAAACGCGACGAAAGGGCTTACGTCATGGCCACGTTGTGCAGACCCGCGGTCTCCGTCCCCGAGCACGTGATCACCATGCAGCAGACGCTCGATCTGGCGCGGACCATTCACGCGGACCACCCCCAGCTCCCGCTCGCCCTGCGGCTGATGGAGAACACCGGTGTCCAGAAACGGCACCTGCTGCGGCCGATCGAGGAAACCCTCCGGCACGACGGCTTCGAGATACGCAACCGGATATACGAGACGGAGGCCAAGGCCCGCGTGCCGGCCGTCATCGAACAGGCGCTGGCGGACGCGGAGCTCCGGGCCTCCGACATCGACGTGATCATCTACGTGTCGTGCACCGGCTTCATGATGCCGTCGCTCACGGCGTGGCTGATCAACACCATGGGCTTCCGGGGCGACACCCGTCAGGTGCCCATCGCCCAGCTCGGCTGCGCGGCGGGCGGCGCGGCGATCAACCGGGCGCACGACTTCTGCACCGCCTACCCGGAGGCGAACGCGCTCATCGTGGCGTGCGAGTTCTGCTCGCTGTGCTACCAGCCCACCGACCTGGGCGTCGGGAACCTGCTGTCCAACGGGCTCTTCGGCGACGGCATCGCCGCCGCCGTGATGCGCGGCCGGGGCGGCACCGGCGTGACGCTGGAGCGCAACGGCTCGTACCTGGTTCCGGAGACGGAGGACTGGATCGCGTACGACGTGCGGTCCACCGGGTTCCACTTCAAGCTCGACAAGCGGGTGCCCGGCACCATGGAGCCGTTGGCTCCGGCGCTCAAGGAGCTGGCGGGCCGGCACGGCTGGGACGCGTCCGACCTGGACTTCTACATCATCCACGCGGGCGGTCCGAGGATCCTGGACGACCTGAGCACGTTCCTGGGCGTGCCGGCCGAGGCGTTCCGCTTCAGCCGCGCCACGCTGACGGAGTACGGGAACATCGCGAGCGCCGTCGTCCTGGACGCGCTGCGCCGGCTGTTCGACGAGGGCGGCGCGCACGACACGGCGCGCGGCCTGCTCGCGGGCTTCGGCCCCGGCATCACGGCCGAGATGTCGCTCGGCCGCTGGACCGTCTCCGACCGCGTGTCCGAGCGGGTGCCCACCCGCGTGCTCTCGGACGTGCCCGACCGTGTCCTGGTGGAGGAACCGTCCCGTGTTGGATGAGACGACGACCACGGCCGCCCTGCCCCCGGTACGGCACTGGCCGGCCCTGGACCTGTTCGGGGTGGAGTTCGACCCGGTGCTCGCGGAACTGATGCGCGAGGGACCGGTGAGCCGGATCAAGCTGCCCAACGGCGACGGCTGGGCATGGCTGGTGACGCGCTACGACGACGTCCGGGCGGTCACCAACGACCCGCGGTTCAGCCGGAAGCTGGTCGTCGAGAACGACGTCACCCGGCTTGCGCCGCACTTCATCCCGGTCGACGGGGCGGTGGGGTTCGAGGATCCGCCCGACCACACGCGGCTGCGCCGGGCGGTGGCGCCCGCCTTCACCACGCGCGGCGTGGAACGGCTGCGCGAGCGGGCCCGGCTCCTGCTGGCGGAGCTGGTCGACGAGGTGCTGGCCGACGGCCCGCCGGCCGATTTCACCGAGCGGCTGCTCGGGCCGTTCCCGCTGGCCGTGGTGTGCGAGCTGATGGGCGTGCCGCCCATCGACCGGCCACGGATGCACGAGTGGACGAACCTGATCCTGTCCTCCGCCCACGGCGTGGAGCGCAGCCAGCGTGCCAAGGAGGACATGTGCGCCTACTTCGCCGACCTGCTGAGCCAGCCGCGCGACGGTGACGACGGCGACGAGGAGAGCGTCATCGGGCTGCTCGGCACGGCGGTGGCGAACGGTGAGATCACCGCCTCGGAGGCGGTGGGGCTGGCGCTGCTGATCCAGATCGGCGGTGAGGCGGTCACCAACAACTGCGGCAACATGCTGTTCGTCCTGCTCACCCACCCCGAGCACATGGCCCGGATGCGCGCCGAGCCGGACATCCGCCCGCGGGCGATCGACGAGCTGCTGCGGTTCATTCCGCACCGCAGCGCCGTCGGCCTGTCCCGGATCGCCCTGGAGGACGTGACGGTGGCGGGGGTACGGATCCGGGCGGGCGAGCCGGTGTACGTCTCGTACCTGGCGGCCAACCGCGACCCGGACGTCTTTCCGCACCCGGATGCCCTGGACCTGGACCGGGCCCCCAATCCGCATGTGGCGTTCGGGTACGGGCCCCACTTCTGCGTGGGGGCCATGCTGGCGCGGATGGAGTCCGAGCTGCTGGTGGACGCCTTCCTGGACCGGTTCCCCGGTCTGCGGTTCGCCGTTCCGGTCGAGGAGGTGCGGTTCCGCCGCGGTGCGCTCATCCGTGGGCCCGAGTCCCTTCCGGTGACCTGGTGACCGCGCACCAGGGGGCGCCGGCCGCGATGGTGGCCGACGCCCCCGACGGGCTGCTGGTCCCGAGGGGCCAGGGGCGGACGCTGCGCTCGCCGGCGCAGGAGGTCACCTTCAAGGTGACGGGCGAGCACTCCCGGGCGGCGTCCAGTTTCGAGGTGGTGGTGCCCCCGGGGTTCGACGTGGGGGCGCACGTGCACGCCCGGAGCGAGGAGCTGTTCTACCTCCTCGACGGCGAGCTGGACGTCCTGGCGTTCGAGCCCCGGGTCCGGACGGGCGACGACTGGCGGCACTGGGAGTCGCCGTCCGGCCGGCGCACCGTCCGGGCCACGCCGGGCACGGTGATCGTGGTCCCGCCGGGGTGTCCGCACGCCTTCGCCAACCGCACGGACCGGCCCGCCAGGATGTTCTTCCAGGCGTCCCCTCCCCCGGACCACGAGCGGTACTTCGAGGAGCTGATCGGCATCCTCGACCGGGGCGGGCCCCCGGACCACGCGGCGATCGCCGCGTTGCGCGGCCGCTACGACATCGAGCAGATCACGCCGTTGCGGCACGACGCGGACCGGGAGCCGGGGGTCCGCACCTGACCGCTCAGGCGGCGGCGGGGAAGCGGTCCCAGACGCGGTGGCGGGCGAGGAGCGGGGTGAGCCGGGCGAGCACGCCCTCGCCGCTGTCCCCGGTCACCACGCCGGGGGCCCCGGCCGGGACGCCGGCCGCTTCCAGGACGGTATCGGCGCCGGCCCAGCCGCCGATGGCCTTGGAGTGCCGGTAGGCCTCGGAGACCATCAGCAGCAGCCGGGGGTCGAGGGCGGTGGCCGCCTGTCCGGCGTCGCCGGCCTTGGCGTCCCGCGCGCCGTAGGCGTCGCCGCCCGGCGCGGGGACCCCGGCCAGGACGAGCGCGTCGAACTCGATGGAGCGCGCGGTGGCGAAGGTGCGCTGCACGGTGACGGGGTCGGGGCCGTCCGCCCCGATCTTCCCGCCGGCCGGTGCGACGACGAGGGGCACCATGCCCGCGTCGAGGACGGCCTGGCGGACGGCGCGGACGCCGTCGAGGTCGGCGGTGTCGTCGGCGACGATGCCGATGATGCGGCCGTCGGCGGGCCACTCCTGGCCGATCTGGGAGAGCGCGGGGCTCGGTACGACGTCGGCCGGCGCCCGGGTGGGTTCGGGCGCGGGAAGGCCGAGGCCTTCGGCGACACGGGCGCACAGCTCGGCGTCGATGTTGGCGAGTGCCTGGAGCTGGCGCTGCTTGACGGCGTTGTCGTAGCACTTGGCCAGCTCGAAGGTGTAAGCGGTGATGATGTGCTCGCGCTCGACCGGGGACATGCTGAGCCAGAACAGCCGGGGCTGGCTGAAGTGGTCGTCGAAGCTGGCGGGGGCCTCCCGGACCTTGCGGGCGGCGGGCACTTCCACCGGGGTCTCGATGTAGGCGCCGGTGTCGGCGCCGGCGAAGAACGGGCAGCCGCCGTCGAGCGAGTTGGGCTTGTAGGGGGCGACGCCGCTGTGCACGGCCTGCTGGTGGAAGCCGTCGCGGAGCATGTCGTTGACCGGGGCGTGCGGGCGGTTGATGGGGATCTGGTGGAAGTTGGGGCCCGCGAGCCGGGTGATCTGGGTGTCCAGGTACGAGAAGAGGCGGCCGGCGAGCAGCGGGTCGTCGGTGACGTCGATACCGGGGACGAGGTGTCCGACGTGGAAGGCGACCTGCTCGGTCTCGGCGAAGAAGTTGCTGGGGTTGCGGTTGAGGGTGAGCAGGCCGATGGGCTGCACCGGCGCGAGCTCCTCGGGGACGATCTTCGTCGGGTCGAGCAGGTCGATGCCCTCGAAGGTCTGCTCGGGGGTGTCGGGGAAGGTCTGGATGCCGAGCTCCCACTGCGGGTGGGCGCCGGCCTCGATCGCGTCGGCGAGGTCGCGGCGGTGGAAGTCCGGGTCGACGCCGCCGGTGATCTGGGCCTCCTCCCAGAGCTGGGAGTGCACGCCGAGCTTGGGCTTCCAGTGGAACTTGACCAGGGTGGTGGCGCCTTCGGCGTTGACGAGGCGGAAGGTGTGGACGCCGAAGCCCTCCATGGTGCGGTACGAGCGGGGGATGCCCCGGTCGGACATGTTCCACATGGTGTGGTGCTGGGCCTCGGTATGCAGCGAGACGAAGTCCCAGAAGGTGTCGTGGGCGCTCTGGGCCTGCGGGATCTCCCGGTCGGGGTGCGGCTTGCCCGCGTGGATGACGTCGGGGAACTTGATGGCGTCCTGGATGAAGAAGACCGGGATGTTGTTGCCGACGAGGTCGAAGACGCCCTCCTCGGTGTAGAACTTCGTGGCGAAGCCGCGGGTGTCGCGGACGGTGTCCGCGGAGCCGCGTGAGCCGAGGACGGTGGAGAACCGTACGAAGACGGGGGTCTCGGTGCCCTTGCGGAGGAAGGCCGCCTTGGTGACGCCCTCGGCGGTGCCGTACGCCTGGAACACGCCGTGGGCCCCGGCGCCCCGGGCGTGGACGACGCGCTCCGGGATCCGCTCGTGGTCGAAGTGCATGATCTTCTCGCGCAGGTGGTGGTCCTGGAGGAGGACCGGCCCGCGCGGGCCCGCCTTGAGCGAGTGGTCGGAGTCGTACAGCCGGGTGCCCTGGGCGGTGGTCAGGTAGGGGCCGTCCTGCGCGCGGGACTGCGGCGGGTTGCCGGTGTGCCGGCCGGTGGGCGAGTACGGCGCCGGCTCGCCCTGGTCCGGCTTGGGCGGGAGGGGGTCGCGCGGCTCGGTGGGTTCGTCCACCTGGGCGGGCTCGGGGGCCGGGGCGCCCGGGACGCCCTCGGCCGGGCCGCCGTCCCGGAGGGTCTCGGTCAGCTTCTCGGCGGCGGCCTTGAGCGGATTGGGGTTGGGCATGGTTCCTCCGTGCTCGGGACTGGGACTCCTCAGCCATGACCGTCGCGGGGTGGCGCGTAACGGATGCCCCGGAGACATCCGTCCATCGGCACACACCGGTCTCACGGTGCGGTCGGCCGGGCCGTGAGCGGTCATGGCTGCCCTGGTACCCGCATGTCGTTGGTGGAAGCACGGACTTCGGTCATCCGTTCCACGGCGGCACGGCGGCGGGCGGCGTGCTGGTCGTCCTGGCGTGGCCGTCCTGGGGCCGGGTGGTGCGATGGGGAGGCCTCCGGTGCCGGCGCAGGGCAGAATCGGGAGCTCCAGGGTTCGGCGGCGCCGTGGGAAGAGGTACACGACGTGGACGACAACCGCAGTCGGGGGCGCGGAGGGCGCGGGCCGGGTGCCCGGGTGGACCCGCTGCGTGCGGCGCGGATGCTGCGGCGGGCCGCGGCCGCCGTGGGTTCCCTGTCCGCCGCGCGCGGCCGGCTGGAGTGGCTGAACGAGGCGGGCAACCTCATCGGCACCACGCTGGACCTGGGCCGGACCGCGCAGGAGCTCGCCGACTTCGCGGTGCCCCGGATCGCGGACGGGGCGGCGGTGGACCTGCTGGAGTCGGTGCTGCGCGGGGGTGAGGGCGACCGCGCGGGTGGTACCGGCGTGCCGCTGACCCGCGCCATGGCCGTCTCCGTGATCGACCCGCTGCGGCACTTGGAACCGGATCCGGTGGGCGAGCTGACCTCCCTCCACGCGACGCCCAAGGTCGTGTACCGGTGTCTGACGGCACGCCGCCCGGTTCTGGTGAGCCGGATCGCGCCCGGTCAGTACGAGTCCATCGCCCCGAGCCCGCAGGCCGCGCGGGTGATGCGGCACGCGGGGGTGCACAGCTACATGGCCGTGCCCCTCGTCGCCCGCGGTGTGCTGCTGGGGGCCGCCGACTTCGTCCGGGCCGGGTCGAGGGGCCCCTTCACCCCGACCGACCTGGCGCTGGCCTGGGAGCTCGCGTCGAAGGCCGCGGTGTACATCGACAACGCCCGTCTCTACGGCCGCGAGCGGGAGACGGTGCTCACCCTCCAGCGCGCCCTGCTGCCCCGGGCGGCCCCCTCGACACCCGGGCTGCGGGTGGCGTCCAGTTACCAGCCGGCCGTGGAGCCGAGCGGGGTGGGCGGCGACTGGTTCGACGTGGTCCCCCTGCCGAGCGGCCGGACCGCGCTGGTCGTCGGCGACGTCATGGGCCACGGTCTGGCGGCGGCGGCCACCATGGGGCGGCTGCGTTCGGTCGCCCGCACGCTGCTCGGCCTGGACATCGCGCCGGAACGGGTCCTCGCGCGGCTGGACCTCGCCGCCCGGGACCTGGAGGAGGACCAGGTCGCCACCTGTCTGTGCGCCGTGTACGACCCGGCGGACGGGACGTTCCGGCTGGCCAGCGCCGGGCACCCGCCGCCCCTGCTGATCGCCTCCGGGGGCGGCGCGTCGTTCGTGGAGGTGCCCCCGGGCGCGCCGCTGGGGGCGGGCGTGATCCCGTACGACCCGCTGACGGTACGGGTGCCGGAGGACGCGCGGCTGATGCTGTACACCGACGGCCTGGTCAAGAGCCGGGAGGCGGACATCGAGGTGCAGCTCGGCCGCCTCCGCGAGGCGGTCGCGGGGCCTCGGCCCGCGCTGCGGCGGAGTTGTGACGTGTCGTCGGCCCGGATCCTCGGGGAGGGGGGCAGGCGCTTCGACGACGCGGTCGTCCTCGTGGCGGAGGCCCGTGCCTTCGGCGACGGTGAGCTGTGCGTACGGTCGCTGCCGCCGGACGGGTCGGCCGCCGGGGAGGCACGCCGCCTGGTCAGGGAGCAGCTCGGCCGCTGGGCGCTGGCCGATCTGGTGGACGTCACGGAGCTGGTGGTGAGCGAGCTGGTCGGCAACGCGCTGCGGTACGGCGGCGGTCCGCGGCAGCTCCGGCTCGTCCGCCACGACCGGCTGAGCGTGGAGGTGTCGGACACGGGCCCGGACCTGCCGCAGATCCAGCACGCCCCGCTCAGCGCAGAGGGGGGACGGGGTCTGCAACTGATCAACATGCTGTGCCGCCGCTGGGGATCGTGCCGGACGCCCATGGGCAAGGTGGTCTGGGCGGAGCAGGACATCGCCCCGGCGTCCGGTGCCTGACCGTGCCGGGGCGGTGCCGCTGACGTACCGGGTGCTCAGTTCCCGGTGGTCTTCTCCTTCAGGGCGGTGTGGACGAACTGGAGCGCGTCGGCCCCGGCCAGCGCGGTCAGGGCGCCCGTGACCGTACGGGTGGCGCGGGGCCACAGCAGCGCGGCACCGGTCAGGGTGGACACGGTCCACACGCTGACGCAGAAGGGGCACGTCAGCAGGCTGCCGACGACCCCTTTGGCCCCGTCGCGCGGTTCCTCCGCCAGCTCCGCGGCACCCTGGGATCCTCGGTACTCGGTGAACGGGGCCCGCAGCGGGCTGAGCACGGCGCTCTTGCTCACCAGGCGGCTGAGCCGGAACGTGGCCACCGAGGTGAGCAGGACATCCCAGGGCTCGGGCCTCGCCGGCAGTGGCCGACCGCTCCGGCGGACCGCACCGGTCCACGCCGCCGCGTAGCCGCCGAACACGGCCACGGCGGCGGCGTAACCGCCCAGCGGGGGCGGGTCGGCCCGGTCCCCCGCGTAGGTGCGGTTCAGCCACCGCGACATGCGTGCGATCGGTTTCGCCATGGTGCCTCCTCGCGTCCCTCCTGCCCGCTCGCGGCAACGCTATGACGCACCAGGCGGAACGGCGCGGTGGCGCTCGGTGGCCGGGGGCGCGGAGGACCCCGGCGCGGGCGCCGGGGTCCTCCGGATCGGGCGTGTCGGTTCACTCCATGGGGCCGGGGCCGCCACGGGCCCGGGCGCGGGGGCGGCCGGAACGGCGGTCGGCCATCGCCGACGCCGCCATCGCCAGACCGAGCAGCAGGGCCACGGCGCCGACGATGATGTTGTTGACCACGCTGCGGGTCGTGTCGACGTTGCCGGCGACGACCCACGGGGCGACGATCGTCCATGCGCCGATGGCGCACGCGGCCCAGGCCATGGCGTGGGTGCGCTCGTACGCCGAGCCGAACCCTCCCATGCACAGGGCGTAGGCGACACCGGTGATCAGGTTGCAGACGGCCAGGGTCGTGAGGCCGTTGAACCCGACGATCCATGGCGATGCCGCCAAGTAGAGACCCGTGAGAAGGCCCAGCGTCTCGATCGCCTGGCCACGGGGGGTGCTGGTCGCCCGTTCGAACCGAGAGCGCATCTCGGCGAGATCGGGGTGCTGCTCGATGCTCGGGTGGGTGGTCATTGCGGGCCGCCTCCTGTGGAAGACTTTATTTGCCCTTTATGTCCCAATAGAACTACCTTCACACCCTCGCGGTCAACAGCGGGAACGCGGCCGGGATCCCGCCCCCGCACCCCATGCAGGTGGGAACGGTCGCCATTGCCGGTGGGCGCCGTCGCCATGCCGGTGGGAACGGCCGCCCGACACTTCTCCGGCGAGGCCTCGTTGATCATCGGCAGGCTCTTGAGCGACGAGCCACCCGACCGAGAGGGCAGCACGCATGAACCTCCGAGCCACCGTCATCGCCGCGGCCACCGGCGTCCTGCTCGCCGCCGGTACCGCGACCGCGCACGCCGCCGCCGAGCCCGCGCCCGGTGCCGGGACCGGCACCGGCACCGGGGCGAACGCCGGGAGCGACGGCGTCGCGATCGTCAAGAGGGACCGGCTGACGCCCTCGTCGGTCGTCGACTACGTCCTGGACACCGAGGCGACCTGATCGGCCTGATCCGAGGTGGCCCGGTCCGACGGGGCTCGGCCCGCGGGCATCCGGCCCATGGGGATCCGATCCGGCGGGACCTGGGCGGGGACTCCGGCGGGCGGCAGCATCCGCACCGGTTCCGTCCCGGCGTCGTTGTGACGCAGCGCCCAGTTCTCCAGGGCGACCCGGCACGCGTGGTCGAGGTGGCGCAGCCCGGAGAGGTCGAGCTCGATGGGGCGGTCCGCGGGAAGGTTCTCCAGCTCCTCCAGGATCCTGGGCAGCCGGAGGAAGGTCGCGTTGCCGGTGATGGTCGCCACCAGACGGCCCCCGGTGAGTTCACGCACCTCGACGTGGAGGTGGGACGTCTCCCAGGCGGTCTTGCAGACGGCGAGCAGCAGGCCCAGCACCACGCCTTCGAAGAGGTTGGTGACCAGGATGGCCACCGCCGTGACGCCCAGGATCACCGCCTCGCCCCGGTGATCACGCCAGAGCGGACGGAAGTCCTTGACGGGGACGAGCTTGCAGCCGGCGTGCACCAGGACGCCGGCCAGGGCGGCGAGCGGGATGACGCCGATCGCCGCGGGCAGCAGGGCGGCGAACAGCAGCAGCCACAGCCCGTGCAGGACGCGGGAGAGGGAGGTGCGCGCACCGGCCTGGACGTTGGCGGCGCTGCGGACGATGACGGCCGTCATGGGCAGGGCGCCGAGCGCGCCGCACAGGGTGTTGCCGACGCCCTGCGCCATCAGCTCCTTGTCGTAGTCGGTGCGCGGCCCGTCGTGCATGCGGTCCACGGCCGCGGCGCTGAACAGGCTCTCGGCCGAGGCGATCAGGGTGAAGGCGAGGACGGTTCCGATGGCGGCCACCGTGGCGATGTCGCCGAAGCCGGCGAGCCCGGGCGGCTGGACGGCCTCCAGCAGGCCCTGGACCTCGACCTTGGCGAGGGGCAGGTCGAACAGGACGGTCACCGCGGTGGCGAGCGCGACCGCGACGAGCGGGCCGGGGACCACACGGGCGCGGGCGGGGAGCCGGGGCCAGAGGACGAGGACGGCCACGGTTCCGGCGCCGACGAGGAAGGCCGTCAGCGCCGTGCCTCCGGAGAGGACCGAACCGGCGAGTCGGGGCAGGCCGGCGAGCTTGCCGGGGCCGCCGGAGGGCTGGGCGGTGTCGGCCATCGCGTACACCTGGCCGAGCACCAGCACCAGACCGATGCCGGCGAGCATGCCCTGGACCACGGCGATGGAGATCGCGCGGAACCAGCGGCCGAACTTCAGTGCCCCGAGCAGCAGTTGAAGCAGTCCGGATATGAGGACGATGGCGCCGAGCGCGCCGAGGCCGAATTCCCGGACCGCCTCGTACACCAGCACGGTCAGGCCGGCCGCGGGGCCGCTGACCTGGAGGGAGCTGCCGGGCAGCGCCCCCACGACGAGGCCGCCGACGATGCCGGTGACCAGCCCCAGTTCGGCGGGCACCCCGGAGGCGACGGCCACGCCGACGCACAGAGGAAGGGCGACGAGGAAGACGACGAGTGACGCGGGTATGTCACGGCGCAGGACGGCGGGGTCCTTGAGATGGCGAAGCATGAGGGTGGGTTCCTAAGGGTGCGGCCCGCCGCCCCGCTGGGGGCGGCGGACGGTCGGAGGGGGACACGAGAGTGCTGCGCCCCCTCACAGGGGCGTGAACTCGCCCTCCAGGTCGGGCCGGTGGACGCTCACCGCACCGGTGTCGACCTCGTAGTACCAGGCGTGGAGCGTCAGTTGCCCGGTGGCCAGACGCTCCCGCACGGCCGGGTAGCCGCGCAGCGTGGTCAGTTGCGCCGCGGCGTGGCGGCGCACGGCCTGGGCCAAGTCGCGGGTGTCGGGCGGTTCCGGTACGGAGTGGTCGAGCCAGCTCCGCACGGCGGGGAGGGCCGAGAGGTCCTCACCACGCACGAGGGCGCCGACGGCGCCGCAGTGGGAGTGCCCGCACACGACGATGTCACGGACACCGAGGACGCGGAGCGCGTACTCGACGGTGGCGGTCTCGGCGCTGGGCCGTGCCTCGTCGTACCGGGGAACCACATTGCCCGCGGTGCGCAGTTCGAAGAGCTCGCCCGGCTTGGCCCCGGTGATCAGGGAAGGGATCACCCGGGAGTCGGAGCAGGTGATGAACAGCGCCTCGGGGGACTGTCCGGCGGCGAGACGGCGGAACTCATCGGGCCGTCGGGCGACGCGTGCGGGGAACGTACGAGCGTTGTCGATCAGGGATTTCATGGCGGCCTGCCTCCTGCGCTCCGGGCCGTGGGGGCCGGCGGGCGCGGTGTGGTCGGGTCATTGTCAGGTGGTGTGGGGGCGTGCGTGACGGAACCACGGGGTCTCCGCGGCGCTGTCGCCGCCAGGCACCGTGGTGCGGTGCGCCAACGATCATGCACGGCTACAGCGTCGTCAACTTTGCCATCACATTACCTTTCCATGAAAGGTGCTTTTGAGTCGGCGCGCCGATCGAGGCAGGCCGGATCTCCACCCCTCGTGTTGCCGTCACGTTTCGGCCGTGTTGACGACCGGAGACTCGAACGTTTCTACGCATCGTGCACTTTTGAACCATTTTCAGCACGCCATAAAGCCCTGATGGCGGCACTCGCCGACGAACGCGAGCCGCGCCGCGGAGCGACTTTTCGCGTCATCGCCTGAATGGCGGATCAAACCGAAAAGCGCCGCTGAATGTGCATCTACAAGGCCGGCGCGGCAATGTGGCTGGCGCACGGCACCGAACGTTCCCGAGACGAACTGAGAGGTTTTCTGCCATGCGGACACTGGTAAGGCGCGCCATCGTTTGCGGGCTGGCCACAGCGGGGGTCCTCGGACCCATGACCGTCACGGGGGCCGCCGCGAAGGCCGCCGCACCCGAACCGCGGCTCTACGCACCGTCGGCACTCGTCCTCACCGTCGCCCAGGGGGAGAACGCCACCACCGCGACGCCCATGCGGGCGGTGACGCTCACCTGTAGCCCGACCGCCGGCGGAACGCACCCGGCCCCGAAGCAGGCCTGTGCCGAACTGCGCGCCACCGAGGGCGAGTTCGACGCACTGGGCGAGGACGAGGGCCGGCCCTGCATCAAGATCTACGACCCGGTCGTCGTGACCGCGCAGGGCATTTGGGAAGGCCGACGCGTGAACTTCGAGAAAACCTACGCGAATTCCTGTGTGATGCAGGCCGAGGGCTCGAGCGTATTCTCCTTCTGAGCCCGGGGCGGCCCCGCACCGCCCGTACGGCCCGCACGACTCCGGTGAGGAATCGTGCGGGCCGTGCGCGTGCGTGGCCGCGCCTATTCGGATAATGCCCGTGGGAATGACGGGTCGTCATATGCGGTGCATCGGCGGCGCTTCGGCGGCCGGGCACGTTCGATCGGTCACCGGTCACCGGTCGTATACGATCCGCCCGCGCGGAAGCGCCGGGACCACGGCCGACATCCGTGGTCGGGTGCCGCGGGTCCACGTCGGCGGTCGGCGGTCGGCGGTCGGCGGTCGGCGGTCGGCGGCGCACGGGAACCCCGCTCCTCGCGGAGCGGGGCCTGGGCCGTGGAACCGGCCGACGGCCGGCCGTCAGCGGTCGGTGCCGGCGTCCTCGTCGGGCAGGTCGGCTTCGATGCGCTCCTTGCGGACCCGTCCGCGGACGGTCTCCTCGTCGGTGACCTCCTCGGTGTTCAGCCGCACCCTCTCCACCGGGGTGACTTCCGTCTCCACCACCGGCCGTTCGGCGTGCAGCGTCACCTCGTGCTCGGACTCGGAGATCTCCGGTCCCGACAGGGCGGCGTCGCGGTTGGCCTCCGTGATGGGCTCGCGCTCCAGGGTGACCTCCTCGTGCCGCAGCGGGATGGTCTGCTGGACCTCCTCGGTCACGACGTACTTGCGAAGCCGTGCCCGGCCCGCCTCACGCTGCTCCACCCCGACGTGCAGTTCCTCCTCGGAGCGGGTCATCGCGTCGTCGCCGGTGCGGCCGGCGGCGGCGCCTGCGGCGGCCGCCGTTCCGGCCGTTCCCGCGGTGCCCGCCATGCCCTCGGTGCGGGCCCGGTCATCCATCCCCGTCGTCCCGCCCCAGCCGATGCCGTAGTACTCGTAGAGGCGCCGTTCCTCCTCGGCCGAGAGGTGGCCACCCGCGTCGACGTCGACGTTCGGGGCCTCCTTGACCTTTCCCTTGGGGTACGGGACCTCCAGGTGGTCCTCCACGACCACGGCCTCATGGATGGGCACGAACGATTCGCCGGAGCCGAAGAAGCCGGTCTTGACGCTGACCCAGTCGGGCCGGCCCGTCACGTCGTCGACGAACACGTGCTTGGCTTCGCCGATCTTGTCACCGCTCGCGTCGTAGACCGGGTGGTCGAGCACGGCCGGGATCTGTGCCTGGGTGATCATGCATCCTCCAGCGGTTTCTCTCGCGCTGTTCCCTCAGTGGGTGTCGCTGTGTGGATCCTCAAGGGTCGGGTGACCAGCGATGGCGAAGCGAAAACCTCTTCTATCACTTTAAAAACGGGCATATCTCAGATAACGGGAGCGAGGTACCGACAGACCGTGTCCGACGGGAGAGCCGTGGATCTGGAGAACGTCACCGACGAGCTGTACGGGCTGCGCCCCGACCGCTTCACCGCGGCGCGCGACGCGCGCGCCGCGGAGGCGCGGAAGGCCGGGGACCGCGAACTGGCCGATGCCGTCCGGGCCCTGCGCCGGCCGACCCTCGCGGCCTGGGTGAGCAACCTGCTCGTACGACGGATGCCGGAGGAGACGCGCTCGCTGGCCGTGCTCGGCGACGGGCTGCGCCGCGCCCACCAGGAGCTGGACGGTGACCGGCTGCGTGAGCTCAGCCGCAAGCAGCACACCCTGGTGACGGCGCTGGCCCGGCAGGCGCGGCAACTCGCCGCCGACGCCGGCCAGCCGGTCGGTGACGACGTCCAGCACGAGGTCGAGGGCACCCTGCACGCGGTCCTGGCGGACCCGGACGCGGCGGACCGGTGGGCGGCGGGGCGGCTGGTCAGACCGCTGAGCGCCCCGGTGGGCTTCGCCGCCGCCCTCACGGCCGTACCGCCCCGGACGGGCGACCGGCCCGCCGGCCGGCACGCGGAGGACGAGCGGGGCGGGGACGGCGGTCGTACCGGTGGCGAAGCGCGGGCCCAGCAGGACCGGCACGCGCAGGAGGAGCGGAAACGCGAGCGGCGGGCGGCCGAGCTGCGGGAGGAGGCCCGCCGGGCCGAGGAGGAGGCCCGCCGGGCCGAGGAGGAACGCGACCGGGCCGGGACGGAGAGGACCCGGGCGGAGGAAGGGTTCCGGGAGGCGGAGCGGCGGGTGGACGCGCTGTCCCGGGAGCTCAAGGAGGCCGAACTCCTCCGGCACGGCGCGGACGAGGAGGTGCGCGCCGCGCGCACGCGGTTCCAGCGGGCCGAGCGCTCGGCACGCGACGCCCGCCGCCGAGCCCGGAACGCGGCCGCCCGCGCGGAACGGGGGCAGCGGCAGCCGGGCGGCGGCGACTGAACGCCCGGGCACACGGACGGCCCCCGGGCACTCACGGCCGCACCGGTACGTGCCGTCAGTCCGTCGGCGGCAGGCCGCCGGCCGGGCCGTCCCGTCCTTCGGGGCCCGAGGCGTCGAACGAGGCCAGCGAGCCGGCCGGGGTGGAGGAGGCTTCGGCGGCCGAGCGGAGACCCCGGCCGGCCAGGACGGTCTGCGCGCGGGACAGCGCCCGGCGCAGCGGGCGGGAAGTGCGGAGCGCCGCGCGGGCCGCGTTCGCGCCGGGCGCCCCGTGGACGCCGCCGCCCGGGTGGGCGGAGGCGGAGGCGAGGTAGAGGCCCTCCACGGGCGTCTCCGGGCGGCCCGTACCGGGGCCCGGGCGGAAGAAGAGCTGCTGGTGCATGGCCGTGGTGCCGCCGTTGATCGCGCCCCCGTGGAGGTTGGCGTCCATGGCCTCGAGGGTCGGCGGGGCGAGGATCCGGCGGGCGAGCACACGGGAGCGGAACCCGGGCGCGAACCGCTCGACCTGGGCCTCGACGCGGTCGGCGAAGGCCTCCTGCTCGCGGCGGTCCCAGGAGCCGGTGATGCCGTCCTCTCCCCCGTCGGTGCGGACGCGGTGCGGTACGTGGGTGTAGGCCCACGCCGACTCGGTGCCCGCCGGGGAGCGCGTGGCGTCGGCCGTGGTCATCTGCCCGAACAGCAGGAACGGGCGGTCGGGCACCACCCGCATGGCGAGCTGGGCGGAGAACCGGGTGAGTTCGTCCATGCCGTCGGCGAGATGGACGGTCCCCGCGCCGGCCGCCGGCTCACCGGCGGTCCACGGGACGGGGCCGGACAGCGCCCAGTCGACCTTGAAGGTGGCCCAGTCCCACTGGAAGCGCCGCATGTCGTCGAGCAGCCTGGAGGGCAGGTGCTGGGGGCCGACGAGGTCCCCGTACAGCGCGGGGGCGGCCACGTCGGCGAGGACGGCGCGGTTCACCGGCACCGTCTCGCCCGAGGCCGTACGCACCGCCACCGCGCGGCCGCCGCGGACGACCACCTCCACGACCCGCTCCCCGCAGCGCACCACCCCGCCGCGGCGCTGGAGGCGGCGGACGAGGGCGTCGGTGAGCGCGCCCGCCCCGCCGACGGGCACGGGGAAACCGTGGGCCTGGCCCAGCATGGCCATCAGCCAGCCGAAGCCCCCGCTGCCCGCGGCCTCGGGGGCGAGGTCGGCGTGCAGCGCGTTCCCGGCGAGCAGCAGCCGGCCGCCCTCCCCGCGGAACTCCTCCTCGGCCAGTCGCCGTACGGGCAGGACCATCGTCCTCGCCAGCCGGAGCCCGCCCGCGGCGCGGACGCGGGCGGCCAGCCGGGCGGCCGCCGCGACCGGCGGGAAGGGCGTGAACAGCGCGCGCAGGATGTCGGGGCCGAGCCGGTCCCAGATGTCGCACAGGCCGTCCCAGGCGAGGGCGTCTCCGGGGGCGAACGCCTCCAGTCCGGCGGCCGTGGCCGTCCGGTCGCGCTCCAGAACCGCGCACCGCCCGTCCGGGAGGGGATGGGCCAGTACGCGCGGCGCGTGGCTCCAGTGGAGGCCCTCCTCGTGCAGGTCGAGGCGGGCCAGTACGGGGGAGGCGGCGGCCAGCGGGTAGAAGGCGCTGAACATGTCGCTGACGTGGTCCGGGTGGACGCCCCGGTCACTGCGGACGGCGCCCCCGGGCTCGTCCTGGGCCTCCAGGACCTCGACCGACCAGCCGGCGTCCGCGAGCAGGTTGGCGGCCACCAGGCCGTTGGGGCCCGCGCCGATGACCACGGCGTCCGGCACGGTGTCGGGCGCCGCGTCGGGCACGACGGGACGGGACCTCACCGGGCGCGTCCCTCGACCACGTCGGCGAGGCGCCGGAGCATGGTGCGGTGGCGGAGCTGGATGAACGCGTCGATCACCGTGTTGTGCAGGGCGCCCCCGGGGCCGCGCAGCGGGTGCTCGTCGACCCGGACGAGCGTCTCGTCACCCCAGGGCCGCACCTCGATGGCGATCCTGGCCGTGCCCAGGGCCCCGCTGCGGGCCTCCAGCTCCAGGCACCGGGGCGGCTCGTGGAGCCGTACGACGGTCTCGCCCTCGACCGTGTAGGGGCCCAGACGCACCGTGTACGCGATGGCCGAGCCGGTCTTCGGCCAGTCGCCGTCCTTCTGCCAGGACGCGGAGGTGCCGACGACCCAGTCGCCGTACCGGCTCCCGTCCTCGAGCACGGCCCACACCTCCTCGGGAGGCCGCTTGATCAGTTGGTGCCGTACCGCCATGAACGCCTCCGGTGCCACCGTCGGGGAACGAACGCACGGCGGGTACCCGGATCGCGCCGGTGCGAACGCGCCGCCAGGTGCGCACGGAACCACGAGGGACCCCGCACGGGCGGCCGGGACGCCCGGCGCCTCAGGCGTGCGGAAGCCCCTCGCCATGACCGGCGGCGTGGGGCCACAGGGTGTCCCAGAACAGCGATTCGTACGACTGGAGCAGCCGGCCGTAGCGGAGTGCCGCGGGCATGGTGACCCGGCCGTCGTCCAGGCCTTCCTGTACGGCGGCGACGGCCTGGTCCATGAGGGCGGGAGCGGGCAGGGCGAAGAAGTCGAAGAAGCCGCACGCCTCGTCGGCGAAGCCGTAGCGTGTGCGCAGCGCCCCGGCGAGAGTGGCGCAGTAGCCGCCCCAGGCGGCGAAATTGGCGTACAGGGCGATGGCGACGTCGGCCGGGTCCCCATTGAGGGCGAGCCACGCGACGTACGCCGGGTAGGCCTGGCAGCCGGCCGACGGCTCGTACGCCTCCGTGGCCACGTCGTCCAGTCCGCAGCCGTCGAGCAGCGCGCGGAGGCGGTCGAGGGCCAGGGACTCCCCCTCGGCGAGGGTCGTGAACAGCGCGGCGGCCTGGGGACGGGTGGCCGCGCGGGCGGCCAGGTGCAGGAAGGAGTGGCGGTCGGAGGTGACGATGTGGCGCTGCTCCAGGGCGAGGGTGCCGACGGCGATGCGGCTCGCCGTGCCGTCGGCCATGGCGGCGACGAACCGGTTGGTGCCCTGCCGAGGGGCGAGTGCCTGTGCGGTGGCGTCCAGAAGTTCCCGGGCCTGCTGCGTCATCGCCGCGCTCCTTGGCTCTGGTCTGCGTCCTGTGGGGTCAGCGTCGCACGGCCTGGGGTGCAGGGGGGCGGGGGTGTGCCGGGGGGGGCGGCGAGAACCGGACGGCGGGCTGCCCCCTCCGGCGAGCGGTCCGGGGAGGGGCGGCGGACCGGGGACATGGATGGACCGGCGACGCGGGCGGACCGGGCGCGGGTGGGCGCCGCGTCGAGGTGGTCCGGGCGACGACGGCCTGGTCCGGGGACGCCGCAGCCCCGGCTGGACGGGGGGAAGCCAGCCGGGGCGTGCGCCGTGACGGCGGAGGGCGGTCGCACTCGGCGGGGGGCCGGGGACACGGACCCCTTCGCGGTCACATATCGATGAACGGTCAACCAAAACCGGGTGTTCCCGCGCCCGGACCCCGGCGCCTGTGACTCGCCTCACCCCGGTGACCAGGTGCGCCCCGGGCTCGGCGGGGCCGGCTCCTCAGGGCTTGTACACCGTGCCCGGTTCGGCCTTGGCCGGGGCGAGGAGCTGCGGAACGGTGACGAAGGTGAAGCCCCGCCGCTTCAGCTCGTCGATGATGCCGGGCACGGCGGGGACGGTGCCGTCGTAGATGTCGTGCAGCAGGATGATGCCGTCCTTCTTGGCGCCGTCGAGCGTCCGCTGCCGGATCAGCGCGGAGTCGGTGGTCGAGTAGTCCTTGGCGGTCACGCTCCAGAGGACCTGGGCGAGGCCGAGTTCGCGGCTGATGTCGGCGACCGTCTCGTCGGTACGGCCCTGCGGCGGGCGCATCAGGGTGGGCTTGCGGCCGGTGATGTCCGCTATCGCGTCCTGCGTGCGGGACAGCTCCTGGCGTATCTCGTCCGGTTCGAGATCGGTGAGGATCTGGTGCGTCCAGGTGTGGTTGGCCACCTCGTGCCCCTCCGCCGCGATACGGCGCACGACGTCGGGATAACGGTCGACATGCCTCTGGCCGAGCAGGAAGAAGGTGGCGGGGACCTTCTTCTCCTTGAGGATGTCGAGGAGGTGCGGCGTGTCCTTGCCCGGACCGGCGTCGAACGTGAGCGCTATGCAGGTGAGCTTCCGGCAGTCGACGGGCCCGGGCTCCCCCTTCGCGTCGGCCCTGGCGCTGCCGGGGGCGACCCGCTCGGCGGCGCAGCCACCGAGGGCGAGGACGAGCGAGGCCACGGCCAGCAGGGAGACGGCGGCCTTGCGGCGCCTCGGGGACTTGGTGCCGAACGGCATGGGACAGCTCTCTTCCGCGCGTACGTGAGTTCGGTCGGTCGGGTCGTCCCGCACTCTACACACGGTGTATACACGTGATGCATACCGGGGGCCGCGGGGGTCCACCGCCGCACCCTCGAGGCGCGTTTCCGATGTTTTCCGGTGCGATCATCGGGGAAATCGCGAGTTTATGGTGCAAATCGGATACACGATGATGACCGAGCAAGCAGGGCCCCGAGCGCTGGTGGAGCACGTCGTCCAGGCGGAGGAGGCCGGGTTCGACTTCTCGGTGACGTCCGACCACTACTTCCCCTGGCTGCGTTCGCAGGGGCACGCGCCCCACGCGTGGACCGTGCTCGGAGCGGCCGCACAGGCGACCTCACGCATCCCGCTGATGACGTACGTCACGTGCCCGACGTTCCGCTACCACCCGGCCGTCGTCGCCCAGAAGGCGGCGACGCTCCAGCTTCTGTCCGAGGGGCGTTTCCGGCTCGGACTCGGATCCGGCGAGAACCTCAACGAGCACGTGGTCGGGGGCGGCTGGCCGTCCGTCGACGTGCGGCACGAGATGCTGGAGGAGGCCGTCGGCATCATCCGGGCACTCTTCGAGGGCGGCCACGTCAACCACCGCGGCACCCACTTCGACGTGGAGTCCGCCCGACTGTGGGACCTGCCCGACGAGCCGCCGCCGATCGGACTGGCGGTCTCGGGCGAGCGGTCCTGCGAACTGGCCGGCCGCCTCGCCGACCTCGTCATCGCCACGGAGCCGAAGGGTGACCTGCTCGACGCCTTCGACCGGCACGGGGGCGGGGGCAAGCCCCGGGTGGGCCAGCTACCCGTGTGCTACGACCCGGACAAGGAGGCCGCCGTCCGGCGTGCGCACGAGCAGTTCCGGTGGTTCGGCCTCGGCTGGAAGGTCAACTCGGAGCTGCCGCACCCCGACTCGTTCGACGCGGCCACCCAGTTCGTGAAGCCCGAGGACGTCGCCGGGTCCATCGCCTGCGGTGACGATCCGGAGGACTTCGTGGCCGCGGTGAAGCCGTACGCCGACGCGGGGTTCACCGAGATCGCCCTCGTGCAGATCGGCGGTGACTCGCAGCCCGCCTTCCTGGACTGGTCGGCGAAGAAGCTGCTGCCCGCCCTCCGCGACGCGTTCGGCTGAGCGGACCATGGGTACGTCCGTACCGCGCGGTGAGACCCACGGGACCGCCCTCGTCGTCATCGACATGATCAACACCTATGACCACCGGGACGCCGAGCTGCTCCTCCCCTCCGTGCGGGAGGCGCTGCCCGTCCTGGTGGACCTGGTGACCCGGGCCAGGGAACACGACGTCCCGGTGATCTACGTCAACGACAACTTCGGCGAATGGCGGTCCCACCACGGCGAGATCGTCGAAACGGCCCTGGCCGGCCCGCACGCCGAGCTCGTGGAACCCCTCCGCCCGGACGATTCCTCCCTCTTCGTGGTGAAGGCCCGGCACTCGATCTTCTACGAGACGCCCCTGGCGTACCTGCTGACGCAACTGGGGGTGAGCCATCTGGTCCTGTGCGGCCAGGTGACCGAGCAGTGCGTGCTGTACTCGGCCCTCGACGCGCACATCCGGCACTTCGACGTGACGGTGCCGACGGACGCGGTGGCCCACATCCACGAGCCGCTGGCACGGGCCGCCCTGGAGATGATGCGGCGCAACATGGGCGCCCGGACGGTGGAGGCGAAGCGGATCGACTTCGGCTCCTCCGCCGGACGGCCCGAGGCGCCCGACGCGTCTGACGCGGACGGCACGGACGGCACGGACGGCACGGACGGCACGGACGGCACGGACGGCACGGAGGATTGAGGGCGTCCGGTGCGGGCCGCGCGGACCGCGGCGCGGACCGCGGCGCGGACCGTCAGGAGGGCCGTAGGGCAACGGGACGAGGCCGGTGCCGACGTCAGCGGTCGTGACGTCGGCACCGGCCTCTTCCGTGCCGTGCGCGCGCCGTGCACGTGGCTGCGCGCGGTCCGCTCAGTGGGTGACGTAGCGCGAGGCGAGCTGGAGGCGCGCCTCCTTCTCGTGCTCGCCCGACACGGAGGAGGCCGAGCGCACCTCGAACAGCCCGCCGAGCGCCTTCTCCACCTCCGCCACCGCCTGGTGGTCCCCTGTCAGCAGGGCCGTGACCGGCGTGCTCAGGTTGGGCGGCCCGGGCCGCTCGTCCCGGCGCGCGGAGCTGTCGAAGGTGGCCATCCATACGGTGGGCTCATGGCCGTGCGCCTGCTCCGGCCCCGGCGTGGGCATGTCGCAGCCGGCGAAGACGCGGTCGAGCGTCTCGAAGACGGCCCGGGCGTCCTGACGGTCGCAGTCGCTGAGCTGCACGGTGACGTCGCAGTCCGCGGGGTGGTTCCTTGTTCCGTTGCTCTCCACGTCGCTCCACTCCTTGGGTCCGGTCCTACCCGTACAGGCACGAATACCTCACCTCGGGCGCGCCAATCAGGATCTTCACCGGCGCGTTTGCGGAGGGGGGTGCCTGGTATGAGGGTGTGGAGAGGCAGGGGGGTCCGCAAGGGGGGACGTCAGCAGGAGGAACGCATGCCCGCAGGATCCAGCCCGAAGCGTGAACGGCAGTACGAGCACATCAAGGAGAGCGCCAAGAAGCGCGGCGCCGGCGAGAAGCGTGCCGAGGAGATGGCCGCCCGGACGGTGAACAAGGAGCGGGCGCGCTCCGGCGAGTCGAAGACCGCCAGCAAGACCTCCACCCAGGACATGTCGTCCTCGAAGCGGGGCGGGCAGCGGTCCGGCGGCAGCGGCCCCAAGGGCCCGACGTACGACCAGCTCTACCAGGAGGCCAAGCGCAAGGGCGTCCAGGGCCGGTCGTCGATGAACAAGTCGGAGCTCCAGCGACAGCTCGGGAAGTGACCCCTCCGGCGCGCCGTCGGCGGGCCCGGCCGGTCGCGCACCGCCGGCCGGCCGGGCCCCTTCCGCCCGTCGGCGTCAGCCGGCCCGGCCGGCCGGCACGCCCAGCGGGCCGTGGTCGCGGTGCGCCAGCAGGTCGGCGGGGTCGTCGTACAGCACGGCGGCCCCCGCCTCCATGAGGTCGGCCCGCGGGATCCCCCCGCACAGAAGGCCCACACAGGTGACGCCCGCACGGGTGCCCGACCTCATGTCCCACACCGTGTCCCCGACGAAGACGGAACGCTCGGCCGGCGCCCCCGCCAGTTCCAGCGCGTGCAGTACCGGCTCGGGCGCGGGCTTGCCCTCCTCGACGTCGTCCGCGCTCGCGGTGGCGGTGATGGCGTCGTCCGCGTCGATGGCGCGGCGCAGCGCGGACAGCTCGGCTCCCCCGGCGGACGTGGCCAGGACGACGGTCCAGCCGTCCGCCGCGAGGGTCTTCAGCAGGCGGCCGGCGTCGCGGAAGGCGGGCAGCCGGTCGAAGTAGGTTCCGTAGAGGGTCTTGTGGGCGGCGCTGATGGCGTCGTCCTGGTCCTTGTCCCGGTCCTCACCGAGCAGGTGCGCGATCAGGTCGTGCGAGCTCAGGCCGACGGCCCGGTGGACGGCGTGCATGGGCACGGTGTGCCCCGCCTGCCGGAACGCCTCCCACCAGGTGGCCACGTGCAGGTGGTTGGTGTCGGCGAGGGTGCCGTCGACGTCGAACACCGCGGCGCGTGTCATTCCTTCTCCGTTCCGTCTCCGTGCTTCGCACGGCTGTGCTGTCGGGACCGCCTTCATCTCTGGCCGCGATTCCCCGCCGCAATCCCCCTCCGGACGCGGCCCGGCCCCGTCGCCTCCGTCCGGTCCGGCCCGTCGCCTCCGTCCCGCCGCCTCCCGGCGGTGGCGTCGCCCGTACGAGCATGAGCGGCCCGTGCGCGAGGGGTCACGTTCCGCGTCCCGACACCCGCCGAGTTCCTTCGGGTGCCGTACGGAGAGGGGGTGGCGCTTGATCCGCACGCCCCCGGTTAGAAGAGAAGTGCGGGACCGAATGCGGGAGGATCGCCATGCCTGAGCACGACGAGCGGAACAGGTCCGCGAACGGCGGGAGCACGAAGCGGGGGCGGGGCCGCGACGAGACCCCGGACGAGCGGGCCGACCGGCGCTGGGCCGAACTGATCCAGGAGATACGCGTCGCCCAGACGGGCGTCCAGATCCTCTTCGGTTTCCTGCTCACCGTGGTCTTCACCCCGACGTACGCCGGCCTGCCCGCCACGCAGAAGACCATCTACATCACCACGGTGGCGCTGGGCGCCTCGGCGACCGGGGCGCTGATCGGGCCGGTGTCGTTCCACCGCATCGTGTCGGGACGGCGCATCAAGCCGCAGGCCGTGGTCTGGGCGTCGCGGCTGACGTTCGTCGGGCTCGTGCTGCTGCTGGCGACGCTGATCTCGGCGCTGCTCCTGGTGCTGCGGGTGGCGACGCACGACGAGTACGTGCCGTGGCTGGTCGCCGGAGTGGTGGGCTGGTACGTGCTGTGCTGGTTCGTACTGCCGCTGTGGGCCCGCGTCCGCTACACCACGCTCGACGACGACTGACCGTCCCCCCCGCCCCTCCAGGACGCGCTCGATGGTGTCGGCCTCGGCCGCCTGCTTGTCGGGGCGGTGGCGCAGCACCCGGGCGAACCGCAGTGCCACCCCTGCCGGGTAGCGCGGGGAGCGTTGCAGTCCGTCGTAGGCGATCTCCACGACGAGCTCGGGCCGGACCCGGACGGTGGAACCGTCGTCCTCGACCTCCAGTTCCCGCAACCGTTCCGTCTGCCACCGCAGCATGGCGTCGGTCAGGCCCTTGAACGTCTTGCCGAGCATCACGAAGGTGCCGTCGGCGGCGCGGGCGCCGAGGTGGAGGTTGGACAGCAGGCCGGTGCGGCGGCCGTGTCCCCATTCGGCGGCGAGGACGACGAGGTCGAGCGTGTGCACGGGCTTGACCTTCAGCCACGACCGGCCCCGGCGGCCCGCGCTGTAGGGGGCGTCGAGGGCCTTCACCATGACGCCCTCGTGCCCGCGCCGGAGGGTGTCCGCGAAGAACGCCTCGGCCGCTTCCGTCTGCCCGGGGGCGCCGGGTTCCGCCACCTCGGTGCGGCGCACCCGCATCGGCTCGGGTACCAGCCGGGCCAGCACTTCGTGCCGTTCCCGGCCGGACAGGTCGACGAGGACGGCGCCGTCGGCGGCCAGGACGTCGAAGAAGACCGGTGACACGGGCAGGGCGGCCGCGGCGGTGGCCACGTCGACGCGGGAGCCGACGCGGGACGCGATGTCCTGGAACGGTACGGGACGGCCGGCGGCGTCCAGGGCGATGACCTCGCCGTCCAGGACGAACCGGTCCCCCGGCAGCTCGCGTGCGGCCGCGGTGATCTCCGGGAGGCGGTCGGTGATGTCGTCGAGGGATCGGGTGTAGAGGCGGACGTCGTCGCCGGCGCGGTGCACCTGGACGCGGATCCCGTCCAGCTTCTCCTCGACGACGCACGGGCCGAGCGCGGCGACGGCCTCCGTCACGCTCTTGGCGGAGTGGGCCAGCATCGGATGCACGGGGCTGCCCACGCGCAGCCGGAACCGCTCCAGGGCGGCCGGGCCTTCGGCCAGCACCGCCTGGGCCACGCGTGGCAGGGACCCTTCGAGCATGACGGCCCGCCGTACGTCGGCGGCGGGCGCCGCGGCCGCCTTGGCGACGCCTTCGAGGGCCATCGCGTCCAGTGCCCCTTGCCGGACCTCGCCGGTCAGCAGCCGGAGCAGGAACTGCTGCTCGGCCGTGGTGGCGGCGCCCATCAGTTCCCGTACCAGCCGCTGCCGTTCCGCCTGGGACCCCGGACCGGCCACCCCGGCGAGCGCGGTCAGGGCGGAGTCGGTGTCGGCGACGGTCAGGGTGGGTTCCGTGGCGGGCGGGACGGGCTCCTTGAGGGTGCTCCAGCCGATGCCGATCCTCCCCTGCGGGAGCCGGCCCGCGAGGTAGGCGATGACCAGCGGCACCTCCTCCGGCGGGGTCGCGGAGAAGAGATCGGCCAAGGCGGCGATCTTGCGGGAGCGGGCGGAGGTGGCGGCGACCTGGTCGGAGACCTCCGCGAGTCGGGCCAGCAGCATGCCGCCATGGTGCACGTCCCGCGCCTCCGGCGCACCCGGACGCCCGCCCTTTTCCGTGCGGCGGTGCCGGTTCTCCGGGGGACGGGGGCGCCCGGGGCGGCGGCGGGGGATTTGACGTCCCGGCCGTCCCCAGGTCTCCCTTCATTCACGCAACTCCCCTACGCTGCGCTCGACTTGATGGGCGTCGAGAGGAACAGGGGCCGATGATGAAGGTGTCTCGTACCGGGATGACAGCGGCGTCCGCCGTGCTGGCCGGGGTGCTCTCGCTCGGGGCCGCTCCGGGCGAACCCCGCCCGGCGGGTTCCGTGTCCGCCGATCCCGCGCAACTCTCCTACTCGGCCTCCACCGGGGTCGGCGTCCACAACGCGTACGAGAAGGCGAAGTACCCCTACTTCGCCGACGCGTTGGACTCGGGCGCGGGCATGCTGGAGATCGACGTGTGGACCAATGTCTTCGGCAGATCGTGGCGTGTCTCCCATAACAACCCCCTCGGCAACGACAACAACTGCGTGAACGCGTCCCACGCCGGTGAACTGCGCACCAAGCCGAGGAACCAGGACCTGGGCGGGTGCCTCGCGGACATCCGGGCCTGGCACGACGCCCATCCGGGGCACCGGCCCGTCCTGCTGAAGCTGGAGCTCAAGGACGGCTTCCAGGCCAAGAACGGCCGGGGGCCGGCCGCGCTGGACGCGCTGCTGACCGCCCGGCTGGGCGACGCGCTGTTCCGGCCGGCCGATCTGGCCGGGGCCCACCCGGACCTGGACTCGGCCGTACGGGCGGACGGCTGGCCGGCGCGCTCGGCGATGGCCGCCAAGTTCGTCGTGGAACTGATCCCGGGCACCGTCGAGCAGGACAACCCGCTGGACACCCTGTGGACCGACCGCGAGTACGCCACGCACCTCCGGGACGCGGCGGCGGCCGGCCGGCTGGCCCAGGCGGCGGCGTTCCCTGCGGTGCACCGGGCCGCCGCGGGCGACCCGCGGACCCGGTACGCGGACACCGGCATACGCCCCTGGTTCGTCGTCTTCGACGGTGACGCCTCCGCCTACGCGGGCGGCTCCATCGACACCGCCTGGTACGACGGCCGCCATTACCTGGTGGTCATGACGGACGCGCACGGCGTGGCGCCCGCCATCGACGGGACGCGTCCGACGGAGGCGCAGGCCCGGGACCGCGTGGCCCTGCTCGCCGGGCGGCACGCCAGCATCGTGTCGGCCGACTGGTACCCGCTGCCCGGTGTGCTCGCGACCGTGCTCCCCCGCGGCGGCGCCCAGGACGCTACGGGCTGACGCTCACCCCCTGCCGGGCGGCGCGGACCCGTCCGGTACCCACGGGCCTCCGCCGGCCCAGCCGGATCCGGGTGAGCAGTCCGGACCTGCCGTAGCGGCCCTTCGGGACCGTGTGCTGGTCCGGGCCGTCCGGTCCGGGGGCCGGCCGGGCGGCCCGGGCCTCGTCCAGGGCGAGCGCCAGGCTCGTCCGGTGCCACAGGATCTCGTCCGGGTCGTCCGCCACCAGGATCCCGTCGACGATGTCCCGGGCGGCGAGGGACTCGGGCCGGGCATTCGGCGGGTCGGGGCGCAGCCGGTCGAGGTGGGCGCGCTCCCGGGGGTCGCCGACCACTTCCGCGAGGTGCGCCGGGGGCAGCAGGGACGCGATGGCCGCCGCCGCCGTCCACGGGTCGTCGGCCTGGCGCAGCAGCAGCCCCAGGCGTCGTGCGCGCCAGTTGCGCGAGCGGGTGTCCTGCCCGGCGTCGAGCCCGGCGCGCACGGCGGCCGGCAGCCTGCCGGTGAGCAGCTCGGGGTGTCGCTCGGCGAACTCCCGCACCTCGGCGGCGACGTAGAGCCAGACGACCGCCCGGTAGCGGTTGAGATAGAACGCGACCGGGCTGAGGTGGCCCGACCTGGCCAGCTTGGTGAAACGCTCGTTGGTGATCGCGGCCAGCCCGGCTCCCTCGGACGTGCCGACGGTGCGGACGCGCTCGCGCAGACCGGAGGGGAAGTCCGGCGCGGCGCGGAGCCGTTCGATCTCCGCCGCGGCCACCCGGCGCCGGCCTCCGTCGGCACCGGGCGTGGTCCGTACGTGTCCTAGCTGGACGGCGAGCTCGAACTCGTTGCGCTTCAGCTCCAGTTGCCGCGCCGCGCGTCCGCAGGCAAGGGTGTGGGCGGTGACCGTTTCCTTGACCGTCATGGTGTCTCCCCCGTGAGGCTCGGTTACTTTGCGTCACGAAGGTAGCGCGATCGGGACCGCCCGCGTCCGGCCTGTGGAAAACCCTCGGTGGACGCGGTGTCGCCGCTGGTCAGCGGTCGGTGAGTGCCGCGCCCTTGTGCTGCCGGGCGGCGACGGCGAGATGCTCGCCGACCCGGTTGACGAGGAGGGTCATCTCATAGGCGACCTGGCCGACGTCTGCCTCGGCCGCGGTGAGGACGCACAGGCAGCTGCCCTCGCCCGCCGCGGTGACGAAGAGCATCGCCTCGTCGAACTCCACCATCGTCTGGCGTGCCCGCCCCACCCCGAAGTGCCGTCCCGATCCGCGGGCGAGGCTGTGCAGCCCGGAGGAGACGGCGGCGAGGTGCTCCGCGTCCTCGCGGGCGAGTCCGGTGCTCGCGCCGGTGACCAGGCCGTCGTTGGACAGCACCAGCGCGTGTCGTATGTATTCGACCCGCTTGGTCAAGTCGTCCAGGAGCCAGTCGAGTTCTTTGTCCAGGGCCATGTCCGGTCCTCCCCGTTTCCCACGTTCCCCCCGCTGCCCCGTAAGCCTTGCGCACTGACGTGGACAGGGCAAGGACTCGCACGGGGCGCACGGGGGCGTCGGGACCCCGGGGGCCGGGGCGGGGGCGGGTCCAGGAGAGCGCGTCGAGCAGCCGGGCATCCGCTGCCCGGCCTTGGGTACCCGGTGGCCGGTCCGGTGGGGCCGGTCCCGCGGGTCCGGTCCTTGGCCCGCGGCGTCGGGCGCAGGAGGTGGCAGCCATGGCACGGGCGGCGGAAGCGGTCTCCCTCACCCTCGGTGAGGTCACCCTGGACGGGGATCTGGTCCTTCCCCGCGACGCGCGGGGGGTGGTGGCCTTCGCCCACGGCAGCGGCAGCTCGCGCCACAGCCCGCGCAACCGGGCGGTGGCCGGGGTCCTCCAGGAGGCGGGGCTCGGCACCCTGCTCATGGACCTGCTGACCGCGGCGGAGGAACGCGTGGACATGGTCACCGCCGAGCTCCGGTTCGACGTCCCGCTGCTGGGGCGCCGTGTGTCGGGGGCGGTGGACTGGCTGCGGGACCGTCCGGACACGGGCGGTCTGCCGGTGGGGCTGTTCGGCGCCAGTACCGGGGCCGCCGCGGCGCTGGTGGCGGCCGCCGCCCGGCCCGAGCGGGTGCGGGCCGTGGTGTCGCGTGGTGGCCGCCCGGACCTCGCGGGCGCCGTGCTCGCCGATGTGCGGGCACCCGTCCTGCTGGTGGTCGGGGGACACGACCAGGAGGTGCTGCGGCTGAACGAGGAGGCGGCGCGGCGGCTGACCGCCCCGTGCGCCCTCCGGGTGATCCCCGGGGCCACCCACCTCTTCGAGGAGCCCGGAACCCTGGAACAGGCGGCGGACGCCGCCCGGGAGTGGTTCCTCCGCATGGGCGGGCAGCCGTGAGGGAGCGGGCCGCCGGGCCCGTGCCGCCGCGCGGCTACAGGGCGCGCGGTCGGTCGATGACCTCACGCGGGATCCGTTTGTGCGCCCCCCGGCTGTCGAGGGCATGGGGGATCATGGGCGCATGGCCGACGACCACACACACGTGCAGGAGTTCTTCACCGCCCGCGCGGCGGACTGGGACACGCGGTTCCCCGACGACGGCCCGGCGTACGCCGCCGCCGTGGCGGAGATCGGGCTGCGCCCCGGCGACACCGTGCTGGACGCGGGCTGCGGGACGGGGCGCGCGCTGCCGCCCCTGCGGGAGGCCGTGGGCCCGGCGGGCACGGTCGTCGGCGCGGACCTGACACCCGCCATGCTGGCGGCCGCGGCGCGGGCCGGGCGGGACGCCCATGGGGTCCTGCTGCTCGCCGACGTGGGGCGCCTGCCGCTGCGGGACGGAGCGCTGGACGCGGTGTTCGGAGCGGGCCTCGTCTCCCACCTGTCCCGGCCGGCCGACGACCTGCGGGAGCTGGCCCGGGCCGTACGACCGGGTGGACGGCTGGCGCTCTTCCACCCGGTCGGCCGTGCGGCACTGGCCGCCCGGCACGGGCGTCGGCTCACCGACGACGACCTGCGCGCGGAGGCCAACCTGCGGCCCCTGCTGGCGGGTTCGGGCTGGCGGATGGTCACGTACGTGGACCGGGACGACCGTTTCCTCGTCCTCGCCGTACGTCAGGACTGAGGACCCGCGTCAGGACCGAGGACCTGCGTCAAGGCTGGACCCGGCGTACGCCAGGACCGGGGACCCGCCGTACGCCAGGACCGGGGACCCGCCGTACGTCAGGACCGAGGCGTGACGTACGTCAGGACCGGGGTTCCCGCCGGGCCTCCCCGCCCGGCACGAGGCTCCGGTCCCGCTCCTCCGCCGCGACCGCCCGCACGAACGCGGGCGTGTTGTCGAACATGACGTTGTGCCCCGCGTCCGGCACGGTCAGTACGCGCACGCCCGCCGCCTCCAGCTCGTCGTGGCCCGGAAGTGCACCGCTGTGCGCGCCCTGGAGGTACACCCGGTCGACCGGGGCCTCCATGAGCATGCGGCGCATCGTCGGCCGGGTGCCGCGCACGAGGCCGACCGCGCTGCGGTGCAGGGCGAGCGGGTCGGCGAGCCTCATGGTGGCCGCCCATGCCGGCCCGACGCGCTCCAGCACGCGCGCGTAGCCGCCGCCGTGCACGAACTCCTCCTCCGAGTGGCCGGCGATACCGCTGCTGGCCTCGGAGACCGGGGGGTGGGGGTCGAGGTTTCCCTCGGTGATCACCAGCCGGCTCACGAGGTCGGGGCGCCGGTGGGCCAGCACGATGGCCACGGCGCCGCCCATGCTGTGTCCCACGACCTCGGCGCCGCTCGCGTCCGCCTCGTCCAGTGCCGCGGCGAGCGCGTCGGCGTGGTCCTCCAGCGTGTAGGCGAAGTCCGCCGGCCGGTCGCTGATGCCGTGCCCGGGCAGATCGACGAAGAGCGACCGGCGGCCCGCCAGAACGGGATGCGCGGCGACGTGGGCGTGGTACACCGTGCTCAGCGCGCCGAGCCCGTGCACGTACACCCGGGTCGGCCCTTCCCCCACCGCCTCCGTCCACCGGATCAGACTGCCCCTGTCGTCGAACCGGGCTCCTCGCACCTGCGTCCCTCCCCTTCTGTGGTTGCCGGTCCGAACCCTACGTTGGAGGTCCAGCGTCGGAAAACCGGCGGCGCACGCCGCCGGACAGCGGGAAGGTGGGCCCGGTGTACGACAGACTCCGCACGTTCTTCGGCTCCGTCGGTTCTTTCGTCAGGTCCTTGTCCGCCCCTGAGCCCGGGAAGGAGGACGGAGCCGGGACGGGCCGGCGCGGCGCCCGTCAGCACAACATCTTCGAGGCCGCCGCCGCCTATGTGGCCGCGTGCGCGGACGACGACCAGGAGGCCGTCGACGAGGCACAGGGGTGGGTGTCGCCGGAGGCCCTGTCCTTCGGGGTGAGCGAACTGGCCTGCCGGGCGGTCATCGCCCTCGCCCGCGAGCGCGACGAGTCCCCGCGCACGGTGGCCCGCAGCCTCATGGGCCTGCCGACCTCGTGAGGCCGCCGGCGCCGTGCCGAAACCGTTGTGATCAGGACGGCGGGACCTCTCGACGGCGGGGTTACCCGCTGGTTAAGGTGCGCCGACGCATGTGGGAGGGAGGCGGCCATGGCCGGGACGGAACCGGTGGACGTCGCTGACGCGGACGACGACGCGCTGTACGTGCTGACCGCCGTGCTGCTGACGCCCGCGCAGTTCCCGAGCCTGCTCGGCGACGACTACCCGGAGGCGTGCGCGGCGCTGGGGCTGGAGCCGTATGCGGAGGGCTACGGGCTGGTGCTGGGCCAGGACGGCGAGGGTGCCCGGTGGACGGTCGTCGTCGACGACGTGTCGCTGGTCGCCGTGGCGATCGCCTCGTGGGACTGCGGCATGGAGTACGACCTGTCCCCCGACGAGCGCAGCGTCGTGATGGCCCTGCCGGGCTGGCCGCTCGCCCTGGCGGTCGCCGCGCCGCACGTGCCCGCGCCGCACGACCCGGAGACGCCCCCGGGTGAGCGCCGGCCGCTGACGCCGCCGGACCCCGGGGAGTGGGGACCGGCGCAGCGCCGGATGGGCGCGGACGAGGTCGCGCTCCAGTGGGCCGCCTGGCGCGAGCAGCTGGGCGAGGACGACTTCGCCAAGCCGGTGGACGCCGGCGAGCCGTCGGCGACGGATGACCGGCCGGCCGGTGACGCTCGTCCGGCGGCGGGGCCGGCGGGTGACGGTCGTCCGGCGGACCGGCCGGCCGACGGGCCGGGGCCGGGTGGGCAGGCGGCGGGTGCCGGGGCGTCCTCCGGCGCGGCGTCCGGTGGGCCGGAGGGCAGTGGGCCGGCCGGCGAGCGGCTGCCCGGCGCGGCCGAGGGGAGCGGCCCGGAGGGGCCCTTGCGGCGGGTCCTGGCGGAGCTGCGCGGCTATCTGGAGGATCCTCCGCCGCCCGGTCGCGTCCGGTCCGGCTTCGCCCCCGGCGGAGCCCGGACGCTGCGGGCCGACGGCCCCGGCTGGTCGGTCGTGGCCAGGACGGACGACATCGCCTTCGTGCTGCTGGACGAGATGCCCCGCGAGGTACTGCCCATCGGCCGCGGCCCTCATCTTCCGGAGCTGCTGGCCGCTCTCGACGCCATGGCGGTACGCCCGGCGTGACGCGTGTCCGGCCACCGGACGGCGGCCTGACGGGCAGGCCCGTGTCCGGTGGCCGGTCGGTCGGGGCGCTTCCCGAGCCGTACGGGCCGCTCAGCCGGTGGGTTCCTCGGGCGCGCCTTCCGTGGGCGTGTCCTCGGCGGAGCCGCGCTCCTCGTCCCCGGCCTCCTGGGCCTGGGCCAGGTCCGGGTCCCAGTGGTCGGAACCGCCGCTCGCCTGTTCGTCGGGCAGGTCCCTCGGCACGCCGGGCCCGTCTTCGCCCGCGCCTTCGAGCCGCTTGTCGTCCATGGTGTCTCCCTCCGGCTTTCCGGCCGGGCGGGTACCCGGGATCCCGCCGCTCAGACCCGTTCGAGAGGGCGGTGCGGACCGTCCGGCAGCTCGATCTCGACCGCATCACCCGGCCGTACGGGTCCTCCGGTCCGCACGATGCCCATGATCCCGGCCTTGCGGACGACGGCACCCGTCTCGTCGCGTCCGACGACCTGCTTGAGGAGCCCGTCCTGGAAGGCGTCGATCTGGAGGCAGGGGTTGCGCAGTCCGGTGACCTCGACGACCGCTTCCGCGCCTATGCGCAGCAGGGTGCCGGTCGGCAGGCCGAGCAGGTCGATGCCACGGGTGGTGATGTTCTCGCCGAGGTCGCCGGGGCGGACGGTGAAGCCCTCGCCGGCCACTTCCTCGAACAGCTCCTCATGGATGAGGTGGACCTGGCGGAGGTTGGGCTGCGTGGGGTCCTGAGCCATGCGCGAGCGGTGCTTGACCGTGACGCCCGCGTGCACGTCCCCCTCCACTCCGAGTCCGGCCAGCAGGGTGATGTCCGGCCGGTTCGGTTTGGTGAACGTGTACGCGCCGTTGCTGCTGACCGCTGTGACCGTCCCGCTCATCCTGGGCCCCCTGTGTCGTGCCGGTACCGGCCGTCACCGGCGTCCGGTGACGATGATCC
Organism: Streptomyces sp. NPDC016309; assembly: GCF_043077235.1. Classification (NCBI taxonomy): domain Bacteria; kingdom Bacillati; phylum Actinomycetota; class Actinomycetes; order Kitasatosporales; family Streptomycetaceae; genus Streptomyces; species Streptomyces sp. NPDC016309. The sequence goes on along the minus strand of NZ_JBIBSG010000002.1, from coordinate 320,791 downwards.
ATGATCACCTCTGAGCGGTCCGTCCGGAACCCCCGGCCCCTCCGGACTCCGGCGCGCGCCGCATCCGGTGCCGGACGCGGTGCCGTCAGCGGCCGAGCTCCTTGCGGCTCACCCGGCGCAGCCGGCGCCGCTGGCCCGGATCCAGTGCCAGGTAGGCGACAGCGGGGACGCCGATCAGCACCAGCAGCGACAGCCAGAAGCCGATCAGCGGCCAGAGGAGGAGGCCCACGGCCACGCCTCCGATGACGATCTTCGTTCTGGTCGACATGCGCTCCTCCTTCGCGGGCGGCGTCGGCCGCTCCCGTGTTCCGTGAACGCGTGGGCGGGCCGGTCGGTTCCGGCTTCCACCCGTCAGGCCGTACGCAGCGGGTCGCCGACCCGGTGCAGGTGCCCCAGCGCCTGGCGGTAGGAGTCGACCAGCCCGGTCTCCGTGTACGGGATGCCCAGCGAGCGGCAGTGGGCGCGCACCGCAGGCTGTGCGAGCCGCAGGTGGGGGCGCGGCATGCTCGGGAAGAGGTGGTGTTCCACCTGGTAGTTCAGGCCACCGAGCATCCAGTCGGTGACGGCTCCGCCGCGGATGTTGCGTGAGGTGAGCACCTGGCGGCGGAGGTGGCCCCACGGCTCGGCGTCCGGGTCGGGGACCTCCATGCCCTTGTGGTTGGGGGCGAAGGCCATGCCGAGGTGCAGACCGAGCAGCATCTGGTGGACGAGGGCGAAGACGAGGGCCCGGCCCGGTGACATGGTGGCGAGGAGCAGGGCCGCGTAACCGGCGACATGGGCGAACAGCAGGACGCCCTCGACGAGGCGCGCGCGTGGCGTCCGGTGCGGTCCGTGCTTGGAGAACAGGGCCTGGAAGCCGTACACCTTCAGGGCGAGGCCTTCGAGCGTGGTCAGCGGGAAGAACAGCCAGGCCTGGTGCCGGGTCAGCCAGCTACGGAAGCCCGTGCGCCCGACCGCCTGGTGCTGGTTGAAGACCAGGACGTCCGGGGCGACGTCCGGGTCCTTCTCCTCGTGGTTCGGATGGGCGTGGTGCCGGTTGTGCTTGTCGTTCCACCACTCCTGGCTCATACCGAGCAGCAGATTGGCGTGTACGAGCTGGATCAGGCGGTTCCTGCCCCGGTCGGCGCTGATCTGCGCGTGCCCCGCGTCGTGGCCGAAGAAGGCCGCCCGGGCGGAGAACACGGCCAGCGGGACGGCGAGCAGCAGGGACCACCAGGAGTGCCCGAAGAGCACCAGGGCGACCGCGACCGCCGTCAGGGCGAGCAGGTTCAGCGTGATGCCCGAGGCGTACCACCCGGTGCGCCGCTCCAGCAGGCCCTGGTCCTTGATGGTGCGGAGGAGCGGGCCGAACTCGCTGCCGGACCCGCGCCGCGCGCCCGCCGGGCGGACGGGACGTTCGGCGGCGGAGGGAGGAGGGGCGGGGAGGGTCAGGGCAGAGGGGGCCTGTGGCATGGCTTCTCCGGGTCTGGTGAGGTCTGTGCGCGGAGGCGCGCCGACCTGATGAACGTACGGATGAGCGGCCGCTCAGAGCCATGGCACCACCACCCGGACGTGGGGTGGGGCTTCCCAGGGTACGGGGGTGGTGCTGCCTGCACCCCGGCCGCGGAGTGGGCTATGTCACGGCACTTCCCCGGCCGTTGCACGGTGTTCATCAGGTACCCTCGGCGCTTCGACTCCCCGCTAGTCAAATTTGAGGAATGCGTCAGCGCTGTGCCCAAGCTTCCCGAAGCAATGCCGTATACGACTCCCGGCGTACCCCTGCTCGCCCGCTGCTCCGCCGTCTTCCTTGCCGCCGATCCGCCTCGTCTGGGACGTGTGGCGTTCTGGGACCCGGCCGATGACGAACCGTCGGCCCTGGGCGGCCCCACCGGCCGGGCCTCCGGCGCCGCCCCCTCCCCCGGCTCCGACGCCGCCCCCGATGCCCCAGGTGCCCCAGGTGCCCCCGAGGCCCCCGCAGGGTCCGCCCCCGTCACCGCTCCGGGCCCGTACGGCGTGCGGGAGTTGACCGTCGTGGCACCGGACGCCCTGGCCATCCCCGTCCGCGCCCTGGTGCTGCCCGTGGCGGAGGCCCTGCCGCTGCTCACCCGCGCGGGGCGCGTCGCGGACGCGTCACCCGAGGTCGCGTTCTGGGGCGCCGCCTCCCTCCTGGCCCTCCAACTGACGTCCCGGGGCCTGCTGTTGCCCGGCGTCACCGGCACTGACCACGACGCGTGGCGGGTTGGCCCCCTCGGCGCGGAGGACCTGGAGCGGATGCGTACGCTCGCCGCCTCGATGCCGCCGGGCGCCCACGCGGTGCCCGCGGGCCGGGCGGCGGACGGCACGGTCCTGCTGCCGGATCCGGAGCGGCTGTTGCGGTGCTTCCTGGACGCGGTCGCCGACGTGCTGCCCCGTACCCCGGCGGCCCCGCTCGCCGTGGGTGGGCCGGCCTTCGCGGCGAGCGAGCCACAGCGGGTGCCGGAACGGCGCGCGTGGGCGGCGGACGTGGCGGCCGGTCACGACGCGGGCGTACGGCTGTCGTTGCGCGTGGAGGCGCGCGGACTCGACGACGGCGGTACGCCGGACTTCCGCGCCGTCCTCCAGTTGCACCGCGCCGACGACCCGGCGCTCGTCGCCGACGCCGCCGACGTGTGGTCCGGCGCGGCCGGCGGGTTCACTCCGCGCGCCCGGCTGGACGCGCTGCTCGCGCTGCGCCGCGCCGCGCGGGCCTGGCCGGCGCTCGCGCCGCTGCTGTCCGCCCCGGTGCCCGACGCGATCGAGCTGGCCGACGAGGAGGTCACCGAACTGCTGGGCGGTGCCACGCGGGCGCTGGCCGCCACCGGCGTCCAGGTGCACTGGCCCAGGCTGCTGGCGCGCACGCTGACCTCGAGCGCCGTCATCGGCCCTCCGGGCGGACCCGCGTCCGACGAGGGCCGTTCCGGCCTGCCGTCCTTCCTGTCCGCCGACGCCCTCCTCGCCTTCGACTGGCGCTTCGCCCTGGGTGGCCAGGAACTGACCCGCGCCGAGCTGGACCGGCTCGCCGAGGCCGGACGGCCCGTGGTGCGGCTGCGGGACCAGTGGGTGCTGATCGACCCGGATGAGGCCCGCCGCGCCCGCGAGCACCGCGACCGCAAGGTCACCCCGATCGACGCGCTCGGCGCCGTACTGACCGGCACGGCGGAGGTGGACGGGCGCCAGGTCGACGTCCGGCCGTCCGGGTGGCTTCGGGCGCTGCGCGACCGGCTCGCCGACCCCGAGGGCCGCCGGGGGGCGGACCGGCAGGAGATCGGGCAGCCCGCCGCGCTCGCCGCGACCCTGCGCGACTACCAGCTGCGCGGGCTGAACTGGCTGCACCGGATGACCTCGCTGGGTCTCGGCGCCTGTCTCGCCGACGACATGGGCCTGGGCAAGACGATCACCCTCATCTCGCTGCACCTGCACCGGCAGACCGACGCGTCCGCCGCGGGACCCACGCTGGTCGTCTGCCCGACGTCCCTGATGGGCAACTGGCAGCGCGAGGTGGAGAGGTTCGCACCGGGCACCCCGGTACGCCGCTTCCACGGCTCCGGCCGGGACCTGGAGGGCCTGACGGACGGCGAGTTCGTCCTGACCACGTACGGCACCATGCGACTCGACACGGCCGCGCTCGCGGCGGTGCGCTGGGGCATGGTCGTCGCCGACGAGGCCCAGCACGTGAAGAACCCCTACTCGGCCACCGCCCGGCAGCTCCGTACCATCGGCGCCAAGGCACGGGTCGCCCTGACCGGCACCCCGGTGGAGAACAACCTCTCCGAGCTGTGGGCCGTCCTCGACTGGACCACCCCGGGGCTCCTCGGCCCCCTGGGGACCTTCCGCAGCCGGTACGCCCGTGCCGTGGAGGGCGGCGCCGACCCGGCCGCCGCGCGGCGACTGGCGGCGCTGGTGGGGCCGTTCCTGCTGCGGCGCCGCAAATCGGATCCCGGGATCGCCCCGGAGCTGCCGCCCAAGACGGAGACCGACCGTACGGTGTCCCTCACGCCTGAGCAGGCGGGCCTCTACGAGGCGGTCGTCCGCGAGACCCTGGAGGCCGTCGCGGCGGCCGGCGGCATGGAACGCCGGGGCCTGGTGCTCGCCCTGCTCACGGCGCTCAAACAGATCTGCAACCATCCGGCGCAGTACCTCAAGGAGGAACGGCCGACGACCTCCGGCCGCTCCGGGAAGCTGGAGCTGCTGGACGAGCTGCTCGACACCATCCTGGCCGAGGGCGCGAGCGTGCTGGTGTTCACCCAGTACGTGGGCATGGCCAGACTGCTGGAGCGGCACCTGGCGGCCCGGGGCGTACGCACCGGCTTCCTGCACGGCGGGACCCCGGTGGCGGAGCGGGAGGCGCTGGTGAACCGGTTCCAGGCGGGTGAAGTGCCGGTCTTCCTGCTGTCGTTGAAGGCGGCGGGCACCGGGCTCAACCTCACCCGCGCGGGTCACGTCGTGCACTACGACCGCTGGTGGAACCCGGCGGTCGAGGCCCAGGCGACGGACCGGGCGTACCGCATCGGGCAGACCCAGCCCGTGCAGGTGCACCGGCTGATCGCGGAGGGCACCGTCGAGGACCGCATCGCGGCCATGCTGGCGCGCAAGAGGGAGCTGGCCGACTCCGTGCTCGGCTCCGGCGAGGACGGCGCCCTGACCGGACTGACCGAACTGACCGACGCCGAACTGGCGGAGCTGGTGGAACTGCGAGGGAGCGGGCGATGAGCCGCGACGGTGATGACGAGCGTACGTTCGCGGCGCTGCCGCCCGCCCGGGGCCGGGGTTTCGCCCGGACCTGGTGGGGGCTCGCGTGGCTCAAGGCCCTGGAGGACACGGCGCTCGACGCCCAGCAGCTCAAAAAGGGCCGCAAAGGGGCGCGGGACGGCGCGGTGGGCGCCGTGTCGGTCCGTCCCGGACGGATCACCGCCGTGGTGCGGGACCCCGACGGTACGGCACAGCGCGGGGACGTGCTGCTGCGGGAGCTGACCGATGAGGAGTGGGACCGGTTCCTGGACATGGCCGCGGACCGGGCCGGCCACCTGGCCGCCCTCCTGGACCGGGACATGCCTCCGGACCTGGTGGAGGACGCGGCGGCGGCCGGCATCGAACTGCTGCCCGGGATAGGCGACCTGGAGCCCGCCTGCACCTGTGACGCCTGGGACCACTGTCCGCACACGGCGGCGCTGAGCTACCAGGTGGCGCGGCTGCTGGACGAGGACCCCTTCGTGCTGCTGCTGGTGCGGGGCCGTGGGGAGCGGCGGCTGCTCGACGAGGTGCAGGCACGCGGCTCCGCCCTGGCGGGCCGCCGGGCTCCGGCGGGAGGCCCGGTCACCGGGGACGGGGAGGAACCGGCCGGGGACGGTGTCCCGGGGGTACGGGCGGACGAGGCGTTCGCCGCGCGGGACATCCTCCCGCCACTGCCCGCGCCGCCCCCGCTGCCGGAGTCACCCGGGGAGCCGCCGTCGCTGGACACCGAGGCCGGGCCCGGGCCGGGTGTCGACCCGGCGGCGCTGGAGGCCCTGGCGGCCGACGCGGCGGCCCGGGCGCACCGGATGCTGGCCGACGCGCTGTCGCCGGGGCACGAGGACCGGCTCCCGGAGGCCGTGCTGACGGCGGAACAGGACGCCGTCCGGCTGGCCGCCTCCGCCGCCTGGGGAGCGGCCGCCCTGGAGCGGCTCGCCTCGGGGACCGGCCGTCGCCGGGCAGGCCTGGACGTGGCCACGCGCGCGTGGCGGCTGGGCGGCGCCGAGGGGCTGGCCGTGCTGGAGGCGCACCCGGAGCCCGGTCCGGAGCTGCTGGCGCGGGCCGAGGCGCGGCTCGCCGCTGCCTGGGAGGACGGCGAGCGTCCCCCGTTGCGGGCGGACCGCCCCGGGTGCTGGACGGTGACCGGCGCGGGCGCGCAGCTCCGGCTGGACGGCGACGGCCGCTGGTGGCCGTACCGCGAGGAGCCGGACCAGGCCTGGGTACCCGCCGGGCCGCCCGATCCCGATCCGGCCGCCGCCCTGGCGAGCGTCCTGGCGGTCACCCCGGAAACCGACGCCTAGGACGGTCGCTCCGGCCGTCCGTACCGTTGGCGCCCCGCTCCGGGCGCCCGACCGGGCGCCGGGTGTGGGCGCCCGGGGCGTGCGCAGGGGCCCCGGCACGGATCCGCCGGGGCTCCGGTCGGACGCCCAGGTGGCACGCCCCGGCCCCCGCCCGCACGCCTCGGCCCCACCTACGCCACGCCACGCCCGCTGCGCCCCGCCCCCGGTCAGCGGGAGAGCCCGCGCTCCGCCGCGTCCACCGTCTGGGCGAGCAGCACCGCGATGGTCATCGGGCCGACGCCGCCGGGCACGGGGTTGATCAGGCTCGCGCGGGTGGCGGCGGTCTCGAAGTCGACGTCACCCACGTTGCCGGGGTTGTAGCCCGCGTCGATGACGACCGCGCCGGGCTTGATGTCCTCGCCCTTGATGAAGCGGGGCCGCCCGACCGCGGCGACCAGGATGTCGGCCTCACGTACGGCCGCGGACAGGTCGGCCGTGTGCGAGTGGCAGTAGGTGACCGTGGCGTTCCGCGCCAGCAGCAGCATGCCGGCGGGCTTGCCGAGGATGGCGCTGCGGCCGACCACGACCGCGCGCTTGCCGGCCGGGTCGACGCCGTACGCGTCGAGCAGCCGCATGATGCCGCCCGGCGTGCAGGAGACGAACCCGGGCAGGCCGAAGCTCATCGTCGCGAAGGAGCTGAAGGTCACGCCGTCGACGTCCTTCTCGGGGGCGATCGCCTCGAACGCCGCCCGCTCGTCGATGCCGGGGCCGACCGGGTGCTGGAGCAGGATGCCGTGCACCTCGGGGTCGTTCGACAGGTTTTCGAGCGTGGCCACCAGTTCGGCGGTGGTCGTGGTGGCGGGCAGCTCGACGTGGCGGGAACGGATGCCGGCCTTCTCGCAGCGGGCCCGCTTCATCTTCACGTACGTCACGGAGGCGGGGTCGGCGCCGACCAGGACGGTGGCGAGGCACGGCCGGGTGCCGGTGCGCCGGGTGAGGTCGGCGGCGCGGGCGGCGGTCTCCTCGACGAGGCGGCGGGCGAGGCCGCTGCCGTCCATGAGGCGGGCGGTGGCGGGAGTGGTGGACATGCGGGCTCCTGAGCGGTCGTCAGTGGATCGCCCAGGCGCGCGGCAGTGGCGTCGGTCCGCCGGGCCGCTCCCCGGTGGTACTCCACCCAAGCGCCAGTCACGGCCCGCCACCACTCTACGGGACCGTTCCCCATCGCCCCCCGGGTGCCCCGTCGCGCCCGCCCTTGTGGAGTCCGGCCCGCGCGACGACGATGGCCCGGGCGCGGACGTCAGCGGCGGCAGCCACAGCGGCAGCGGCGGCAGCGGGAGACCTCGATGGGGAGGGCCGTGTGAACGACCCATGGGTGGCCTTGGAGCGGGACGCCGATCCGGCGGAGCGGGCGCGGGCGCTGCACCGCGCGCACGAGGCGTTCACGGCGGGCGGCCGGCCGGAGGGGCCGGTCCGGCCGGTGGTGGCCGACTCGTGGCGGCGCTCGGCGCGCGCCCGGGTGTGCCCGGACGGCGCGGCGTGCGTGGAACTGGACGAGGACGAGCTGGCCGCTCACCGGGACGGTCATCCGCTGGCAGCGGTGATGCCGGTGGTACGGGAGTTGATGGGCGCGTACGCGAGCGACGGGGAGCACCTGGTCGCCGTCTGCGACGCGCACGGGCGGCTCCTGTGGGTCGAGGGGCATCCGGCGACGCTGCGCCGGGCCGACCGGATGAACTTCGTGGCGGGCGCGCGGTGGGCCGAGTCGGCGGCGGGCACGAACGCCCCCGGTACGGCGATCGCGGTCGACCGGCCGGTCCAGGTGTTCACCGCCGAGCACTTCCGGCGGCCGGTGCAGGCCTGGACGTGCGCGGCGGCGCCGGTGCACGATCCGCGCACCGGGCGGCTGCTGGGGGCGGTGGACATCACGGGCGGCGACCGGCTGGCGCACCCGCACAGCCTGGCGTTCGTCCAGGCGGTGGCCCGGGCCGCGGAGTCCCACCTGGCCCTCCTGGGGCCGGCTCCGGCGGCCGGGGACCGTGGGTGGCTGTCGGCGCTGGGCAGGGACGAGGCGGTGCTGGTGGCGGGCGGGCGGCGGACGCGCCTGAGTCGCCGGCACAGCGAGATCCTGGTGGTGCTCGCCCACCATCCGGGGGGTCTGGGCGGGGAGGAGCTGCTGGCGGCGCTGTACGAGGACGAGTCGGTCACCCCGGTCACCCTGCGGGCCGAACTGAGCCGGTTGCGGGGCCTACTGGGTCCCGGGGTGCTGCGGTCGCGCCCGTACCGGCTGGCGGTGCCGGTCGACACGGACTTCGGGGCGGTGCGGCGCAAGCTCGGGTCCGGTGCGGTCGCCGCGGCGCTGGGCGGGTACGCCGGGCCCTTGCTGCCCGGTTCGTGCGCGCCGGCGGTGCGGCGGGCGCGGGAGCGGCTGGCCGGGGACCTGCGTGCCGCGCTGATCGCGCGCGGTGACCCGGCGCTGCTCGCCGACTGGGCGCACAGCGCGTGGGGCGAGGACGACCTGGAGGTGTGGCGGTCCCTGGCGGCGTGCGCGCCGGCGGCGCTCCTCGCCCCCGTACGGGCGCGCCTGACGGCCCTGGACGCGGAACTCGGCGCCGGCGCAACCCGGTTGCAACGTCCGCGTCCCTAGCCTCGCCGCGAGCACCGGACGGCGGTGCCGCACCAGGGAGGCCTTCCGCACATGACCCGTTACGCAGCGCCCGGCAGTGAGGGCTCGATCGTCTCGTACGAGTCCCGCTACGACCACTGGATCGGCGGCGCTTACGTGCCGCCCGCGCGCGGCCGGTACTTCGAGAACCCGAGCCCCGTCAACGGCCGCCCCTTCACCGAGATCGCCCGCGGCACCGCCGAGGACGTCGAGGCCGCCCTGGACGCGGCGCACGCGGCCGCGCCCGCGTGGGGCCGGACCGCCCCGGCCGAGCGGGCGGGCGTGCTGCTGCGGATCGCCGACCGGATGGAGGCGAACCTGGAGCGGCTGGCCGTCGCGGAGAGCTGGGAGAACGGCAAACCGGTCCGGGAGACCCTGGCCGCCGACCTGCCGCTCGCCATCGATCACTTCCGCTACTTCGCGGGCGCGTTGCGCGCCCAGGAGGGCTCGCTGAGCGAGGTGGACGAGGACACCGTCGCGTACCACTTCCACGAGCCGCTCGGGGTGGTGGCGCAGATCATCCCGTGGAACTTCCCGCTGCTGATGGCGGTCTGGAAACTGGCGCCGGCGCTGGCCGCGGGCAACGCGGTCGTCCTGAAGCCGGCCGAGCAGACCCCGGCGTCCATCCACGTCCTGATGGGCCTGATCGCGGACCTGCTCCCGCCCGGCGTGGTGAACATCGTCAACGGCTACGGCACGGAGGCCGGCAAGCCGCTCGCCTCCAGCCCCCGCGTCGCCAAGATCGCCTTCACGGGCGAGACGACCACGGGGCGGCTGATCATGCAGTACGCCTCGGAGAACATCACACCGGTCACCCTGGAGCTGGGCGGCAAGTCGCCGAACATCTTCTTCGACGACGTGTGGGCCGCGGACGACGACTTCCGTGACAAGGCCCTGGAGGGCTTCACCATGTTCGCCCTGAACCAGGGCGAGGTGTGCACGTGCCCGTCGCGCGCGCTGGTCCAGAGCGGCCACTACGGCGAGTTCCTGGAGGCGGCCGTGGCCCGCACCGAGCGCATCGTCCCGGGCCATCCCCTGGACACGGCCACCATGATCGGTGCCCAGGCCTCGCACGACCAGCTCCGCAAGATCCTCTCGTACCTCGACATCGGCCAGCAGGAAGGCGCCAAGATCCTCACCGGTGGCCGGCGCCTCGAGTACGACGGTGAGCTGGCGGGCGGCTATTACGTCGAGCCGACCGTCTTCGAGGGCGACAACCGCATGCGGGTCTTCCAGGAGGAGATCTTCGGCCCCGTCGTCGCGGTCACGTCCTTCACCGACTTCGACGACGCCGTCGCCCAGGCCAACGACACGCTCTACGGCCTCGGCGCCGGCGTCTGGACCCGCGACATCACCACCGCCTACCGCGCCGGACGCGCCATCCAGGCGGGCCGGGTCTGGACGAACTGCTACCACGCCTACCCCGCCCACGCCGCGTTCGGCGGCTACAAGCAGTCGGGCATCGGCCGGGAGACGCACAAGATGATGCTGGACCACTACCAGCAGACGAAGAACCTCCTGGTCTCGTACTCGCCGAAGAGGATCGGCTTCTTCTAGAGGCACGAGAGAAGGCGCCTGACCTGGGCTTTCACCCGTCAGGCGCCTTCTTGGAGCGCTCGAACCTTCCCATGGGGGAGGCGTCGAAATACCCCTCCTCTTCCAGTTCATCCCACCCGTATCCCAGTCCTGACCAGCAGTTCCGGGCCATACACGGGCCAGATTGCGGCTCAGCCCTTGGGACTGTTGTGCCGGAGGTCTAGGGGCCCGACAGGTCGATGTCGTCGACCGGGACGTCCGGGGTGGTGGCGACGGCACGCAGCAGCCGGGTGAAGCGGGTGCGGAGGTCCTCGGCGGTGGAGCGGTCGAACAGCTCGGTGCGGTACTCGACGACTCCTTCGAGGCCGTGGCAGGTGCCGTCGGCGTCCCGTCGCTCGAACAGGCCGAAGGTCAGGTCGAACCCGGCCGAACCCCTGCCGACCAGCTCCACCGTGGCGGACGCGCCCGGCAGCTCCAGCCGTTCGGGGAGGGACGGTGCGAGCACCAGCATCACCTGGAACAGGGGGCGGCCGAACACGGCCCGGCCGCTCGCCGCCCGCCGGGGGCCCTGCGCCTCCACCACCAGGTCGAAGGGCACGTCCTGGTGGGCGAAGGCGTCCAGGTCGGCCCGTACGACCCGGCCGAGCAGCTCACGGAAGGTCGGGCCTCCCGAGGTGTCGGTGCGCAGGACGAGCGTGTTCACGAAGAAGCCGACGAGGCCGTCGAGTTCCGCGTCCGCGCGGTCGGAGACCGCCGTGCCGATCGGGATGTCCGTACCCGCGCCGAGGCGGGTGAGGAGCGCGGCCAGTGCGGCGTGCGCCACCAGGAAGAGGCTGGCCTGTTCGTGCACGGCCAGCTCCAGGAGCCGCCCGTGCACGTCCGCGGGAACGGTGAAGGCCACCGTGTCGCCGGCGCCGTGGACAGGGCGCCCGGCCGGTGCCCGCTCCGTACGGTCGGCGGGCAGCGCGATGCGTTCCGGCAGGCCGGCCAGGGCCTTGTCCCAGTGGGCGAGCTGGCCGGTGCGCAGGGCGCTGGGCTCGGCGTCGGTGCCGAGCAGTTCGCGCTGCCACAGGGTGTAGTCGGCGTACTGGACGGGCAACGGCGCCCAGTCCGGCGCGGCACCGTGGACGCGGGCCCGGTACGCGGTGCCGAGGTCGTCCAGCAGCCGCCGCAGCGAGGCGCGGTCGCAGGCGATGTGGTGGAGCAGCAGGAGCAGCGTCTGCCCGTGCGGGGTCCCGGTGGTGAAGAGGACCGCGCGCAGCGGGAGCTCGCTCTCCAGTTGGAAGGGACGGCCGGCGGCGGCGTCCAGCGCGTCCGGCAGCCGGTCCGGGGTGACGGGTTCCACCGTGAGTGCCGGGCGGGCGGCGGTGACGGGCAGGATGTGCTGGACCGCCTGGCCGTCCCGCTGCCGGACGAGGGTGCGCAGGGTTTCGTGCCGGGCCGTGAGGTCGCCGAGGGCGGCCCGGAGCGCCTCCTGGTCCGGTTCGCCGTCCCAGCGCAGCACCAGGGGGACGTTGTAGGTGCTGTCGGGGCCCGCGAGCCTGTGCAGGAACCAGAAGCGCCGTTGGCCGGAGGAGAGCGGGACCGGCTCGGCGCCGCGGTCCTCGGCGCGCGGGACGCGAGGGACGGGCCGGGCCGCCGGCGCGGCGGAGGTGCCGCCCGGGCGAGCCGGGTCGCCGAGGTGGGCGGCGAGCGCCGCGACGGTCGGGTGGGCGAAGACGTCCCTGACGTCCAGCTCCGCCCGGGTGCCGAGGCCGGCCCGGCGCACCGTGCTGACCAGCCGGGTCGCCCGCAGGCTGTCGCCCCCGAGGTCGAAGAAGTCGTCGTCGGCGCCCACCCGCTCCACCGCGAGCAGGTCGGCGAAGAACCCAGCCAGTTCGGCTTCCAGCGGCGTTGCCGGGGCGCGGGAGGGCGTGTGCGCGCGGGCGTCCGGGGAAGGGAGCGCCGCCCGGTCCAGCTTCCCGTTGGGGGTGAGCGGCAGCTTGTCGAGCGGGACGAACAGGGACGGGACGAGATGCGCCGGAAGCCGCCCGCGCAGCCATTCCCGCAGCCGGGCGAGAGCCGGCCCGGGGTCGTCGGCCGCCGCGTCGCGGGTGAGCACGACGTACGCCACCAACCGCGCGGCCCCGTCGGCTCCCGGGCCCCCGTCCGCCTCCGTGCGGGCCCGGTCCCGCGGCCCGCCGGCCGTCGCCAGTACGGCGCCGCCCGCCACGCCGGGGGCGGCCAGCAGCGCCGCCTCGATCTCGGCCGGCTCGACCCGGAAGCCACGGATCTTGACCTGGTCGTCCGCCCTGGCGAGGTACTCCAGTGAGCCGTCCCGACGGGCGCGTACGAGGTCGCCCGAGCGGTACAGCCGGGACCCGGCGGGGCCGAAGGGGTCGGCCACGAAGCGCTGCGCCGTCAGGGCGGGGCGGTGCAGGTATCCCCTGGCCACCCCGGAGCCCGCGACGTACAGCTCACCGGCCACCCCGGGGGGTACCGGGCGCAGCCGGCCGTCGAGCACGTACAGCCGGGTGCCGGCGACGGCCGTGCCGATCGGGACGGCCCGCGCCGTGCCGTGGTCGGGGTCCAGGGCGAGCCGGGTGGAGAGGACCGAGGTCTCGGTGATGCCGTACGTGTTGACCAGGACGGGCCCGGAGTCCCGGTGCCGCCCGTACCAGGAACGCACGACGGCGGGGGCCAGTGCCTCACCGCAGAAGACGACCCGGCGCAGGGCCAGTTCGCGGCCGCGCTCCGGCTCTTCGGCGTCGGCCTGGTCCAGCGACCGGAACGCGGAGGGCGTCTGGCTGAGCAGGGTCACCCGCTCCCGTACGAGCAGGTCGAGGAAGGCGCGGGGGTTGCGGCTCACCTCGCGGGGGACGATCACCAGCCGGCCGCCGTGGGCGAGGGCGCCCCACATCTCCCACACGGAGAAGTCGAAGGCACAGGAGTGGAACATCGTCCAGGTGTCGTCGGGCCGGAGTCCGAACTCGGTGGCTGCCGCTTCCAGCAGGGCCACCGGGCCCCGGTGCGGAACCACCACGCCTTTGGGACGGCCGGTGGAGCCCGAGGTGTAGATGACGTACGCCGCGTGGTCGGGCGTCAGCGGCCCGGTGCGGTCCGCGTCGGTCAGGTCGGCATCGATCCGGTCGGCGGCGGACTGGTCCGCGTCGGTGCCGGTGTCCGCGTCGCTCGTCGCCGACGGGGGTGCGGCCGGGGCGGTTTCCGCCGGGTCCGTCCCGGACAGGACGCACACCGGCCGGGCGTCGGCGAGGATCCGCTCCGTATGCTCCGGCGGCCAGCCGGTGTCGAGCGGGAGGTAGGCCGCGCCGGTCTTGGAGACGGCCAGGATCGCGGTGATCAGGTCCACGGAGCGGGGAAGCAGGACGGCGACGGTGGTCTCGGGTCCCGCGCCGCGCCGGACCAGCGTCCTGGCCAGCCGGTTGGCGCGCGCGTTGAGCTCGGCGTACGTCAGCCGCCGGTCGCCGTGACCGACCGCCGGGGCGTGCGGAGTACGCGCGGCCCAGCGCTCGAACAGCTCGGGCAGGGTCCGGGGCGAGGCGGGCGCGGGCGTGCCGGCGCGCGGGACGAGCACCTCGCGCTCCTCCGGCGCCAGCAGGTCCAGTTCGCCGACGGGGCGCCGGGGGTCGTCGACCAACTGGTCGAGCAGGCGTACGCAGCGGTCGGCCTCGGCGGCGACCTCCTCGGGCTCGTACCGCCCGGCCTCGGCGTGCACCTCCACCATCAGGCCGGCCCGGCCGCGTTCCGGTCTGATCATGACCGAGAGGTCCTCCACCACACCGGTGTTGAGCTGCCGGAGGGTCATCGGCCGTCCGGCGAAGTCGCGGCCGAAGCTGAAGGGGACGATGTTGGCGGTCAACCGGTAGGGAGCCTGCGCGGACCCGGTGAAACCGAGGTCGCGGCGGATGTCCTCGTACCGGTAACGCTGGTGGTCGAGGGCGAGGGTGATCGCCTCGTCGACGGTGCGGACCAGTTCGGCGCCCGGCCGGCGCAGGTCGACGGGTACCCGTAGCGGGAGCACGTTCGACGCCGCGCCGGTGACGGCACCCGCCGTCCTGGGGGTCCGGCCGGCGACCGGGAACCCCAGGACGACCTCGTCGCCCCCGCCGCTGCGGGCGTGCTCCAGCAGGACGGCCGACGTGGTCGCCAGCGCCGTCCAGGGGACGTCGAGTTCGCGTGCGCGGGCGCGGAGGGCGGCCACCCGCGCGTCGGGCATCCGGCGCTCACCGCGCACCGGTGCCCCGCCCGTCCGGCCGGCGCCCGTCCCACCGGGTACGTCGAGGCCCGCCGCACCCGGCCCGGCCGAACCCGGCCGGACGGCTCCCGGCCAGCCGGCCATCCGCGCCGTCCAGAACGCCCGGTCGGCCTCGAAGTCGGGCGTTGTGCGGTAGGCGCGCTCGGCGTCGAGCAGGGTGTCCAGCGGCACCTGGTGGCCGGGCTCCGGGGACGCCCCGCGCTCCAGCGCCGCGTAGATCCGGCCGAGCCGCCGGGCGAACAGCGCCAGTCCGAAGCCGTCCACCACCAGGTGGTGGACGAGCAGGTACCAGCAGACCCGGTCCTCGGCGAGGCGCAGGAACGCGGTCCTGAAGACGGGTCCGTTCTCCAGGTCCAGCGGGCGGGCCACGTCCGCCCCCATCCAGGCCAGCGCGGCGGCCATCGGCGCGGGCTCCCGCCGGAGATCGACGACCGGTATGTGCCAGTCGGGAAGGGGGCCGGTCCACTGCCTGGGTTCCCCGGCGGCCGTGACGGCGAACCGGGACGTGAACGGCTCGGTCTCCGCCACGGCGAGCCGGAAGGCCGCCTCGTACAGCCCGGGGTCGAGGTCCCCGGCGACCTCGAACGCGCTGGCCAGCTGGTACCGGACCGGGGCCGCGAGCTGCTGCGACAACCAGATCCCCTGCTGCATGGTGGTGAGCGGCATCGACGGACGATCCGCCGGGTGCGCGTGTTCCGGCTCGTACCTCACGGCGTGTTCACCGACCCCTTCCGTGTGCCTCGGAGGCCCACCGTTCGACGAGGACGCGGCCGACGTCGGCGAGCCCGTCGGCGCGTCCCATCTCCATGTGCGTGCGATCGACCGGCAGGACCTCGAGCGACCCCTTGACCAGCGGGCGCCACAGGTCGAGCACGGTCTCGGGCGGGTGGTCCCGCGAGGTGAACATCACCGTGTTCCCGGCGAACGGGCGGGGCTCGTGCAGCAGCGTGATCCGCGCGTTGTTGGTGATGATCCGCGCCAGGGCGGCGATCCGCCGCTCGTCGAACGAGGCCAGCAGCCCCTCCTCCGCGCGGGCGATCTCCAGCAGCCGCGGGTACGTCAGCGCTTCGCCCGCCCACAGGGACGGGTCGTAGCCGAAGAATTGCAGGAGCAGCCCGAGGACGTCCCGGCCGACGACCGGACCCGGCGCGGACCGGGCGGAGGACGAGGCCGAGGTCGCGGCCGGAGCCGAGGACGACGGGGCAGAGGCCGGGGTCGCGGCGTCGGGGTCGTCCGCGCCCATGGGGTAGGCGTCCAGGATCGCCAGTGTCCGCACCGACTCGCCGCTCTCCTCCAGTTGTACCGCCATCTCGTGGGCGACCACTCCCCCGAAGGACCAGCCGAGCAGGTGGTACGGACCCGTGGGCTGGACGGACCTGACATGGTCCAGGTAGTCCGCCGCCATTTCCCGCAGGGACGTCGGCATGGCCTCCGTGCCGTCCAGGCCCCGGGCCTGGAGGCCGTACACCGGCCGGCCGGCGCCGAGCGGTGTGGTGAGCCCCGCGTAGCTCCAGGAGAAGCCCGCCGCCGCGTGCACGCAGAACAGCGGCGCCTCGTCGCCCGACTCCCGCAGCGGCAACAGGACTCCCGTGTCGCCGTCGGACGTCCGCTGGACGCCGCCCCATCTGTTACGGGCGGTGCCGTCCTCCGCCCCCGGCGAGGGGGGCGGACCGCCGGGGGCGGTCGCGCGGGCGATCCGGGCCAGTGCTCCGACCGTCTTGTGTTCGAGGACGTCCTGGGGGGTGAGGACGAGGCCCGTCCGGCGCAGCCGGCTCAGCAATTGGATCGACAGGAGGCTGTCCCCGCCCAGGTCGAAGAAGTCGGCATCGGCGTCGACGGCGGCGGCTGCCGGGAGTCGCAGCACCGCGCGGAACGCCCGTGCCACGTGCTCCTCCCACGCCGCTTGCTCCTCGCGTGCCCCGTGCTCCTCCTGTGCCGCTTGCTCCTCGCGTGCTCCCCGCTCCTCGCGTGCTCCGTCGGCGGTCGGCGGGTCGGCCTCCAGCGGCCGTACGCCCGTCGGCGGCTTGTCGCGGTCGAGCTTGCCGCTGCCCGTACGGGGCAGCGCGGAGGCGGCCTTCAGCTCGGCCGGGACCAGATGCGCCGGCAGCCTCTCGGCCGCCCACTCCCGCAGCGCCCGGCGGCCGGGAACGCGGGCTCCCTCCGCGGGCACCAGGTAGGCCACGAGCCGGGCGTCGCCACTCGTCCCCCTCCGGACACAGGCCATGACGTCGGTGACGGCCGGGTGCCGGGCGAGCACCGCCTCCACCTCGCCGGGTTCGACGCGGAAGCCGTTGACCTTGACCTGGGCGTCAGCACGGCCGAGGAAGTCGAGCTGCCCGTCGGGACGCCACCGGGCCAGATCACCGGTCCGGTACATCCGCTCGCCGGGCGGGCCGAAGGGGTCGGCGACGAAGCGCTCCGCGGTCAGCCCGGCCCGGCGCAGGTACCCCCGGGCGAGGCCGTCCCCCGCCAGGTACAACTCGCCCCGGCGGCCGGACCGCACGGGGCGGAGCGAGCCGTCGAGCACGTAGGCGCGTACGTGGTCCAGCGGCCGCCCGATCGGGGGCGCGCCCTCCGGTACGGGACCGTCGCCGGCCGGAGCCGCGGCCTGGACCGTCGCCACGGTCGCGAACACCGTGGCTTCGGTCGGCCCGTACGCGTTGAGCACCCGGGTCGCGGGCATGGTCTCGCGGATCCGCTCGGCGAGCGTCGCGGGGAGCGCCTCACCGGTCATCACGAGCGTGGTGGCCGACAGATCGAGGCCTCCGGTTCCGGTCAGCCGGGAGAACACCGAAGGGATGGCGCACAGCAGACCGCCGGACCAGCGCGGCGGGTCGCCGTCGAGCAGCGACAGGAGGCTGTCGACCAGCTCGACGCGACCGCCGCCCGCCAGCGCGGGGAACACCTCGGCCACCGACACGTCGAAGCCGAAGGGGCTCGCCGCCAGCACATGGGCCGACGGCCCGATGCCGAACTCGGCTGCCGCCCGGTCCACCAGCGCGACCGCACCGCGGTGGGGTACCACGACGCCCTTGGGCGTACCGGTGGAGCCCGAGGTGTAGAGGACGTACGCGGGGTGCGAGGGCCGCAGCGGTTCGGGGCGGTCGGCGTCGGAGGGCGCCGTGGACGGGATCCGCTCCAGCTCCCGCAGCACCGCCGGGTCGTCGAGCCGGACGGTCGTGGCCGGCCCGCTCACGACGTCCGCGAGGTACGCGCCGGTCGCGGTGTCGGTCAGCACACAGGCGGGTGCCGCGTCCTCGACCATGAAGCGGAGGCGCTCGGCCGGGTAGCGGGGGTCGAGCGGCAGGTACGCGGCGCCGGTCTTCAGCACCGCGAGCATGGCCACGACGGCCCCGACGTCTCTGGGGAGCAGCAGGCCGACGACCGACTCCGGCCCGGCACCCCGGTCGAGCAGGAGCCTGGCCAGCCGGTTGGCGCGGCCGTGGAGTTCCGCGTGGGTGAGCGTGCCGTCGGCGGCGACGACGGCGACCGCGTCGGAATGGTGCCGGGCGGCGCTCTCCAGCAGGCCGGTGAGGGTACGGCGGGATGTTCCGGAGCTCGCACCGCCCGTGCGGGAGGGAGCGGCCGTTCCCGCGTCCGCCACTGGCAGGTCCAGGGTGCCGAGCGGCTGCTCGGGGAACGCCACGGCGAGCGACAACAGACGCGTGAAGCGACGTGCGTGAGCGTCGAGTTCGGCGACGGTACAGCGGTCCGCCGCACCGCTGAGGTGGACCCGCGGCCGCTGGTCCGCGGGGTCGGCGTCGATGAAGACACGGATGTCGTGGACGGGCTCGGGCACCAGGTCGTGGACCACCACGGACAGGTCGCCGAACCGCACGGAGGTGCCGGGGGTGCGGACGTCGGCGATCGTCCCGAACGGCCGGGTCCGTTCGTCCGGCGCTCCGGTCTCGTGGGACGACGCCTGGTGGCCCGGTCGCCGGTTCCTGGCGGCCTCGCGCGCACCGCGGGCCACGTCCTGGACGAGTTCGGCGAAGGTGGTGGTGGACCGCACCGCCTGCGTGAGCGGCACGATGTGTTCGCTCGCGTCCGGGACACGCCGGCTCGCCCGGGTCGGCCGGCCGTCCACCGGTATGCCGAGCACGACGTCCGTGGTGCCGCTCAGCCGGTGGGCGTAGGCGGCCACGGCGGCGCGGAGCACCGCCCGTACCGGCACACCGCCGTGGCGGGCGACGGCACGTACGCGCGCGGTGTCGGTGGTGCCGAGCGTCACCGGGCGGGAGTCGACAGGGACGCGCGATCGCCCGGCGTCCGGGACGGGAGCGGACGCGCAGGTCACGGGGTCGGGGAGGACGTCGTACCGCCGGGGCCGGTGGGAGCGGTCGGCCTCCTGCCCGGCGGGTACGGCGGGTACGGCAGCCACCGGGGCCGGCCGGGCCCGGGTGACGAGGGCGCCGTCGGTGGCCGGGCGGCCCCCGGCGAGCGCCGTGTACACCTCGGAGACCCGGCGGGTGATCAGCGCGCAGCCGAAGCGGTCGACGGCGGCCCGGGGGTGCTGGTGGAACCAGTGGTGGCGGTCCGGGCCGAGCCGCAGCAACGCCTGGGCGGACCAGGGCCGAGCCGTGTCCTCGCCGCCCGGTGCCGGGTCCGCCGCCCGCTCGGTCGCCGCGCGGGTCCACGCGTCGGCGGCACCGCGCGGGTCCGCCTCCGTGCTCAGGTCCACCACGGGCAGCGGCATGCCGGCCGGGGGCTCCGGGGCGGGCGGCCCGTCCGGTCCCCGGCCGGCGGGGTGTACCCGCGGTGCGGTCGTCTCGGCCACGACCTGGGCGACCGCCGTGCCCAGCGTGGTGAGGTCCAGGTCGCCGTGGATCTCCACGAGCTGGGCGACGTGACCGCCGGGGGCGGCGGGATCCGTACCGGAGTGCGGGACCACGGCACTCCGGGCGTCCCGTCCGGCGGCGGGCACGTTCGTGGGCGCGTCCGGGCGGTCAGCCATGGTGGGTGCCTCCCGCCGTGACGGGGTGCGACGGCGCGTACGAGTAGAAGCCCCTGCCCGACTTGCGTCCCACGTTGCCCTCGGCGACGAGGCGGGCCAGCAGGGAGCAGGGCCGGAAGCGGTCCTCGCCGGTGTGCCGGCGCAGCACCTCCAGCGAGTCGGCGATGGTGTCGAGGCCGATGAGGTCGGCCGTGCGCAACGGCCCCATGGGGTGGCCGAAGCAGTCCTGGAAGACGCGGTCCACGGTTTCGGCGTCGGCGGTTCCCTCGTCCAGCACGCGGGCCGCCTCGTTGAGCGTCAGCATCAGCACCCGGTTCGTGACGAAGCCGGGGGCGTCACGCACCACGAGGGCGTGCTTCCCGACGCGGGCGAGGAAGCCCTTGGTCCGCTCCACGGTCGTGGCGCTGGTCCGCGGGGCGCGGATCACCTCCACCGCGTCCTTGAGCGGTGCGGGGTTCATGAAGTGGGTGCCGATGACCCGGTCGGGCCGGGTGGTGAAGGACCCGAGGCGAGCGACCGGGATGCAGGAGGTGTTGGACGCGAAGATCGCCTCGGCCCCGCAGATCCCGTCCAGTTCGCGGAGGATCCCCTCCTTGACCTCCTCGTCCTCCCGGGCGCACTCCACCACCAGGAGGGCGGCCGCCATGTCGGTGAGTTCGGCGGACCAGGTGACGAGGGACTCGGTGCGGGACGCGGGCGCGGCCGCCCCGGCCGGCCGGGACCCCCGGCGCAGCAGCGCGGCCGTCCTGATCCCGGCGCGGAGCCGGGCCGGGCCCGCGGCCAGCGCCGCCGGGTCGTTGTCGACGACGACCACCGGGTGGCCGGCTTCGGCGAAGCACTGCGCCACGCCGACCCCCATGGTGCCCGCGCCGACGACGCCCACCGGCGCCCCGGCCGGAACGGTCCATTCGGCCCGGTCGGTGCCCATGGCCGGGTCGGTCCCTACGGCCTGCCCGGCCGGTTCGGTCCGTACGGCCTGCTCGGTCCGTACGGCCCGCTCGGCCTGTCCTACGTCTGTGTGTTCGCCCACTGTTGCAGGTCTCCTTCGTCGGCCGGGCCGCGTCAGTCGGTGTGCGCGGGCCGTGCCATGGCCGGCTCCGCGGGGGTGCTCGCGCTGGTCGTCGTGGGAAGCGGCCACAGGCGGGACAGTGGCGCACCGGGGGTGCCGACGGCCGCGCGCAGCATCGCGAGCAGTCCGTCGACGAGAGCCCGGGCACTCGACCGGTCGAAGAGTTCGGTGCGGTAGTCCAGTGAGAGGGACAGCTCGTCCCGCCCCGGCCCCGCCACGACGGACCAGGAGAGGTCCGGCTCGCTGCGGCCGGGCGGCAGGGTGAGCCGTCCCGCGTCCGTGCCGGGCCACCGCACGGGGGCCGCCTCCAGTCCGGCCGTCGAGCCGAGTGCCGCCGGCAACGTGTGGCAGGAGTACGCCACGTCGAACAGCGGGGCTCTGCCGGGCTCGCCGGGCAGTCCGGCCGCGCTCACGATGTCGGCGAACGGCAGGTCCCGGTGCTGTTCCGCGCCGGTGACGGCAGCCCGCACCCGTTCGGTGAGCTCCTCGAAGGAGGGGTCGCCGGCCAGGTCCAGGCGCAGCGGCAGGCTCCGCGCGGAGGAACCCGCACGCGTAGGGGCCACCGGGAGGGGAAGCGCCGTGCCGGTCAGGCCGATCAGCACGTCGTCCGTCTCCGTGTGCCGGGCGAGCAGGGCGGCGAGTGCCGCCAGCACGCTCTCCCCGGTCCCGGAACGCACCACCGCGCGGGCCAGGTCGTCGGGGACCCGGGACCCGACGGTGGCGGTGGCGGTGGTGCCGTGGGCGGGGCGGGCCCGGTCGAGCGGCACCGCGCCGTCGGGCAGATCCGCCAGTGTCCGGCTCCAGTAGGCGAGGTGCTCCTCCCTCCCCGGGCCGGTCGAGGGCTCGGGGGCCTCGCCGGGCAGCGGGGAGAGCACGGGCGGCCCGGCCCGGCGCCCGTCCCGGTGGGCGCCGTACAGGGCCAGCAGGTCCTGGAAGAACACCTCCGGCCGGCCACCGTCGTCCGCCTCCTGGTCGGTGGTGACCAGCAGGACGTGCCGGTCCGGCGCCGTTTTCGCCAGGAGCGCGTGCAGCCGGCGCCCCGATGCCGGATCGAGGACGAGCGCGGCCTCGACCTGCGCGATCTCCCCGGCCGTGACGAGCGGTTCGCTCTCGCCCGAGACGTCCGCCGTGGTGAGGAGGCCACCGCCGGCGGACGGACCGTGCCCCGCGGCGCCGGCCGGCCGGGCACCCGCCACCGCGTGCCGCCGGGCCAGTTCCTCCAGCGCCGTGCGCAGCGCGGGGATCCGCACCTCCCCGCGCAGCTCCAGGCAGTTGACGACGGGGGTGGCGGGCGGGACCACCGGGGCGGCTGGCGGGTCCGGCCGGTCCGCGACCGGTCCGGTCACCGGAGGAGGGCCACCGGGCAGGTCGTCGTAGGGCGTGTCCTGGTCGTCCGCGACGGCGTGCAGCAGCTCCAGGAACGCCTCGGACATGGCGGAGATCGTCCCGGCGTCGAAGAGCCGCGTCGCGTACTCCATCATGACCACGATCTCGTCCTGGTCCGCCAGCTCGCCGACGACCATCGAGAGGTCGAACTTGGCGGTGCCGGGCGGCAGTCCGGGGAAGTGCTCGATGACCTCCGGGTCGTGCGCGGGCCCGACGGCGACCTCGCCGAAGGCGGCGGCCGGCGGCAGCGTCTGGTGCACGTACATCACGTCGAAGAGCGGGTTGCGGCTGGGATCACGGCCGGCCGCGACCTCGCGCACCACCTTGTCGAACGGGACCTCCTGGTGGTCGAGGGCCCCGAGCACCACCCCGCGCACCCGGCGCAGCAGCTCGCGGAAGGTCGGGTCTCCCGACAGGTCCGAGCGCAGCGCGATGGTGTTGTTGAAGAAGCCGAGCAGCTCCCACAGCTCCGGCCGGCTGCGGCCGATGGTGGAGGTGCCGACGACGACGTCCCGCTGCCCCGACCAGCGCGCGAGCAGCACGTTGAGCGCGGTGAGCAGCACCATGAACAGCGTGGCCGTCTCCCGGGCGCCCACCTCGCGCAGCCGCCGCACCAGCGGGCCCGGGATGGTGAACCCGTGGGTCGCGCCCGCGAAGTCCATCCGGCCGGGGCGCGGCCGGTCGGTGGGCAGCTCCAGCGCGGGCGGGTCGCTCAGCCGTTCACGCCAGTAGTCCAGTTCCCCGTCGAGGCGGCCGTCGGCCACCAGCTCGCGCTGCCAGCGGGCGTAGTCCGCGTACTGCACCGGCAGCGGCTCGACGGCGGGGGCACGGCCCTCCAGGCGGGCCGTGTAGAACTCCAGCAGGTCGCGGAGCTGGATCTGCGGGGCCCAGCCGTCGTTCACCGCGTGGTGCATGCACCAGCAGACGATGTGGTCGTCGTCGGCGAGCCGCACGACGGTCACGCGTACGAGCGGTTCGCCGGCGATGTCGAAGACCCGGCGGGCGGTGGCGGTGACGACCGCGGCCGCCGCGGTCTCGGGGGCGTCCTCGCCCGAGACGTCCAGGTACGTGAAGAAGTCGCCCAGGGCGGGCCGGATCACCAGCTCGGGCCTGCCGTCGGCCTCGACGAAGTTCGACCGCAGCACCTCGTGGTGCCGCGCCAGGTCCTCCCAGGCGAGCCGGAAGGCCTCGGCGTCCAGGGGGCCGCGGTACCGGGAGGCGCCGGGGAGGTTGTAGAGCGTGGTCGCCGGGTCGACCTGGTGGTGGAGCCATATGCGTTCCTGCCCGTACGACAGCACCGGCTCGCCGCCCGGGGTGACCGGCGGCAGCTCGGTACCGGGCACCTCGGGCAGCTCGGGCGCCTCGGGGACGGCCGTGGCCGTCGGCGCGCCGGTGCCACTCGGCGCCTCGGGCGTGGGTTCCGGCGCGGGCGCGTGCGGCGCCCGGTCGTGGATGGCCCGCGCGAGCGCGCTGACGACGGGGTGGTCGTACACGTCCGCCAGCTTGAGCCGGACCCCGTGCCGTACGCGTACCCGCTCCACGAGCTGGAGGGCGATGACGGAGTTGCCGCCGATGGAGAAGTAGTCCGCGTCGGCCGGGACATCGTCCGCGTGCAGCAGGTCGACGAGGGTGTCCCGCAGCCAGTCCAGTACGGACCCGGAATCGTCGGTCCCCCGCTCGCCGGACGCGCGGACCGGTTCCCCGGCGGCGGGCGCGGCCCCGGTCGCGGCCTCGGGGCCGGACGCGGACACGGTCGCGCGGACGGCCGCGGCTTCGGCCGCCGCTCCGGACGCGGCTGCGGTCACGGGGACGGGCTCGGCTGCGGGCCGGGAGGACGCGGGCGGCACGGGGGCGGGCGCGGCCGGAACGGGTGCCGGGGCGGTGGCCCGGTCGAGGACGTCGCCGGAGGGCGGCGCCTCTGGCCCGGCCCAGCACCGGACGCCGGTGGACGGGTGTCCCGGCAGCGGGACCCGGCCCGCCGACGGGTCGGCCCGCAGCGCCGCCCAGTCCAGGGCGACACCCTCCTCGTACAGCCGGCCCAGCAGCTCCAGGAGGGCGACGTCCCCGGCGTCGGCGTCGGCACCCGGCCGCAGACGGAGCACCCGGGCGTCCGCGCGGTCGTGGAGGTGGGCCGCCAGCCGGTCGCCGATCTCGCCACGTGCCGCCAGCTCCACGAACACCACGGGGCCGTCGGAGAGCTGCTCGTCCGCCGCCGCGTGGAGCCGGTCCACGCGCAGCGGGTCGCCCGCCACCGCCGTGTCCCGCCCGCTGTGTGCCCGCCGCAGCGCGGCGGTGTCGTCGGCGCCGAGGTCCCCCCGCAGGTACCGAGCGGTGTAGCGGGAGATCCCCGAACTCATCAGCCCGTCCGGTGAGACGCCGGCCCGGACCAGCCACTGGTACGTCGCGAGCTGCCCGCCGACCATGGCGGCGCGGTCGGCCGGTACGGGCAGCTCGTCCGGCAACGGGTGGGGCGGCCGGTCGGACGGCTCGGGGGCGGGGGCGTCCCCGGAGAGCAGGAAGACCACCCGGGGCGGGGCCGCGGCCGGGGCCGCCGGGGCGGCCCCGGGCTCCTCGAGCCGGCGCCAGGTGACCTCGGCGGCCAGGCGCGCCGCCAGTTCGGAGGTGGTCCGGGCGACCACGGCCGCACGGTGGGGATCGTGGTCCCTGCCCTCGTTGAGGGTACGGGCGACGTCGGCCAGTGGGTGGGGGCCGTGACGCAGGGCCAGCGACAGCCGCTCGCACTGGGCGAGCAGGTCCGCCCGGCTGCGCGCGGACACCGCCACCAGCCGCGGGGCGTCGTCGGCGGGGCGTGCCGGGGGCACCGGCGCGGTCGCCGGGGGCTGTTCCACCACGCAGTGCGCGTTGACGCCGCCGAGGCTGAACGAGCTCACGCCCGCCCGGCGCGTCTCGTCGTCCCACCGCTCGAGCGAGGTGACGACCTCCAGGCGCGCACCGTCGAGGTCGACCTCGTCGGCGGGCTCCACGAAGTGGAGCGAGGGGTACAGCTCGCCGTGGTGCACGCTGAGGACCGCCTTGACCAGTCCGGCGATGCCCGCGGCGTGGTCCAGGTGCCCGATGTTGGTCTTGACCGAGCCCACCTTGACCGTACGGTCGCCGTCGGGACGGGCCAGGGCCAGGCCCTCGGCCTCGACCGCGTCGCCGAGCCGGGTGCCCGAGCCGTGCGTCTCGATGTATCCGGCGGTCGCCGGGTCCAGCGAGGCGTTGCGCCACGCCCTGGTGATGACCTCGGCCTGGGAGCGGGCGCTCGGTGTGCTGATGGTGGCGGAGTGCCGGCCGTTGTGCACCACGGCGCTGCCGCGGATCACGGCGTGGATGAACGCGTCCTCCGCCAGCGCCCGTTCCAGTGTGGTGAGGACCATCACCGCGCCGCCCTCGCCCCAGCCCGCGCCGTCCGCGGCACGGTCGAACGCGCGGGACCGGGCGGTGGGCGAGGCGATGCCGGGGAAGTCGGCCACCGCGGCCGCCGGCGGGACGACGTGGCGCAGGCTCACCCCGCCCACGACGGCGTGGTCCGCGTCCCCGTCGCCGAGTTCACGGCACGCCTGGTGGACGGCGACGAGTGAGCCGTTGCAGCCGGTGTCCACGCCGTAGCACGGGCCGGTGAATCCGAAGAGGTGGGAGATCCTGGCGGGCAGGGCGCAGGGGATGTTGCCGTTCATGCCGAGGGTGCCCTGCTCGCGCACCAGGGGCGCGTAACCGTTGTTCGGTGAGCTGAAGACCACCGCCGTCCGGCTGTCCCGGAGCCCGGACGGGGCGTATCCGGCGTTCTCCAGTGCCTCGTGGGTGAGCTGGAGTGCCAGCCGGTGCTGCGGGTCGGTCACCTCCGCCTCGCGCCGGGACATCCCGAAGCGCTCGTGGTCGAACAGGTCGATGCGCTCCAGGTAGCCCTGTTCGGGATAGTCCTGCCGGGGGTCGAGCCCGGTGGTGCGGATCCGTTCCGGGGGGATCGGACGCACCGAGTCCCGGCCCGCCCGCAGGTTCGCCCGGAACGCGGCGAGGGAATCCGCCTGCGGGAACCGCGTGGCGATGCCGATCACCGCGACGGCCGGCCGGCCGTGCGTCACGCCCGTACCGCTCATGTCGCCTCTCCGTTCACGTGTGTCAGAGCTCGTATGCGGCCGGCGGGGCGTGGTCCTCGCCGGGCGGGTGCTCGCCCAGGCGTTCGGCGATGCGCTGCGCCTGGTCGGCGATCGTCACGTGGTCGAACAGCTCGCCCACCCGCAGCGTCCCGGGCCACCGGCCGTCCAGCCGGTCGTGCAGGTCGACGACCTTGATCGAACTGCCGCCGACGGCGAAGAAGTTGTCGTCCGGGCCCGAGCGCGCGTGCCCGAGGACCTCCGCCCAGATCCGGCCGACGGCGCTCCGGTGCCCGCTCCAGTCCCCGCCCGGGGTGCCCGCGGCAGCCCGCGGGCCCGTCGGGACGAGCGCGCGGAGCGCGGCCCGGTCCGCCTTGGTGCTGCGGTCGAGGGGCATGTGGTCGACCGGTACGAACAGGGTCGGTACGGCCTGCTCGACCAGCCGGGTCCGGCAGTGGGCGCGCAGCTCCGCGGCGTCCGGCGGTCCGCCGCCGGGTGCCGGCAGGACGAAAGCGATCACCTGTGGTTCGTCCTGCCCGGCGCGTTCGCACAGCACCACGGCCTGCTCCACGCCCGCATGACGTTCCAGCACGCTCGCGATCTCGCCGAGTTCGATCCGGGCGCCGCGGATCTTGACCTGGTCGTCCGTCCTGCCGTGGTAGTGCAGGGCGCCCCGCTCGTCGACGCTGGCGACGTCCCCGGTGCGGTAGAGGCGGCCGCCCGGCCGCCCGTACGGGTCGGCGACGAACCGCTCGGCCGTGAGGGCCGGCCGGTTCGCGTAGCCGAGGGCCACGAGGGCGCCGCCGACGTAGAGTTCGCCCCGCTCCCCCGCCGGGAGTTCGCGCAGCCGCTCGTCCAGCACCCGGGTCCGCGCCCCCGGCCAGGGCCGCCCGATGGGGACACGGTCCCGGGTCGGGTCGGGATCGGTCTCCACCGTGCAGGCGATGGTCGTCTCGGTGGGCCCGTACTCGTTGACGAGCCGGATCCCGGGCAGTCGCGCGTGGTGCGCGCCCACCAGCTCGGGTGTGCATTCCTCACCCCCCATGACGACCATCCGCAGGGTGTCGGGCAGGCCATCGGGGTCCTGGAGGACCGCCCGGTAGTAGGAGGGGATGTTGAACAGGTGGGTGACGCCGTGGTCCCTGGCCAGCCGGGTGAACTCCGCCACGTGGACGAGCTGTTCCGGGTCGGGGAGCACCAGCGTGTGACCGCTGGTGAGCGACCAGAACATGCCGCCGAGGATCCCGTCGAAGGACAGCCGCAGCGCGATCAGGAGGACGGAGGGTTCGGTGCCGTACACCGCCCCCCGGCAGCCGATGGACACCGCGAACTGGTCCCGGCCGACCAGTACGCCCTTGGGGACCCCGGTGGATCCGGAGGTGTAGGCGATGTAGGCGGGGCTCTGCCCGGAAGCCGGGGGGTACGGGTCAGGGGGCAGCAGCCGGCCGGCCTCGACGAGCCGTGCCGGTTCGAGGTCCGCCGCGTCGAGTACCGCCGGCGGGTCGGGCAGCGCGGCGAGGACGGAGGCCGGTACGGCGTCGCCGTCCTCGCTCAGCACCACCGCGCAGTCGGCGTCCCGGCACAGCGCCTCGAACCTGCCGATCGGCAGGTCGGGTTCCAGGACCGCCCAGGTGGCCCCGGTGCGCAGGGCGGCGAGCATGGCGACCACGGACAGGGCGCTCTGGCGCGTGCGGACGCAGACGACCCGCCCCGGCCGCAGCCCGTGCCGCCACAGCAGCCGTGCGAGGCCGGCCGAGGCGTGGTCGAGTTCGCGGTACGTCAGCGAGGTCCCGCCGATGACGAGCGCGGTCGCCCCGGGGGTGTCGGCCACCTGGCTCCGGAAGGCGGCCCACACGGACCGGGCCTCCGCCGGGGCGTCCGGGGGGACGGGCCGGCCGGTGTCACCGGGGTGCAGGGTCATCGCGGACTCGCTTCCTGTGCCGTCGGTGCCGTGCCGGTGATCACGCGCATGTGGCCGGGGGCCTTGGGCAGCGGCCGCTCCGGGTCCACAGTGAGCACGAGCCGGTCTTCGTCGGTGTCCGTCGCCTCGTAGCCGGCGAAGCGCATCGTGACCAGCATGTTGCGGTTGGTCTCGGTCGGGACGAAGTGCGCGATGGGGCGCCGGCCGGCCGCCAGGGCCTGCCGGACGAGATGGTGCAGCAGCACGCTCCCCGCGCCGCGCGAGGCGACCCGGCAGGACATCAGCAGCAGCCGCAGGACCGCGTCGCCGCCCACGAGCGCGGTGACGGCGAGGCCGATGATCCCGTAGTCGCCGAAGCGGTCGCGGAGGGTGGCCAGCAGCACCTGGTGGTCCGGTGAGGTGCTCAGCCGGCGCAGTTCGTCGATGTCGTACGTCAGTCCCGTGCTGTTGAGCTGGTGTGTGCGGACGGTCAGTTCGCTGGCGCGGGACAGGTCGTCCTCGGTGGCCGGGCGCAGCTCCATCACCAGGCCGAGCGAGGCGAGGAACGCCTGGCGTCCTTCGGTGGACTCCTCCTCGGCCTGCCGGCGCTGCCACTCGGCCTGGTAGAGCCGGCGCCGTCCGGTGGCCTCCGCGGTGATGTGCTCGGGCCGGAACTCCCGGTGTTCGGGCAGCCGGGCGACCTCGGCCGCCGGGTAGCAGCGGACCATGGGGAGTTCACCGGCGACCTCCGCCCGCTCCACCGGGTCGTTGTCGACGAACGCGATGGTGTCCAGACCGATGTTGAGGGCCTGGGCGATCCGGCGCACCGCGGCGGACTTGGCGCCCCAGCCCACCTCCACCGCGCAGAACCAGTCGGCCAGCCGGCGCTCCGCCAGGTGGCGTTCGGTGACGGAGCGTTCACCGCGGCCGGCGGCGGCGTGCAGGATGCCGCGCCGGTCCAGCTCGGCCAGGGTCTCCAGCGCCGGCGGGAAGGGGACGGGGTCGTCGCCCTCCAGCACCACCCCGTCCCACAGGGTGTCGTCCAGGTCCCACACCAGGCACTTGACGGTGGGCGCGCCCGCTGCCGCCGTCACCACGACTCCCCGGGGAGCCGGGGCCCGGCGGGGCGGTCCGTGCCGTGCGGGGCGGCACCGAAGCGCCGTAACAGCCGCTCCGCTATGTGCAGTTCGGACACTTGCTGTGCTCCTTCGATGATCTCCATGACCTTGGCGTCCCGGAAGTGCCGGCCCGCCCTGCTGTCGGGCGCGCAGCCGGCCGAGCCGAGCACCTGTACGGCGTCGCGGCTGCCCGCCGCCGCCGCGGAGGCCGCCGCGTACTTGGCCATGAGCGTCTCCGGCACCCCGTGGCCCGGTCCCGGGGCCCGCGCCTCCGCGGCCCGGCGGGCGAGTTCCCGGGCCCCGGCGGCGTCCACCGCCGCCCTGGCCAGCAGTGACCGGACCAATTGGTGGTCCCCGAGGGGGACGTCACCCTGCCGGCGGACCGCGGCGTGGGTGGCGGCGTCCTCGACGCACGCCTCCGCCATGCCCACGCATCCCCAGGCGACCGTGAACCGGCCGTGGTCGAGCGCGGTGCCGACCACGTGGGAGAGCCCCAGGCCGGGAGGGGCGACGAGGTGGCGCCGGGGCACCCGCACACCGTCGAAGGACAGATGGGCGATGCGGGCGGCCCGCAGGCCGAGCTGGCCGTGCACCGGCTCCCGCTCGACGCCGGCGCGGTCCGCGTCGACGAGCACCGCGGCGGGCTTCCCGCCGTACGTGCCGAGGACCAGGAACACGTCGGCGACCGCGCCGAAGGTGACCCACCTCTTGCGGCCGGTCACGACCACGTCCCGGTCGCCCGACGCCTCGATGCGGGTCTCCACCGAGCCCAGCGCGCTGCCGGCGCCCCGCTCGGTCGCCGCGAAGCCGGCCGTCAGCGTGCCGCCGGCCAGTCGGGGCAGCCAGTCGGCCCGCTGCTCCTCGGTGCCCCAGCGCAGCAGCGCCGCGGCCACCATGCCCTGCACGGTCAGCAGTCCGCGCAGCGCGCCGCACTCACCGCCGATCCGTGCGGTGATCTCCCCGAGGGCGAGCGGATCGAGGCCGGCGCCCCCGTACCGCTCGGGCAGGTCGGCGGCGAGCAGCCCGGACGCGGCGAACTCCTGGCGCACCGCATCGGGCAGCCCGCCGTCCTGGTCCCAGCGGGAGGCCGACTCGTGCGCGTCGGCGGCGAAACCGGCGGCGGCCTCGTAGAGGTCCATGGTCTTCGCGGGCGGCGGCTCCGTCGTCGTGCCGGGGCGGCCGTCAGAGACCTTCGGCATGGGCCTCTCCCGGCTCGGTGATCCCGGCCTTGTGCCGGACGAACTCCGCGATGCGGTTGGCGGTCCTGAAGCTGTCCAGATCCAGGTCCTCGACCTGGACGTCCAGGGCGAAGTGGCTCTCGACGAAGGTCACCAGCTCCAGTGCGAACAGGGAGTCGACGAGGCCCTGCGCGAAGTAGTCGTCGTCCGGTCCGACCGGCCGGCGAAGGGCCGCGCTCAGGAAGCCGGTGATCTGCTCGGTGATGTCGTTCATGCCGTGCCCTCCCGTGGACCGGTCGCGACCAGCAGCAGGCTCCAGGCGGCGACCGGGCTCACGTTGATCAGGACCGCGAGGTCGCCGGAGGCCAGCTCCTTGCGGTCGAGTGCCGTGCGGAGATTGAGAAAGACGTCGTTGGGGCCGAGGTGTCCGTACCGCCGGAGGTTCTCCCGGCACGCCGGCAGCAGTTCGATGTCCAGGGAGTC
The DNA here is from genome assembly GCF_043077235.1 of Streptomyces sp. NPDC016309. Lineage (NCBI taxonomy): Bacteria > Bacillati > Actinomycetota > Actinomycetes > Kitasatosporales > Streptomycetaceae > Streptomyces > Streptomyces sp. NPDC016309. The sequence continues at coordinate 290,148 of NZ_JBIBSG010000002.1, read as the reverse complement.
CTCGAGGAAGCCGAAGCCGGCGGCGGACAGGTTCTGGCTGACGAAGCCGGCGATGTCCTGCCGGCCGATGCCGTTGCGCCGCAGCAGGTCGTCCAGCATCGCGGAGAGCCGGCCACGGGTCTCCATGGCCAGGTGGAAGGAGTAGGTGGTGGGCTCCGTGCACTGTTCGCGCCACTGGGCGGTGGGGCGGTCGCGGTAGTCGACGTGGAAGAGGTCCCAGTAGCGCCCGTTGGTCCGCTGCGCGATGTCGAGCACCCGTGTCCGCCCGTTGCGGGAGAGCAGCAGTGCCTGTCCGCCGTCGCCGTTGACGGTGACGGGGTGGCGGTAGCGGTGGGTGGTGGCCGGCTTGCTGCCGTGCACGACCAGGACGTGGTCCAGGGCGGGGTCCGCGGCCAGCAGTCCGCGGGCCGTCAGCAGGGCCGGGGTGATCGAGACGCAACCGAGGCCGCCCACCGAGAAGGTGGTGGCGTCGGCGGCGCCGAGCCGGTGCTGGAGCCGCGTCACCTCGGAACTGAGGAGCGTCTCCTGGACCCGCGACTCCACCATCACCAGGGCTTCCAGGTCCCGGGCGTCGAGCCCCGCCTGTTCGAGCGCCCGGCGCGCGGCGCGTTCCGCCAGGGCGACGGAGTCCAGCCGGTCGTCCGCCCGGACCGTGTCGATGCCCAGGCCGTCGCGGGTGGCGCGCTCGGCCTCGTCGAGCGTCGGCACCTCGCCGACCGGCACGGTGGGGTCGGGCAGGTACCAGGCGGCGCTGCGAATGGCGAGGGGGGCCGCGCCATGCGGGAGGGCCTGCTGGGGCACGGGTCGTTCCCTCTCGTCCAGGTCGGGATGTCCGGCCGCCGGCCGGTTTCCGCGACGTACCGCGTGGGTCGTGCCGTCTCCGGACGCATGCGTGTGCCGGGACGTTCCGGATTCTCGTGGGGGCGACTGACGCCGGACTGACGCGCCGCTGACGGCGCCCGGTCGGGAGGGCCATGACGCGGGCACGTGCCATGTGGCGGAATGTCCATGGACCGGCCCGGAGCGATCCGGGGGTTGCCGGACATTGATGGTGGGCAGGTTTGGAGAGCCGCGGGGCGGGCACCGTCCGGCTCCACGGTCATGGGCGGCCGTCATCACGCCCGGGAGCAGGTGCGGCGCAGCGTACCGCCTCCCTCCGGCGGGCCGCCCGTATGCGCGCTCAGGCAGACCGCTCGCACGCTGGTCCGCACACCGGTGCGGGCGGAGGAGAAGGAGGCCGGTCCCCATGACAGTGCGTACCGTCGAACTCCCCCAGCTCTGGATGCCCTATCCGCTGCGGGTGAACCCCTGCCTGCCGGCGCTGCACGAGGAGAGCGAGTCCTGGGCGCGGGCCATGGGGATGCTGGAGGGCCGGGGAGAGGGTTCGGCGCGGCGCGCGATATGGACCCGGCCCGCGTTCCACGCCATGACCGTCGACCAGTTGACCGCCTGGACGCTGCCCGACGCCTCCCTCGCCGACCTCCGGCTCAACCACCGGTTCAACGTCTGGGCGCTGGCCTGGGACGACTACTTCGCCCACGCCTTCAAGCGGACCGGCGACCTGGCCGGCGCGCGGGCCTTCACCGTCCGCCTGCACGCCTTCCTGAGACCGGAGCCGGACGCCCGGCTGCCGGAGCCGACGAACGCCGTCGAGAGGGGCATCGCCGATCTCCAGCAGCGCCTCTTCCCGCCGAGACTGGCGCACTGGCGCAAGGAGTTCAACCGGGCGCTGGCGAGATACATCGACGCGGGTGTCGAGGAACTGGCCAACAGCCGCAGCGGCCGCATCCCCCACCTGATCGACTACGCCCCGTTCCGGCGGGACAGCTTCGCCGCCCACACCGCCCCCTACTCCGTCGAGCTGGCCACCGGCGCGCGAATACCCGAACGGATCCGTAACAGCCGGACGGTCCGGGCCCTGCTGGACGCCTTCATGGACTTCATGGGGCTGGCGAACGACATCGCCTCCTACGAGCGGGAGGTGCACGAGGAGTACGACGTCAACAACCTCGTGCTGGTCGTGGGCTCGTCCCTGGGCATCTCCCTGGACGACGCCGTACCGGCGGCCCTGAACCTGGTCAACGCCCGGCTGCGGGACTTCGAGCACCTCCGCGACAACGAACTGCCGCTGCTGGTCCGGCGGTCCGGGCTCGGCCACGACGAGCGGGCCGAGCTGGCGGCCTGGCTGCGGGGCGCCTGCGGTTTCCTCTCCGGCCTCCACGCCTGGTACACCGGGGCGCCCCGCTACGCCGCGGGCGCCCCGTTCGAGGAGTAGCGCCGCGGACCCGTGCGGCCGGGCCCGGCGCGTTCGCCGGGCCCGGCCGCGCGGGCCCGACTACCGCCGTCGCAGCAGGCGGCGGACCCGCGTCCACCACGAGGCTCGGGGGTCGGACCGGTCCGCCGGCCCGGGGGCCGTCGCGGGTCGCGGCGGTGCCAGGGGCATCGTGTCGCTGCGGGGAGGCGGGGCCGGCAGCGGGGCCGTGTCTTCGTGGGCCCGGGGGGCGCGGGGGGCGAAGGTCACGGGCAGGGCCGTCAGGTGCCGGGCCCAGGTGGTGGAGCGCCAGGTGAGGCTCTCCTCCGGGACGGCCAGCGTGATGTCGGGGAGCCGGGTGAGCAGGATGTCGATGCCGGTGTCCGCGATCATGCGGCCGATGTCCTGGCCGGGGCACTCGTGGTTGCCGGCACTGAAGGACAGGTGTGCGCGGTTGTGGTGCACGGGGGCCGAGGGGTCGGGGCGGATCGCTTTGTCGACGTTCCCGGCGGCCAGGCCGAGCAGGAGCATGTCGCCGGCCTTGATCTGCTGTCCGCCGAGGGTGGTGTCGCCGTTGGCCCAGCGGCCCGGGCACACCATCAGGGGCGGCTCGTCCCACAGGACCTGCTCGACGGCTTCGGGCAGGGTCATCTGTCCGCCGGCCAGCGAGCCGCGGAACCCCGGGTCGGTGACGACCATGCGGAGCACGTTGGACATGAGGTTGGCGGTCGTCTCGTAGCCGGCGAGCAGGATGAGCCGGAGGTGGTGCTGGACCTCCTCGTCCGTGAGGCCGGCGGGGTGGGCCATCAGCGCCGAGGCGATGTCCTGGCCGGGGCGGGCGCGCTTGGTGACGACGAGCCGTTCGAGGCTCTCCAGCACGTACGCGTTGCTGGCGAGCGACGTCTCGGTGGCCTTGAAGAGGTCACGGGCGGCGTGCACGAGCGTGGGGCCGGACTCGTCGGACATGCCGAGCAGGTGGGTGAGGGTGAGCATGGGCAGATGCTCGGCGAACCGGTCCACCAGTTCCGCCTCGCCGCTCTCGCAGAACGTGTCGATCAGCTGGTGGGCGAAGCGGGTGATGTGCCGGCGGATGCCGCGGTGGTCCAGCTTGTTCAGGCCGGCCGTGACCGCCCCGCGCAGCCGCTGGTGTTCCTCGCCGTCCGCGCAGACGCAGTCGGGACGCCAGCCGATCATCGGTACGAGCGGGGAGGTGGCCGGGTCGATCTCCCCGCTCCGCCAGCCGTGCCAGACGCGCGGGTCGCGGGAGAACTGGGTCGGGCGGCTGGCCACGTCGCGGTTCTCGTTGTACCCGAGGACGAGCCAGGCGCGGACGTCACCGTCGAGCAGGACGGGCGCCACCGGGCCGTGGGTGGCCCGCAACTCCTCGTACAGGCCCATGGGATCGGTCTCGGCGACGGGGCCGTAGAGGCGGGTGGCGCCGCCCTTGCCCGTGGCGGAGTGGGCCGGGCAGCCCGGGGGCGGTGCCTCGCCGGGCCACGCGGTGTCGTGTTCGGTGGGTGGGACGGTCATGCGTTCTCCTGGGCGGCGGCGAGGGAGCACAGGTAGACCATCAGCGAGAGCAGGGCGTCCCGGCAGGACTCCCGGTCCCGGGCGTCACAGGTGACGAGGGGCACGGAATCGCTGAGGGCCAGGGCTGTGCGCAGATCGGGTACGGGGTACTGGGGAGCGTCGGGGAAGGTGTTGACGGCGACGACGAACGGGACGCGGCGGTCCTCGAGACGGGTGATGACCTCGAAGCAGACTTCGATACGGCGGGTGTCGACGAGGACGACGGCGCCGAGCGCGCCTTCGAAGATCCCGTTCCACAGGAACCAGAAGCGCTCCTGTCCCGGGGTCCCGAACAGGTAGAGGATCAGCTCGTGGTTGATGCTGATCCGTCCGAAGTCCATCGCGACGGTCGTGGTCTTCTTGCCCGCGGCGCCGGGGTTGTGGTCGATCCCGACGCCGGCCTGGGTCATGGTCTCTTCCGTGGTCAGGGGCGGGATCTCGCTCACCGCCCCGACCATGGTCGTCTTGCCGACCCCGAAGCCGCCGACGATGACGACCTTGACCCCCCTGGCCCCGTGGGGCAGGAGCATGTCGGTGCCGCGCGGGCCGGCGACTGGCGCGTCAGAGCTTGCGTAGTCCATGGATCACCGCCTCGAGCAGTCCGCGTTCGGGGTACGCCGCCACGGGCACGGGTGCGATGGCCTCGACCCGCTCGTCCTCGACGAGTTTGGAGAGCAGTACGGTGACGACGCTGAAGGGAAGGCTGAGGTACGCCGACACCTCGGCCACCGACAGCGGGTAGGTGCACATGGTGAGGATGGCCGCCTGCTCGGGTTGCATCGCGGGTTCGGGTTCGGACCTCGCCGCGATGAGGGTGACCAGATTGAAGGTCTTGGCCGAGGAGTCCCGGCCTTCGGTAATGACGTACAGGGGAACGGGGGTGCCTTCATCCCAGGGGTCCTGGTTCTCCGATGTCACATCGCCTGCCCGATGTCCTGTCGAGGCGGGCTGGTCATGTGCTGGCCGATCCGGACCACCAGCGTCCGCATGCGGTCGCCCAGCAGTCCGGCGTCCACCTCCAGGTCGGCCAGCACCGCGAGGTACGCCCCCGGACCGGCGGCCATCAGGGAGAAGTAGCCGCCGTCGGCCTCGATGCCGACCATCCGCGTCGAGCCGTCCCCGTGCGGGAACATCTGCGAGATGGCCCGGGCCAGGCTCTGGATCCCGGAGCAGGCGGCGGCGATGGCGTCGGCGGTGTCGGACGCCGTGTTCGCCTGCCCGATGCACAGGCCGTCCGACGACAGGACGACGACGTGCCGCACGTACGGGACACCGCCCACGAGCTCCTTGAGCATCCAGTCCATGTTGGGCAGTGGCTGCATGTCACTCAACCTCATCTGACGGTTCGCTGGGGGAAGGGGAAGGTTCGGCGACCGATCGCTTCTCGCCGTTGAACGCCTCCCACATCAGACCCGGCTGGCGGGACGTGCCGGGAGTCCGCCGGGGAGTGGCCGGAGCCGCGGGGGGCGTGGTGGTCGTCTGGACGACCGGTGTCGGGACGGGCGACTCGCGCCGGCGCTGCGGGAGCCCGTTGACGGTCTTCCTGACCTCGCCGGAGTCCGTGACGGCGGGCCGCACCGGTTTGGGGCCGGGCAGGATGGTGCCGACCGTGCGCCTGCGGATGGCTTCCGGGCCCCTCACCACGGGCTGCGGCAAGGTGGTGATCATGTCCCGGGGTACGAGCACGACGGCCCGGACTCCCCCGTAGGCGGAGGTGCGCAGGTCGACGTCGCAGCCGTGCTCCTGGGCCAGCCGGCTCACGACGGGCAGGCCGAGCTGGGTCACGTCGCCCAGGCTGGACAGGGGGACCCCGTTCACCGCGCGGGCCATGACGCGTTCGACGTGCTGCCGGACCTCCTCGGTGAGCCCGACGCCACGGTCCTCGATCTCGATCGCGATGCCGGAGGGCACCTCGCAGGCGGTCACCTCCACCGGGGTGTGCGGCGGGGAGAACGTCGTGGCGTTGTCGAGCAGTTCGGCGAGCAGGTGGATCAGCGGCTCGGCACCGGGGCCGGTGACCGCGACCTCCGCCACGGACTGCAGCTTGACGCGGGGGTAGTCCACGATGCGGGACATGGCTCCCCGCAGGATGTCGTAGAGCGGGATCGCCTTGGACCACTGGCGGCCCGGCCGGGCGTCGCCCAGGACGGCGATGCTCGCCGCGAGGCGGCCGATCAGGGCGTTGCGGTGGTCGATGTCCTGGAGACCGCGGGAGACGATCACGTCCGTGCCGTGCAGGATCTGCATGGAGCGGAGGTCCTTGGCGAGCTGGTGCACGATCGCCTGGACCCGGCGCGCGACCGCCACGAGGGCCCGCTGGGAGGAGTCCCTGGTGTGCTCCTCGGCCTCCACCGCTTCCAGGAGCGTCCGCAGGGCTCCCTTGAGCGCTTCGGTGAACTCGGCGTCGAGGTGCTCCCCGAAGCGGACGGCCTGGAGGATCTCCGAGGTGGGGTCGCCCCTCTTGAGGCGGGCGACCGCCGCGGGCAGGAGTTCCTCGGACAGCCAGACGGTGGTGGCCCGCTGGTCGGCCAGGCGCGCGTGCAGCGCCGCCTCGCGCCGCGCGTAGTACTCCTCCGCCCAGGCGCTCGCCCGCGCGTGCCGGGCGGCCTCCGCCGCTCGCTGCCGGCGCGCGGTCACGGCGGAGGTGACGGCCGTCAGCACGACGGCGCCGAGGCAGCACCAGGCGACCGGTGTCCGTATCCGTGCGGGGCAGAGGAGCAGCGCTATCACCGCGGCTCCGGCCAGAACTCCGGGAGGGAGGAGCCATGCCCGGGCAACCGCGGTGGGCCGGGCTCTGGAAACTTCACCTGCACGAACCATCAGGAGGTCCCTAAACGATCTGGAATGAGCGGACTGAGGTGGTGCGATGCGCCGGAAGGGACGAGCCGGACCGTCGCTCGGACATCCAGGGGTGTCCGGCCGGGCCCCGGCGGGGTCGCTTCGAGGTCGCGCCGAGGTCGCCACCCTTCACAGCCGTGCTCCGTCCGAGCGCACCACAGCGTCCATGACTCGCTGTGAGCGCGGCGCAACACATCGGGGAGCATAGTCAGTTCGGGTTCGCCATGTGACTTTGCTGGAAGGACAACCTCCACCGGTCATTCCGGCCCTACATAACGACCAATCACCGCACCGAAAATGCAATGAACTGATCACATCGCGGCGTCCGTTCACCCCACGCCCCCGCCGGGGCCTCCCCCGTCCCACCACGCCCGGCCGGCCGCTCCCACCAGGTCCGCCACGTACATGCCATTCGAAAGAGTGAGCATGGATCGTTCGTGCTGCCACCGCCGCCGGGGTCTGCCGATACTGCCGGGTCGGATGAGCGCGTGGAGGAGGGGACCGTCATGTCCGGTGGGGCGCGGAACGCTGTCGAGCGGGGCTGGTCCCCTCGACGCCACCGGACGGGTGGAGGCGATCTGGTTCGCCTTCACCGACCGCCCCTGGCTCAAGACCTGGAGCGTCTGCCCGAACCGGCCCCTGGCCTCCCGGGAGGTGCGGGAGCCCTACAACTACCCCTTCTCCGACAACGTCCCCGAGCCGGTCGCCCGGCTCGCCGGCCAGGTCTTCGCCGGGTCCTGGGCGAGCGCCCCGCTGCTGGGCCGGCTCCAGTACCTCATCGCCAGGATCGGCCTGACCGGTGACCTCACCGACGTGCTCACCTCCCCCACCGTCATCCGCGACCTGCTGACCGCGGACGTCCTCACGCACCTGCTGGCCGGGGGGCTCCGCTCGGACCTGTGGGGCGCCTCGCGCGACCTGCTCCTCTACATCAGGCCCACCACGCTGCGCGAGACCGCCAACGGGTACGCCGTCCTCACCCGGCGCCAGGACGTGCAGTGGGTGGTGCACCGGCTCACCAGCCACTACCGGCGCCTGCTGGACGAGTACGCCGCCCGCGGCCGGTACCCGGTCAACGGGCAGGTGGAGATCCGGGTCACCGGCACCGACGACCCCGCCGTCCCCATGGTTCCCGGCGCCCGGCCGCCGCTGCTGTCGGCGGTACGGGCCCGGCCCGACCGGCCGGACTTCGACACCGCCGTGTGGTTCGACGTCCTGACCGACCCGTCCACACCCGGCCTGCACGCCTTCTGCCGGGACGTCGAGCGCTTCCTGTTCGAGGACCTCGACGACGATCGCGCCACCGTCCGGGTGGAATGGTCCAAGGGGTGGGCCTACACCGACAGCGCCGCGTGGGCCGCGCCCGAGATCCTCACCGGAGCCGTCCCGGACAGCCACCGGGCCGGCGGCGGGCCCGGCTGGGACACCGCGCGCGAGACGCTCAACCGCCTCGACCCGCACCGGGTGTTCAGCACACCCCTGCTGGACGCCCTGCTGCCCTGACGCCGGGCCGGTGACCGCGGCGCCCGGATCCCCCCGGCGCGGCGGCGACCGCGGCGTGGGGACCCGCCCTCCTGCCGGGTCCCCACGGCCGCGACGGCCTCACCCCGCGTGCCGGGCCATCCACTCCTCGACGGCGTCCGCCGACCGGGGCAGGCCGGCCGACAGGTTCTCGTGGCCGTCGTCCGTGACGACCAGGTCGTCCTCGATCCGGACACCGATGCCGCGCCACTCCGCGGGCACGGTGAGGTCGTCGGGCTGGAAGTACAGCCCGGGCTCGACGGTCAACACCATGCCCGGCTCCAGCACGCCGTCCACGTACTCCTCGTTCGGGGCCTGCGCGCAGTCATGGACGTCCAGTCCGAGCATGTGCCCGGTGCCGGCCATGGTGAAGCGGCGCTGGAGGCCGAGTTCGTACGCGCGCTCGGCCGGGCCCGGGACGAAGCCCCACTCCACCAGCCGGGCCGCCAGGTGGCGCTGGGCCGCCTCGTGGAAGTCGCGGTAGGCGGCTCCCGGCTTCACGGCGGCCATCCCGGCCTCCTGGGCCTCGTACACCGCGTCGTAGATCTCGCGTTGCAGCGGGGTGAACGTGCCGCTGATCGGCAGCGTGCGCGTGACGTCGGCGGTGTAGAGGGTCCGCGTCTCCACGCCGGCGTCGAGCAGGAGCAGGTCCCCGGGGCGCACCGGGCCGTCGTTGTCGGTCCAGTGCATGATCGTGGCGTGTTCGCCGGCGGCGCAGATCGAGCCGTAGCCGACGGAGTTGCCTTCGAGGCGTGCCCGGCGGAAGAAGGTGCCCTCGATCCACCGCTCCGACGACGCGACGGCCCCGGAGAGCTCGCCGATCGCGTCGGTGAAGCCGCGCACCGTGGAGTCCACGGCCTTGCGGAGCTCGGCGATCTCCCACTCGTCCTTGACGAGGCGGAGGTCGCCGAGCGCCTCCTCCAGCCCGGCGTCGCGTTCCTCGTCGGTGGTGACGGCGGCCTCCAGGGACGGGTCCACGCCGCGGACGATCCGGGTCGGCACGCCGGAGGCCCCGGCCAGGTCGTCGGCCGCGGTGCGGACGTCCCGGCAGGGCAGTCCCAGCACCCGCTGCGACTCGGCGAGGGAGCGGCGCCTGCCCATCCACAGTTCGGCCGTGGCGCCGGTCCAGAACTCGTCGGTGTCCCTGCCGTCCCGCGGCAACTGGTAGCAGTAGGCGTCGTGGCCGCCGTCCGCGCGGGGTTCCAGGACGAGGGCGCCGTCCCGGGCCTGGTCGCCCGTCATGTGGACGTAGCCCGAGTAGGGACGGAACGGGTAGGTGTCGTCGTTCGACCGGACCTTGAGGTTGCCGGAGGGAATGACCAGGCGTTCGCCCGGGAAGCGCGCGGAGAGCCGGGCGCGGCGGCGGGCCGCGTACGGAGCCTGCGCGTCGAGCCGCAGGTCGTGCCGCTCGGTGTCCGCCCACCCCGTCCGCATCAGCGCGGAGAGTTCCTCGGAGATCCCTGAGTAGAGACCGTTCTTCCGGCCTTTCGCCACGGCGTGCACCTTCTTCCGTCGGGGGTCTGGTGGGTTAACGGGGGTGTCCTGGTGGCGAGGATCGTTCCGGTATGGCGCGGAGCCGCCCTCGCCGCCGCCGGTCGCCGGCGGCTCGCGCACCGTAGCGTGCCCGGGACGCCCCCGGGGCCGGATCGTGCCACTGGCACGGATCGGCCACGGGCCGCGCCGGGGCGTCGATAATGCGGGGCATGAGGAACGCGAAACTCGGGGAGGCCCTGCGGCTCCTGGGCATCGACGGGGCAGCCGCCCGGGTGTACCTGGCGCTGCTGGAGCTGGCTCCCGCTCCGCTGCGTGCCATCGCCGCCGCGACCGGGCTGGGCGAGGCCGAACTGGCCACGGCGTACGGGACTCTGGTCGACGCCGGTCTGGCCAGCGCCGCCGAGGAGGGCGGGGACATGGTGGCCCCGGTGCCGCCGGCCGCCGGCCTGGAGGTCCTCGCCCGGCACCGGGCGACCGAGATCGAGGAGTCGCGCATCGCCGTCGGCGGCGCCTTCGAGTCGTTCCGGCGGCAGCGGCTGGCCGCGTACAACGACGGTCTCGTCGAGGTGGTCACCGGGGAGGCCGTGGGCCCGCGGATCCGGCAGGCGTGGGCGAGCGCGCGCGAGCAGATCCGGCAGTTCGAGTCACCGCCGTACTTCCCCCTGCCGGGCGCCACGGACGACGCCCTGGCCACCCTCGCCCGTGGGGTGACCCAGCGCGTCGTGTACTCGCGGGAGTCACTGGAGCACCCGGGCCATCTGAAGGAGGTCATCGAGCCGTGCGTCGCCGCCGGCGAGCAGGCGAGGGTGCTGCCGTCGGTGCCGGTCAAGCTGGTGATCATCGACGACGCGTACGCGCTCGTGTCGTTGTCGATCAGGGAGGCGGACGTGCACAACACGATGCTGGTGGTGCAGCCGTGCGGACTGCTCTCCGCGCTCACCGCGCTGTTCGAGCAGTCCTGGCAGAACGCCCTGCCCTTCCACGGCCGCACCACCCGCCCCGGCGGGCTGCCGCCGGACGACCGCCGTCTGCTGTGGCTCCTCGCGGGCGGCGCGGGCGACGACGTCATCGCCCGCGAGCTGGGGATCGGCCGCCGCACGCTCTACCGCCGCCTACAGGTCCTGATGGCCCGGCTGGGCGCCGCGAACCGCTTCCAGATGGCGCTGCACGCCCAACGCAACGGGTGGCTGTGACGACCGGTACGGCGGCCCGGGCGGCTCAGGACGCCGGGTGGGAGGACACGACCTTGCCGCGCACGTCGGTGGCCAGGTAGCCGCTCGCCATGTACTCGTTGGTGAGGTAGAAGTGCAGCGTCGGCTGGTCGGCGTTGAACGTCCACCGGTGGAGGACGAGGTAACGCAGGTTCGGGTTCTCCACGTTGAGCTCCTTCTCCCCGCGCCGGATGAGCGCGGGCAGGGTGTCCCACGCCACGGCCGCCGGGTCGAAGGTCTGGTCGTCCGGGGAGTCGGGGTCGATGGTGCCGCCCGGTCCGGTCCGCGTCGCGATGCCGTCGCTGTACCGGTAGCTGTCGTACGTCTTGGCGCCCGGCTTGGTGGGGATGTCGGCCATCGCGTAGTTCTCGTACACCGTCACCTCCTTGACCTGCTGGTTGCCGCTCGCCTCGCGGAACGCGGCGAGGACGGTGCGGACGTTCGCGGGGGTCAGCAGCGTGCCGGTGGTCCGGGCGCCGCCGGTGCCCGAGCCGTTGCCGGTGCCGGTGCCGGCGGGCGTTCCCGTGCCGGGCGTGGTGCCCCCGGTGTCGGCCACCGGCGTGCGCCGGGCGGAACTGGACGACGGCGTGGGGCTCTTGCCCTCGTCCGCGGCGTCCTTGCCCAGCGGCCAGTTCAGGGCGGCGGCGACCACGACGGTGGCGGTCGCGGCGGCGGCGAGGGACACGACGGCCGCGCGGCGGCCCGCCGGCCGGCGGGTGGGCGCCACGGGCGGTCCGAACGTCCCGTGCGGCGGGGTGCCGTGCGGCGTCCCGGTGGGGTGGTGGGCCCCCGGCCCCGCGTACCCGGGGTACGGCCCGTACGGCCCCGGGTCGGCGCCCGGGTGCGGGGCGTGGCCGGGAGCGGTGGGCGGGCCGGCCGGGGGGAACGGGGCGTGCGGGTGGGCGGGGCCCGCGGGCCGGTCAGCCGGGCGGGAGTCCTCCGGCGCGGCGTCCGCCGGTGCCGCCGTGCCCGCGCGGCCCGCCGCCTCGCGCAGCAGCAGCTCCAGTCCCGCGCCGTCGGGGCGTCGCGCGGGGTCGCGGACCAGCAGCCGCTCCAGTACGGGCGTGAGCGCACCCGACCTGACCGGCGGCGGGAGCGGGTCGTCCAGGACGGCGACGACGGTCGCGAGGCTGGTCGCCCGGCGGAACGGGTGGTGGCCCTCGGCCGCCACGTACAGCAGCATGCCCAGCGACCACAGGTCGGAGGCCGGGTTGCCCTCCTCCCCGCGCACGCGCTCGGGCGCGATGAACTCCGGCGAGCCGATGAGGTCGCCGGTCGAGGTGAGGCGGGACGTCGCCTCGGAGAGCGCGGCGATGCCGAAGTCGGTGAGCACGGCGCCCCCGTCGGGACGCAGCAGCACGTTCGCGGGCTTGACGTCGCGGTGGTGGATGCCCGCGGAGTGCGCGGCGCGCAGCGCGGACAGGACCTCCAGGCCGAGCCGGACGACCTCGGGCACGGGCATGGGGCCCTCGAGGAGCCGGTCGTACACGGACCGGCCCTCGACGAGCTCCATGACGATCCAGGGGTGCGAGCCGTCGGCCGGTTCCACGATGTGGTGGATCGTCACGACGTGCGGGTTCGACAGCCGGGCGAGCGCCCGGGCCTCACGGACGGCACGCTCGCGCATCTGCGCGGCGAGGCCGGGGTTGGCCTCCTCGACGGCCGGGTCGGGCGGCCGGACCTCTTTGAGCGCCACCTCCCGGTCCAGGGCGACATCACGCGCCCGCCAGACCGTGCCCATACCGCCGCTGCCCAAGCGGGAGACCAGTTCGAACCGTGCGTCGACCAGGGGTCTGCCGCTCTCGCTCATGCTCATGGGCGGTCATCGTAGGCGGCCCATGCTCCTGCCCGCGCCGCAGGTACCCCAAACCCGTTACCCGGAGAGGCGGACGCCCCCGGCGCCCCGCCCGCACCGGGACGCACCGGGCCCGGAGCCCCGGCGCGGGAGGTCAGGGGATCATGACGCAGTGGTTCTCGATGAACCTGCCGCTGCGGTCCAGGCCGCCGCAGACGGCCAAGCGCGGATAGGCCCTGATCTCGCGGTTGACGACGAACCGCCACCGCGACACACCGGCCTTGCTGTCGCGGAAGTCGCCCACGAAGGCGCGCAGCGTCCCGGGCAGTCCGTCCCTCGTCGTCACGGTGATGTCCTGGACGTAGTCGCGCCCCTGGTAGGCCGTGGCCACGCAGATGTACCTGCCGCACGTGGACTTGACCTCGGCGGCGGCCGGCGGGGCCGTCAGCACTCCCAGGGCACAGGCCGCGGCGAGGGCCGCCGTGACCGCCGCCAGGCGCCGCCGTGCGGGCGTCACGGACCTGGGGCGGGTCCCGGGGGACCCGCCGGACCGCCCGGCCCCGCCCTCCGGGCGGACGCCGCTTCCGCGACACATCCCCGCTGTCTGCCGATACCTGTCCATCACGAGCCCCCCGTGGTCCGCGGTACGGACCGGCCGCACCGTCCCTCACCAATGTCGGGGCTCCGTCCCGGCACCGCAATGACCCGAATGGGGGGGTCGGTACGGCCGGCGGCGGCGTGCGGGGGCCGGACGGCCGGGGAGCGGGACCGGCGTCAGCGAACATTCTCGGCCGAAAGCGCCGCGCGGCCCGGCCCGGTGGGGCAGGAGCCGATCGCCGGACGCGGCCGCCCGTCCGCCGCCCGGCGGCGGCGACGGCGGGCGCGCGGACACGCGTCATGCCTGGAGGGAGCACGGGGTGTCCGCACCGCCGGCGGAATGATCTCCCTTCACTTGCCCTCTCCTCCCACCACGCCCCGGAGGGCGCCCCGTTGAAGGAATTCGGCCACCCACGACGGGCTCTTGTGGCGCTTGTTCGAGCGTGATTAAGCTCCCGCTCGTTTCGCTTCCCACACACTTTCTGCACGGTTTCGCCAAATCGGTGAGGTGCTGCGTGGAACGGCCCGCGTCAACCGCACGACCGTCCCACCACCGGGCGGGATCGCGCGACTTACGGCTCTTCTGGTGGGCCAACGCCGCCGACGGCATCGGCAGCCAGGCCTCCGGTGCGGCCCTTCCGCTCCTGCTGCTCGGACTGGGCCACTCCCCCCAGGCCGTCGGCCTGGTCGCAGGCGTCTCCACCGCCCTGGGCCTCCTGCTCGGCCCCCTCGTCGCCGTGCCCGTCGACCGGGGCGCGCGCAAGCGCGTGATGCTCGGGTCCGCGACCGTGTCCGCCCTGGCGATGGGCGGCGTGGCCGTCGCCCTGACCGCCGGCGAGCCGCCGCTGGGACTGGTCCTCGCCGCCGTGCTGGTCGAGCGGTTCGCGACCGCCTGCTTCGAGGCGGCGGCGCGCGGGACGGTGGCCCTGGTCTGCCCGGGGCCCGAGCAGCCCCGGGCGATCGCCCGGCTCACCGCGGCCGACCAGGGTGCTCTGATCGTCGGGCCCGCGCTCGGCGGCGTCCTCTACCAGGCCGCCCGCGCCCTGCCGTTCCTGGCCGACGCCCTCTCCTACGTCGTCGGCGCCCTGTGCGTACGGGCCATGCGCGCGGACCTCACCGCGCCGGCACCGCGCGAGCGGGGCGAGGGGCCGGTGCGGGAGGCGGCGGCCGGGTGGCGGCTGGTGCGCTCGTCACCGCTGCTGCGGCTGGTGCTGGTGTGGAGCGCGACGGTCAACCTCGTGGTGGTGGCGCTCTACTACGGGGCCGTCTTCACGCTCCAGCGCGGCGGCCACGGCGGCGCCGTGCTCGGCGCGGTCCTCGCCGCTTCGGGCGCCGCCGGCCTGGCCGGGGCGCTGGCCGCGCCCAGGGTGGCGAAACGTTTCGGCGCCCCTCGGGTGGTGGCCGGCGTGACCTGGCTGCTCGTCCCGCTCACCGCCGCGCTCGCCACCGTCGTGGGCGCGTGGGCGTACGGGGCGCTGTTCGGGCTGGTGTGCCTGCTGATGCCGCTCGCCTCCGTCATCCTCCAGGCCCGGGCGATCGGGGCCACCGCCCCCGCGCTCCAGGCCCGTACGGGCGCGGTCCTCGCCACCGCGACCACCGGCGCCGCGGCCCTGGCCCCCGTCCTGGCCGGGGCGCTCGCGGAGCGGGTCTCCACCACCGCGCCCGCCCTGGCCTGCGGGGTGACGCTCGCCGTCCTCGCGGCCCACACCTCCCGGCGCCCGGTGCGCGGCGCCCTGGCCGCGGAGGCCGTCCGGTGAGCGGCGGCTACCAGGTGTACCGGGCCGCCCTGCCCGAGGTGTGCGCCGCCGACCCGGCCAAGATGGTGTTCACCGCCGACGCCGAGGGCCGTTGCGAGGTGTTCACCTGGGACGCCGCCGCCCGCCGCGCCCGGCAGGTCACCCGGCGCCCCCGGGGGACCCTGCACGGTGCCATCGACCGGGACGCGTACGTGTGGTGGTTCGACGAGGACGCCCGGGGGTCGGGGCTCTGGCGGTTCCAGCCCTTCACGGGCGGCCCCGACCGGCCCGGCCTCACCGGCGTCCCGCCCGGCCGGCCCCGGGGCCTCGCGGTGAGCGACCACGCCACCGTGGCGGTGGCGCTCGGCGACGGCCACGCCACCACCGTCCACGTCGGCCCGCGCGGCGGCGCCGCCCGGACGGTGACCCGCGCCGCCGGTCACGCGACCCTCACCGGCATCACGCCCGGCGGCCGGCTGCTGGCCCTGGCCGGCGCGGGCGCCGTCACCGTCCTCACCGGCGAGGGCGCCGTGGTCGCGGTCCTGCCGGGCGGCGGCGACACCGGGAGGCTGTGGTCCCTGGGCTTCGCCCCCGCCGGCGACGCCGAGGAGCTCCTCCTCGTCCGCGAGTACGAGGACCGCTACGTCCTGGCCACCTGGCGGCCCGACCGCGGGCTGACCACCCACGAATGGTGCGCCTTCGACACCGAGATCACCGCCCGCTGGGACGCCGGCGGCCACCGCGTCCTCGTACGGCAGGACCGCCACGGCCGCTCCACCCTGCACCGCGCCGACCTCACCGCACGGACCGTCACCGCCGTCCCCACCCCGCCCGGCACCCTGCTGGACGCCGCCACCCGGCCCGGCGGCGACCTCCACTGCCTCTGGACGTCCACCGGCGAGCCGCCCCGGCTGCGTTCGTCGCTGGGCACCCCCCTACCTCCGCTGCCGACCGTCGCCGACCGGGTGCCCGGCACCCACCGGGACGTGTGGACGCCCGGCCCGGACGGGCCCGTGCACACCCTGCTCAGCCTGCCCGACGCGCCGCGCGGTCCGGCCCCGGCGGTGTTCCTGGTGCACGGCGGTCCCGCCGACCACGACCGCGACGCCTACGACGGCGTGGTCCACTCCCTGGTCGCCTCCGGCTTCGCCGTCGCCCGCGTCAACTACCGCGGCTCCACCGGCTACGGGCCCCGCTGGCGGCGCGCCTTCGGCGGGACGGCCGACGACCCCGGCCCCAACGGCCGCGCCGACCGGGCCGACCGGGGTGTCGGCCTCGCCCAGGTCGCGGACCTGGCGTCCGTCCGGGCCGACCTGGTGGCCCGGCGGCTGGTCCGCGCCGACGCGGTGGGGCTGTGGGGCACCTCCTGGGGCGGCTACCTGGTCCTGCTCGCCCTCGGCACCCGCCCCGGCCTCTGGCGGGCCGGGGTCGCGGTCAAGCCGGTCGCCGACTGCGTGGCCGCCCACCGCACCACCACCCCCGCCCTGCGCGCCCTGGACGAACGGCTCTTCGGCGGCACGCCCGACGAGGTGCCCGACCGGTACGCGCGCAGCTCGCCCATCCACTACGCCGCCTCGGTGCGCGACCCAGTGCTGGTGGCCGCCGCCACCCATGACGCCAAATGCCCGCCCGGCCAGGTACGCGGCTACCTCGCCGCGCTGCGCGCCGCCGGGGTCCCGTACGAGTCCCTGTGGCTCGACTCCGGCCACGACGGCTACGACGGCGGCGACCACGTCACCGTGCTGCGCCGCGCCGTGGTCTTCCTCGACCGGGAACTGCGCGGCCCCGTCCGCCGCCCCCAGACGCCCCGCTCCGCCCGGAGCGGGGAGCACCGCACCGCCGAACGCACCACGGAGAGGAGAAGGTCCCATGCAGAAGGACATCATCCACAACGACCCGCTCGCGGGTGACGAGGAGAACCGCAAGCCGAGCGTCGGCATCACCGTCACCGTCCCGTTCCGCAACGCCGAGGACGCGGAAGAGGACTGACCGCCGCCGGCCGGCCCGGTGGTGCACCGCCGGGCCGGCCGGTCCCCCATCCCCGAGGAGCCGACATGCGTGTCCTGCTGGTCAACATGCCCTGGTCGCCCATCGACCTTCCGTCCCTCGCGCTGGGAATCCTCAAACGGAGCGTGGACGAGCGCGTGCCCGGCGCCGAGGCCGAGGTCCTGCACGCCAATCTCGAGTTCACCGACTGGATCACCGCGCGCACCGGGTTCACCGGTGACGACTACGAGTACTACGCCCTGTCGTCCTACTTCATGGGCTGCGGCGACTGGGTGTTCTCCTCCGCGCTCCACGACGACCCGCACTGGCGCGACGAGGAGTTCACCGCCGTGATGCGCGGGAAGCTCAAGAAGTCGCGCATGGAGATGACCCGGGCGCTGCACCGGGTGGTGCCGGAGTTCGTCGACGAGATCGCGCGGCGGATCGTGGACCACTCCCCCGACGTGGTCGGGTTCACCTCCACGTTCCAGCAGAACACCGCGGCGCTCGCCGCCGCGCGGCGGGTCAAGCAGCTCGCCCCGCACATCGTCACCGTCATGGGCGGGGCCAACTGCGACGGGGCGCAGGGGGCCGCCGTGCACCGCAACTTCCCGTTCGTGGACCACGTCGTACGCGGTGAGGGCGAGGCGGCCTTCCCGCAGTTGCTCACCGCCCTCGCCGACGGGTCGGACCTCTCCGGGGTGCCGGGCCTGTGCCACCGCGGCCCCGGCGGGGAGAGCGAGGCCAACCCGATGGCGACCCGGCCGCTGCCGCCCGCCGCGATCCTGCCGCCCGACTACAGCGGCTACTTCGAGCGCCTGGCCGCCTCCGTCGCCCGCAACTGGGTCGAACCCAAACTGGTCGTCGAGGGCGCCCGCGGCTGCTGGTGGGGCGAGAAGCACCACTGCACCTTCTGCGGCCTCAACGGGTCGTTCATGGAGTTCCGGTCCAAGAGCCCGGACACGTTCTACGACGAGATCATCGAACTGGCCCGCCGCCACCGGGTCCTGGACATGTACGTCGTCGACAACATCCTGGACATGGGCTACCTGACGACCGTGCTGCCCAGGATCATCGAGAGCGAGTACGACCTGCGGCTGCACATCGAGATCAAGGCCAACATGCGCCGGCCACAGCTCCGGACGCTCGCCGAGGCGGGCATGATCTACGTCCAGCCCGGGATCGAGTCGCTCAACCACCGGGTGCTGGACCTGATGGACAAGGGCGTCAGCGGCTGCCAGAACGTCCGGATGCTCCGCGACGGCGCCGAGACCGGACTGTCCGTCGCCTGGAACTACCTCCACGGCTTCCCCGGCGAGACCGCCCGGGACTACGAACCGGTGATCGCCCAGATCCCGGCCCTGGAGCACCTCGACCCGCCGGTCGACCTGTCCGCGCGGATCGCCATCGAACGCTTCAGCCCGTACTTCGAGCGCCCCGAGCTCGGCTTCACCGGGCTGCGGCCGGAGGAGCACTACCGCTTCACCTACGACCTGCCGGAGCCGGAGCTGTACGACCTGGCGTACGTCTTCGAGGCACCGGCCCGCGGCATCGGCGAGCCGACCGTCACCGCGCTCAACGACGCGCTGGCGGCCTGGAAGAAGCACCACGCGGACGCCCGGCTCACCCACGACGACCTGGGCGACCGGATCGTGCTGGTCTCCCGCCGGCGGGCCTTCGGCTGGCGGACCATGGAGCTCACCGACCCGTTCGAGCAGGCCGTCTTCCGCCTCCTCGACCAGCCGCACACTCCCGCCGCCCTCGCCAGGAAGGCCGCGCGCAAGGCGCCCGGGGCCGCCCGTGACGAGGACGGTGTCCAGCGGCTCCTCGACTCCTGGGTCGCCCTCGGGCTGGTCTTCACCGACGGCGGGCAGTACGTCCACGTCGCCCCGGCCGCCGTCAACGAGGACCTGCTGCGACTGGACTTCATGCGTCACGCGTACGCGGCCGAGGCCGCACCCGCCGAACCCGACGGGCCCGCCGCTCCGGCCGCGTCCGCCGAACCCGTCCGCGTATGACCGTGCCGGAGGACCGCGCCCGCGCGGGCACCTCCGCGGCCCACCGCGTCCGACCCGAGGAGGAGCACGCCCGATGAGCACCACCCTGAGCCCGCCCGCCGTCCTCGCCTGGCGGGACTACGACCCCGACGCCTGCGAGCTGCCCGGGATGTTCCTCGGCGAACTGGCCCTCCCCGGGACGCTGGAGGGCGAGAGCGAACGGCTCTGGCAGCTCGGCGCCCGGCGCGTGCGGCTGCCCGGTGCCGTCGACCTGAGGGGGGACGCCGGTCCCGGGCGGGCCGCCGGCACGGTGGCCGCCCTGAGCCTGGTGCGGGACCTCACCGCGCGGGCCGTCCTCGTCGAGTGGGACCTCGTCCTCGACCCGGCGGAGCCGGCCGGCGCCTGGCAGGTCCTCAGCCACCTCCAGCCGCCCCGGACCCTCGCGGGGCCCGACGGCTGCGACGAGGCCCTGCGCGCCTGGCGGCGAGGCCACTACCTGTGCAAGTGCCTGTGGCGGAAGGGGCCCGGCTTCGTGCAGATCCGGGACCGCCGCTGGGGGGAGCTGCGCCGCTTCACCGCCGACGAACCGGAGTACGAGCGGACCATCGAGCGTCTCGCGTACGGAGCGCCCGCCGCTTCCGTCCCGGCCGCCGTCCTCGACGACTTCCGGAGCGAGAAGCTGGTGCTGGACGTCGGTCCGCTCGCCTGGTGGGTGCCGTACCGGATCAGCCGCTGGCTCCAGGAGTCCATGACCATCTGAGGCCGGGGGCGCGGACGTTCACGGGCCGACGTGAACGTACGGCGCCCAGCTCAGCACGGCTTCCGGCCGCCGCTCCCGTACGGTGCGCAGCGCCGTGTGGAGGGCGGCGGCCGGGTCCGTCCTGGGCGGCCCGGCGAGGCGGTCGTGGACCAGGCCGGCGACCGTCGCCGCGAAGGCGTCGTCGATGGACCACAGGGTGCCGACCACGTCACGGAAGCCGGCGAGCTGGAGCGCGGTGGCGAAGGTGATCGCCTCGTCGGCGAGGACGATGCCGCCGCGGTGGGTCTCGCAGGCGGACAGGAACGCGAACCCGGCCCCGGTGCGCCGCAGTCCGGCGATGTCCCGCAGCGACAGCGGACCATCATGCAGGAAGAGCGCGCCCCGGGACGGGCGGGCCAGGTCCTGTGCCCCGTGGCAGGCGAAGTGGGCCCAGGAGCAGCGGGTCAGGGCGTCCAGTACGGCGGGCGCGGTGGCGGCGGGCCCGGTGACGAACTCGGCGTCGGGGTGCCGTCGACGCAGGGCGCGGGCCTCCTCGCCGGCCGCGGGGAGGTCGGGCCGGCCGGGGGTCGCGGGCATGGCCACGATGAGGCCG
This sequence comes from Streptomyces sp. NPDC016309, assembly GCF_043077235.1. NCBI lineage: Bacteria > Bacillati > Actinomycetota > Actinomycetes > Kitasatosporales > Streptomycetaceae > Streptomyces > Streptomyces sp. NPDC016309. Next base: position 269,801 of record NZ_JBIBSG010000002.1, on the reverse strand, counting down.
CGGGCGTGCGCCGCCGGGGCCGGCCGGCCGTGCCGCTCGCGGGCGTGCAGCAGGGCCCGCAGGGTCGGGGCGTAGGAGGACACGACCCGGTCCGGCACGGTGTCGGTGTGGCGGGGCGTCCCGTCGCCGGCGGGGAGGGGGCGGCCCGCCGCGTGCACGGGGAGCAGGGTGAACAGGCCGGTGGGGCACCACCACAGGCGGGGCCCCCGGGCGTCCGGGGCGATCCGCCCGGTGTGGCCGAGCGCCGCCAGTACCGGTCCGGCGACCGTGTCCCACAGCCAGGACAGGGTCTCCACGAGCACCCGCCGGGCCGTGAGGGGCGAGCCGCCCGCGCCCAGGGCGCCGGTGAGGGCGAGGACCCGTGCGCCGAGGGCGCTGTCGTCGACGTCCAGGGGGAGGGCGCGGACGCCCTCGCCGGTCAGGAGCAGGGCGCTGCACCCGTACCGGCTGGGGACGAGCAGGACGACCGGGCCGTCGTCGGCGGCGGCGCGCAGTGTGGCGAAGGACGGGGCGCGCAGGAAGCCGGAGAGCCCGGGCAGGGCGCGGATCGCGGCGAGCAGTTCCTCCCGCCGCCGTGCCAGGGCCACGCGCCGCTCGTTGACGTGGCGGCGTCCCCGCGCGTCCCCGGCGGCCGTGGCGTGGGGGGCCTCGGGCAGCCGGTCCAGTTCGTCGAGGACCCGGCGGAGGCTGTCGGCGAGTTCCGGGGCCACGGCGCGGGGCCCGGTGTGCTCGGTGCGGTTCTCCAGGGACTGCGCGAGGAGGATGCCCCGGCCCTGTTCGAGGAGTTCCACCGCGCGTTCCGGCTTTCCGGCGCGTACGGCGACGGCGGCGGCGTGCGGGACGAGTCCCGGGTACTCCGCGATCAGGCGTTCCCGGTCGTCGCGCTCCAGGCCGCGCCAGACGGTCAGCTCAAGCTGTTCGAGGGCGAGGGCGAAGGAGCCGAGGGCGGTGGTGAAGTCCCCCGCGTCGGCGGCGAGGTGGCCCGCGCCGGCGGCCGCGCGGGCGCGGGCCCGGGCCGGGGCGGAGGGTACGGAGGACGCCTCGCGGAGGTGGTGGACCGCCCGTTCGCGGTCGGCCGGGTCGCCGGTGGCCGTGTGGCGCTCCGCCAGGGCGAAGCCGAGCGCGCTCAGGGTCTCGGTGCGCTCGGGGTGGTCGGCGGGCAGGAGCGCCTCCGCCTCCCGGAGTGCGCCGATGGCCTCGGCGAGCGCGTCGGGGGCCGCGAAGTGGCCGGCGTACTCCCGTAAGGAACGGGCGAGGCCCCTCAGCGTCCTCGGCCGCCGGTGGTCCCCGGCGGGGACCGTGCCGACCGCCGTACGGGCCGCCTCGACGGCGTCGAGGAGGTCGCGCGGGTCACGGGTGCGGGTGAACCGCGCCAGGAGCGCGCCCGCGAGGAGGTACAGGCAACCGGGCCGGTCGGGGTGGCCCTCGGTGAGGAGGGAGAGCGCGTCCCGGAGCAGGGTGACCACCAGGTCGTCCCCGTCGGTGCGCCCGGGCAGGGGGCCGGGGTGGCTTTCGAGGGCGGCGGCCAGGTTGACCAGCCGGCTCGGCAGGTCGGGGTGGTCACGGGGGGTGGTCCTGGCGGCCTCGAACTGTGCCTCCAGCGCCTCGTCGAGGGCCTCGGTGCGGCCGGTGTGGGCGTAGTGGCGGCTCAGTGCCGAGGCGAGGTTGGTGAGGAAGGCGGCGCGGTGCGGGTGGTCGCGGGGCGCTTCGTACGCCGCTTCGCGCAGGGCCCGGATCGCCAGGTCGAGCGTGCCGGGGTCGCCGCCGCGTTCGTACACGCGGATCGCGGTGTGGCCGAGGCCCGAGCACAGCGTGAGGCGGTAGGGGTGCCCCTCGGGGATCCGCTGCCCGCCCTTGACGGTCACCGTGCAGGCCCGGGTGAGCGAGTCCGGATCGCCGGTGTACTCGTAGCGGCGGGTGAGGACGTTCCCGAGTGTGACGAGGGCCTCGGCCTGCACCAGGTCCTGCTCCGGGTGGGCGCGGGCGGCGAACAGGCACAGTTCGACGGCGTCGTCGAGCAGGCGCGGGTCGCCGTTCGCCTCCGCGTCCTTCAGGAGGTTGACGGCGAGGGCGGTGTACGCGGCGGCCTCGGTCGCGGTGAGCGCGCCGCCCGGCCGGCCGCCCTGCCCCGCGAACGCCTCCAGCAGCACGGCGGGGACGCAGTGCGCGGCCACGGGGTGCACCAGCTTGAAGAAGAGGGCGGCGCGCTCGGCGTCGGCGCGCGTCCCGTCCTGCTGGAAGCGGTACCAGTGGAAGGTCGCCAGCAGCACCGCGACGTTGAACGCCCGGGCGGTGTCGGCCGGTCCGGTGCGCGGGGCGAACCAGTCCACCGCGTGGTGGAGCCGGTCGGCCAGCAGCCGTGCCTCCGGCTCCCGGAGCAGCGCCGGGTCACCGCCGGTGGAGAAGGCGTCGAGCCGGTCCTCCATGGCGAACGTGAGGTCTTCCGTGTTCATCCCGCCCCCCAGCCCCCGTGCGGCCGTGCGTGATGCCGCCCTGTACCTGACTCACGGCTACGAACGATGAGACTATTCCGTGCGACGCCGGGGGGAAGGGGAACGGGTGGAAAGCACGGCCGTGGACGCGGACGGCCTCGGGTGGCTCTGCGGTGATCTGCCGGAGCTGCGCGAGCAGGCCCGCGCGGAGGGCTGGTCGGCCGAACTGGCCCGGTCGCTGGCGGAGTTGCGCGCCGGCACGGTGCCGGTGACGGAGGTGGTGGAGCGGGTCTGCGGACGGCTGGGGCTGCCGCTGCGGTCACGGGGGTACGCCCCGGTGCCCGGTCAGGACGCGGTGGCGCCCCCGGCCGGGTCCTACTCGTGTCCGGGCGGGCGCTGTTCGCGGGTGGAGGCCCGCGAGCCGGGTGGCCCGCTGCCGGAGTGCGCGGTGTTCGACGAGCCGTTGTCCTTCGGATGAACGCCTTCCTGGCCGAGCTGGGGAAGAAGCTCGCCGAACGCTGGGTGGGCCTGCTGCTCCTGCCGGGCGCGCTGTTCGCGGCCGTCGCCGCCGCGGGTGCCGTGCTGGGCCACCGCCACGCCCTCGACCCGCGGCTGCTGGTGCGGGCGGTCGAGGGGTTCGCCGCGCACTACGACCGCCGTCCGGTGTCGGCCGTGCTGCTGTCCCTGGCGTTCCTGGCGGCGGCCGCGGTGGCGGGGCTCGTGGCGCGGGGGCTCGGCACGGCGGTCGAGCGGATGTGGCTGGCGTCCGGGCCCGGGTGGCTGACCGGCCGGCTCGTCCGCCGCCGGCAGGGCCGGTGGGACCGTGCCGTCGTGGCCTTCGGGCGGGCGGCCGCCGCGGACCGGGCCGCCCTCGCGGAGGCCCGCAACGCCATCGCGCTCACCCGGCCGGCCAGGCCGACGTGGATCGGCGACCGGCTGCGGGGCGTGGGGGTCCGGGTCCACGGCCAGTACGGGCTGGACTTCCCGTACGCCTGGCCCCGGTTGTGGACGCTGCTGCCCGAACCGTGCCGTGCCGATCTGGTCGCCGCCCGCGGGGCGATGGCCGAGGCGGCGACGCTCGGCGGCTGGGGGCTGCTCTACCTGTGCCTGGCCGTCCAGTGGTGGCCGGCGGCCCTGGCGGGCACGGCGCTGGTGCTGGCCGGGTGGCGGCGCGGCCGTGAGGCGGCGGCCGGGCTGGCGGACCTGACCGAGTCGGCCGTCGACCTGTACGCGGCCGACCTCGCGCTGCGGCTCGGGGTGGACCTGCCGGCCGGGCGCGTCACCCCGGCGGTGGGCAGACAGTTGAGCGAACGCTTCCGCAAGGGGGCGTGAGGACGGGGGCCGCGCCCGGCCCGGGGGGCGCGGGGCGGTCCGAGAGGCGTGGGGCGGTCCGGGGGGGGCGCGGGGCGGTCCGGGGGGCGCGGGGCGGCAAGCCCGGTGGCTCCGACGTGCGGGGGCGGCGGGCGGCCGTGATGCTGGTCTCCGGAATCTCCGGATCTCCGGGTTCTCCGGATCTCCGGGGTTCTCCGGGTTCTCCGGGCTCTTCGGGTGCTTCAGGTTCTTCGGTCTTTCCGACCTCACGGGAAACGGGTACGGCTCATGGACAAGGCGCAGCTCATCGAGACGACCGCCGCCGGGGCGGGCGGGCACGGCGACGGGGCCGGGCTCCCCCGGGAGGACGTCGAACGGATCGTCGACGCGCTCTTCGGCACCGTGGAGCACCCGGGTGCGATCGCCCGGGCGCTGCGGAACGGTGAGACGGTCGTCCTCGGCAGCTTCGGCAGCTTTCACGGCGACGGCGGCACGACCTCCTTCCGTCCGGGCAAGGCGCTCACCGAGTTCCTCCAGGGCGAGGTGCGGTGAGCCCGCCGGCCGGCGGACCGGAGCGTCCCGGCGGCAGGTGTCCATGGCGGAGCTGACGCTGCGGGCCACCCGGCGCCGGCGCCCCCGGCCCCCTGGGGCGGCGGCCGGGGCGGCACGGGGCGGGGGGCGGGCGTCACCGTCCCAGGTCGTGGAGCACCTCGCGGGCCGCGCGCGCCCCTGAGGCCAGGGCGCCCTGCACCGACCCGGTGGCCCGGTGGTCCCCGCACACGTACCGGCCCGGCGCCACGCGGGTGGTGCGGCTGAGCGGCTGCGGCGGTGGCATGGCGGGCAGCGCGTCCTGGACGGTCCGGACCGTGAGCAGGTCCCAGGAGCCGGTGCCGGTGTCGTACGCCTCGTCGAGCGCCGCGCGCACCTCGCGTTCCCGGCCCCGGGTGTCCTCGCCCAGCACCGAGGTGGCGACCAGCGCGTGTCCGGGCGGGGCGAAGGCGCGCGCCACGTCGCTGAGCACACAGGTGTTGAGGAACCGGCGCCGGGTGTCCACCAGCAGGGTGGGTTCACCGGCCGGGGAGCGGGGGGCGACGTGGTAGTAGGTGGTCACGACCCGGTAGGCGGGGAGTTCCACGTCCGGCAGCAGGGCGGCGACCGTCGCGGGGCCGGTCGCGACCACCACGGCACGGGCGGGCACGTCCTCGCCGTCCGCCGTGAGCACGCCGTCCTCGGTCAGCCGCTCCACGGGCGCCTCCAGGCGTACCGTTCCGGCCGGCAGGGCGGCCGCCAGGGCGCGCGGGACGGCGCCGATGCCCTCCATGGGCAGGCACAGGGTGCCGCGCAGCATGCTCCGCCACACCAGGTGGAACACCCGCCCGGAGGTCTCCAGTTCGTCCTCCAGGAACACCCCGGACAGGAACGGCCGGAAGAACCGCTCGACGAGCGCGTCCGAGACCCCGGCGGCGGCGAGGGCGGTCCGGGTGGTGGTGTCGGGCGACCTCTTGAGCAGCCGCGGCGGGAGCAGCGCGTCCCTGGCCGACAGCACGCCCAGGGCGGCCAGGTCGCGGGGGCCCGCGAGGCGGCCCGGCAGCAGGTCGGGCAGGGTACCGGGCCGCCGGGTGGGGTCGGTGAAGCGCAGCCGGCCGGACCCGGTGTGGATGAGCACGCCGGGGGTGAAGGGCCGCAGCCTCAGGTCGCGGAGGGTGAGGCGCCGCCGGACCTGGGGGTAGGACGTGTTGAAGACCTGGAACCCCCGGTCCACGACGAACCCGTCGACGCGGTCGGAGCGCATGCGGCCACCGGGCGCGTCGGAGGCCTCCAGGACCCGTACGCCGACGCCCTCGGCGAGCAGGTCGCGGGCGCAGGCGAGGCCGGCGGCGCCGGCTCCGACGACCAGTACGTCCGTTGCGCCCCGGGGAGCGGACACGATGACCCACCTCTTCCACTGCCACGTCCGTGCCGTCCGCCGCGGGCGCGGGGACGGCGGTGGTGCGCCGCGGCGCACCTCATTGCCGTTCGTCTTCCGGGTGGCCCGTACGGGCGGATGCACTCCCGGGGGCGCCGGCGCCCGCGGGGGCCGCTCATCCGGTCCCCCACTTCGCCAGCCCCCGCAGCAGGGCGCTGCGTCCGCGGCCGGGCACCGTCCACAGCGTCTGCCCTTGGACGCCCCACTGCTCCAGCAGGGCGTTGGCGGCGAGGAACCCGGTGGTCGCCGCGCGTTCCATCAGCGCCACGGGCAGGTCGGTACGGACCAGGTCGCCCGCCACCACCAGGCCGGGGTGCGGGGTGCGGACGGTGGGCCGGTCGCGGTAGCCGCCCACCGGGAACAGGGGGCAGTCGTCGCGCCACTCGTGGCGGGCGTCGACGACCGTGGCGGTACGTGTCTCCGGGTAGACGCGGTGCAGTTGGGCGGCGAGGCGCTTCTCCTCGACGTCGCGGGGCGCCTCCGGTGCCACCGCGTAGGCGTGCAGCTCCACGACGGACCCTCCGGTGCGGGCGGCCCAGCGGGCGGCCTCGTCCTCCCAGCGGTCCAGGACGCTGATGTTGTCGAGGTTCTCGAAGCCGCTGGTGCCCAGGAACCCGGGCCGGCCCGGCGCCACGGGCCGGTCCAGCCACAGCCGGCTGACCAGGAACGGCGGGGCGTTGCGCAGCCGTGCGACCCGCTCGCGCCACGGGGCGTCGCCCAGCAGGTCCGAGCGTGCGACGAGGGAGCGCAGCCCGGCGACGTCCAGGGCCAGGACGACGCCGTCGTGGCGCCGCTCGTCCCGGGCGGTGACGACCCGGTGGCCGCCGTCCTCCGTGGGCGCGATGTGCTCGACGGGCGTGGCGGTGCGTACGTCGGCGCCGTGCCGCCGCAGATGGTCGGCCAGGGGGTCCCACAGGGCGGCCGGGAAGGGCGCGGCGGGGACGTCGAACAGGAGGCCTTCCGCGGAGCCGAGGAAGTAGATGTGGAACATCAGCGCCATCTCGGCCGCCGAAAGCAAGCGGGGGTCGGCGAAGAAGCTGCGCGAGAACACCTCGAACGCCAGGTGGCGGGCGCTGTCGGGGAAGCGGACGGCGTCGAGGAAGTCCTGGGCGCTGGTGCCGTCGAGGCGGTCGTACACCTCGGGGACGCGTACGTCGAGCAGCGGCAGGGCCGCGACCGGGTCCATGGCGCGCAGGTCGCGCAGGCCGAAGGACGGGCTGAGCGCGACGAAGCCGAGCGCGCTCCACGGCGGGGTGCGCGGGACGTGGCGGAAGCCGTCCCGCATGCCGCCGCCGTGCAGCAGCGGGTAGTCCGGCAGGCCGGTGAGCCGGTCGAGTCCGGGGTCGGTGCGGCGCAGCAGCCCGCGCAGGTTGTAGTACTGGCGGAAGAAGGCGTGGAAGCCCCGGCTCATGGTCACGGTGGTGCCGTCCCGGAGCCGGACGGTCCAGCCGCCGACGCGCCCGCCGAGGTAGGGGTGGCGTTCGTACAGCGTCACGGCGACGCCGCGCTCGGCCAGCGCGGTGGCGGCGGCCAGGCCGGCGATGCCGCCCCCGACGACCGCGGTGGTGGGGCGGCGGGCGGGGTCGGCGCGCCGGGCACCGGGGGGCGCCGGTAGTACGCGGGCCCGCCGGTCCCGGCCGTGACGGGTGCCGTCGGGGCGGTACGGGACGCCCCTCATCGCCCGGCCTCCGCCGTGGTGTCCGGGTGGCCGGGGAGGGTGTCCGCCCGGCGGGCGACGAAGGTGTGGGTGATGCCCGTCTGCCAGCCCGGCAGGGGAAGGGTGCGGACCCGGTCGAACCCGGCGGCGCGGACGCGGCGGGCGAAGCGGCCGGCGGTGTCGAACTCCACGACGCTGCGCCACAGGTGGCGGTAGAGGGCGCCGTCCCCGAGGACGGTCGCCGCGGGCTGCACGAGGCCCCGGCACACCAGGGTCCACACCGCGCGGTCGGCGCGGCGGCCGCTGAGGGCGTACTCGTGCACGCCGAGCCGTCCGCCGGGGGCCAGCAGACCGCGTACCGAGGTGAGGACGGCGTCCGGGTCGGTGACGTTGCGGAAGAGGTACGCGGCGAACACGGCGTCGAACGGTCCCGTCACCCCGGCCTCCGCCAGGTGTTCGGCGGGGGCGTGCACGAAGCACACCCCGTCCGCCCAGGGTTTGGCGGCGGCCCGTTCCAGCATCCCGGCCGAGGCGTCCACGGCGGTGACGTCCGCGCCGGGCAGGACGGAGCGGAGCGCGGCGGTGGAGGCGCCGGTGCCGCAGCCGAGGTCCAGCAGGCGCAGCCCGGCGCCGTCCTCCGGGAGCCCCTGGCCGCCGGCCAGGCCGAGGCGGCGCACCGAGCGCCGGAGGTGCGCGTGGTAGCCGGGGTTGGCGGCCACCAGCGAGTCGTAACTGCGGGAGGCGTGGTCGAACGCGGCGGCGAGGTCCTCGTCGCGCAGCAGGGTCATGCGGTCTCCAGGGGCCGGGGGCGAGCGGGCGGGGGTACGGGGCGTCCGGGCCGGTCAGTCGAAGGGGCGGCGGGGCAGGAGGGGCAGTTCGAGCGCCGAACGGAGCATCGGCCCGACCGGCGTGCGCAGTCCGACGGCGAGGTCCTCGTGCAGGTGGGTGCCTCCGTCGAGGAAGCGCAGCAGCCGGCGCGCGGGTACCCGGGCGAACAGGTGGGAGAACAGGGCGGGACCGTCGACCCGGCCGCTGTCCAGGGCGCGCAGCAGCACGGCGTCCATGGCGCGGGAGCGGGCGGAGTGGGCGGGCGGCGGTACGGGCCGGCGCCCCCGGCGGAGGGCGCCGGCGACGGCCCGGGTCTGGCGTTGCAGGCCGGCGAAGGTGTAGCCGGTGGCGGGGCGGGTGGCGCCGCCCGCCGCCCCGATGCGGAACACCGACTCCCCGACCTGGCGGGGCATGGGGGCGTCCGTCATGGGGATGACCCCCGTCTCGGTCGCCAGCACCCGGAGGTCGCCGAGCCGCAGGACGTCGTCGACGTATCCGCGTACCGCCGACTCGTAGCCGTCGGCGGTGAGGAGGCGGGGGGAGAACTCGGTGTACTCGACGAGCGCTTCGTGCGGTCCGGTGGGCAGGACGTAGCCGAAGGAGAGGCCCTCGGCGGGCTGCGGGGTGCGGAAGTCCATGAGGTCCGCGGTGCGGGGGTCGAAGACCGGCCGGTCGGTGCGGACGAACCAGCCGTGGAAGTGCTGGAGCAGGGTGGTGCGGGCGGCGGGCAGACTGCCCAGGGGGCGGGAGTCGAACACCCAGCGCACGCGCAGCACCCGGGACGGGCCGTGCGCCGGGCTGGGGCCGTTCGCCGGGGACGGGCCGTTCGCCGGGGACGGGCCGTGGGGCCGGGAGAGGTCGTACGCCGGGGACGGGCCGTACGCCCGGGTGGGGCCGTCCGGCTCGCGCAGGTGGACGAGGGCGCCGCCGGGGACGTCCTCCACCGTGTCGACGGTCGCCTCCAGGCGCCGCACGTTGGGGCTGGCCGCCAGGTCCCGTGCCACCAGGCGCTCGAAGTCGTCGGACCGGATCATCCGGTACCGCAGCGGGGCGATTCCGGCACACACCGGGGCGCCGGCCGGCGGACGCACCCGCAGGTGCTCCCATTCGGCCGTCACGGCGGCGTCGAAGCGGCCGCCGCCGGGCCCCCAGTAGCACCAGGTGCGGCGCGGCGGCCGCAGCGGGCCGGGCGGGGCGTCCACCAGGACCACCGACGGCGTCCGCGCGCCGGGGACGTGACCGGCCAGGCGGTGGGCGAGGGACAGCCCGGCGGCTCCGGCCCCCACGACGGCCACGTCGGCGTCGAGCACGACGGCTCCCTCCCTCCCGCGCCGGTCGGCGCACTTCGCTGATGTTCCCGTCCCGGTGCCCGAACGGATGCACATCACTCGTTCGTGACGGGCGGCTGCCGCCGGGGCGGCGGACCGTGGAAGGGACAACCTGCGACGCCGGCCCGTGCGCTGTGGCCCCCGGCGCATCCGTGACCGGCACCCGCGCCGAAGAACGTCGGTGACGGAGCGATCAGCGAGCACGACGAGAGGAACCTGGATGCGTCCCACTCAGGCGAGGGAACACCATGCGGCCGCGCCGCCACCCGCCGTCCGTGCGCTCACCCTGCCGGTGACCCCCGTCCGGGTGCGGCCGGATGGCGCAACGACAGGTGCCCCACGCGACGGGGCGGCGGCCGGGGCGGGCGCGGCGGGGGCCTCGGGCGCGGCGGGGGCGGGCTGCCTCCCGGGGGCGGGCGTCCTGCCGGCGGGGGCGGGCGTGCTCCCGGCGGGGGCGGGCGTGCTCCCGGAGGGGGCGGGCGTGCTCCGGCCGGGGGCCGAGGACCCGCGCGCCGTCGACGCCGACGTGCCCGCGGCCGTCGGGCGGGTCCTGGCCGGCGTACTGGACGAGCGGGTCGCCCGTGCCCGGGCCGTGGACCCGCTGTTCGCGCGGGAGCTGGCCGGGCGGGTCGCGCGCTTCACGCGGACGGGCGGCAAACGCGGCCGTTCCCGGCTGGTCTGGTGGGCCTGGCGTGCCTGTGGCGGCGGTGACCGGGCGGCGGCCTCGGCGGTGCTGCGGATCGGCGCGGCGCTGGAGCTCCTCCAGACCTGCGCCCTGGTACAGGACGACGTCATGGACGGATCGGTCCGGCGGCGCGGCCGCGCCGCGCTCCACGCCGACGTGGCCGCCGAGTACGCGGGACGCGCGCCCGCCGCCCGTGCCGGACGTTTCGGGGAGGCGGCCGCGGTCCTGGCCGGTGACCTGGCGCTGGCCTGGGCGGACGACCTGGTGGCCGAGACGCCCCTGGGCCCGGGGACGGCGGTCGCGGTGCGGCGCCTGTGGAGCGACATACGCCTGGAGATGGTGGCCGGTCAGTACCTGGACGTGCAGGGCCAGGTGACGCGGTCGCGCTCCCTGGCGCGGGCGCTGCGCACCGCCTGCCTCAAGAGCGCCCGCTACTCGGTGGAACGGCCACTCGCCCTGGGGGCCGCCCTGGCGGGCGCGGACGACGCCACGGCGCGGGCGCTGGCATCGGCGGGCCGCTGTGTCGGTACGGCCTTCCAGCTCCGCGACGACCTGGACGACGTCTTCGGCGACCCGCGGCTGACCGGCCGCCCGTGCGGCGGGGACATCCGGGAGGGGAAACCCACCTGCCTGACCGCCCTCGCGTGGGCCCGCGCCGAAGCGTCGGCCGACCACCATGCGCTGGCCGTGCTGGAACGGTCCCTCGGCAACGCGGCGCTGACCGGGGCGGAACTGGACGAGGTCCGGGACGTCCTGGACCGCACGGGCGCCCGGGCCACGGTCGAGACCCGGATCGACCGGCTCGTCACCCGTGGTCTCCGCCGGCTCGACGACGCCGCCCTGGCCCCGGCAGGCGAGTACCGGCTCCGCCGGCTGCTGACCGCGACGGCCGGCGGCACGTCCACCGCCGGGTCCGCCGGGTCCACGGGGTCCGCCGGGCCCACGGGGTCCGCCGGGCCCGCCGGGTCCACCGCGTCCGCCGGATCCGCTGGTCCGGCCGGTCACCCCGGCCCCGTCCTGACCTGCGCGACGGGCCAGGAGCCGCTGGCGGTCGTCCCCGGCGCCGGGGAGGTCCTCCGATGACCCGCACGCTGCCGGGCCGCACCGACCACGTGGTGGTCGTGGGCGCCGGACTCGCGGGGCTGTCGGCGGCCCTGCACCTGCTGGGCGCCGGACGCCGGGTCACCGTCGTCGAGCGGGACGCGCTGCCCGGCGGCCGGGCCGGGCGGCTCGACCTGGGCGGCTACCGGATGGACACCGGCCCGACCGTACTGACCATGCCCGACCTGGCCGACGAGGCGTTCGCGGCGGTCGGCGACAGCCTGCGCGAGCGGGTCGACCTGATCCCGCTGCACCCGGCGTACAAGGCGCGTTTCGCGGACGGCAGCACGCTGGACGTGCACACCGCCGCCGACGCGATGGCCGCCGAGGTGGAACGGTTCGCCGGGCCCCGGGAGGCGGCGGGCTACCGGCGGCTGCGCACCTGGCTGGAGCGGTTGTACCGGGCACAGATGCGCCGGTTCATCGACGCCAACTTCGACTCGCCCCTGGACCTGCTGAACGCCGACCTCGCCCGCCTCGCCGCGCTGGGCGGCTTCGGCCGGCTGGACGCGCGCATCGGCCGCTTCCTGTCGGACGAGCGGCTCCGCCGGGTCTTCTCCTTCCAGGCCCTCTACGCGGGCGTCCCGCCGGCCCGGGCGCTGGCCGCGTACGCCGTGATCGCCTACATGGACACGGTGGCCGGGGTGTACTTCCCCCGGGGCGGCATGCACGCCCTGCCGCGGGCCATGGCGGACGCCGCCGGGGACGCGGGCGCCGACCTGCGGTTCGGGCAGGAGGTGGTCCGGCTGGAGCGGTCGGGCGAGCGCGTCACGGCCGTGGTCACCGACCGGGACCGCATCTCGTGCGACGCGGTCGTCCTCACCCCGGACCTGCCCGTCGTCTACCGGCTCCTCGGCCGCGCCCCCCGGCGGCCGCTGCGGCTGCGGCACTCGCCGTCGGCGGTCGTCCTGCACGCCGGGACGGACCGCACCTGGCCGGAGCTGGCGCACCACACGATCTGGTTCGGCGACGCCTGGAGCCGTACGTTCGACGAACTGACGCGCAGCGGGCGGCTGATGAGCGACCCGTCCCTGCTGATCACCCGGCCCACCGCGACCGACCCCGGTCTCGCTCCCCCGGGCCGCCACCTGCACTACGTCCTGGCGCCCTGCCCCAACACGACGATCGGGCCGGGGGCGGCCGCGTGGACCGATCTCGCCCCGCGCTACCGGGACTCGCTGCTGCGGGAACTTCAGCGGCGCGGTCTCGACGGTCTCGAGGCCGCCATCGAGGAGGAGTGCCTGGTCACCCCTGCCACCTGGCAGGCGCTCGGGCACGCCGCGGGCACGCCGTTCTCGGCCGCCCACACCTTCGCCCAGACCGGCCCGTTCCGGCCCCGCAACCTCGTGCGGGGCACCGGGAACGCCGTCCTCGCCGGCTGCGGCACCACCCCGGGCGTGGGGGTGCCGACCGTCCTGGTGTCGGGGAAGCTCGCCGCGGCCCGGATCACCGGCGTCCCGGGCCGCGCGTCCGCCCGCCCCCGTACCGCCGCCCGCCGCGGCGCGCCGGCCGCCCCGGCACCGGCCGCCCCGGCACCGCCCACCACGAAGGAGACCCCCGTATGACCGACCGGGAACTCGACGCGGCGGGGATCTCCGATCCGGCGCTGCGGGCGGCGTACCGCCACTGCCGCGCCCTCAACGCGCGGCACGGGAAGACCTACTTCCTGGCCACCCGGCTGCTGCCGGTGGAGCGCCGGCCGGCGGTGCACGCGCTGTACGGCTTCGCCCGCTGGGCCGACGACATCGTCGACGCGCCCGGGCCGGACGCGGACACCGAGCGCACGGCGGCGGCGCTCGCCGAGCTCGACCGGAGCCTGCGCCGGGGGCTGCGGGACGGGCACGGTCGCGAGCCGGTGGTGTGGGCCCTCGCCGACACCGCGCGCCGCTACGCCATCGACCACGCGCACTTCCGCGACTTCATGGCCTCGATGAGCGCCGACCTGGTGGTGACCGACTACCCCACCTACGCGGACCTGCGCGGGTACACGCACGGTTCGGCCGCGGTGATCGGGCTCCAGATGCTGCCGGTCCTGGGCACCGTGGTCCCGCGCGAGGAGGCCGCGCCGCACGCGGCCGCCCTGGGCGTGGCGTTCCAGCTCAGCAACTTCCTGCGGGACGTGGGCGAGGACCTCGACCGCGGCCGGGTGTACCTGCCGGCGGACCTGCTCGCCGGGCACGGTGCCGGCCGGGAGCTGTTGCGGTGGTGCCGGGACACCGGCCGCCGTGACCGACGTGTCACCGCGGCCCTGCGGGAGTTCGAGGCGCTGACCCGGGGGGTGTACCGGGAGGCGGCGCCGGGGCTGGACATGCTGGACCCGGTGTCCCGGCCGTGCATCCGTACGGCGACGGTGCTGTACGGGGGGATCCTGGACGCCGTCGCCCGGGACGGCTACACGGTGCTGCACCGCCGTGCCGTGGTGCCGCGCCGGCGCCGCGCGGTGGTGGCCGCCGACGGGCTGGCGCGGGTGGTGGCCGCGCGCCTGCGCGCCCGGGGCGGCGGCGGGCGGGGCGGGCCCGTCGCACCGGGCGGCGCCCCGTCCAGCGCCGTGCCCGGGGCGCCCTGCCGGCCGGTCGCCGAGGAGGTCGCGTGAGCCCCCGCCCGCCGCGCCGCGGCGCCCGTCTCCCGCTCGCCCTGCGCCGCCGCCCGGTCCCGTGGGACCGTCAGCCGCCCACCTGGCGGGACGCCAGGCCCTCGCTGATCGCCGAGGCGCTGAAGCGGGCCCAGGCCCGGCCGTCCGGCAACTGGTACGTGGTGGGCGCGTCCCTGGCCCTGCGCCGCGACCGTCCGCTGGCGTCGACCGTGGCCGGGCGGGAGGTGGTGGTGTGGCGCGGCCCCGACGGGCGTCCGGTGGGCGGCCCCGGCGTGTGCCCGCACCTCGGGGCGCCGCTGCGGGACAGCCCGGTGCGCTGCGGCACCCTGGTGTGCCACTGGCACGGTCTCGCGCTGGACGGCGCCCCGTTCGCGGGCTGGGCGCCGCTGCCGGTGCACGACGACGGCGTCCTGGTGTGGGTGCGGCTGGACGAGGCCGGCGGGGAGCCGCCGCTGGACGCGCCCGTCGTCCCCCGGCGGCCCGAGGGGGCACGCTCGCTGTCGGCGGTCCACGTCGCCACCGGGACGTGCGAGCCGGAGGACATCGTGGCCAATCGGCTCGATCCGTGGCACGGGGCGTGGTTCCACCCGTACTCGTTCGTCGACCTCACCGTGGTCGGCACGCCGGACGGCAGCGAGGGCGGGGACGAGGGCGGAGGCGGGGCGGACGGGTTCACCGTCGACGTCTCCTTCAAGGTGGCGGGGCGGCTGGTCGTGCCGGTCCGGGCGGTGTTCACCGCTCCCGAGCCGCGTACGGTCGTCATGCACATCACGGAGGGGGAGGGCGCGGGGTCCGTCGTCGAGACCCATGCGACACCGCTCGGGCCGGACGCGCGGGGACGCCCCCGTACGGCGGTGGTGGAAGCCGTGGTGGCGGCCTCGGACCGGCCGGGGTTCGCCGTGGCGCGCCGGGCGGCGCCGCTGCTGCGCCCGCTCGTGCGCACCGCGGCCGGGCGGCTGTGGCGCGACGACCTGGCCTACGCGGAGCGGCGGTGGGCGCTGCGCTCCACGGGGCGGTTCCCCGGCTGAGGTTCCCGCCGCCGGCCGGCCCGCGGGGGGTTCGGCCGGCGTGCTGGTTCAGGCGCGGCCGGCGGCCTTCTGGGTCCGGCGGGACAGGGAGTCGACGACCACGGCGGCGAGCAGCACCGCTCCGGTGATCATGAACTGGATGGCGTTGCTGAGGCCCATGATGTTCATCCCGGACTGGATGGAACCGATCACCAGGGCGCCCAGCAGGGCCGACCAGACCGTGCCCCGGCCGCCGAAGAGGCTGGTGCCGCCGATGACCGCCGCGGCGATGACGTTCATCAGCAGGTTGCCGCCGCCGGAGGTCTGGCTCGCCGACTGGATCTGTCCGGCCAGGAAGATGCCGCCGATCGCTGCCATGGTGCCCGCGATCGAGAAGACGCTCATGCGGACGAACGGCACGCTGATGCCCGCCCGGCGGGCGCCCTCGATGTTGCCGCCGACCGCGAAGACCCGCCGGCCGTAGGTGGTGCGGCGCAGCACGAAGTCCAGGACCACCAGCAGGACCAGGAAGATCAGCAGTGCCAGCGGCAGGCCCCGGTACTGGTTGAGGATGTACGCGGCGGCGAAGGCGATCGCGGCGATGACCACCGTGCGCAGCACGATCTCCGCGACCGGCCGGTACGGCACGCCGGCCGCCCGGCGGCGTCTGGCGTCCAGGAGGGAGGCGGCCAGGAACAGGCCCACTCCCACCGCCGCCGTGACATAGGCGACCAAGGGGCTGTCGAAGATGGTGGAGTAGAGCTTGGAGACCACGCTCTCGCTGGGGATGTTGACCGTGCCGGTGGTGCCGAGCACCTGGAGCATCAGTCCGTTCCAGGCGAGGTTGCCGGCGAGGGTGACGACGAACGCCGGTACCCCGACCTTCGCGAAGAAGAAGCCGTGCAGCAGGCCGACGGCGGCTCCGCCGCCCACGGCGACCAGGAGCGCCAGCCACTGGTTCATCCCGTGCAGGACGTTGAGCACGGCGAAGATCGCGGCGCACAGGCCGCTGACGGAGCCGACCGAGAGGTCGATCTCGCCGAGCAGCAGGACGAAGACGATCCCGACGGCGATCATGCCGGTGCCGACGATCTGCTGGCTCAGGTCCGAGAGGTTCTGCGCCGAGAGGAAGGTGCTGTTGAGGCTGCCGAACACGGTCCAGATGATGATGACGGCGACGACGACGGGGAGGGAACCCAGTTCACCGCTGCGCAGCTTGCGGCGGAACTCGCCGAGGTAGCCCCGCAGGCCCTCCTCGCGGACGAGCAGCCGGGTGTCGACGGCCGGCACGGCGCCGCGGGCCGGCTCCTGGACGGAGGTGTCCTGGGCGGAGGTGTCCGGGGCGGAGGGGTCGTGGCGCCCTTTCTCCCGTCTCATCGTTCGTCCTCCAGCTTGCGGGCCTGGCGGCGGGTGACGGCGCTGTCGGTGGCCCCGGTGATGGCGGAGATGATCTCCTCGGTGCTGGTCGCGCGCTTGTCGAAGAAGCCGTTGTTCCGGCCGAGGCGCATGACCGCGATGCGGTCCGCCACCGCCATGACGTCCACCATGTTGTGGCTGATCAGGATGGTGCCGAGACCGCGGTCGCGGAGCCGCTCGACGAGGTCGAGCACTTCGGCGGTCTGCTCCACGCCGAGGGCGGCGGTGGGCTCGTCCAGGATGACGACCTTCGGCTCGCCGATCAGGGAGCGGGCGATGGCCACGGTCTGCCGCTGGCCGCCGGAGAGCGACGCGACCGGGATGCGGACGCTGGGGATGCGGATGGACAGCGTCTCCAGCAGTTCGCGGGCGCGCTTGTCCATGCGGACCTCGTCGAGGACGCCGAACCGGCGCAGTTCCCGGCCGAGGAAGAGGTTGCCGACCACGTCGAGGTTGTCGCACAGGGCGAGGTCCTGGTAGACGGTGGCGATGCCGAGGTTCTGGGCGTCGTGGGGGCGGCTGATGCCGACCCGGCGGCCCTCCCATTCGATGTCGCCCTGGTCGGGCGGGTTGACCCCGGCGATAGCTTTGACGGCGGTCGACTTGCCGGCGCCGTTGTCGCCGACGAGGGCGACGACCTCACCGGAGTGGACCTCCAGGTCGAAGCCGGACAGCGCCTGGACGGCGCCGAACCGCTTGGAGATGCCCCGCAGTCTGAGCACAGGTGTTTCCGGCAACGTAAAACCGCCTCCTCCGCTCGCCCGCCGGCGCGGGCCCCCTCACCCCCGCCGGCGTGGAACGCCTCGCCCCCGCCGGGCCGGTGGGCGCCCCGCGGAGGGCGGCAACCCTCCGCGGTCGCCTCCGGGGTTACTGGAGACCGGCCGCCTTGCAGGCCGCGGCGTAGGTCGGGGTGCAGATCTCGTTGACGGTGTACATGCCGTCCTTGACGACCGTGTCCTTGATGTTGTTCTTGTGGACGACGATCGGGGTGAGCAGCGTGGCCGGGACCTTGTCGTCACTGCCGCTGGTGACGGTGGTGGGCACCAGGTTCTCCGGGACGGGCTTGCCCTGCGCCAGGTTGACGGCCATCGTGGCGGCGATGTCGGCCTCGGGCTTGTACGGCTTCTGGACCGTGATCGTCTGGGTGCCGAGGAGGATCCGCTGGATGGCGTCGAGCTGGGCGTCCTGGCCGGTCAGCGGCACGTTGATGCCGGCGGACTTGAGGGCGGTGGCGATGCCCGCGGCGAGTCCGTCGTTGGCCGAGTAGACACCGACGATCTTGTCCTTGCCCAGGGCGCTGATGGCGCCGGACATCTGCTGGTTGGCGTTGTTGGGGTCCCAGTTCGGCGTGTCGTACTCCTTGCCGATCTTCACCTTGCCGTCGAGGACGGAGTGGGCGCCGGCCTTGAACTCGGCGGCGTTCGGGTCGGTCGGCGAGCCGTTGTGCATGACGATCTGGCCGTTCTCCGCCTTGTCCCCCAGCGCCTCCAGCAGCGCCCGGCCCTGGAGCTCGCCGACCTTGCGGTTGTCGTACGACACGTACGCGTCGACGGGGCCCTGGGCGAGGCGATCGTACGCCACGACCTTCACGCCCGCGTCCCGGGCCTTCTGCACGGAGGACTGGATCGACTTGGCGTCCACGGCGTCCAGGATCAGTACCTTGTCACCCTTGGCGAGCGCGGTGTTCACCTGCTGCTGCTGGGTGGTGGCGCTCTCGGCGGCGTTGTAGTAGTCGATCTGCGCGCCGGGCGCCAGCGCCTTGATCTTGGACTCGATGTACGGCCGGTCGAACTTCTCGTACCGCGTGGTCTTGCTCTCCGGCAGCAGCAGACCGATCTTGACGTCGTCCCCCGGCGCGGTGCCGGCGGGCGGCTGGGCCGCACCGGTGGTCGCCACCGCGCCCAGGCTCAGGGCTGCGGCTCCTGCAAGCACTATCGCGCCTCGCAATGGATGAGCCATGGCAGGCTCCTTTCGTGCGGCCGCTTCCTTACCGGGAGGGTGTGGGAGCAAACGTGCACTAATGGCCTTATATCGACATTAACTCATCCACTGGGCGGGGCCTCCCGGCGTCCGGCCGGCGCCCGCCGCCGCCCCGCCCGCACCCCCTGTGAGCAGGGAGGACTCCCACCGGGAGCCGGGCGGCGGGCCCGGCCGGACCCACGGGATCCGGCGGCGGGCCCCCGCCCCCGACCCACGCGACCACCGTCAGGACGTGGGCCGGCCGTCCCGGGGGCCGAAGGTGCGCACCGCCTCGGCGTCCGTGGTGACCGACCGGACGTAGTGCTCGGCCCAGGAGCGGCAGTCGTGGAACCCCGATCCCTTCACCACGGCCTCGACGGCACCGTCGACGTCGAAGGGGGTGTGGTTGAGGTGTACGTGACCGTCCCGCAGCAGCACCCAGGGGCTGCCGGTGCGCCCGTAGGGCATGCCGATGCTCCCCGCGTTGATCACCAGCCGCTGGTCGACGAGCCGCATGAACGGCATGTGCGTGTGCCCGCACACGACGGTCCGCACCTCGTCCGGCAGTTCCGCGAACACCTCCGCCCAGCGCTCCAGGCGGGTGTCCACCAGGACCACCTCCTCGTCGTCCCGCGGGGTCCCGTGGCAGAAGACCACCGGGCCGAACCCGTCGACCTCCAGCGTCACCGGGTGCGGCAGGCCCGCCAGTAACTCCACGTCCTCGTCCCGCAGTTGCCCGGCGGCCCAGAGGTCGATCTCCCACGCCTCGTCGGCCTCCGGCCACTCCCCCCGGGCCATCGCCACCAGCTCGCGGTCCGCGTTCCCGCGCACCAGCACGGCCTTGTCCCCCAGGTCACGCAGCCGGTCGAGCACCTCCACCGGCTGCGGCCCGGCGGCGTGGTCGCCGGTGACGACGATCAGGTCGGCGGCCCGTACGCCGGGCTCCGCCAGTACCGCTTCGAGCGCGGGCAGCACTCCGTGGATGTCGGACAGAACAGCGACACTCGCAACCATGGTGGCCTTTCCGGGGGTTCGTGTCGGTCCGGCGGCCGTGCGCCGGGCGCCGGACGAGGAGTGAGGGGTGAGGGTGATCAGGGGGCGGCTTCGGACACCTCCAGGGTGAAGGAGGACAGCACCTCCCTCATGCGGTTCAGGACGACTCCGGAATTCTCCCCCTCGATGTGCACATGTCCCGCACAGGCGCTGGACGCGCGGGGCGGGTCGAGGCGGTCCCCCACGGACGCGGTGAGTTCACCGGACAGCACCCCCGGCATGGCCAGCAGCTCCTCCAGCGGGGTGATCTCCGTGACGACCCCCCGGCGCGCGGGGAGGAGCAGCTCGCCCACCGACCGGGAGCGGGTGTACTCCAGGGGCGGCCGGCGGCCCACGTACACGTCCGCGACGGCGGCCAGCATGTCGAAGCCCCGGGAGAGGCCGTGGCTGACCGGCAGTTCGGCCCCGCCCAGCCGTGCGGCGACCTCGCCCATCACGAACGAGCCGTCCGGCCGGAGGAAGAACTCGGCGTGCAGGTAGCCGTCGCGGTATCCGAGCGCGTCGACCACGCGCCGCGCCACCTCGCGGCCGTCGACGGGCTCCGGTTCCGACGGCGCCAGGGTGATGTCGGCGTTCATGGCGCCGCTGAGGGCGTCCAGCAGCGGTGCCGGGTTGACCGCGATGAACGCGTCCAGCACCTCCCCGCCGTGCACCAGGGCGCACAACTGGTGTTCGGTGCCCCGGACGTACTCCTCCACGATCCACGTCCGCTCCGGCGGGGCGGCGAGCGCGCGGTCGATGGCGGCGAGGTCGTCGGGGCCGGCCTTCCAGGTGTCCACCGAGGAACCGGAGAGGGCGGGCTTCACGACGACCGGCCATCCGTGGCCGCCCGCGAAGTCCTTCACCTCCGCCGCGGAGGTGACCACCCGGAACCGCGCGGCGGGCAGTCCGGCGTCCGCGAACAGTTCCTTCATCGCGGTCTTGTCGGTGGCGCGGCGGACCTGCTCCGGGGAGAGGTGGGGCAGCCCGGCGGCCGCGGCGAACCGGTGCATCGAGGGCTGGGCGGCCTCGTCCGGGTTGCAGAAGTACCGCGGTCGCCGCCCCAGGGCGGCGCACCACGCGCGGAAGCGGGCCGCCTCCCGGTCCGGCGGTGCCGCGTCCCGGAGGACGAAGACGGGCCGGTCGCCGGGTGCCCCGACCGGTGAGCCCTCCGGGCGCAGCAGGACGGTGTCGATGTCCGGCCGGTCCAGTACGTGCCGCGTGAAGCGGCGGCGCCGGCTGACGACCAGGGCCAGTACGGGCCGGCCGCCGGCACCGGGAGCCCGGGCCGGGCCGGGTGCGGGAGCCGGGGCGGGGGCGGGGCGGGCTGCACGAGCGGGTCCGCCGGCCGGGCCGGGGGCGGGGGCGGTCATGGGCCGCCCCCGTCCACCCCGTGGTGCGCGGCGAGCAGCCGGGCCAGCTCCTCCACCACACCCGGCCTGCCCGAGATGTCGATCCTCGTGCGGCGGCGGGACCGCCGGTGCAGCACCGTCCCGCCGCGTGCCCGGACCAGGGCGTGGCCCGCCGCCGTGTCCCACCAGGGGAGCGCCACCGCGATGTGGGCGTCCAGCGCGCCGGTCGCCACCCGGAGGAGGTCGCACGCGGCCGATCCGGTCCGGGACACCTCGTAGCGCCGGCCGACCAGGCGGAGGATCCCGTGGGCCTCGTCCAGCTCCTCCGGTCCGTACGGCAGGGCGACGGCCACCCGGGCGGTGTCGCCCGGCGGGCGCGGCGGGTCGGTGACGTGGCCGTCCGGGGCGCCGCCGCGGAGGGCCATCCACTGCCCGTCGGCCGGCCGGACGATGGCGGCGCCCAGGCAGTCGCCACCGGAGAGCGCCGCGACGCTCACCGCGTAGTGGGGCGACGAGCGGACGAAGTTCGCGGTGCCGTCGAGCGGGTCGATGATCCAGGTCACGCCGGTGTGCCCGGCGCGGTAGCCCGACTCCTCGGCGAGGACCGCGTCCCCGGGCCTGGCCCGGCCGAGCAGGCCGGTGATGACGGACTCGGCCCGGAGGTCCGCCTCGGTCACCAGGTCGTGGGCCCCGCTCTTCTCGTCGACCCGGTAGCCCCGGCGGGCCACGGCGGTGATCTCCGCCGCCGCGTGCCGGGCCATGGTGACCGCGAGCGTTTCGATGTCCGCGACGGTCATCCGGCCACCCCGCCGGTCCCCGGGCCCGTACCGGCCACCGCGCCCGGGCCGTCACTCCGGGCGCTCCCGCGCAGCCGGTCCTGGACCGCCTCGATGACCTGGTCGAGCCGTGACTCGACCTCGGCCTCGGAGGCGCCGCGCACGGTCACGATGGCCGCCGCCTGGTTCCAGCCGGCCGGCCGGGGCATGACGTCGCCGACCCGGAAGCGGAGCTGGGTGTCGATGATCCAGTCGGCGGCCGGCGGTGTCAGGTCGGCCGTCAGCCGCCCGGCGGGCGCGTAGACGAGGGCGTAGCCGGTCAGGTGCGCCGCCGGCGGCGGGGGTTCGGGGACGGTGTCCCCGAGCTGGGCCCTGATGGTCATCTCGTCCAGGTTGACGCCCGTGCGGGACTGGAAGCCGGGGATGATGCCCCCGCCGCCGGGGCGGCCGCCGATCTCGCAGAAGCAGACCTCGTCGGCGTCGAGGAAGACCTCGAGATGGGTGACCCCGCTGAAGTCGGGGTAGCAGGCCAGGACGTCGCGGTTGAACCGCAGCAGGCGGTCCAGCGTCCTTCCGGGACCGACGGCCACGTCCCGGAAGGCCTCCAGCCGGCGGTAGGACGTCGTCTCCTGCACGCTCCGCCCGGCCGTGGCGGCGAGCGGCACCCCGTCGCGGACCACGCTGTCGATGTGGAAGAGGTCGCCGCCGACGCGTTCCTCGACCTCGTACCCGGCCGGGTCCGGCGGTGCCGTGGCCAGGAGGCGGTGCAGGGCGTCCTCGTCGTCCAGGAAGGTGATCCCGGCGGAGCTCTCGCCGCGGCGGGGCTTGACCACCACGCGGCCGTGCCGGCGCAGCAGCCGCCGTGCGTCCGGTTCGGTGAAGGGCGCGAAGTCCGGGACGCGTACGCCGTGGTCGCGGAGGTGCTCCTTCATCGTCACCTTGTCGCGGTACCGCAGGACCTGGCGTTCGGTGGGTCCCGGAACGCCGAGGCGGTCCCGCAGCCGGGCGGCGGCCAGCAGGAGGCCCTCGCTGATGGCGACGACACCGTCCAGGGCGTTCCCGGCCGTGGTGTGGTGGAAGCGAGCCGCCGCGTCCAGGAGCGCTTCGTCACCGCGCGGGACGCCGGTGATCGCGGCCAGCTCGTCGCCGTGGGCCTGGTCCACCTTGCGGATGTCGGTGACCAGCCGGACGCGGTTGCGGTCCGCCGGCAGGAAGGGGCGGCCGTCGGTGTCCCGGTAGTACCGGTAGCCGATGTGGTCGAGTACGAGGACGTCTCTGATCCGGTCACTCATGGCGGCAGTACTCCGCGTACCGGGCGGCCAGCTCCACGGCCGCTTCCTCGACGTCGGCAAGGGCGAGTTCCTTGCAGTGGTGGCCGAGTTCGGTGCGCATGACCTCCACCGCCTCCTCGGTGAACTCCACCAGGCCGTCCTCCCCGATGCGGGCGATCCCGTCGTGGCGCTGGCCGTCCAGGTTGATCTCCACGGCGGCCCGCCGGTCCAGTCCTGGCGGCAGGTCGAGCGCGGTCCCATCCGGGGTGATGCGCACCGGGTAGCCCCCGGGCAGCCCGTGCCAGCCGGGCGCGTGGACGGTCGCGGTGGTGCCGGTGGCGAGCGGTTCGAGCACGCTGAGGGCGGAAGCGGCGGTCATCATCTGTCCTTCCCGGCCGCCGGTCCGGCGGTAGTCGGTCCGCATGCGGTGGAACAGGGTGTCCGTCGGCAGGGCGGCGGTGACGTCGTCGGTGCCGCGCCGGAAGGTCAGGTCGAAGGCCGCCCCGCCGCTGTCGCCGGTGCGGGAGATCCGGTGGCTGACGAAGTGGTGGGCCACGAACCGGGGCTGGACGTCGGCCGGTGCGCAGCCGAGGTGTTCCGCGGCGATGGCCGCCAGCGCGGGGACCGAGTTGGCCACGTTGCCGATGCCCAGGTGCGGGCTGAGTCCGGCTCCGTGGAGGGCCGGGTGCACCGCGTCGGGGTAGGCGGCGTTCACCACGGTGGCGTGGCTGCCGGCGGCTCGTACCGCCCTCATCAGTTTGAGCACCGGGTCCAGGTGCATGGGCAGCCAGGGACCGAAGTGGGCGGCGCTGATACGGGCGAAGCGGTCCGGCGGTAGCTGGGACAGCACGTGCCAGGACTGCCGGCTGGCGGCGGCGAAGACGATGTCCGGGGCGAACCGGGCGATGGCCTCCGCGGTGCCGGCCACGTCGTCCAGGTCCTGGACGAGGGGTTCGACGGGGCAGGACCGGCCCAGTTGGGCGGCCGAGAGGGACACCATGTTGGCCGTGCGGACGACGAGGTCCTCCGTGCGGCCGAGCACTCCCAGGTGCCGTGACCACCCCGGTCCGGCCGGTCCGGCCGGTCCGGCCAGTCCGTGCAGTACGCGGACGGCGAGGTCGCCGCAGCCGACGACGAGGATGCGGACGGGACGGCCGTCGTCCCGTGGGGGATGGTTCGGTGTCATCGTGTCCGCTCCCCCGTTCATGACGGCCGCCCGGTGAGGCGGGGGACGAGCCGGGAGGTGTTGGCGGCCAGCTTGGCGGCGGGGGCGAGGTCCTCGAACCCGGCCAGCCAGCCGTCGGCCTCGACGGTGTCCCAGTGGGGGTAGTCGGAGCCGAACAGCACCGAGTCGGCGCCCAGTCGGCGTACCGCCCAGGTCACGTGCTCCTCCCCCGGGTCGGGCACCACGGCGAAGTGCTCGCGGAAGATGTCGGTGGGGTTCGTCGTCCCTCCGGAGAGCCTCTTCGTGTGGCTGGTGAGCCGGCCCAGCACGCTGGGGATCCAGGCGATGCCGGATTCCAGCATGACCACGTTCAGCCCGTCGGGCAGCCCGTCGGGCCGGGTGACCAGGTCGGCGAGGGCGATCATGTGTTCGCCCATGTGCCCGAAGGCGTGGGTCATGGCGTAGTCCTCGTAGGCGTCGGCCAGCGGCGACCACTGGTAGCACCCGGTGCCCCCGTGGACGAACAGCGGCAGCCGGAGCCGGGCCGCCGTCTCCAGCAGCGGTGTCACGGCCGGGTCGTTGAGCCGTACGGAGGGGGTGCGGCCGGTGGGCCGGACCACCACACCGACCAGGTTGTCGTCGTCGGCGTACCGGCGCAGCGTCTCCTCGCTCCACCGGGGGTCCTCGACGGAGGCGAGGAAGGCCCATGTGAGCGGGAGGGAGGACCGGGCACAGGACCGCGAGGCGAGCCGGTTGTAGCCGTCGAGCAGCCGCAGACGGGTCTCCGGGTCGTCGACCGCCTGCACCGAGAGGCCGACGAAGCCGGGCTGGAGCACGGCCGCGGCGATGGAGTGCTTGGTCATGAAGTCGGCGCGGTCCGCGTCCTCGCCGGGTCCGATGAGGTGGCCGAGGCCCTTGGGGTTGCCGTGGCCGCGGCCGTCGGGCCGGGGGAACAGCCGGTCGCCGAGGCGCAGCCGGGTCACTCCCGCCTCGGTGACGACCTGGGGGGCCTCGGCGGGGGTGAACCCGATGTCCGTCCAGAGCTCGGGCAGGTGGTCGGTGAAGTGGGTGTCGCAGTCGTACAGGTGGTTGTCCGGCACGGTGTCTCCGCCTCTCTTCAGTGGGTTCCGGGGTGCGTGCGACGAGGGCCCGCTCCCGGTGTGAGGTGTTCGCCGCCGGCGAGCCAGTCGAGCCCGGCCTCCAGGTCGGTCCCCAGGTCGTCCGCGACGCGCCGCACCACGTCGGTGGTCAGCGTCGCGGGCGACAGGCCGTCCAGGGTGCGCCGGGCTTCGTCGCCCAGGGCCGCGGGCTCGTTCAGCAGGCGTTTGGTGATGGGGTACCAGTGGCCGCGGGCGATCAGCGCGGCGTGGGCGGCCGAGGTGGCCGCGGCGAGTACGTGGCCGAGGGCCCCAACCCGCTCCCCCGCCGTGACGTGGTCGACCGCCAGCAGCAGAGCGCACGCGGCGCGCCCCCGCCACCACGGCACGGCGGTGCGGACGAGTTCCGCCGGGCAGGGCGGAGCGCCGACGTCGCCGTGCACGGGCGCCGACAGCGCCGCTTCGCTCAGCAGGATGTACGACGGCACACCGCCGGCGGTCTTGGGGTACGCGTGGACGGTGAACGTCCCCCGGGCCGCGCGCCGTTCCTCGTGGCGCAGCCGCGCGATGGGGCGGAAGCAGACGTCGATCCGGGGCGAGAGGGGGATCGAGAGTTCGGCCTCCTCCAGTGGGTGGTCCTCGTTGGCGGTGGCGTACTCGACGGGCCCGTGGCGGTCCTGGTCGGGGGGCAGCAGGGGGCGCAGCTCCGTGAGGGCCGGCAGGTCGTCGACGTACACGAGGAGGTCCCAGTCGCTGTCGGGGCGGGTGGGCCCGCCCCGGGCACGGGAGCCCCCGACGCGGACGGACCGCACGGTGGGGAGCCCGGCCAGGCCGTCGACGACCTGCCGGACGGCCGGGGGGAGGTCGGGGACGCGGGGGCTGTGGTCGGTGGTCACGGTCACTCTCCCTTGGGGGCGTGGCCCTGGCCGGCGAGATAGGCGGCGGCCGGCCGGCCGTGTGCGGTGGAGGGGAGCCGGTGCAGCAGGTCGGCGGAGTACCGCTCGATCAGGGCGAAGGTCTCCGGCCGCGGTTCCGTGCCGCCGCCGAGCAGCGTGCGCGCCTCCCGGAGCAGCAGGGGGCCCTCCGGGTCGGCGGCCAGGGCGGCGCCGACGTTGCGGCCGAGGTTCTTCACCTCGTGCAGCACGCGCCCGCCGGCGGCCAGGGCACTGACGAGGAGGTGTTCGACCGCCAGGCGCAGCAGGACGGAGGCGTCGAGCGGCAGGCCGTCGGCGAGGGCCGTCACGGCCTTGCGGTGGAAGTGCACCGCCGTCAGGTAGGTGGTGGCGCAGTGGAACGCGGGCAGCCAGCGCAGTCCCATCCGGTCGCGCCACTCGGCGACGACGCGGTCGCCGTGCAGGATCCGGCCGGCGCGGAGCCGGGCGAGGAAGCGGATCTCCAGGGTGTCCAGGACGGGCAGTTCGAGGTCGGGTGTGCTTGGGTCCTGGAGGCGGGCCATCCCTCTCGCGAGGCCGGCCAGGTCGTCCATCCGGTCGGGGCGCAGCACGTCCATGTTGACGGCCGGGTCGTGCTCGTAGAGGTAGTTGCGGGCCAGGCCCATGGGGCGGAGCACCGGCTCCTCGGGGCCGCCGGCGGGTGCCCAGTCGTCCGGGGCGCCGATCACCAGGACGTTGACGTTGGAGCCGCGCATGGCGACGCCTTCAGCGGTGGAGCCCGCCAGTAGCACCCCGCTGCCGGCGGGCCAGGAGAAGCGCCGGGCCAGCGGGCCGGCGAGTTCGTCGGTCATCGGGTCCTCATTTCCGGGATCCGGCGGGCGGGCCGTACGAGCAGGACGGCCGGGACGCCGATCAGGCCGCCTAGGGCGGCGACGAGCAGTGCGGTGCTCGTGGAGGTGGTGCTCGCGAACGCCCCCGTCAGGGAGTACGAGAGCGGCACGAGCACCTGGGACAACGCCCAGTCGATGCCGAACATGCGGGACACGTACGCCCGGGGCACGGCGGTCTGGAGGAGGGCGCCCCACAGCACCGCCGACACCGCGAGCGCCGCGTTGATCACGAAGCTGCCGATCAGCGCGGGCAGCAGCGAGGAGTGGAAGGTGAAGCCCACCAGTCCGCCCGCCATGACCCCCCAGGCGAGGTACAGCGAGACCAGGGCGCGGCCGTCGAGCGACTTCGCGCCGACGGCGAGTGCCCCCGCGATCTGGCCGACCCCGCCGACGGCCAGGACGAGGCCGTAGGCCCCGGCGCCCCGGGCCATGTCGTTGTGCAGGACGTAGGGGACGAGGACGTTCCAGGGTCCCATCACGCAGATGACGGTCACCGCGCCGGCGGTGAAGGCGTACAGCAGCCACGGGTGCGCCCGGACGTACCGCAGGCCGTCGAGGCTTTCCGCCAGCAGGCCGGCCGGTGTCCGTTCGCCCTGGGGCCTGCGTTCGGCCCCCACGGCGAGCAGGAAGCCGAAGGACACGAGGAAGGTGGCCGCGTCCAGGACGAACACCCATTCCGCGCCCGTCGTGGCGACCAGGGCGCCGCCCGCGACCGGACCGATCAGCCGCCACATCAGGGGGCGTACGACCTGGTCGGCGGCGTTGGCACCGACCAGGTACTCGGCCGGCACCAGGGACTGCACCATGGTGTTGAACGCCGGGACGAAGGCGGCCTCGGCGGCGGAGAACACCGCGAGCCCGACCAGCAGGTGCCAGGTGGTGAGCAGGTCCAGCATGCCGAGCACACCGATCGCCGCCAGCACGAGTGCCCGCACGAGGTCACCGGTGAGCATCACCAGGCGGGCCCCGTACCGGTTCACGCACGCTCCGGCGACCAGCGCCACGGGCAGTGCGGTCAGCGCCATCACCACGCCGATCGTGGCCAGGGCGGAGGTGGTGTTGCTGAGCGAGAGCACCAGCCACGGCAGGGCGACGAACATCATGCCGTCGCCGAGCAGGGAGGAGGCGAACCCGGCCCACAGGAGCCTGAAGTTCCGGTCGCGGAACGGCTGGAGCTGGGGCCGGTCCGCCAGACGCGACAGCAGTGCCGCCCGTCGTCCGTGCGTCACGCGGGGCCCCCTGCCTCCTCGGCCAGCTCGAACAGGCAGTGCCAGTGGAACGATCCGGGGGCCGTGTGCTCGTGGTCGTGGGCCATGAGGAGGGCCGCGGGCCGGTGCAGGGAGATCAGCTCGGCCGCGTCGCAGTAGTGGTGCGGATGGACCTTGTCGTCGGTGGCATCGGGCTGCACAAACGTTCCTTCGCCGACCTCGACGCCCTTGCCGCAGCCGTGGTTGCGGCGCGACAGCATGGTCACCTGGTACAGCCCTCCCGGCCTCAGCACCCGGTGGATCTCCCGGACGGTGGCCCGTACCGCCTCCCGGTCGCCGTGGTAGATGGCGTTGTACGCCAGCACGTAGTCGAAGTGGCCGTCCTCGTAGGGCAACCGGTCCATGGGCCCGACGCGGAGGTCGACGTCAACGCCGGCTTCGCCGGCCGCCGCCCGGGTGTGCTCGATCGCGGTGTCGCTGGCGTCCACCGCCCACGTGTCGAAGCCCGCCCCGGCGAGGAAGACGGCGTGCCGGCCGACGCCGCAGGCCAGGTCGAGGACCCGGCGGACCCCGCGCTCGCGCAGCAGGTCGACGGTTCCGGCGACCCACGGGTCGACCGTGGACCAGTCGGCGCGTCCCCCGCTGGTCTTCCACACCTCGTCCCAGTGGCGGTGTGCGGTGGTGCTGTCGGTGGGCGTGTGGTTCATGCCTGCTCCTGGATGCTGACGAGTTCGCGGCCGAGGTCGGTGACGGAGGGGGTGCCGAGGAGGGCCATCGTGTGGTCCAGCTCCTCCACGAGGGACCGCAGCACGGCCGCCGCCCCTTCTTGGCCGTTCGCGGCCAGGCCCCACAGCACCGGCCTGCCGGCGAGTACGGCGCGCGCCCCGAGGGCCAGCGCCGAGGCGATGTGGGTGCCGTTGCGCACACCCGAGTCGAACAGGACCGGTACGCGGTCGCCGACGGCGGCCACCACGTGCGGCAGGGCGTCCACCGCCGCCACGTGGCGGTCCGACTGGCGCCCGCCGTGCGTGGACACCTGGATCGCGTCCGCGCCCGCGTCCACGGCGCGCACGGCGTCCTCCGGGTGCAGGACTCCCTTGACGACCAGCGGGAGCCGGGTGCGTGAGCGCAGCTCCGCCAGGTCGCGCCAGGAAACCGCCGGGTCCGGGAACACCTCCGCGAGGAGCCCTTCCTCGGTCAGGGAGGGCGTCCGGCGCCTGCGGTGTGCGAGGACGTCGGTGAAGACCGGGTCCCGCACGATCGCCGGGGGCGCCGCGTCGAACCGCCGGAAGCCGTTGCGGGCGTCCCTGGTGCGGCGGCCGACGAGCGGGACGTCCACGGTGCACACCAGGGCGCTCGCACCGGCCTGTTCGGCCCGGCGCACCATCGACCAGCTGATGGCGCGTTCCCCCAGCAGGTACACCTGCTGCCACCAGCAGTCGGGGGCGGCCTCCGCGACCTCCTCGACGGTGCGCGAGGCGAACATGGAGAGGGTGAAGCCCAGGTCCAGCGACCTCGCGGCGGCCGCGGTGGCACGCTCGGCCTCGGGGTGGCACAGGGCCTGGAGACCCATCGGGGTGACGAGCAGCGGGGCGGCCAGCCGCTTGCCGAACAGTTCGGTCCCGGTGCTGCGTTCCGAGACGTCGCGCAGCACCCGGGGCGTGAGGGTCAGCGCGTCCAGGCGCTCGGTGTTGCGGCGCATCCCCGCCTCGTCACCGGCACCGCCGGCGCAGTAGTCGAAGGCCGCCTCGGTCATCAGGGCGCGGGCCCGCTCCCGGCCCGGTACCGACTCCGCCACCGCCCGGGTCGCCGTGTCGGCCGCCGGGCGCGGCGCCGGCCGGGCGGCGGACGGGACCGGGGGTGCGGGGCGGGTCGTCCGGGAGGCCTCCGTCCGTGCCGGCGGGGGCTCCTCGTCGAGGGCCCGGCTCCGCTCGGCGAGCTCGAACAGGCGCTCCACACCGGCCAGTTCGGTGGACACCGCGTCCAGGCGCCGGGACGCCACCACCTCGTGCAGCACCCGCGAGGTCTGCGCCACCAGGCTGCGCATGACGACGTTGGCGAAGATGACGGTCACCGGCCCGTGCGCGGCAAAGGCCTCGGCGTCCGTCCCGGGCAGGACGGTGGGCGCGAGCACCATCGGGCGGATCGGCGCGATCCGCTCCACGACGGGCAGCAACTGCCCGGCGCTGGCCCGGTTCGCCTGGGCGAACAGGGCGTCCGCGCCGGCGTCGGCGTACCGGCGCAACCGGTCGACGGCCGCGTCCACGCCGTGCCCGGCCACCAGTGCCTCCGTCCGGGCGATCACCCGGATCGAGCGGCGGGCGGCCACCATGGCGGAGATCCGTCCGGCGAACGCCTCGGGGTCCATGAGCGCGCGGCCGCCGAACCTGTCGTCGAGCGAGTTGCGTTTGGGGAAGAGGTTGTCCTCGACGCAGATCGCGTCGGCGCCCGCCTCCTCGTAGAGCTTCGTCGCCAGGACGGCCAGTTCGTCGGAGCCTCTGCCGGTGTCGGCGTCGACGTAGATCGGCAGGGAGGTCGCCGCCCGTACGGAGCGGATGATCCCGGCGATCTCGTGCGGCTCCAGGACCTCGCGGTCCGGCACCCCGCGGCTGGTGGACATCTCCAGGCTGCCCAGCCACAGGACGTCGGCGCCGGCTTCCTCCGCCAGCAGCGCGGTGATCGGGCTGTGCACACCTATGCCGATGCGCAACTCGTTCATAAGGCCACCTCATTCCGGACGGTGTCGCTCGTGCGAAGACTGGCGGTGAACCTGCGGGTGATCTCGGCCGGGTGGAACGGCACCCGGGGCGGGGGCGGTCCGGAGTCGACGGCCGTCCGCACGTGGATGAAGCCGGTGCGCTTCCCGGCGATCACCCCGGAAAGCGCGTCGGAGAGCGCGTCGCCGTCCGTCACGGACACCACCGTCGTGTAGCCGGCGGCCCGCGCCGCCGTGGTGAAGGAGAAGCCGGGGGCGGGGGTCCGCTGGCCGCCGGTGCTCTCGTAGGCCTCGTTGTCCAGGACGATGTGCACCAGCGTCCCGCGGGCCGCCGGGGCGAGTGCCGTCCCGGAGAGGCCCATGAGGGCGTTGCCGTCGCCCTCCACCGCCAGCGCGGGGATGCCGGACCGCCGGGAGAAGCCGATGGCCAGCGGGAGGGCGAGGCCCATGCTGCCCATCATGTAGAAGTTCCGCGCGCGGTCCTCCAGGGCGTACAGCGCCCGCGGGTTGAGCCCGTTGCCGATGAACACGGCGGCGTCCTCGGCCCCGGCCGCCCGGGCGATGCGGGCGAGTGCGTCGTCTCTGGTCAGCACGGGAGTCTCACTCTCCTTCCGGTGCGCAGAGCACCGCGACGGGTCCGCCGGTGCCGGCCGCCGTCGCGCGGGCGGTGCGCAACCGCTCCGCGACGCCGGCGGGGTCGCCGAACCGGCAGCGCAGCACCGGGATGCCGAGCGCTTCGAGCACGGCGGGGGCCGGTACGCCGATGACGTTGTGGTGGGGCACGTCCTGCCCGTCGTGGCCCGCCCAGGACACCAGGAGGACCAGGGGCGTCCGGTACACCAGTGCCAGGCTGGTCAGGGCGTCGACGCAGGTGCCCAGGCCGGCGCTCTTCATGAACACCAGGGGGGTCGCGCCCGCCAGGTGGGCGCCCACGGCGAGCGCGACGCAGTTGTCCTCGCGGGTGCCCGGGACGTAGCACTCGGCCGCGCGCCCGTGCCGTTCCAGTGCTCCGAGGAACCCGCCCAGATACGAGTCGGGCACGCCGGTGATGAAGTCGTACCCGGCCGCGAACACCTCCTCGACCAGTGCGGAGTCCTCCTCCGCCCGCTGTGCGGCGTTCATGTGCACGACCGGTCCTCCCGTCCGCCGGTGAGGGCCGGGCTCCCCTTGAGGTCCCGGACCCAGATGTCCCGTGCCGCTCCGCGGCAGCCCCGCCACTTCTTGCTCCGTTCGAAGCCGAGGCCGTAGTCGACGAGCCGCACGCCCTCCCGCTGCGCCGCCCGCACCGGGGCGTAGAACATGGCGTCGAAGTAGGTCCTTCGGGAGGCCGGGTTCTCGTAGTCGAAGCCGCACCAGAACACGTGCCACTGTTCGCCGTGGCCGATGAAGAGGCTGAAGCCCACCACGTCGCCGTCCGCCGTGGTGCTGTGGAACAGCCGGAGGCGGTCGGCGGGGAAGAGCGACGTCAGCCTCTCCAGCCGGGACCGCTCGATGTCCTCCGTGCTGTAGCCCCCGTACTTCCCGACGAGCCGCAGCCGCAGCCGTAGCTCCGTCCCGCCGAGTCCGGCCGCCTCGGCCGGTGCCGTGCGGACCCCCGCCCGGGCCAGGTCGCGCACGTCCCACCGGACCTTCTGGCGGCTGGTCTTGGTGAGGCCCGCGACGTAGTCGTCGAAGGTGCCGGGCGGGACGTCGAGGAGGGAGCGGACGGTTCCGGGCACGTGGTGCCAGCCCGGATCGGCGCGCAGGACGGCCGGCAGGACGGGCCCGGCGGCGTAGAGCACGGCGGCGCACACGGCACCGGCGTCCCGGGCCCAGCGCACGACGGCGTCCAGGAGGTCCCGTACCGCTTCGGCGGCCGGTTCCCCGGCGGTCACCACCTCGGCGTCGTAGCCGGGCTGAACGATCGCGAGGAAGGGGAACAGGTCCGCCCGGGCGGGTGGCGGGACGGCCGTCCTGTGCTGGTCGGGGAAGACCGGCGGGTCGCGGAACAGGAGGTCGTGGATGTTGAACGCCTCGTAGCAGTGCGGGTCCTCGATGAGGTATCCGGTGGTGGCGGCGACGGTGACGCCGTCCTGCACGAGCCGGAACCAGTGGGCGGTGCCCGGCGGCCGGTCCCCCATCATCGTCAGCCAGGCGGGGGAGGTCAGGAACGTCCGGTCCGGCCACCGCGGGGGGAGGGACCGGTCGACGACGAGCGTCCGGGCGGGCGCCGTGCGTACGTCCGCTTCCGTACGCGTCACCGCGCCCCCCACCGGACGGGGCACGAACCGGTCAGCGGCCGGCCGTCGATCTCGGGGAAGTACTGTTTCCATTTCTCCGTGGTGGAACCCGTACCGTCGCCGGAGTCGGCGAGCAGGGGAACGTTCTCGTAGGCGGCCAGGCTCCGGCGAATGCGTTTCTTCGCCGCCCGTCCGGCCGGTGTGGATCCGCTGATGGAACGGAAGACCATGCGCGATTGCACTCCTATCACCAGGCATTCGCCGAGGACGCGGCTGCGCCGGGGGCCGTAGGCCGGGCAGGTACCGAAGGTGAAGAGCGCTTCTCCGGCGAAAGTGAATTCCCACTTCGGGTCGTCCGGGTCGTCCGGCACGTCCGGGGGCTGTGCATCCCGGTCGCACGCGTGCAGTCCGGAAAGCACCTGCCAGAACAGGTCCCGGTACCAGGAGAAGGCGCGACCGGGGGCCGGCGGGCCGACCATGATGAGGAGCGAAAGACGTTCCTCCGGGAGACCGCGCTGAAGGGCGATGAATTCCTCCAGGTCCCGTGCCACGGCTTCCGCTTCGGCACCGGAATCACGCCCCAGGTCCCAGTACGTGTAGTGGTTGGAGTTCCCGCTCTCGCCGATGACGCCGAAATGGCAGGGGTACGGGGCGGGCCGGGTCTCCAGCAGGGTGTCGCGGACCCGCCGGTGCTCGCGGGCGGCCCACCCGGGCACGGTGGCGGGGACGGCCCGACCGCTCGTCCACAGCCTCGGCGTCCTCGTCTCACCCATGGGTGCTGCCGGCCGGGGTCGCCGCGGGGGCCGGGTCCGCCCCGGAGTGCACGACGGGCGGGAAGTACTGGGAGGTCGAGAGCACCGCCCGGGACCAGTCGTCGACCTCGATGCCGTGTCCCCGCAGCGAGGTCCACAACCGGTGCGTGTCCAGCGGCGGGTCCTCGGGGGTGAAGCGGGAGGCGAGCGCCCGCCGCACGAGCAGGTCCGCGGCACCGTCCAGCCCCTTGGCGAACCGGGCCACGAGGTGGTCGTCCAGGGGCCCGTCGCCGAGCAGCTCCAGGTCACGGGCCAGGGGGGCGGCCTCGGACGGGGGCAGCAGCTCCCAGAGGTGCGCGATCACGGTACGCCGGAACTGGTCGCGCACCTGGAGGAATCCCCGGCCCTCACGGGCGCCCTGGGGCCGGTCGAGCAGTCCGGCGAGCACCCGCGCCCCGGGGGTCGCCGGCCGGGTGTGGCTCTCCGGCAGCTCGCTGCGGCCGAGGTTGTTCCACTCCCGCGCGAAGAAGGTCCGCCAGTCCAGCTCGGCCTCCTCCGGGCTGTCGGAGGCGTGCAGGAGACCGAGGATGGTGTTCACGGCGCCGTAGCGGCGGCGGAGCGACGACTCGGGCGCCCGTTCCAGGGGGCCGGAGCCCTTCAGGTCGGTGAACCGCTGGTGGATGCCGGGCGATCCGCGCAGCAGCAGGGCCAGTGACGGCCCCAGACCGTACAGCGCGTCGATCGCCCGGTACCGGTAGGTCCCGAAATGGATCCGCTTGGCCGCCAGGTCGTCGTAGATGGTGTCCAGCAGGAGACTTCCGGGTTGCACCACCCTGGCCGCGACTTCTTCGCAGCCGGTGCCCAGTAATTCGTCGACGATGCGGCGCCCCAGGCCCCGGACGAAGGAATCAGGGCTCACCACCACTACTGCTGAGCGGGACCAGTCCACCGTTGTTATTTCCTTTCACGCATGCATGAACAGCTTCCAGAAGCATTCGTTCGCGAGGCAGGTGAAGCGGAGAAGGGACGTTGCGGTCGGATGTGTCGGACGTGCCGGACGTGCCGGACCACGGTGGCCGCCGGTATGGGCGACAGCCCCGTCCGTGCGATCGGTGAAGGGCGTGTGGAGGAATGGTGACCACCCTCGCTCGCACCGCTCACGGCCTTCCCGTGCCGGAAGTGCCGATTTCACCGGACCGCCATCCTGTTTTCGCTGGATGTGCCGGCCACCGACAACAAGCTAAGTAGCCGCACCAGGGGCGTCAATGAAATAGAAGAGCGACCGGGGCAGACCGGCCACGGTGCCTCACCGGCGCCTCTCGTCCTGTTTGACACGACTTCGTACGGTGTCGACCGGGGGTTCGCTCGCCATCGAACGGGCGCGCGAGGCGATCTTCACTCGGAAATGCCCCTTTTATAGGGTTTCCAGCGTCCGAACAGTTGACGGCTGAATATGCGCCGTCCCGATCCCGCGGCCGCCGATCCCCGGGGCTTTCGCACCACCGTGGGGGCCTTCTATCGAGATGTCCGGTGGCCGCATTCGCGCGCTGCCGGGGGGCGGGGGTACGGATCCGGACACCTCTCCCCCGCGCCCCCGGAGCGGAAGCGCCATATGTGCGCGGCCTTATGCATACAAGATCGCCCACATCGGCCCCGATCGACGGGGCCGATTCCACCCGGCGTACTCCATCGGTGCCGGGGTAGGGCCGTGTCGTGTTGCGTCGTGTTGCGTTGCGCCGCGTGGTGTGGCGTGTGCCGCGCCGCGTTGCGTTGTGTTGTGTCAGGTGTCCAGGGCGTCGGCGTACAGCGCGAACAGGCGCAAGGCAGGGGCCTCGTCGGCCGGTCGGGGGGTACGGAGGCGGCGCCAGCACTCGGCGGTGAGACGGCGGGCCCGGCTGCCGGGCCAGGGCGTGGGCAGCAGTTCGGGAGGGAGGAGGGGGTCGGGGGTCATCGCCGTGGTGAAGTGGGCGGCCAGCTCCACGGTGAAGGTGAGCCGTTCCGCGTCCGAGGGTTCCGGGCCCCGGGTCAGCCGGGCGAGGCGGGTCTCGGCGAAGGCCGCCAGACGGGTGTGCCGGTCGGCGATCTCGTCGAGTGGCCACAGGGCGGCCGCCAGTGCTCGCGGTTCGGCGGTGTCGCCGATCCGCAGGTCGGTACTGCTGAGGCAGCTCAGCGAGTCGAGGACGCCGAGGTGGGCGGCGTGGGCCCGGACGAGTTCGGTGACGGCGTGGGCGGTGACGTACAGCCCGCTCTGGATGGGGGCGGCACCGAGGTGGAGGAGGTGCTCGCGCAGGGCGTCGCGCGCGGCGCGGCGGGATTCGGGGACGGCGAAGGCGAACAGGTGCCAGGTTCCGTCCCACGGGGCGAGCCCGGCGTCCTGCCGGTAGGCGTGGCGGACGTACGCGGCGTCCGGCGCCAGGGCCCCGGTGACGTCGGCGACGGCACGGAGGACGGCCTTGCGGCCACGGCCCTCCTGGGTGAATCGACCCTCGCCGACGAGGCGCTTGACGCACAGTCTGACCTGCTGGTCCGTCATGCCCAGCAGCCCGGCGACGGTGTAGAGCTCGCCGGCGTCGACGGTGCCGTCCTCGCGGACCAGGGCGTGCACCAGCAGTCGCGTGGGGATCTCCGGACCGCCGGCCGGGTCGGCGGCACCCGGGGCGGCGGCGTCCGGGCCGCCCGGCGCGGCGGCGTCCGAACCGCCCGGCGCGGTGGTCCGCGGGGTGGTGGGGCGGGCGTTCACCGGGACCCTCCCGTCGCGGAGGCGTCCGCTCCGGTGACCGGGCGGTGCATCGTCGCGACCGCGCCGAACCCCATCAGGCCGCGCAAGTACGGGGTCCGCTCGGTACGGACGGTGGTGAACCCGTGCCGTTCGTACAGCGCTTTGGCCCGGGGGTTGACGTCGATGACGTCCAGCCGGACGCGGCGGCAGCCGTGGTCGGCCGCGACCGCCGCGATCTCCTCCAGGAGCAGACCGCCGATGCCGCCGCCGCGGTGCGCGGCGTCCACAGCGATGCCGTCCATCACCAGTTCGCCCTCGGCGGGCGTCCGCTCGAACAGGGCGAGGACCGCGAGGCGGGGCAGGCCGCGGAACAGGCCGTAGGCCGACAGCACGTCCTTCACGCCGCCGCCGGTCAGCGCCCGGTCACCGAGCCGGTATCCCGCCACTCCGACCACCCGGCCCCCGACGAGGGCGGTCACGCCCCGGTCGTGCCGCAGGTGGTCCGCGATGAACCGGCGCCCCACCTCGGGCGGATCGAGGGCGGGGGCGAGCTTGCGGCCGAACGCCTCCCAGTACAGCGCCGCCACCCGCTCCTCCTCACCCTCGGGCACGCCCCTGCGTACCGCCGCCGGCCTCCTGCCCTCCGTCGACACCATGCCGCTCCTCCCCTTCCGCCTTCTCCACGGGCGCCCTTGCGCGGATCGCCCTTGCATGGTCGAGTGTAATACGTTCATGCTGACAACGAGCGTTTCAAACACGAACGATTTGAGGGGTGGGGATGTCGGTGCGACTGCGGATGCCCGAACGACGCCGGTGGCGCTGGACGGTGCGGGCGGTGGTGGCCGCCCTGGTGGTGACCGCCGGGCTCGCCGGGGTGACGGTGTGGCAGAACACCTACGCGCTACGGGAGGAGAAGGTGTCGCTGCGGCACGCGGGGAAACTGCTCCAGGGCGTGCTCGCCCTTCCCGAGACGGGTGACGGGCCGTTCGGCGTGGTCGTCTTCGTCCACGGGGACGGACCGGTCGACGCCACGCACGACACGTTCTACCGCCCGATGTGGGAGTCCTTCGCCCGGGCCGGGTACGCCTCGCTGTCGTTCAGCAAGCCCGGTACCGGCGGTTCCGAGGGCGACTGGCTGGACCAGAGCATGGCGGACCGGGCGTCGGAGACGCTGGCCGCGGTGGCCTGGGCGCGGAGCCGCCCGGACATCGACGGGCGGCGGGTCGGGCTGTGGGGCGCCAGCCAGGCCGGCTGGGTGCTGCCCAAGGTCGCCGCGCGCGACCCGCGCCTCCAGTTCGTCATCGCCGTCTCCCCGGCGGTCAACTGGCTGCGCCAGGGCCGGTACAACCTCCTCGCCGAGCTGCGGCGCGACGGCGCCACGCCCCGTGAGGCACGAGCGGCGCTGCGCCGCCGGGAGACCACCTTGCGCCTGCTCGAACGGGGCGCGCCCTTCGCCGAGTACCGGGACACGGTCGGCGACGGGGACGGGATGACAGCCGCGCGATGGTCCTTCATCGCCCGGAACTTCACGTCGGACGCCACTGCGGACCTGCGGGCCATGCGCGGCACACCCGTCCTGCTGGTGCTGGCCGGCCACGACGTCAACGTGGACGTCGCCGAGACCGAGGCCGTCTACCGCCGGGTCCTGCCGGCCGCCTCCCTCCGGGTCGCCCGCTACCCCGGCGCCACCCACTCCCTGGTGGACCACGACGTGGAGGGGTCCGAGTGGCGTCTGACGCTGACCGCCGTCCTCGCACCCAGGAAGCTGTACACCGACGGGTTCCTCGCCGACCAGTCCGGGTACGTCGCGCGCCTGGGCGTCCGGAAGGGGGCGGCATGACCAGCACCACCGGCACCGCTCCCCCGGCCGGCGCCCCGGGGACGGCCACCGGGCGCCTGGCCGCGGTGGACGCGCTGCGCGGCTTCGCCCTCTTCGGCATCCTGATCGTGAACATCACCTACCTCGCCTCCGCCCACCACGGCACCGGTGTGGAGGACCCCGGCTTCGACGGCCCCGTCGACCACGCGGTACGCGCACTGGTGGCGATGTTCTTCGAGGCCAAGTTCTTCCTGCTGTTCTCGTTCCTGTTCGGCTACGGCTTCACCCTGCAACTGGCGTCCGCCGCGCGGGCCCGGGCGCGGTTCGCCCCCCGCTTCCTCCGCCGCCTGGCCGGGCTGTTCCTCCTGGGCGTCGCCCACGCCGTGCTGCTGTTCCCCGGCGACATCCTCACCACCTACGCCGTCCTCGGCCTGGTCCTGCTGGCGCTCCGGCGCATCGCACCGCGTACGGCCGTACGTCTCGCGGTGGCGCTGCTCACCGTCACCGCCGCCGCCTTCGCGCTGCTCGCGATGGCCCTGCGCGCGGCCGGTGGCGGCGGCCCGGACCGGGCCGCGGCGGCGGCCGAGGGAGCCGCGGCCACCGACGCCCTGCGCGGGGACGCCGCCTCGGTCGTCGCGGCCCACCTGGAGCAGTTGCCGGACGTCGTGCTCATGCTGGTGTTCTTCCAGGCGCCGGCGGCGCTCGCCGCCTTCCTCCTCGGCCTGGCCGCGGGCAAGCACCGGGCGCTGGACGGCATCGCCCCGCACACCCGGGTGCTGAAACGCCTCCAGGTCTGGGGCTTCACCGTGGGACTGGGCGGCGGCGCGGTCTACGCCCACGCCGCCTCGACCCGCCCCGGGAGCGCCTACCACCTCCTCGCCGTGGGCGTCGACGTGGTCACCGCGCCGCTGCTGGCCGCCGCGTACGCGGCCACCGTCCTGCGCCTCGCCCACGGCCCCCGCGCCCGTACCGTGACCGCCGCGCTGGCACCGGCCGGGCGGATGACGCTCACCAACTACCTGACACAGTCACTGGTGTGCGCCCTGCTGTTCACCGGATACGGAGCCGGGCTCGTCGGCCGTGTGCCGCCCGCGGGCGTCGCGGGCGTCGCCGTCGCGCTGTTCACCGTCCAGGCGGTGGCCTGCCGGTGGTGGCTCGCCCGCCATCCGTACGGGCCGGTCGAATGGGTGCTGCGGGCCTGGACCAACCTCGCCCGGCCCGCCTGGCGGAGGACCGGAGCCCGCTAGCGACCGGTCAGGCCTGGGCGGGACGCCCGTGCCAGTCCAGGCAGATGACCAGCGCGTCGTCGTCCAGCGGGTTGTCGCCGTGGTGGGCGGTGAGTTCGCGCATCATCGCGGCCGGCACCTGGGTGGGAGGCAGCAGGCGGGCGGCGCTCAGCGCCCGAGCCAGGACCTGCTCCCCGTACGCCTCCCCGGTCGTGGCCGAGGGGGTCGTGTAGACGCCGTCGCTGGCGAACAGCAGCCTGTCACCGGGTTCCGCGGTGAAGAACTCCGGCCGGTACTGGGTGTCCTCGAACATGCCGAGGGGCAACTGGGCCTCGAAGTGGAGGGGTTCCACCACGCCTCCGCGCAGTTGCCAGGCCCGGGGTGATCCCGCGTCGACCACCTCGACCTGTCCCGTTTCGAGCGCGAAGCGCAGGAGGAGCACCGACACATAGGAGCGGCCGCGGTACTGGGCGTAGACCGCCTGGTCCGCCAGGGCGGCCTGGCCGGCGAGGTCGAGGCCGGCGCGACGGGCGTTGCGCAGCGCGTTGACGGCGAGGTTGGTCAGCAGGGCCGCGTCGATGCCCTCGCCCATCCCGTTGGTGACGGTGAGGGTCAGGTGGTCGGCGGAGATGGACCAGTCGTAGTTGTCGCCGAGTATCGCGTACGCCGGTTCCAGGTGTGCCCCGATGGTGAACTCCGTGCGGGAACAGGCACGGCCGGGCAGGAGCTGCCACTGCATCTCGGCGGCGAGGGTGAGACGGGCGGCGCGCCGGGCCAGGACGTAGAGGTCGGTGTCCCGTTCGGCGACCAGGATCTCGTGGCCGAGCGCCTCGCCGATGTGCTGTATCTCCGGCAGCACCTCCGTGACGGGCCGGCCGGCCGGCAGCCGCACCGACAGGACACCCAGCCGGTCGCCGCGGATGGTGACCGGCAGGTGCACGTCGGTCGCGCCGGTCGCCTCGTCGGCGACGACCACCGGCTCCTGGGAGCCGAAGGCGCGGCCTTCCGGGCTGTTGTGGATGGCGACCGGTTCGCTGGCCCACGGCACCCGTTCGACGGCTTGCAGGGACCGCACCCCGTAGTCCGCGAGCCTGAGGTCGACGCGGTCGGCCCCGTACTCCCGGGTCAGGGCGGTCGTGACGACTTCGAGGAGCGTGTGCGGCGCGGCGGCCCGCAGGGCCCGGTCGACGGCGGTGAGCCTGTCCACGTCCTGCACGGTGTTTCCCTGGGGCGACGGTAGGGGCTCCACCTGCCTCAGTCTAGGCCGGGCGGCCCGGGGCCGCCCGCGGTCACCGACCAGAACCGGCGGGGCGCCGCATGCCCGTCCCGGCGGCCTTCGGCCGGTCCCGCCGGTGACCGCCCGGGACGGCACCGCGCCGGTCCGTCGCCCCGGCCCCGGCGCGCCCGCGGGGGCCGCTCGCGGAGCAGAGGGAGGCGATGATCGCCGCCAGGGTGAGGAAGGCGGCGGCGAGCATCAGGGTGGGAACGGCATGGACGAGGTTCATCGGCGCTCCGGGTCGGTGGGACGACTGAAGGTCACCGGCGCGGATACCCGTGATCGGCCGCTCGACGCCCCGCCGCCGGTGGTTCCCGGTAGCGGTGGGGCGGGGCGGGTCGGCCGGTCGCGTGAGGCGGCGATCGCCGGTGAGTAGATCACCGGCGACCGGGAAGGCGGACAATTCACACCAGACGGACAGGCGGGAGGTCAAGGATGGTTTCCGGACCACTCAAGGACGACTGGAACGGAGTGCACGGCGACGTCGCCGAGGGCCTGAGCGCACGTTTCGACGGGGACATCGGCAATGTCACGGACGCACGGCTGGCGGCGGGTCTCTTCCTGGACACCCTCGGGTGCTCCGATCCACCCACGGAGGCCGACAGCAGGGACGACGTGATGCTGGTGGTCACGGAGCTGGCGGCCAACGCCGTCCAGTACGCTCCGGGGCCCTTCGCCCTGCGGGTGCGGCGCACCTTCGACGGGGTCCACGTGATGGTCCGGGACGGCAACCCGGAGCCGCCGAGGCCGGTGCCGCGCAGCTCGGCCGGGAAGCCCGGCGGGCTGGGCTGGCTGATCGTCCAGGCGCTGGGCGAGGTCAGCGTACTGCTCCAGGAGGACGGCAAAGAGGTGCACGTCTTCCTGCCCTGGTAGGCGCCGGGCCGCTCCGGTGGGCGCCGGGCCGCCCCGCCTCCGGGCCGCCTTCCCCGAGCCCGGCCGGGGAGGGGGTCCGGCCGGGCCGCGGGCTAGTGGCGGCCGTGCCAGTCGAGGCAGACGACCATGGCGTCGTCATCGGCGTCGATGGACCCGCGGTGTCCGGCGAGCTCCTGGAGCACCGCGCGGGGCACCTGGGAGGGCGGGAGCAGCCGGGTCGCGGCCATCGCCCGGGTGAGGGCCTGCTCGCTGTAGCGCTCGCCGGCCGGTGAGGCGACGTCGTACACCCCGTCGCTGAGGAAGAACAGGCGGTCGCCCGGCTGCACGCTGAAGGACTGGGGCGCGTAGTTGGTGTCCTCGAACATGCCGAGCGGGAGCTGGGCCTCGAGGGCGACGGGCTCCGCCTTGCCCTGCCTCAGCCGCCACATCTTCGGCGATCCGGCGTCCACGATCTCGGCCTGCCCGGTCGCGAGGTCGAAGCGGAGCAGGAGGACGGAGAGGTGCGCGGCTCCGTGGTAGTGACCGTAGATGGCCTGGTCCGCGAGGAACGCCTGGTCGGCGAGCGACAGGCCGGCGCGGCGGGCGTTGCGCAGCGCGTTGATGGCGAGACTGGTCAGGATGGCCGCCTCGATGCCCTCGCCCATGCCGTTGGTGACGGTGAGGGTGAGATGGTCGGCGGAGGCGGACCAGTCGAAGTTGTCGCCGTAGATCGCGTAGGCCGGTTCGAGCTGGGCGCCGATCTCGTACTCGGGGCGGGAGCAGGAGCGGCCGGGCAGGAGCTGCCACTGCATCTCGGCGGCGAGGGTCAGCCGGCTGGCGCGGCGGGCCTGGAGGTACAGGTCGGTGTCGCGCTCCGCCACCACGATCTCGTGCCCGAGGACCTCGGCGATGTCGTGCAGCTCCCGCTCGGTGGCGGTGGTGTACGCGTCCTCGGGGAGGCGGACCGTGAGCACGCCGATGCGGTCGCCGCGCACACTGACGGGGAGGTGGGCGATCACGTCGGCGCCGGGGACGCGCTTCTCCACGTGCGGCCGCTGGGAGCCGAAGGCGCGTCCGGGAGCGCTGGCGTGGACGGGAACGGGCTCGGTGGTGACAGGGAGGGCATTGACCGGTTGCAGTATGGTCATCGCGTAATCGGCCATGAGCAGGTCGACGGAGACGGCCGTGTAGTGGGTGATGAGCGCGTCCCGTACTGCTTCCAGGAGAGCGTGGGGCGGGGCCCCGCGCAGCGCGCGTTCCACAGCCGAGAATCTGTCCACCGTTCGATTA
The DNA here is from genome assembly GCF_043077235.1 of Streptomyces sp. NPDC016309. Lineage (NCBI taxonomy): Bacteria > Bacillati > Actinomycetota > Actinomycetes > Kitasatosporales > Streptomycetaceae > Streptomyces > Streptomyces sp. NPDC016309. The sequence goes on along the minus strand of NZ_JBIBSG010000002.1, from coordinate 226,965 downwards.
CCACCTGTTCGGGAAGAAAGAGTAGAAGGAGTGGATGGCCTCTTATGTCCCAGCGACTGACAAGGCCGTTGCAAAGTGTCACAGTTGATGACATGCATTCCGAGACTTCTCCAGGTGCCGACCGGGATGCCGCCGCCCACGCCGCGCGGGAAGTCATCGAGCTGCTCGAAGTGCTGTGGAACAAGGGCCGGGACATGACCTCACCCGCCCCCGTCTCCTCCTCACAGCTACGCGTGCTCTACATCCTGGACCGCGACCGGCCCATCAACCTGCGCACCCTGGGAGACGACCTCGGCTCCGCACCCTCCTCCATCAGCAGGATGTGCGACCGCCTCGACGCCCTCGGCTTCATCGAACGCTCCCCCAGCACCGCCAGCCGCCGCGAACTCGAACTACGCCTCTCCAGCCGCGGCGAAAGCTACCTCAAAGACCTCCGCGCCCGCCGCCAGACCGCCCTGCTCGACGTCATCTCCGCCATGCCACCCGCACAACGCGCCGCACTCGCCACCGGCCTGAACGGCTTCCGCCTCGCCCTCGAGGACACCACGGAGAGATCCGACGGCACGGACGAGGACGGCACGGCCGAGTCCGCATGACCACTGGAAGCGGTCGGCATGTCGCCGGGTACACAGTCACCTGCCTTCGGTTCTCGGGCGCGCGGTCATCGACGGAGCACGCAGAGCGACTCGCACGAGGCAAGAGTGTTTCCTGCGGCGCATAGTTGTCAAACGGCAACTGTTTCTTCGCGTCACCTTGCGTTCACCCGCACCCCCGCCCGTCCGCCACGGTGGCCCCACCGGCACCCGCTCCGCGCACTCGACGTCGCCGTTCCGGTGCATACCCACCATTTCGCCACCGAGCCGGCGCCCCGCCCGGGCCGGCGCCGTCGGGGTCCGCCGACCGGAACGCCGTGGCCTGCCTCCAGGGCGGCCCGGCACCGCCCTGGAGGCAGGGCGGTGCCGGGCGTCACGGCCCGGTGGACCACCCTCCCGGGTGACCGCCCCTCACATGGCGGGGGTGCCGTAGTAGCCGCCGAGCAGTCGGCGGTACTCCGGGTTCCCGAGGTGCTCGGCCGGGTCGAACCCGGGGGCGTTGTCGATCTGCTCGCGGGTGCGGTCCACACGTACGATGTGCTCTTCGAGGTCGATCTCGGTCACCGTGCCGGCGGGCAGCAGCACGCGCCTGCCGAAGATCCACGGACCGGTGTCGACCACCAGGCAGGCGGATCCGGCCGCACCGGAGTGCCTGTCGACCTTGCCGATGCTCCCGTCGGTCGCCTCCACCTCGTAGCCCTCGAGCTGTGCGGGGTCGATGTGGCGGAGGACGGACGGGTACTCCCAGAGGCTTTCGGACATACGGCTCCCTTGGTGCGGCCCGCTGTGGGGCATGCTCAGGTGGTGTGCTTCACTCCTGGCCGCGCTTCTTCCCGGGCGCCGGACGGTCATGCGCCCCCGCACGGGCCGCGGGGGCCGCGGCGCCTGCCCCCGGGGCCGCCGGATTCGGCCGGGACTGGCGGGAAGTGCGCCTTGGGCCCCGATTGCTCTCGTGATGCCACGTGGGTTAGCCTGCGGCGTATTTGTCGTACGGCAATGGTTAAGTGTCGAAAGAATGGTATGACGGCGCGCTCCCTCGATCCTGGGTGTGCGCCGGTTCGGTCTTTTCGTCGCGGGATCTGAGCGGAACGAGGTTGGTCATGGCTGAGACGGCGGTCGAAGGTGCACGTGCCGTGCCGCGGTCACGGCCCTCCCGAGGGGGCGGCAAGGTGGGTGAGACGGAACTCCGGCAGTTGCTGGCGGGTCTCACGGCGGTGCGCGACGGGGATTTCGGCACCAGGCTTCCCGATGAGGAAGACGGGCTGATCGGCGAGATCGCCACCGTCTTCAACGGCATGGTCGACCAGTTGTCGCTGTTCACCTCCGAGGTGACCCGTGTGGCCCGGGAGGTGGGTACCGAGGGGACCCTCGGCGGCCAGGCGGTGGTGCCGGGCGTGTCGGGCACCTGGGCGGACCTCACCGATTCGGTGAACGCCATGGCGGGCAACCTCACGACCCAGGTCCGCGACATCGCCCAGGTGGCGACGGCGGTGGCCAAGGGCGACCTGTCGCAGAAGATCGACGTGGACGCGCGCGGCGAGATCCTGGAACTGAAGGACACCGTCAACACGATGGTCGACCAGCTCTCCGCCTTCGCCGACGAGGTCACCCGCGTCGCCCGCGAGGTCGGCAGCGAGGGCCGGCTGGGCGGCCAGGCCGAGGTGCCCGGCGTCGGCGGCGTGTGGCGGGACCTCACCGACTCGGTGAACTTCATGGCCGGCAACCTCACCGACCAGGTCCGCAACATCGCCCAGGTCACCACGGCGGTGGCCAAGGGCGACCTGTCGCAGAAGATCACCGTCAACGCGCGCGGCGAGATCCTGGAACTGAAGAACACCATCAACACGATGGTCGACCAGTTGTCGTCGTTCGCCGACGAAGTCACCCGTATGGCGAGGGAAGTGGGCACCGAGGGGATCCTCGGTGGCCAGGCCGACGTCAAGGGGGTCTCCGGCACCTGGCGGGACCTCACCGACTCGGTGAACTTCATGGCCGGCAACCTCACCGCCCAGGTGCGCTCGATCGCCCAGGTGGCGACCGCGGTGGCCAAGGGCGACCTCTCCCAGAAGATCACCGTCACGGCCCGCGGCGAGATCCTGGAACTGAAGAACACCATCAACACGATGGTCGACCAGCTCTCCGCCTTCGCCGACGAGGTCACCCGCGTCGCCCGCGAGGTCGGCACCGAGGGGCGGCTCGGCGGGCAGGCCGACGTCAAGGGCGTCTCGGGCACCTGGAAGGACCTCACCGAGTCGGTGAACGTCATGGGCGACAACCTGACGGCCCAGGTGCGTTCCATCGCCGAGGTGACCACCGCGGTGGCACAGGGAGACCTGTCGCAGAAGATCCGTGTCGACGCCCGGGGCGAGATCCTGGAGCTGAAGGAGACCATCAACACGATGGTCGACCAGCTCTCCGCCTTCGCCGACGAGGTCACCCGCGTCGCCCGCGAGGTGGGCACCGAGGGCAACCTCGGCGGGCAGGCGACCGTCCGGGGCGTGTCGGGCACGTGGAAGGACCTCACCGACAACGTCAACGTCATGGCCTCCAACCTGACGGGACAGGTGCGGTCCATCGCCCAGGTGGCCACCGCGGTGGCCCGGGGTGACCTGTCGCAGAAGATCACCGTCGAGGCGAAGGGTGAGGTCGCCGCGCTCGCCGGGGTGATCAACACCATGGTGGACACGCTCTCCGCGTTCGCCGACGAGGTCACCCGTGTGGCCCGCGAGGTGGGCACCGAGGGCATGCTCGGCGGCCAGGCGCGCGTGCCCAACGTGGCGGGCACCTGGAAGGACCTCACCGACAACGTCAACTCGATGGCGAACAACCTGACCAATCAGGTGCGCAACATCGCCCTCGTCACCACCGCCGTCGCCAACGGCGACCTGTCGAAGAAGATCGACGTCGACGCCCGGGGCGAGATCCTGGAGCTGAAGACGACCATCAACACGATGGTCGACCAGCTCTCCGCCTTCGCCGCCGAGGTCACCCGTGTGGCACGCGAGGTGGGCAGTGAGGGCCGGCTCGGCGGGCAGGCGGAGGTCGAGGGCGTGTCGGGCACGTGGAAGCGCCTGACGGAGAACGTCAACGAACTCGCGGGCAACCTGACCCGGCAGGTGCGGGCCATCGCCGAGGTGGCCAGCGCGGTGGCGGAGGGCGACCTGACCCGCTCCATCACCGTCGACGCCTCCGGCGAGGTCGCCGAGCTCAAGGACAACATCAACTCCATGGTGGAGTCACTGCGCGAGACCACCCTGGCCAACCAGGAGCAGGACTGGCTCAAGTCCAACCTCGCCCGCATCTCCGGTCTGATGCAGGGCCACCGGGACCTCGCCGTGGTCGCCGAGCTGGTGATGGACGAGCTGACGCCGCTGGTGTCGGCCCAGTACGGCGCCTTCTACCTCGCCGAGGAGGCCCAGGAGGGGACGGAGCTGACGCTCGTCGGCTCCTACGGCCGTCCCGTCGACTTCGCCGGCCACGCCCGCTTCAGACTCGGCGAGTCCCTGGTCGGCCAGGCCGCGCGCAGCCGCCGTACGATCGCCGTCGACGAGCTGCCGGGCGACTACGTCAGCGTGTCCTCCGGACTCGGCGAGTCCGCCCCGGCCAGCCTGATCATCCTGCCGATCGTCGTGGAGGACCAGGTCCTCGGCGTCATCGAGCTGGCGTCGTTCACCACCTTCACCCCGGTGCACCGGGACTTCCTCGAACAGCTCATGGAGACGCTGGGCGTCAACGTCAACACCATCGTCGCCAACGCCCGCACCGACGAGCTGCTGGACGAGTCTCAGCGCCTGACCGCCGAGCTCCAGGCCCGTTCCGAGGAACTCCAGGTGCAGCAGGAGGAGCTCCAGCGGTCCAACGCGGAGCTGGAGGAGAAGGCGGCGCTGCTGGCCGCCCAGAACCGCGACATCGAGACCAAGAACCTGGAGATCGAGCAGGCCCGGCAGGAACTGGAGGCGCGCGCCCAGCAGTTGTCCCTCGCCTCCAAGTACAAGTCGGAGTTCCTGGCCAACATGAGCCACGAGCTGCGCACCCCGCTGAACAGCCTGCTCATCCTCGCCCAGTTGCTGGCGCAGAACCCGACCCGCAACCTGACCCCCAAGCAGGTCGAGTACGCGGGCATCATCCACTCGGCCGGGTCCGACCTGCTCCAGCTCATCAACGACATCCTGGACCTGTCCAAGGTCGAGGCCGGCAAGATGGACATCAACCCGGAGGTCGTGGCGCTGCGGCAGCTCCTCGACTACGTCGAGGCGACGTTCCGGCCGATGACCACGCAGAAGAACCTCGACTTCACCATCAGCACCGCTCCGGGTGTGATGACCGATGTGATGACCGACGACTCGCGGCTGCGGCAGGTGCTGCGCAACCTGCTGTCCAACGCGGTCAAGTTCACCGAGCGGGGCAGCGTCGAGCTGCGCATCGAGATGGCCGCGGAAGGCGAGCTGCCGCCGTCGGTCCACCGGGGCGGGCCGGTGATGGCGTTCCGTGTCAAGGACACCGGCATCGGCATCCCCGAGCAGCACCTGGAGGCCATCTTCGGCGCCTTCCAGCAGTCCGACGGCACCACCAGCCGCAAGTACGGCGGCACCGGACTGGGGCTCTCCATCAGCCGGGAGATCGCCCACCTCCTCGGTGGCGCGGTGACCGCGGAGAGCACCCTGGGCCGGGGCAGCACCTTCACCCTCTACCTGCCGGTGGCGCGGGGCGACTGGGAGGTCAGCACCAGCACGGCGGGCAGCCCCGCCCTGGAGGCGGCGGCCGGGGCGGCCGAGTCCGCCGACAGCGGCGCGGCACCGGTCCGCCCGACGCCCGTGCCACGGCAGAAGCGGCGCCTCCTGGTCGTCGAGGAGCGCAACAGGGGCCTGCTGTCCCTGGTGGCCGAGAGCGCGGTGTCCGACCTGTCCGGCAACGGCGACCTCGCCAAGCGCACGTCGGACATCGAGGTGATCAGCGCGGTGGGCGCGCAGGAGGCGGCGGAGAGCCTGGCCGCCGGCCCGTTCCACTGCGTCGTCCTGGAGCTGGACATGCCCAAGGACGCGGCCACGCAGTTCCTGGACGCCATGGACGGCGACCCGGCGGTGACGACCGTGCCGGTCCTGGCGCACAACAGCCGCCGCCTGGAGCGGGCGCAGGAGGAGAAGCTGGAGTCCCGGTCGGCCACCCGGCCGCTGGAGCTGATCTCCAGCCTCGACGAGCTGCGCGAACGCATCGCGCTGCACCTGTCGGCGGAGGAACCGGGGGACGTCCTGCCGCTGGTGCGCGCCGACGAGACACGCCAGCAGTCCTCCCAGCCCGTCGACGGCACCCTCACCGGGCGTACCGTACTGGTGGTGGACGACGACGCCCGCAACCTGTTCGCGATCAGCGGCATCCTGGAGCTGCACGGCATCGAGGTGCTGCACGCCGAGAACGGCCGCAAGGGGATCGAGGCACTGCGCGAGCACCCCGAGGTCGATCTGATCCTGATGGATGTGATGATGCCCGAGATGGACGGTTACGCCGCGACCCTGGCGATCCGGGAGGACCCGGCCTACGCCCAGCTCCCGATCATCGCGGTGACGGCCAAGGCCATGCCGGGCGACCGGGAGAAGAGCCTGGCCTCGGGGGCGAGCGACTACGTCACCAAGCCGGTGGACGCCAACGACCTCATCGCCTGCATCGGGCGGTGGCTGCCCGCCTGAGGTACCACGACGCGGGCCCTGGCCGGGCCCGCGTCCCCGCGCCGTCCCCCGTCCTTGCCGACCGAGGAGTCAGCAACACCGTGAGCACTCCTGAGTATCCCGGGCGACCCGTCCAGGAGGACGAGTCGCCGACGCCCGGCCTCCCGCCGGGCCGGCCCTCCCCGCACGTCCCGGTCCAGGCCGGTGCGGAACCGACGGCACCGGCCGTCCCCGGCGGAGAGGCGCAGGGAGTCGGCAGACTGGCCGCGACCGTGGAGCGGCTGCGCGGCGAGATCCTGGCGGCGCAGGCGGCGGCCGACGGCCGTGCCCTGATCGAGCTGGCCAAGGGCGTGCTCATCGAGCGGCTCCGCTGCGGCCCCACGGTGGCCGCCCAGCAACTGGCCGCGCTGGCGGACGAGTCGGGCGTCTCGCAGCTGGAACTCGCGGCGGACATCGTCAACCAGGCGGCCCGGGACCACGTCACCGAGATCGCCACCGGCTTCGTCCGCAGGACGAGCGGCGAGGCGGACACCGACGAGGAGGACGGCGCCTCGGTGGGCGTACGGCTGCGCACGGCCGAGAGCGGCGCCCTGGCGGCCGGGGACACCCAGGCGGTGGCCGAATCGCTGCTCGCCCACGCGCTGACCCCGCTGGGCGCCGTCGCGGTCGCCGTGTGGACGGTCGGCTCCGACGCGTCGCTGACCCTGGCCGGGTACGCCGGGTTCCCGGCCGACGAGGCGGGCCGCTGGCGGTACGTACCGCCGGGCGTGGCCACCCTGGCCCGTCAGGCCCTGAGCCGGCGGCAGGCGGTCCGCGCGGCCTCCCTGTCCGCGGCGGGCCCGCCGTCCATCGGCTGGACGCGCAACCCCGGCGGCGGGCGCATCGCCGTCCCCGCGGGAACCGGTGGCCGGATCCACGGGATCCTGGAGATCTGCTGGCCCGGCCCCCTGGAGCCGCAGCCGCCGCAGATCGTGCGGCAGATCGAGGCGCTCGCCGAGCTCTGCGCCCACACCCTGGAGGGCCGGCCCGGCACGGTGGCCCCGCCGTCGGCGGACGCCTGGACGGGCATGCCGGACCTGACCGAGCTGGTGGACCTGGTGGAAGGGCTGTACGACCCGGCGCTGGTCCTGGTCCCCTTCCTGACCCCCGAGGGCCAGCTCGCCGACTTCCGCATCCACCACGTCAACGACCACTTCGTCGATCCGGCCGGCCGTCCCCGCAACGCGGTGCACGGGGCGCTGCTGCTGGAGGCGTACCCCATGGCCATGGGCGGCAGCGAGCTGTTCGAGAAGATCGAGCGCGTCTACGCCACCGGTGAGCCGTTCCGGGCCCAGCGGATGACGCTGACCGCCCTGGTCGACCAGGTTCCCCTGAGCGCCGTCGTCGACATCAGCGCCAGCCGGCACGGCAGCAGCGTCCTGCTCATCTGGCGCGTGGAGGACGAGGCGGCACGGCTGGCGAACCTCCTCCAGCACGCCCAGCGGCTGGGCCGGATCGGCGGTTTCGAGGAGAACGTGGCCACCGGCCAGATCGTCTGGAACGACCAGCTCTTCGACCTGTACGGCCTCCCCTACACCACGCGGCCCGTGCCCCTGGCGGAGCTCGCCGCGCACGCGCACCCGGACGACGCGGTGTCCATCGGGCGCTTCCTGCGGGCGGTGCTGCACCACCGCCGGCCGGCGTCGGCCGCCTTCCGCCTCCAGCGCCCGGACGGGGTGACCCGGCACATCCGGGTGATCGCCGAGCCGGTCCTGGACGCCGACCACAGGCTGCTGGCGGTCCGGGGCGCCTACCAGGACATCTCCGCGCAGCACTGGACCGAGGTGGCGCTGGCGGCGACCCGCGACCAGCTCGCCCACACCGAGCAGCAGGCCGCCGAACGCAACCGGCTCACGCTCCAGTTGCAGCACGCGATCATGCCCCCGACCCAGGCGCCGCTGGACAGTCCGGGCCTCCAGATCGCCGTGCGCTACCGGCCCGCCGAGTCCGAGTCCATGGTGGGCGGGGACTGGTACGACGCCGTCGTCCTGCCCTCCAAGCAGGTCATGCTGTGCGTGGGGGACGTGGCGGGGCACGGGATAGAGGCCGCCACGAGCATGGTGGTGCTGCGCAACGCCATGCGCGGTCTGGCCGTCACCGGTGCGGGCCCCGGGCAGCTTCTGTCCTGGCTGAACATCGTGGCCCACTACCTGACCGAGCCCGTCACCGCCACGGCCGTCTGCGGTCTGTACGACCCGCACAAGGGCACGTTGCGCTGGGCCCGGGCGGGGCACCTCCCGCCGGTGCTGATCCGGGGCCAGAAGGCCACCACGCTGCGCACCGTCAGCGGCATACTCCTCGGCGCCCTGGCGGAGACCTCCTACGAGGAGGAGGAACTCCAGATGTCGCCGGGCGACACCCTGCTGATGTACACCGACGGACTGGTGGAGCGCCGGGACGAGTCGGTCCAGGACTCCCTGGCCCAGTTGCTCACCAACGCCCGTATACCGACCACCACCCTCGAGCAGCGGCTGGACGGTCTGCTCACGCACAGCAAGTCGGACACCGACGACGACACCTGTCTCATCGGTATCCAGGTCGTCTGACGCGTCGGCTCCGTGTGCCGGGGCATACGGAGCCGGTGGCGGCGACGCCCCCTGTTCAGGACCGACGGAAGAAGGCGATGCACCCGATGGCCGATGACGCGTACCTGTTCCTGCTCCCCGACCGGCGCCCCCGGCTGGGTGCCGCCCTGGCGGCCGTCGGCCCGCTGGAGTGCGCCGAGACACCGGCCGTACGCGCCTGGCTCCAGGCCCACGAGGTGCCCGCCGCCTCGGAGCAGCTCCGGGTGCTGCCCGCCGACGCGGAGGTCTTCATCCCCGAGGACGCCGAGCGCCTTCCCGTACCGCTGAGCGAGGAGGAGGAGACGCGGGTCCGCCAGGAGTGCGCGCCGCAGACGGTCACCGAGATGGAGACCGAGCTCCTGGAGTTCCGGGAGACGACGCAGGACTGGGAGGCCCTGGTGCACCGGGCCTTCACGGCCGGTGTGCCGGCGCAACGCATCGCCCTGCTCACGGGCCTGGACCCGCAGGACATCGGCCGGCTGCTCCAGTCCTGACGGCCGTCGTGTCCCCGTCCCGGTGCTCGCCGCGCCCCGCGTGCCCCGGGGCGGCAAGCCCCCGGGGGCCCCGCGACGGGGGCATAGGCTGGCCCGCGGCTCGGAAGCGTCCCGCGGTGCCACGGACGAGTCGTACGTCGAGGTTGTCGATCAGCGGTACCAAGGAGGGTCACGTGTCCCAGCCCCTGACAAGGCCGTTGCGAAGTGTCACAGTTGATGACATGCATTCCGAGACTTCTCCAGGTGCCGACCGGGATGCCGCCGCCCACGCCGCGCGGGAAGTCATCGAGCTGCTCGAAGTGCTGTGGAACAAGGGCCGGGACATGACCTCGCCCGCCCCCGTCTCCTCCTCACAGCTACGCGTGCTCTACATCCTGGACCGCGACCGGCCCATCAACCTGCGCACCCTGGGAGACGACCTCGGCTCCGCACCCTCCTCCATCAGCAGGATGTGCGACCGCCTCGACGCCCTCGGCTTCATCGAACGCTCCCCCAGCACCGCCAGCCGCCGCGAACTCGAACTACGCCTCTCCAGCCGCGGCGAAAGCTACCTCAAGGACCTCCGCGCCCGCCGCCAGACCGCCCTGCTCGACGTCATCTCCGCCATGCCACCCGCACAACGCGCCGCACTCGCCACCGGCCTGAACGGCTTCCGCCTCGCCCTCGAGGACGGCGAGGCGGCGGCGGGTACGGACGGCGGTGCCCCGGCGACGGTGGAGTCCGTGGAGACCGCCTGAGCCGCCCCGTGACCGGCCGGCGGGCGTCCCGGGGGCGGCCCCCGTGGCCGCCCCGTTCAGCGGCCGGGGCCGGGGTCGGGGTGGACGGGCCGGGTGATGCCGGCCCGGGCCGCTTCGAGCTGGGCGGCGAACGCGATCCCGAGGAACAGCGCCGCGCCGGTCACGTTCGCCCACAGCAGCAGGGCGACGAAGGCGCTCAAGGGACCGTAGACGGCTCCGAACGAACCGCTGGTGTTGATGTACAGCGCGAGGAGCACGGTGGCGCCGACCCACAGCAGCAGGTGGACGCACGAGCCGAAGACGAGCCAGGTGTAGCCCGGCTGGTCGCGGCGTGGCGCCCAGCGGAAGACGACGGCCGAGGCGAGCGCGGCGAGGACGACCCCGACCGGCAGGTGGAGGTGGTCCCACCAGGTGAGCAGCGACGGCGGCCAGTGTGCCGCCCGCACCACGGCCCGTCCGATGTCCCGCCCCGCGACGATGGCGAGGAACCCGCCGCCCAGCGGGAGTCCGGCGAACAGGGCGAGCAGCATTCCCCTGCCGTACTTCACGGCGAAGGGCCGGTCGCGCTCGATGCCGTAGATGCGGTTGCAGCCGCGTTCCACCTGGCCCATGGCGGAGGCGAGGTTGACCACGGCGAAGACCAGGCCCATCCACATGGCCACGGCGCCGGCCGTGTCCCCGCCGGCGCTGCGCCGGGTGTCGCTGAGCACCTGGCGCACCACGTCGCCGCTGACGCCGGGCACGATCCCGGCCAGGGCCAGTTCGATGGCCCGTCCGATGCTCTCGGTGTGCATGGTGGTGGCGATGCCGACCAGGGCGATGGTGAACGGCACGATGCCGAGGACGACCTGGTACCCGAGGCTGCGGGCGAAGCTGAACCCGTCCGCGTAGCGGAAGCGCGCGAAGGAGTCGATGAGCAGCTTGCGCCCGCCGTAGCGCCGCAGGGCGGCGAACGCCTCGTCGCCGGACAGTTCCTCGCCGACCATGTCCCGGGTCTGCGGGACGTGTACGACCGTTCCCATGGGTCCTTCCGCCTGCCTGTGCCGCCGCGGTCGTGGCCGTGGGCGCGGTCGCCACGGTCGTGGCCGTCCGCGTCGCCGAACGGTACCGGAAGGCCCGGTGGCACGACCGCGGGCCGGCGCGGCGGTGCGGGCCGGCCCGCGTGGGTGTCGGTGGGGGTTCGGGGTCAGTCCACCGTGAGCATCCCGGCGCGCAGGCGCCCGAGGATGCGGGTGAGGAGGCGGGAGACGTGCATCTGGGAGACGCCGAGGTGCTCGCCGATCTGCGCCTGGGTGAGCTCCTCGACGAACCGCAGGTGCAGGATGGAGCGGTCGCGCTCGTCGAGCTGGTGGATGAGGGGCGCCAGGGACTGGAAGTTCTCGACGAGTTCCATGCCCGGGTCCTCGGTGCCGATGAAGTCGGCGAGGGCCGCGTCGTCCTCGTCGCCGCTGTTGATGGCGGCGTCCAGTGAGGTCGAGTTGTATCCGTTGGAGGCCAGCCGGGCCTCGATGACCTCGTCCTCGGTGAGGCTCATCAGGGCGGCCAGCTCGCTGACCTTGGGAGCGCGGCCGAGCCGGGTGCTGAGCTCGTCGGTCGCCTTGGCGAGTTCGACGCGCGCCTCCTGGAGCCGGCGCGGCACGTGCACCGCCCAGGAGGTGTCGCGGAAGAACCGCTTGATCTCGCCGACGATGTACGGCACGGCGAAGGTGGGGAACTCGACCTCCCTGGAGAGCTCGAACCGGTCGATCGCCTTGATCAGTCCGATCATGCCCACCTGGACGATGTCTTCCATCTGGTCGCCGCGGCTGCGGAACCGGCCCGCGGCGTAGCGGACCAGCGACATGTTCATCTCGATGAGGGTGTTCCGGGCGTACTGGTACTCCGGGGTGCCCTCCTCGAGGACCGCCAGCTTGTCGAAGAACATTCTGGACAGGGCGCGGGCGTCCTTGGGCGCGAGATTCTCCGGTGCCTCGATCTCGGGCAGTTCGGCGACACCGGCCCGCGTGTCCGTTCCCCATGCCACGGCAGTCGTCATCGCCCTGTCCCCTCCCACACGAACACATCATCGAAAAAGGCCTGGTAGTCGGCCGCAGATCGGCGCTTACCCCGTCCTAAGCATCTCATGCACACATTTTTTACGGCGTCTTCCGCGGACACGACGGGGACGGTTCGGGGGCCGGGCCGGGGGCGGTTCGGGGGAGGTTCAGAGGAAGCGCCGGATGGGGGTGACCGCCGCCTCGAGAACGCGGTGGAGGGGGGAGCGGTGGCGCCAGCGGGTGAGGCTGACCGCACGGCTGCGGTCCACGTCCTCGTCGAAGTCGCCGTCGAGGGTGGCGGTGAAGGCCTCGTCCAGGACGGCGAGCATCACTTCCTCGTCGTGGTCCATGGAGCGCCGGTTGAAATTGGTGGATCCGATCAGGGAGGCGATCCCGTCCACCGTGATGATCTTGGCGTGCATCATGGTCGGCCGGTACTCGCGGATCTCGACGCCGGCCTCGAGCAGCGCACCGTAGTGGCGCTGCCCGGCGAGCCGGCAGGCCCGCTGGTCGGTGTACTCACCGGGGAGCAGGATCTGGACGGTGACCCCGCGTCGGGCCGTGGCGCAGAGCAGGTCGACGAAGTACGCGTCGGGGGCGAAGTAGGCGGTGGCGAGACGGAAGCGCTCCTGCGCCGAGTCGAGCATGACGCGGATGAGCGTCTGCATGTCCTGCCAGCCGATGCTGGCGGAGCCCCGCACCACCTGCACGATCGCGTCACCGTGCTGGGAGTGTTCGGTGAAGCGGTCCCGGGCGTCGAACAGCTCGGTGTGGCACTCGGCCCAGTTCTGGGCGAACGCGGCGGCTATCCCGTCGACGGCCGGGCCGCGGACCTGGACGTGGGTGTCCCGCCACTCGTCGGGGTTGCGGGCGTCGCCGCACCATTCCTCGGCGATGCCGACGCCGCCCGTGAACGCCGTGTGCTCGTCGACGATCAATGCCTTGCGGTGGCACCGGTGGTTCTGCTTGAGCGGTGAGAGCCACAGCGGCTTGCGGAACCAGGCCACGCGGACGCCGGCACTCTCCATGTCGTCGAGCAGGGTGTTCTCGATCTGCCGGGCGCCGAAGCCGTCGAGGAGGAGGCGTACGCGCACTCCCGCCCGGGCGCGCTCGGCGAGGGCCGCGGCGAACTCACGCGCGATCTCGCCCCGCCAGTAGACGAAAGTCATCATGTCGATGGTGTGCTCGGCGCCCCGGATGGCGCGCAGCATGGCGGGGAAGATCTCGTCGCCGTTGCGCAGGCGGAGGAGCTGGTTCCCCTCGGTGGCGGCGGCTCCGATCAGCCGTTCGAGGCGCCGGCGCAGGCGCTGCTTCCGTTCGGTCACGGTCATGCGCGCGACCGGGGCGCCGGGTCTCATGGGGTCGGTGACAGTCATGTGGGCTCCAGCTCCGGGGGAACCCGCGGCTCCCGGGGATGCCTGGACGGCCGCGGGTCGCGGGGACACTGACGAAGCTCCGCATGCCCTGTCGGGCCCGTTCCACGCCACCGCCTCCGCGGTGGGCGCCGGGTCAGGCGGCGAGGGCGTCGCCGACGGTGGGGTACAGCGGGATCGCCTCGCCGAGGCCCACCAGTTCGATGACTCTGAGCACCGAGGGCTGCGGGTTGACCAGCCGGACCCAGCCGCCCCGGGCGTGGGTGTCGCGCTGGACCCGGAGGAAGGCGTTGACCCCGGAGGAGTCCATGAACGTCAGGCCGGACAGGTCGAGCAGCAGGCAGTGGACGCCCTGCTCCCGGGCACGGTCGACCGCCTCGTCCAGGTGGGCCACGCCCTCGTAGTCGAGCTCGCCACCGATGGTCACGACCCCCACGCCGCCCGGACGCACCTCGACCCCCACCTGCACCCCGGAGCGCTCCATGTCTGCTTCCTCCTCAGCACCGCAACTGTCTGGACCGGCCGAAAATCAGGGGGTACGTCACTCCATCACGAGGCAGGCCCGGACGCGCTTGCCCGTCGAGAGGGGCTCCACGTCCACGCTCACGCACAGCGCGAGCACGATCTCCAGGCCGTGCTGCCCGACCCTGCCCGGGTCGGGTGCGTGGGCGACCGGAGCCACCTCGTACCCGTCGGACACCGCGATCTCCAGCATCCCGCCGTTGAGGTCGAGCTCGACCCGGCAGGGCCCGCCGGCGTGCCGGACGACGTTGGTGACGAGCTCGCTCACCACGAGCCGGGCGTCGTCCACCGCGCGGGGCCGTATCGACGCCCCGTCGCCCTTGTTCGCCAGCAGGAACGCAGCGGTGAAGTCCCTGGCCGATCCGATGGCCCCGTTCAGGTCCGTGTAGACCTTCGAGGCGGATGCCTGCGTGCCTCCCACAGGCGAACCTCCCCGCCTCGTCATCCGCTCAGCCACCCGGTCCGGTCGCGAAGCCTCAAGGGAGGCTGTGCTGTCACTGTGCATCCAATCCGCCCCCCATTGCGCTCCGGTCTCCTTCCGCTGGCCTCTACCCCGTACCCATATTCTGAATCAGGCCACTGACACCGTTCCAGCGCCCCGCAAGCTTGCCTCTTCTGGTAGGTCACCGGCAGGCCGGTTCGGCGAAACCTCACCCGTCCGAGTTCCTGGGGTGACCGCGGCGGTCTCCGCCGGGTGCCGCCGCGGTCAGCCGCGGGTGCAGGTGTACACGGTCCGGCTGTCGCCCTCGACGTGGGCGATGCGGAGGGTGCCCTTGGCGTACTCGACCTCGAGGTTCTGGCCCGTGTCGGCCGAGGAACCGCCGGGCGGCTGCCACGGGAGGACCAGCGATTCGCGCGGGCCCACCCGGGCGGGGACGTTCAGCGCGGCCACCCGCACCAGTTCGTCGAGGTCCTCGGGGTTCTCCGGGCCGTGGATGGCCAGGGTGCGTCCCATGAGGGCCCACTGGCCGCCCCACGGGGCGCTCTGGCGGCCGGCGAGGGTCAGGCTCCAGCTACTGGCGGTGATGTCCGCGGTCAGGGTGGTGGCCGTGCCGTTCCCGGTCGGCTCGACGACGACGTTCCACGTACCGGTGACGAAGGCGGCGAAGGCCTTGGTGACGGGACCGGACCCCGTACCGCCCGACCCGGTGTTCCCCGGCCCGTTGTTCCCGGCTCCCGTGTTCCCCGCGCCCGGCGCGGCCGCGCCGGCGCCCGGTCCGCCGCCGTCGCCCGTGCCCTTCCCGCACGCCGCCAGCAGCGACGCCCCGACTCCCACGGCCAGGTAGCGGAGCGCGGTGCGCCGGCCCACCACCCGCGTCACGGCCCTGACCCGGCGAATGCCGGAGAAACCCCGCATGTCGGAAAAACCCCGGATGCGCATCGTCCGTCCCCCGTCGCTCGACATGGATCGCCCGGGCAGCGTACCGGGGGCCGGCAGCCGGGCCCGGCCCGGCTCAGAGGCCGAAGACCTCCGGGGCGTCGGCCAGCGCCCTGAAGCGCTCGCGCGGATCGGCCACGAGCTTCCGCCGCTCGAGGTCCAGCAGGCCCCCGACACCGGTGATCTCGGCGGCCACCGTGCCGTCGGTCCTGCGGATCGTCTGCTCGATGCGGAAGGTCTTGCCCTCGCCCCAGACGAAGGCGCACGTCACCTCCACCTCGTCGCCCGCCCGCAACTCCCGCAGATAGCGCACCGTCACCTCCAGGGCGACGGGTCCCACGCCCTTGGCCAGCAGGTCCGTCTGCCGGATACCGCCCGCCTGCAACAGCGACCAGCGGGCGTGCTCCGCGTACTGGAGGTAGACGGCCTGATTGAGGTGGCCCTGAGTATCGGTCTCGTACCCGCGCACCACAACGGCCACGGAAAACGGCTCTGCCACGTCGCTCCTCCCGGTGTCGGCGCTGATCGGGCGCCTGTTGACCTTGGCAACCGCCGCGCCGGGCCGGGCATTCCGCCGGCCCACCGGGAACGCCCGGCCGGGGCCCGGCCGGGCGTTCTTGAACTCCTCCGTACCGCCGTTGCGCGGGGTGTAGACGCTCTGCCAGCCCATCCAGTGCAGGCCGCCCGGCCCCAGCGTCAGGGTGACGTCGCGCTGCCCGATCCGCTCGCCGGTGGTGTTGGTGACGATGACCTTCGGCACCGCCAGGCCACCGGGTACCGCGGTCACCCCTTCGACCTGCACCACCGGGCGCGGCTTGATCTTGACGGTCAGGTCCTGCGTCTCGCCGTGGGCGGTGAACGAGCCGTGGAAGGTGCCGCCGACCAGAGGGGCGTCCTTCTCCGCCCGCAGGTAGACGTCGTAGGGGCGGGTGTTGACGTGGTTGTTGCTGTTGAACGGCACCCTCGCCGCCTTGCCGTCCGGCGAGATCGTCACCGGGCAGGACATGCCGTAGCAGTTGGGGTTGACGTGGGTGATCCGGGTGTGCGGCGGGCCCTGGACCGTCAGCTCGGCCGGGTGGTTGTCGTGCTGGTTGTTCGGCGGGAGGACCACCTTCTGCGGGGGCCGGGGGACACGGAAGTGCCCGCACGGGTCGATCCGTGCGGGCACTCCACCGGTCGTTCTCAGTCGGTGCAGGAGGTGAACCGGGGGCTCGTCCGGGCCAGGTAGATGCTGGACCTGCCCTGGTCGTCGCTCTTCAGCGGAACGGTGACGGTGTCGGTCGCCTTCCAGGGCAGGCCGTTCGCGTCGAAGGTCCACTCACCGGTGACCTTCGTCGCCAGCTCCGACAGGGCCACCCACCCGTACTGGTGCGACGGGACGCTGATCATCAGGCTGTTGCCCAGGTCCTGGCGCAGGTCGTAACTGACGCTGCCGGACAGGGTGAGGCTGACGCTGGTCTGGACGGGGCTCGCCATGCCCGTGCCGAGACTGGAGGTGAAGGACACCCCGAGCTGGCTGGCCCAGCCGGTGGAGGTGTGCAGCGAGAACGTCCACGGTACGGGCGCCTCGGTGCCGTTGAACCAGACGGGCGAGACGCACTGCGTCGGCAGCGGCTCGGCGGGCGCCTGGGAGCCCTTGGTCCAGAAGCACGTCGACGCGTCCTTCTGGCAGCGCTTGGACGCGTAGTCCACCGCCGTCCGGAAGGCGGCACCGGCCGCCGCCGGGGGAACGCGCCACTGCTGCGCCCTGGTCCCGTTGCAGCCGTAGGTCTGGGTCCACGCGTCATCGCTCTGGGAGGCGAGGACGACGTCGACGCACTTGTTGTCGCCGGCGTTGCGGAGCATGAACACGTCGCCGGTACCGCGCACCGGCTGGAAGTACCAGCGCTGCGCGGTCGATCCGGTGCAGGACTGCTGCCGGAGCGGGAAGCCGACCTCGACGCACTTGCCGGTGGTCCCGTTGACCAGAGTGAACGATCCGTCGGGCTGGGTCTGGGCGTTCCACTTCTGGTGGTAGCCGGGTGCCGAGTTGGTGACGAGGAAGACCCCGTCCCCGGTGTTGCCGTTCTGGACGTCCAGGTTCCGGCCGCTGTTGACGGACGTGAAGGTGAGGCCGGTCAGGCCGGGCCCGTCGTCGGCGTGGGCCGTACCCGTCTGGGCGGTCAGGCCCAGGGTGACGCAGAGCGCGGCGACGAGGACGGCGAGCGCCCTGGGTAAACCGCTGTGTCCGGACTGGTGCATGCCAGAACAACCCCCTTGGGTGTGGACGGTGGTGCGTGTGGTGGTCGGGACCGGCATCCCATCACCGGGGGCCGGGGCGCGCCAAGGCCTCCCCCCTCGCGCCGCCCGTCCGGTGTCCGGAAAGCCCTGTTGCTCGATCTATCGAATCTCGATAGATTCCTATCGTGGTTCGATCGAGGGAGTGGTCATGGGGAAGCTGACGGTGCTTGCGCTGCGCGCCGTGCTGGTGGTGCTGCTGGCCGGCTCGGTGTTCGTGCAGGCGGTGATGGTGCCGCTGCTGGCGATTGACCTGAAGGAGTCCGCCGAGAGCCTGGCGTACGGCCGCGCACCGCTGTTGACGGTGCTGGTCCTGGGCATCGTGACCGTCCAGGTCGTCCTGGTCTGTGTGTGGCGGCTGGTGACGATGGTGCGCCGTGGCACCGTGTTCTCGGACGCCGCCTTCCGGTACGTGGACGTCGTCATCGGGGCGGTCACCGCGGCCGCCCTGCTGCTGTTCGCCGTCGCGGTGCTGCTGGCGCCGGGCGAGGCCGTCGCCCCGGGGATCGTCCTGCTGGTGTGCGGTGCCGTTGTGGCGGTCCTCGGGGTCGCGCTCATCGTGCTCGTCCTGCGCATGCTGCTCGCCCAGGCCGTGGCACGCGACGTCGAGGCGGCGCGCATGCGGGCCGAGCTGGACGAGGTGATCTGATGCCGATCGCCGTCGACATCGATGTGATGCTGGCCCGGCGGAAGATGTCCGTGGGCGAACTCGCGGAGCGCGTCGGCATCACGCCCGCCAACCTGGCGGTGCTCAAGAACGGCCGGGCCAAGGCGGTGCGCTTCACCACGCTCGCCGCGCTGTGCGAGGTGCTCGACTGCCAGCCGGGCGACCTGCTGCGGTGGGTGCCCGGGACCGGCGCCGAGGCTCCGCGGCCCGCCGAGGCCCCGGAGGTCGTGGACGGATGACGCCGGGGCGCGCCCCGGCCGGCCCCCGGGACCGGCCCGGGCGGGGCGCCCAGGCACCCGGGCGGGGCACCCGCGGTCAGGCGGGCGGGTGTTGGCGGGGCGGGGCCGTCGCGTCGCGGTGGCGGGGGGCGGCCTGGCGCGGCGGCCGGGTCAGCGTGATCTGGCGGACGAGCTGCTGGAAGCAGGCCAGCGCCGCCAGGGCGGGCAGCGCGGCCGCCAGGGCGTCGAGGGGCGTCCTCGGCGCCTGGGCGACGCACAGCAGGACGGCGACCGTCGAGAAGAGCAGGACCGCGAACCACGAGTGGGTGGCACGCCGCCGGTGGAAGGCCGCCCGGAGGATGGACAGGGAGGCCACCAGCCAGGGGCCGTAGACCAGCAGGGGCCACCAGCGGACCACCGCGGCGGACGTGCCGGGCTGCGAGGCGTTGCGCAGCAGCGGACCGTAGGCGATCACCCCGCCGTACACGCCGACCATGGCGACGATCACGGCGGTGAGCGCCGCGATGAGGACGCTGCCGGTGCGCAGCAGGGTGATGACGCGCCTCTTCCGCGGCGCCCTGCGACGGCCAGCCGAAGGGCGCGGGAGCGGGGCCGGTTCGGCGGTGGTCCGTTCGGGCCCGGCCGGGGACACCCCGGCACCGCCCGCCGTCGGGGCGGCGTGGACGACCACCGGGGGGACAGGCGGGGGCGCGGTGTCCCACTGCCAGGACGGGTCGGACGCCAGCAGCAGACGGGCCAGTTCGTCGTCCCAGGAGGCGTCCAGGGGGTCGAACGGCGTGGGCTGCCGGTCGTCGAGGTGGGGCGGGGTGCAGTGCGGGGGCGTCTCATACATCACGGGCCCGTCCCGTGAGGGGGGTGGCACGCCGGCCTGCCGATGGTTCGGCGGCGTGGAACTCGGCCTGGATCCTGCCCAGGGTCACCAGCAGGTCCTCGAGGTCGGCGGACGAGTAGTGCAGATCGACGCACCGCCTCCCGTTACGCAGAGTAGGCAGTACGGTTCCCCTTCCGGCGTTCGGTGCGGAGAAACCCGGGGTGAATGTCCACGTGCCCGCCCGGGTCGCCCCGATGCGGCCGACACGACGGTCTCCGGCCACGTTGGGTGGGAACGAGGAACTCACCTGCGCTGTGGTCATGTCCCCCTAACGCCACGGATTGCGCTCCGGGTGCGTGTCAAGCGGGTGACAGCGCTGGGACGACCGGGTGTTTCCGCGAGCCGCTTATCACCCCGGTGGCGTACGGAGGACAGCGCGGTGACTTCTCCCCCTCTCTCTCGTGCGGGCCTCGTTCTCCCTCGTGCGGCCCCGCTTCCCGAGCGGACATCGCCGCGACGCGCGCCGTTCCGCCCCTCGCCCGCGACAGGACGAGGCACGTCCCGGATCCGTCGCGACGGTGACTCATTGTCACCGTCGCGGCGGATCCGGGAATCGCGACGGATCCGGGAATCGCGGCGGCCGCCGTCAGGTGCTGCCGCGCGCCGCGTAGGCGCGGACGTCGGCGTCCGGGTCGCCGGTGGCGGTCGCCAGCGCCGCGCGGGCCCCGTCGTGGTCCCGGTGCCGCAGCAGGGCGAGGACCACGGCCTTGCGTACGTCGGCGTTGGCGTCGTCGAGCGCCTTGGCGAGGGCGGGGACGGCCGGCCCGGGATCCGCCGCGCCGAGTGCGGTCGCCGCGCCCGCGCGGGGCCGCCACGCCGCGTCGGCGAGCGCGGCGACCGCGGCGGCGGCGAGGGCGGGCGGGCAGCCGGTGGTGCCCAGCGCCTCGAACGCGGCGCCGCGCACCAACGCGTCGCCGTCGCGCACCAGGTCCGCCAGGGTGCCGAGGACGGCGCCCGGGCCGGCCGCCGCCACCGCGGCGAGGCCCTTCGCCGCCGCGACCCGCACCTCACGGTCGTCGTCCCGGGCCGCCGCCGCCAGGTCCCCCGCCGCGTCGACGGACACCAGCGCCCGTACGGTCTCGACGCGTACCGCCCGGTCCGGGTCGGCCAGGCCGGGCCGGTACAGGGCCGCGTCCCCCAGCCGCAGCGCGCGCAGCACGGCGGTCGCCGCGGTGCGGACCACCGGGTCCGGCGACGACAGCGCGGCCACCAGGGGTTCCCGGAGCGCCGGTTCGGACGGCAGCGTCCCGGCCAGTTCGCGCAGCGAGTCGGCCGCCGCGCCCCGGACCTCCGCGTCCCCGTCCGCGAGCGCCCGGGCCAGCGCGGGCCCGGTGCCGTCCGGGGCGGTCTCGGTGAGGGTGGCGACGGCGGCACGGCGCACCGCGGGGTCGCGGTCCGCGAGGTACGGCGCGAGGGCCGTCAGCGGCGGCGCGGTCTCGGCGAGCGCCAGCAGTTCCAGGATGCGCGGCGACCCGGCCGCGGCCCCCTCGCGCCCCCGTACGGGCGCGGCGGCGCGGGAGCCGGTCGGCGCGGCGTCGCGCGGCCCGGCGGTCGCCACCTGTTCCAGTACCACCTCGCCCAGGTGCCGTGACGGGCCGCCGGCCGGGGCGTACTCGTCGACCGGTACCAGGTAGGGGGCGACCGGCCGGGCGGTGAACTCCATCGCCCCGGAGGCCGACTTGCGCAGGTCCAGGTGGTGCAGCCAGTCCTGGTCGTCGCGCCGGGGATGGTCGGTGCGCTCGTGGTACAGCCCCCAGCGCGACTCGGTCCTGGCGAGGGACGCGCGGGCGGCCATCTCGGCGCAGTCCCGGATGAAGCCCACCTCGGCGCAGCGCATCAGCTCGTGCGGGGTGGTGGCCCCCATGCCGGCGATCTCGGCGCGCATCCGCTCGAAGTGCTCGACCGCGAGCGACAGCCGGGCGCCCGACTTGGGGGGCGCCACGTAGTCGTTGACGAAGCGGCGCAGTTTGTACTCGACCTGGGGCTGCGGCGGGCCGTCGGGGTGGCGCAGCGGCCGGTAGACCAGCTCGTGGGCCTCGCGGAGCTGATCGGCGGGGAGTTCGCCCTCGTACGCGCGGTACCGGGCGGCGTCCTGGCCGGCCAGGTCGCCGAAGACGAACGCCCCGATCATGTAGTTGTGCGGGACGCAGGCCAGGTCCCCCGCCGCGTACAGCCGGGGCACGGTGGTGCGGGCGTGGGCGTCGACGCGGACGCCGGAGGCGGAGTGGCCGCCGCACAGGCCGATCTCGGAGATGTGCATCTCGATGTCGTGGGTGCGGTAGTCGTGGCCCCGGTTGGCGTGGAAGGTGCCGCGGGTGGGGCGTTCGGTGGTGTGCAGGATGCCTTCCAGGGCGGCCACCGACTCCTCCGGGAGGTGGCTCAGCTTCAGGTAGACCGGGCCCCGGTCGGAGGCGAGTTCCTCGGCGAACTCGGCCATCATGGCGCCGGACCAGTAGTCGGAGTCGACGAACCGCTCGCCGTGCCGGTTGACCTGGTAGCCGCCGAAGGGGTTGGCGACGTAAGCGCACGCGGGGCCGTTGTAGTCCTTGATGAGCGGGTTGATCTGGAAGCACTCGATGCCGGTGAGTTCGGCTCCCGCGTGGTACGCCATGGCGTAGCCGTCACCGGCGTTGGTGGGGTTCTCGTACGTGCCGTAGAGGTAGCCCGACGCGGGCAGTCCGAGCCGGCCGGCCGCGCCGGTCGCCAGGACCACCGCGCCCGCCCGTACGGTCACGAAGGCCCCGGTGCGGGTGTGGAACCCGGCCGCGCCGACCGCCCGGCCGTCGTCGCCGGTCAGTACGCGGACCGGCATCACCCGGTTCTCGATGCGGATGCGCTCCCGCATCTCGCGGCGCCGCAGTTGCCGGTAGAGGACCTTCTTGACGTCCTTGCCCTCCGGCATGGGCAGGACGTACGAGCCGGAGCGGTGGACCTGGCGGACGGCGTACTCGCCGTGCTCGTCCTTCTCGAACTTCACGCCGTAGCGCTCCAGCCGCCGCACCATGGCGAAGCCCAGGGTGGCGGTCTGCCGGACGGTGGACTGGTCGACGATGCCGTCGTTGGCACGGGTGATCTCGGCGACGTAGTCGTCGGGTTCGGCGCGGCCGGGGATGACGGCGTTGTTGACACCGTCCATGCCCATGGCGAGGGCGCCCGAGTGGCGTACGTGCGCCTTCTCCAGCAGGAGGACGTGCGCGCCGTGCTCGGCCGCGGTGAGCGCCGCCATCGTCCCGGCCGTGCCGCCGCCGATGACGAGGACGTCGCAGGAGAGCTCCTCCGCGTCCGTGAGGGAGGGAATGTCCATGTGCGTGCCTCTCAGGTGCCGAGCGACGCGAGGACGTCGCGGCGCAGGGCGTCGGTGGCGGGGTCGGCGTGGTCGTCGCGGTCACGTGGCCGGGGTACGGGCAGCACCCGGCCCGTGCCGAGGAGCGCGACCCGGTCGCCGAGGAGGATCGCCTCGTCCACGTCGTGGGTGACGAACACGACGGTCGCCCCGGTGCCCCGCAGGACGTCGATGAGCAACCGCTGCATTCCGGCGCGGGTGCCGGCGTCCAGCGCGCCGAAGGGTTCGTCCATGAGTACGGCGCGCGGGCCGGCCGCCAGGGCGCGGGCGAGCTGGACCCGTTGGCGCTGGCCGCCGGAGATCCGGTGGGGGTGGCTGCCGGCGTGCTCCGCGAGCCCGACGCGCTCCAGCCAGCCGGTGGCGGTGGCCCTCCGTTCGGCCCGGGGTACACCCCGGACGGCCAGGGGAAGTTCGACGTTGGCCCGCACCGTCCGCCAGGGCAGGAGGGCGTCCTCCTGGAACACCAGCGCCCGGTCGCCGCCGGGCCCGGCGATGGGCTCCCCGTCCTGGGTGACCTCGCCGCCGAGGGCGGGGAGCAGCCCGGCGAGGGTGCGCAGCAGGGTGGACTTGCCGCAGCCGGACGGGCCGACGACGGTCAGGACCTCGCCGGGCTCGACGTCGAGGTCGACCGGCGCGAGGACGGGCGCGCCGGCGTGGCCGAGCACCGCGCCGCGCAGTGCGAGGCGGGCGCCGGGCGGGGACGGCCGGGGGGCGGCGCTCGTGGCCGTGGTGATGGTCATGACGGGGTCTCTCCTCGTACGGGCACCCGCACGGCACCGGAACGGTCCTGCCGCGGGGCGTCGCCCGGCGGTGCGGGCGCCCGCTCCGGGGCGGGGGCGTGCGCTGGTGCGGGGGCGTGCTCCTCGGCGGCCGGCGCGGCGGCCGGCGCAGCAGCCGACGCGGCGGCGGGGGTGTGCGCCGCGGGGGCCGGGGTGTGCCGGGTGGTGGCGGGCGCGCGCGGGGTGGTGGCGGGGGCCGGGCGGTGGTGGGGCGGAGGCGCCGGCCGGCCGGCCGGCGTCCGGGGCAGCCACCGGGTCAGCCGCCGGCCCAGCACCTCCACGGCCGTCGAGGTCAGCCGGCCGAGCAGGCCGATGGTCACCATGCCGACGAACACGCCCGGGTAGTCGACGACCGTGTAGTCCTGCCAGGTCCGGTACCCCACCCCGTACTCGCCGGAGATCATCTCGGCGGAGACCACGCAGATCCAGGAGACCCCGATGCCGACGGACAGGCCGCCCAGGATGCCGGGCAGGGCGCCGGGGAGCACCACGGAGAACAGCACGCGCCGGCGTCCGCCGCCCATGGTGCGGACGGCCTCCTCCCAGACCGGCGTCAGCGCGCGGACCGCGTGCCGGGTGGACACCAGGACGGGGAAGAACGCCGCTGTGAAGGTGATGAAGACGATGCCCTGCTCGTTGCTCGGGAAGAGCAGGATCGCCACCGGCACCAGGGCGATCGCGGGAATGGGGCGGAGCACTTCGAGCACGGGCCCCACGAGGTCGGCGGCGAGCCGGGAGCGGGCGATCGCGGTGCCGACGGCGACGCCCGCGACCGCCGCCAGCAGGAAGCCGGTGACGATGCGGGTGAGGCTGTCGACGAGGTCCTGCCAGTACGCCTCGCCGCGGACCCGCTGCCCGAAGGCCCGGGCCACGTCCGTCACGGTCGGGAACTGCTCGAACCGCAGCCACAGGTTGACGTCGTACGAGGTGAGAAGCTGCCACAGGACCAGTGCGGCGGCCGGCGACAGCAGCCTCAGGAATCGGCGGCGCGTCATGACGCACCCCGCGCGCCCAGCAGTCGGCCGTAGGGGACGGTCCGCGCCCCGGGGTGGGCGGCGGTGTACCTGGCGGCGGCCGAGCGGGTGACGAACGGCCGCGGCTCCGTCCCGTCCAGCACCCACACCGCCTTGTCGGCGAACCACGGGGTGCCGGTCGTGGTGTCGGGGACGTACGCGGCGCGGACCTTGGCACCGGCGGCGGACACGGCCGCGAGCAGCGCCGCCGGGGTGTCGAACGACGTGGTGGTGCCGTCCTTGAACCACACCTCGGGGCGGGCGGCGGGGGCCCCGGCGTCCCGGACCTTGCCGTAGGCCGCGCCGTACACCCGCTTGAGGTGGGTGTCGTCGACGAACGCGTCCACGTCCACGTCGCCGATCAGCTTCGCCGACGTCAGGACCGGGACGTCCTTGCGCAGGGCCTCGACCAGCGCGGGCTTCAGGGACGGGTCGAAGGTGGCGATGCCGTGGGCGCCGTTGTAGAGGTAGACGACCTCGGCCGGCAGGCCGGTGGCGCGGGCGACCGACTCGGCGGCGGCCACCGGCTCCTTCCGGAGGTGGTCGGTGGCGCGGACCTGCGCCCGGAGGAAGGCCTCGACGACGGCGGGGCGCTCCTTCGCGAAGTCCTCGCGGACGGTGACGCCGTGGAAGGTCGGCAGGTTCAGCTCGGCCCCGTCGTAGAGGGCTTCGGCCCGGCCCTGGTGGGCGAGCAGTCCGGGCCAGGCCACGAACTGGGACAGCGCGTCGACGCTCCCGGACTGGAGGGCCGAAGCCCCGACGGACGGCTGCTGGTTGAGTACGCGCACGTCCTTCCCGGGGTCGATGCCCGCCCGCCGCAGGGCGCGGACGAGGGTGCCGTCGGCGGCCGAGCCGACGGAGGTGGACACCTTCTTGCCGCGCAGGTCTTCGAGGGTGTCCAGGGACGAGCCGGGGGCGGTGACGATGGTGTTGAGCCCGCCGCGCGGGTTGTAGCCGGTGACGGAGACCAGCCGGGTGGGCCGGTGGAGCTGGGTGCCGCGGGCGGCGTTGATCAGGAGGGGGAAGTCGCCCATGGAGCCGATGTCGACCTTCCCGGCGGTCATCTGGGCGGTGATGGGTGCCCCGGTGGCGTAGTCCTGCCACCGCACGCGGTAGGTGATGCCGTCCTTGGTGCCGCGTTTTTCCAGTTCCCGCTCGAAGTAGCCGAGTTCGCGGAGGAGGGTTCCGGCGGTGACGGTGTTGATGGTCTTGGACTGGTAGCCGACGGTCACGGTGACCGTGCGGGAGCCGTTCGCGCCGTTGCCGCCGCCGCAGCCGGTGAGGAGGCCGGCGGTCAGCGCGGTGGTCAGGACGGCGGGGAGGAGTCCTCTGCGGATCATGGGTGGTGGCCTCTCAGCGGAGCAGGTAGGGCATGTTGACCTCGACGGCGCCGGTGGGGCACCGGGCCGCGCACGGGCCGCAGTACCAGCACTCGTCGACGTGCATGTAGGCCTTGCCGCTGTCCGGGTGGATCGCGAGTGAGTCGAGCGGGCACATGTCGACGCAGAGGGTGCAGCCGTCGATGCACTTCGACTCGTCGATGGTCACGGGCACGTCGGCACGCTGGGGCGCCAGGGGCATGGCTGTCTCCAGGAAGGGGCGGGGCGGGGGGCGGGGTCAGTGGGAGCGGTGCAGCAGGCCGCTCATGGCGATGCGGTCGCCGCGGAAGCGGATGAACTCCAGGTCCACGGGCCGGCCGTCGCGCAGGTGGGTGAGCCGTTCCAGCATCAGCACGGCGGCGCCGCGCGGGGCCTCCAGCACCGCGGCGGAGTGGGGGTCGGCGCTGACGGCCTCGAGGGTGATGCCCGCGGTCCCGAGGGGCTGTCCGGTGAGCTGTTCGATGAGCCGGAAGACGTCGTTGTGTTCCAGGTCGCAGTCGAGCAGGGCGGAGCCGATGTCCATGGGGATGTACGTGAGGTCCAGGGACAGGGGCAGTCCGTTGAGCCGGCGCAGCCGCTCGACGCACAGGACGTCGGCGCGGTCGGGCAGTTCCAGTCGGCGGGCCACCGGGGCGGGCGCCGGGACGGGTCCCGCCGTCCGTACCTCGTTGGTGACCTCGCCGTGTTCGTGCAGGGTCTCGGCGAGGCCCTGGAGCCGGTCCAGGCCGTGCGGGTACTTCTCGGTCACCAGCACGGTGCCGACACCGGGCTGCCGTTCGACCAGTCCTTCGGCGCGGAGCAGGTCGAGCGCCTGGCGCACGGTGTTGCGGGACACGCCGTAGTCGGCGCCGATCCGGCTCTCCAGGGGCAGGACGCCCCGGAGGAAACCGGTGGTGCGCGCCTGGTGCCGCAGCAGGTCCGCGAGCTGCCGGGCGCGGTCCGCGCGCAGCCGTCGCCGGCGGGCGGCGGCGACGGGCGGCGCATGGTCACGGGTGCGTTCGGCAGGCATGGGCCGGACCATACCGACGTACCCCGCCCCGTGGTGTTGCGGCAGTATTGCGCCACTTCCGTACGCCACGACACCGCTGTGACCTGCATGTTCGCGGGCGGTGGCGGGAGATCCGCCACAGCGGGGCGGGGACCGGCGCGGTCGCCCCCGGTCCCGGACCGGTCGCCCCGGTCCCGGCGGCGGGCGGCGTCGGCGCCGGGGGCGGGACGGCGGGCGGACCGGGTGCTCCCGGACGGCGTCGCGGACGTTTCCGGGCGGGGAAAGCGGGATCGGCGGCCCTTTTGTGAACGGCGCGCTTCACGCGCGTGGCGGGAGGCACCGAATGTGAGACGGCGCCGTTTCCCGCATTGACGTGGCTGGATTCCGCTGCCAGCCTCATGGACGTGAGCCAGTCAGCGAACTTCTCCGCGCGGCGCCACGTCGATCTCCGTCGGCACGCCAGCGCCCTCTGTGCGTTCGACCTCCGCGGCTGTTAGACGCCTTCCGGGGGTCTGAGGAACTGCCCTCCCCGCCCCCTCGCGTCAGGGGAAGCGGCGCCCCGCCCCGCTCGACGCGGGCGTCCGGCCCGCACCCCTCCCCCTCTCCCTCCCGCTCCCCCGCCCCGCCCCCGGCTCCCCCACGGCGGTGACGCGGGCGCGGCCGTCACGCCGGCTCGGCGGTGGCGCCCGCGCGCCCTCTCACCCGTCCCACCCGTTCCCCTTCACGGCATGCCCCGCGCCGTCATGTTCCGCCGCGCGCTGCCGCGTTCCCTCCAGGAGGTCCCCTTGTCGTACGTCGCCGCCCTCTCCGGAAGTCCGTCCCCGGACTCGCGGACCGCGCGTGTGGTGGAACACGTGGTGCGCCGGCTCGCGGCCGGCGGGCATCACGCGGAGCACCTCGCGGTACGGGACCTCCCCGCGGCCGAACTCGTCACCGGTGCCGTCGAACACCCCGCGCTGCGGCGGGCGTTGGGAACGGTGGCCCGCGCCGACGGGGTCGTCGTCGCCACTCCGGTGTACAAGGCCTCGTACAGCGGTCTGCTGAAGGTGTTCCTCGACGTGCTGCCCCAGTCCGGGCTGGCGGGGAAGGCCGTGCTCCCGCTGGTCACCGGCGGGAGCCTCGCCCACATGCTCGCCATGGACTACGCGCTGCGCCCGGTGCTCTCCGCGCTCGGCGCCCGGCACGTCGTCCCGGGGGCGTTCCTGCTCGACTCCGTGATCGAGCGGGTCGGGGCGGGCGCCTGCCGGATCGAGCCCGAGGCCGAACTGCGGCTGCTGCACGCGGTGGACGGGTTCGCCGACGCCCTCGCCGGCCGTGACGCGCTCGCCCTCAGCGGCACCCCCTGACCATCCGGCCTTCCGAGCCATCGACCTTCCGGCCTTCCGATCCATCCGGCCTTCCGACCCTTCCGACCCTTTCGACCCTTCCGAACAGGACGTTTCCATGAGCACGTTGTCCCCGGTGAACCGACGCCATTTCCTCGGCCTCCTCGGCCTCTCGGCGGTCACGGTCGGCTGCGGCACCGCCGTGGGCGGCGGCCCGTCCGGTCAGGGCGGCACCAAGACGCTCCGCTACCAGGGCTGGACCGGCCAGGTCACCCCCGCCGAACTGGCGGAGGACCTGGGCTACCTGGAGGACGTGAAGCTGGAGTGGGTCGGCAACACCATCAGCGGCCCCCAGGACATCCAGTCCGCGGCCACCGGCCAGACCGACTTCGGCGGCGCCTTCAACGGCGCGGTGGTGAAGCTGGCCGCCAACGGCTCGCCGATCAAGGCCGTCATCAGCTACTACGGCTCCGACGCCCACGCCTACAGCGGCTACTACGTACGCGCCGACAGCCCGATCCGCACCGCCCGGGACCTGGTCGGCAAGAAGGTCGGGATGAACACCCTCGGGGCCCACTCCGAAGCCATGCTGGACATCTACCTCCAGCGCGGCGGCGTCCCCGCCGCGGAGGCCGACAAGGTCGAGGCCCTGGTCGTCCCGCCGGTGAACACCGAACAGTCCCTGCGGCAGCGGCAGATCGACGTCGCGGTGCTGAGCGGCGTGCTGCGGGACAAGGCACTGGCGGGCGGCGGGCTGCGCCAACTGTTCACGGACCACCAGCTACTGGGCTCGTTCAGCGCCGGGACGTACGTCCTGACCGAGCGCTTCATCAAGCGGAACCCCGGCACCGTCCGGACCTTCGTCACCGGTGTGGGGCGGGCGCTCGACTGGTCCCGCGCCACACCGCGCGAGGAGGTGGTCGACCGGATGACGGAGATCGTGAAGAAGCGCGGCCGCAACGAGGACGCCGCCAACCTGCGGTACTGGAAGTCCTTCGGCGTGGCCGAGCCGGGCGGGCGCATCACGGGCAAGGAGCTCCAGTTGTGGATCGACTGGCTCGCCGAGCGCGGCGACGTCGACCCCGGCCGCGTCCGGCTCGACTCCCTCTACACCAACGCGTACAACGCCTCCGCCCCGGCGGCACCCGTCTCCACCCCCACCCCCACCCCCACAGCGACCTCGCCGGCCCCACGCGCCGCTACGACGGCGACGGCGACGGCGACGGCGAGCGGGAGGTGAAGGACACCATGACCGGATCCCCCGACACCCACACCGCCCACACCGCCAAGATCGTGTTCCGGGACGTACGCCGGGACTTCCCCGTCCGGGCCAAGGACGGCTCACGGTCGGCGGTCACCGCGCTCGACGGGATCGACCTGACCGTGGGCGCCGGCGAGTTCCTCGTCGTCGTGGGCCCCAGCGGCTGCGGCAAGTCGACGCTGCTGGACCTGCTCGGCGGGCTGTCCCGCCCCACGTCCGGCACCATCCTGCTGGACGGCTCGCCGATCACGGGGCCCGGCCTCGACCGGGGCATCGTCTTCCAGCAGTACGCCCTGCTCCCCTGGCGCACCGCCCAGGGCAACGTGGAGTTCGGGCTGGAGGCCATCGGGGTGCCGCGCCGCCGGCGGGCGGAGCGGGCCCGGGAGTTCCTGGACCTGGTCGGGCTCAGCGGTTTCGAGGGGCGCCACCCCCACGAGCTGTCCGGCGGCATGCGCCAGCGGGTCGCCATCGCGCGCAGCCTGGCGTACGACCCGGACGTCCTGCTCATGGACGAGCCGTTCGCGGCGCTGGACGCCCAGACCAGGGAGTCCCTCCAGGACGAGCTGCTGCGGATCTGGCAGCGGACCGGCAAGACGATCGTCTTCATCACCCATGGCATCGACGAAGCCGTGCACCTGGGGCAGCGCGTGGCGGTGATGACCTCACGGCCGGGCCGGATCAAGGAGGTCGTACCGATCGACCTGCCGTCCGGGACGAGCGGCGACGACCCGCGCTCCACCCCCGAGTTCGCACGGTACCGGCACCGGATCTGGTCCCTGTTGCGCGACGAGGTGTCCAGGGCCCAGCAGGAGGAAAGGCAAGGAGCCACCCTATGAGTTCCCTGACCGACATCGCCACCGGGAGCCCCGTCGCCACGGGTCCGGTCCCCCCGCCCACCGCGACCCGCGCGGACACGGCCGTACCGCCGTCCGCCCCGGCCCGGCCGCGCCGCGGACGGGCGTGGTCCACGGTCCGCCGGGTGCTGTACGGAGCCGTGCGGGCCGGCACCAGGTCCGCCGCCGTCGTGGCGCTGCTCCTGGTGTGGGAGACGGCGCCCCGGCTGGGGCTGGCCGACCGCACGTTCCTGCCGCCGTTCGGCGAGGTGGCCCTCGCCTGGTGGCGGCTCGCCGCCGACGGGCAGCTCACCGACCACACCCTGGCCAGCCTCACCCGTTCCCTGACCGGCTTCGGGATCGCGGTGGCGGTGGCCGTGCCGCTGGGCCTGCTGATCGGCTGGTACCGGCGGGTGGCGGACCTCCTCGGACCGCTGCTGGAGGTCTTCCGCAACACCGCCGCCCTGGCACTGCTGCCGGTCTTCGTCCTGCTGCTGGGCATCGGCGAGACGTCCAAGATCTCCATCGTGGTGTACGCCTGCGCCTGGCCGGTGCTGCTCAGCACCATCAGCGCCGTCCGGTCCGTCGACCCGACGCTGCTGAGGCTGGCGCGGTCGCTGGACCTCCCCGCGGTGCGGCTGTTCCAGAAGGTGATCCTGCCCGCCTCGGTGCCGGCGGTGTTCACCGGCATCCGGCTCGCCGGAGCCGTGTCCATCCTGGTGCTGGTGGCGGCGGAGATGATCGGCGCGAAGGCCGGGCTGGGCTACCTGATCAACGCCTCGCAGTACAACTTCGCCATCCCGCAGATGTACGCCGGGATCATCACCATCTCGGCGATCGGCGTGGCGTTCAACCAGCTTCTCGTCGCCCTGGAGCGGCGGCTCAGCTCCTGGCGGGTCCCGGCGAACGGCTGACCCCGCCGCGCCGCCCGACTTCCCGGCCCCGGCCCCGGGCCTCCCTCCCCTCCCGTACCACCCACCTACCTACCCGAAGGACGCCGCCGTGCCCGCATCGCCACCCCGCCAGTTGCACCTGAACGCCTTTCTCATGAACGCCGGCCACCACGACGCGGCCTGGCGCCACCCGCTGACCACACCCGAACGCGTCACCGACCTCACGTACTTCCAGGAGCTGGCGAGAACGGCCGAACGGGGCCTGCTCGACTCGGTGTTCCTCGCCGACGGACTGGCCCTGTGGGGCAAGGTCCGCCACAACGCCCTGGGCGGCTTCGAACCGCTGACGCTGCTGTCGGCACTGGCGACGGTCACCGAACGCATCGGGCTCATCGCCACCGTCTCGACCACGTTCAACGAGCCGTTCAGCACGGCGCGCGCCTTCGCCTCCCTGGACCACCTCAGCGGCGGCCGGGCGGGCTGGAACATCGTGACCTCCGGCACGGTCGACGAGGCCCGCAACTTCGGCCGTGACGAGCACCTGGAACACGGACTGCGGTACGAGCGGGCGCGGGAGTTCGTCGAGGTCGCCGTGAAGCTCTGGGACAGCTGGGACGACGACGCGATCGTCCTGGACCGGGCGGCCGGGATCTACGCGGACACCGACAAGGTCCGCCCCGTCGACCACCGGGGGACGCACTTCGGGGTGCGCGGTCCCCTGAACGTGCCCCGGCCACCGCAGGGGCACCCGCTGCTGGTGCAGGCCGGGGCCTCGGAGGACGGCAAGGAGTTCGCCGCCCGGTACGCGGAGGCGGTGTTCACCGCGCAGCAGACGCTGTCCGACGCGCAGGCCTTCGCCAAGGACCTCCGGAGCCGGCTGCCCCGCCACGGGCGCACGGAGGACGACGTGCGGATCCTGCCGGGCATCTGCCCCGTCATCGGGTCCACCGAGGCCGAGGCCCGCGCGCTGGAGCGGGAGCTCACCGACCTCCAGGTGCCCGAGTACGGTTTGGCCCAGCTCTCCGGGATGCTCGGCACCGATCTGACCGGCCTGCCACTGGACGGCCCGCTGCCCGAGCTGCCCGACGAGCGGGACATCAACGGCAACAGGAGCCGTTTCGCCCTGGTCGCCGAGCTCGGCCGGCGGGAGGGGCTCACCCTCCGGGAGCTGATCGCCCGGCTCGGTGGCGGACGCGGCCACCGGGTGGTCGTGGGCACGGCGGAGCAGATCGCCGACGAGCTCCAGGAGTGGTTCACCGAGGGCGCGGCCGACGGGTTCAACATCATGCCGCCTTATCTGCCGGGCGGGCTGGACCACTTCGTCGACCAGGTCGTCCCCATCCTCCAGGCGCGCGGCCTGTTCCGCACCGCGTACACGGGCCGCACGCTGCGCGAGCACTACGGGCTCGCCCGGCCGGCCGGCCGGGTGGCGGAGCCCGCGTGACGGCCGGCCCCGCGCCCCTCCCGTACCCCTCGCTCTCCCCTTCCCCCCGTACGACGACGAAAGGACGACCGGTCATGACGACCACGACACCCGCCACCACTCCCGACGCCGCACCCGCCACCACGCCCGACGCCTCTGCGGCCACCGCGCCGGTCACCGCGCCCGCCGCGGCGGGCGGCCCGGAGGTCCGCCGGATCGGCGGGCGCATCGGCGCCGAGGTCCTCGGCCTGGACCTGTCGGGCGATCTCACGCCCGAGTCCGTCGCCGCGGTCGGCCGGGCGCTGCTGGAGCACAAGGCCCTCGTCTTCCGGGACCAGCACCTCGACGAGGCCGGTCAGCTACGTTTCGCGTCACTGTTCGGCGACCTGACCACCGCCCACCCCACGGTGCCGTCGGTGGACGGGCAGCCGCACATCCTTCCGGTGGACGGTGACGAGGGCATCCGCGCCAACCACTGGCACACGGACGTCACCTTCGTCCGTACGCCGCCGAAGGCGTCCACGCTGCGCGCCCTCGTCGTCCCGCCGTACGGGGGCCACACGCTGATCGCCAACACGGCCGCCGCCTACCGGGACCTGCCGGAGCCCCTCCGGGAGTTCGCCGACCGGCTGTGGGCGGTGCACACCAACGCGTACGACTACGCCGAGCCGAAGGACGAGAAGGCCGCGGAGCACCGCCGGCGGTTCGTGTCGCGCCGGTACCGCACCGCCCACCCGGTGGTGCGCGTGCACCCGGAGAGCGGGGAACGCGGCCTGTTCATCGGCGGGTTCGCGCAGGGGCTGGTGGGCTTCGGCCCGTCGGAGTCGCGGGACCTGCTGCGGCTCCTCCAGGCGTACGTGACGCGGCCCGAGAACGTCGTGCGGATCGCCTGGCGCCCGGGTGACCTGGTGCTGTTCGACAACCGGATCACCCAGCACTACGCCCCGGACGACTACGGCGACCTGCCGCGCCTGCTGCACCGCGTCACGGTCGCCGGGGACGTGCCCGTCGGGGCCGACGGTGGCCGCAGCCATGCCGTGGAGGGCGACGACGCCGCCCACTACACGCCCGCGGCGGCCTGATCCCGCACCGGAGCCGGGCGAAAACGGGTGGAACCGTGCGGGTCCCGCTGGTTAGGGTCCGGGGATGAGCGAACGCACCTTCCGCATCATGGTCCGTGGCGTCTTCGACGGGCTGGACTCCGACCGGCGGGCCGAGCTGCTGGCGCACGCCGCCGAACACGACGCGATGCACGCCGCCTTCACCCCGGAGGGGCACCTCAGCTACGACATCGCCGCCCGGCCGGCCTTCACCTTCCGCTTCCTGGACTCGGGCGAGGAGGAGGAGGACATCCTCGACGCGACGCTACGCGCCGAGGACGCGGCGAGGGCCTGGCTGGACGGGCGCGGGTACGGCTACAAGCACCTCAGGTCCCAGGCGGAGGACCTGTCCCGCGCGCCGCTGGGTGCCCGGCAGCGGCGGGCCGTGCGGAAGAACGGCTGAGCCGTCGCGGCCGTCCCCGGGGCGGCGCGCCGGGGACGGCGGAGGGGGCGGCGACCGGATGCCCTCGCGGGTCCGGTCGCCGCCCCCTCGTGTCGCCCGGGAGGATCAGACCACGGGCGCCGGGTAGGTCGGGTACTCCACCCCGGAGACGTGCTGGACGACCCGGATGACCTGGCACGAGTAGCCGAACTCGTTGTCGTACCAGAGGTAGAGGATGGCGTTGTCGCCGTCGACCTTGGTGGCGCCGGCGTCGACGATCGAGGCGTGGCGCGAACCGACGAAGTCCATGGAGACGGCGTCGGGGGCGGTGGTGAAGTCGATCTGGCGCTTGAGCGGCGAGTGCAGCGAGACGTCGCGGAGGTACTCCAGGACCTCGTCGCGGGTGGTCTCGCGGCCCAGGCGCAGGCTCAGGATGGCGATCGAGACGTCCGGGACGGGGACGCGGATCGAGCTGCCGGTGATCGGCGCCTTGAGGTCGGGCAGCGCCTTGGCGACGGCGGAGGCGGCACCGGTCTCGGTGATCACCATGTTGAGCGGCGCGGAGCGGCCCCGGCGGTCGGCCTTGTGGTAGTTGTCCAGCAGGTTCTGGTCGTTCGTGAACGAGTGGACGGTCTCCACGTGGCCGCGCAGCACACCGTACTCGTCGTCCATCGCCTTCAGCGGCGGGACGATGGCGTTGGTGGTGCAGGAGGCGCAGGACAGGACCCGCTCGTCCGGCTTGATGGTGTCGTGGTTGACGCCGTGGACGATGTTCGGGACGTCGCCCTTGCCCGGGGCGGTCAGGACGACCTTGTCGATGCCGGGGCGCAGGTGCTTCGACAGGCCCGCGCGGTCGCGCCACTTGCCGGTGTTGTCGATGAGGATGGCGTCCTTGATGCCGTACGCGGTGTAGTCGACCTCGGACGGGTCGTTCGCGTAGATCACCTTGATCGCGTTGCCGTTGGCGACGATCGTGCTGGTCGCCTCGTCGACGGTGATGGTGCCCTGGAACTGGCCGTGGATGGAGTCGCGGCGCAGCAGCGAGGCGCGCTTCACGATGTCCTCGGCGGCCCGCTCGCCGCCGCCGCGCACGACGATGGCGCGCAGGCGCAGGCCGTTGCCGGAGCCGGCCTTCTCGATGAGGAGGCGGGCGACGAGGCGGCCGATGCGGCCGAAGCCGTAGAGGACGACGTCGCGTCCCTCGCGGCGCTCGATCTTGTTGTCGCCGATGGCACCGGCGACGGCCTCGGCGGTGAACTCGTCCACCGACAGACCGCGGTCGTCCGTCTTGTACGTGGCGGCGAGCATGCCGATGTCGATCTGGGACGGGCCGAGGTCGAGCGTGGTGAGGGCCTGGAGGAACGGCAGGGTCTCGGTGACCGAGAGCTCCTCGCCGGCTATCTGCCGGGCGAACCGGTGGGTCTTGAGGATGCTGACCACCGACTTGTTCACCAGGGAGCGGCTGTGGAGGAGGACGGTGACGTCCCGCTCCCGGTGCAGCTTCCCGATGATCGGGATCATCGACTCCGCGATCTCCTCGCGGTTCTTCCAGTTGGTGAACGAGTCGTCGTTGACAGTCACAGGTTTATCTTTCGAGCTAGGCGGCGCTCATATGCTAACCCCCCGCTCCTGTGGTCACTCAGGGGGTCCCGCCACGGGCCTTCCGGGCCCCGGAGGCCGCCCGGTTCGACCGGATTTCACCACGTGTGCCGTGGGGTGGGGCCGGGCCGGCGGGCAGATGACGGGCCCGGACCGCCGTCCGCTCCGCACGGGTGGAATACGCTCCCCCCATGCCCACGCCGCACCAGAAGGCCCGTCCCTCGACCGGGGGCCAGGGTGCTCCCCGCCGCCGTGCGGACGCGGAGCGCAGCATCGCGACCATCGTGGCCGCCGCCCTGGACTGCTTCGTCCGCGACCCCCACGTCAGCATGACCAAGGTCGCCACCGCCGCGGGCGTCAGCCGCGTCACCCTCTACGCCCACTTCCCCTCCCGCGAAGCCCTCCTCGACGCCGTCCTCGCCCACTCCGTCGAACAGGCCGACACCCTCCTGCACCAACAGAACCTCGACGACCTCCCCGCCGACCAGGCCTTCTCCCGCCTCATCCACTCAAGCTGGCGCATCCTCGAACGCCACGCCTTCCTCCTCGCCGCATCCGAAGGCGTCATCGCCCCCGCCCGCCGCCGCACACACCACCGAAAAGTCCTCGGCCGCGTCGAACGCATCCTCACCCGAGGCCAGCACGAAGGAACCTTCCGCACCGACCTCCCCATGACCTGGCTCGTCACCACTTTCTACAGCCTCCTCCACGCCGCCGCGGGAGAGGCGGCCGCCCGGCGCCTCAGGACGTCGGAGGTCCCCGACGTGCTCGACCGGACGCTCACCCCGCTGCTGCGGCAGCCGCCGGCGGTCTGAGGTCGCGGCCGAGGCGGGGGGCCGGACCGGGTGTGCGGCCGGGTCCCGGGGCGGGGGACGCTCACGCCCCCCGCCCCGGGCGGTGTCACTCCGCCATCTCGTAGGCGCCGGACAGCGCTTCGACGCGCTCCCAGACGCGGGCCGAGCGGGCCTCGTCGACGACCGGGCGGCGGACCGCGTCCAGCGCCCAGAGCTGCTGCTGCTGGGTGGCGGAGTCCTTGCCGTGCAGCTCCACGGCGTGGGCGGAGAAGTCCCGCACGAGGACGGCGAACAGCTCGTCCAGCACGTCCCGGTCCAGGTCCGTCAGGCCCGCCTGCTCCAGGATGAGCTGGCCGTGGACGACCAGTGCGAAGAGCTGGCCCACCGCGAGGAGCAGGTCGAGGTCGCGGCTCTGCTCCTCGTCCGGGGCGGCGGTGGTGACGAACGCGCACAGCGCGTCGGCCTGCTCGCGGAAGCGGGCGACGTTCGGCAGGTCGGCGTACGCGTCGAAGGCCGGACGCCAGTCGTGGAAGCGTACGGAACCGAGGCCCCGGGCCGGTCCCTGCCGGAAGAGGAACGCGTCGTCCGCCGCGTCGAGGCGGGTGGGGACGGGCTCGTAGGCGGCGGGGTCCAGCAGGTGGTTGCGCATGAACTTCAGGATCAGCGCGAGGTTGACGTGGACCGTGCCCTCCAGCTTGGGCAGGCCGCGGATCTCGATGGCCGCCTGGGCGAAGTAGTTGTCCTTCTCGAAGCCCTTGGCGGCGATCACGTCCCACATCAGGTCGATGACCTTCTCGCCCTCGGTGGTCACCTTCATCTTCGTCATCGGGTTGAAGAGCAGGTAGCGGCGGTCGTCGGGGCCGGCGGAGCGGAAGTAGTCGACGGCGCGGTCGCTGAACAGCTTCATGCCGACCAGCCGGACGTACGCGTCGGTCAGCTCGCGGCGCACGTGCGGGAAGGCGGTGACGGGCCGGCCGTAGAGGACCCGGTTGTGGGCGTGGGTGACGGCCTCGTACATCGCGTGCTCGCAGATGCCGATGGAGGCGGTGCACAGGTTGAACTTGCCGACGTTGACGGTGTTGAGGGCGGCGTCGAAGGCGGCCCGGCCGGTGTGCAGGACGTCCTCGGCGGCGACGGGGTAGCCCTCCAGGCGGAACTCGCTGACGTACTTGGAGGAGTCGACGACGTTCTTCACCAGGTGGTAGTCCGGGTGGCGGCTGTCGGCGGCGAAGAAGACGTACGCGTCCGGGCCCTCCATGTCGGTGCGGCGGCCGAAGACGGAGACCAGTCCGGCGGCGTTGCCGTTGCCGATGTAGTACTTGGAGCCGGTGGCGCGGAAGCCGCCCTCGCCGTCGGGCTCCAGCAGCATGTCGGTGGAGTAGATGTCGGCGCCGTGCGTCTTCTCGGACAGGCCGAAGGCGAACACCTCGCCCTGGTCCAGGAGTTCGGCGGCGCGGGTACGGGCGGCGGCGTTGTCGCTCTGCCAGACCGGGCCGAGGCCGAGGATGGTGACCTGCCAGGCGTACCAGTAGTCGAGCCCGTAGAAGCCGAAGATCTCGTTGAGGGCGGCGATCCGGGCGGTGTCCCAGCGCTTGTCGTCCTCGCCGGGCCGTCCGGCGGCGGCGGAGGCGGGGGTGAGGAAGGTCGCGAACAGCCCCTCCTTGGCGGAGAAGGCGAGGAAGTCCGCGAGCCACGCCCGGGAGCGGTAGTCCTCGATCAGCCTGCGCTTGCCGCGCTCCTCGAACCAGTCGACGGTGGCGCGCAGCAGCCTGCGGGTCTCCGGGTCGAAGTGGGCCGGGTCGTAGGTGCGCGGGTTGAACAGCAGCGGGTCGGCCATGGGTGTCCGCCTTTCCGGAGGGATGGGGATTGCGTGGTGATGGTGCGGGGTGAGCGGTGGTTCAGCTCTCGGGGGTGAGGCCGCGGAGGGTGGCGAGCACGTCGTCCAGCCAGGCCAGCGTCATCCGTTCGTACGCGATGCCGCCGCGCAGCACGACGTGCTGGAGTTCCCGCCCCGCGTCGGGCGGGCCGGGGGCGCCTTGGGCGTCCGGGCCGGTGAAGTCGCGCTCCTGACCCGCGAGGTAGTGGGCGAGCCGCTCGGCGTGGACCGCGTGGTGCCGCTCGACCTCGCGGATCAGCGCGGCCGGGTCGTCGAAGGCCGCGCCGCGGATCCTGACCGCCAGGTCGTGGCGCATGCTCTCCGGTTCGATCGGCTCGTGCAGCCACGCGGAGAGCGCGGTCCGGCCGGGAGCGGCGACGGAGTACTCCTTCTTGTCCGGGCGGCCCTGCTGCGGCACGTCACGAACGTCGATCCAGCCGTCGCTCTCCATGCGCTTGAGCACGCGGTAGATCTGCTGGTGCGTGGCGGTCCAGAAGTAGCCGATGGACCGCTCGAACCGCCGGGCCAGCTCGTAGCCGGAGCCCGGTTTCTCCAGCAGGGAGACGAGGATCGCGTGGTCGAGCGCCATGCCCCCGATCCTCTTATGCAACTCGTTGCATAGACAAGCGCGGCAGCCCGGGTGAGACGCGGCTCACCCGAGGGAGGGCCCCCCACCCGGCGGCCCGGCCGTGATCGGCACCGGCGCCCCCGGACGGGAACGGCACCGCCGGCCCGGACGTGAACGGCACCGCCGGCCCGGACGTGAACGGCACCGGCCGGCGAACCGTACCTTCCACGGCGGCCCCGGCCGGTGGGCCGGTCCGCCCTGCCGGCGGGTCATGGACGAAAGGACTTCGGGTGTCGATCGGGACGTCTCGTCAACTGCCACGCGCGGGCACGGCCGCTCCCCGGGAGCGGTTCCGGGCGGACCGGGTGCTCGTGCGCGCCGTCGCGTCCAGGGCCGCCACGGTGCTCGCCGCCGTGCTGGTCGGGGCGGCGCTGCTGTTGCCGGACCGGGTGGAGCGCCTCACGCCGGGCGCGTTCGCCCGCATCCCGGTGGAGGCGGTGGGCGGAGCCGCGCTGCTGCTGGTGCTGCGGCCGCGCGCCAGGCGGGTGGTGGCGGTGGCCGCCGGGGCGGGCCTCGGGCTGGTCACGCTGCTGAACCTCCTCGACATGGGCTTCCGCTCCGTGCTCTCACGGCCCTTCGACCCGGTCCTGGACTGGGTCCTGCTGGACGACGCCGAGGCGTTCCTCCGGGACTCCATAGGCGGGGCCGGTGCGACCGGTGTGGTCATCGGGGCGGGGCTGCTGGCCCTCCTCGTGGTGGTCCTCATGGCCCTGTCGGTGGTCCGGCTCGGCCGCCTCGCGGTCCGGCACAGCGCCGTGACGACCCGGGCCGTCCTGGGCGCGGGCACCGCCTGGGTCGTCTGCGCGGCCCTGGGCGTGCAGGTCTCGGGCGCGGCGGTCGCCTCCCGCGGCACGGCCGACGCCGTACGCGGCCGGGTCCAGCAGGTGCGTGCGGGGATCGCCGACCGGGAGGCGTTCGCCGAGGAGTCCGCCGTCGACGCCTTCCGCGGCACGCCCGCCGACCGGCTGCTGACGGGGCTGCGGGGCAAGGACGTGCTGTTCGTCTTCATCGAGAGCTACGGCCGCAGCGCCGTCCAGGACCCGGATCTGGCGCCGGGGGTCGGCGCGGTGCTCGCGGACGGCGACCGCCGGCTGCGGGCCGCCGGCTTCTCCTCCCGCAGCGCCTTCCTCACCTCCCCCACGGCGGGCGGCGGGAGCTGGCTGGCCCACTCCACGTTCGCCTCCGGACTGTGGATCGACAACCAGCAGCGCTACCGCGATCTGACGTCGAGCGACCGGCTCACCCTCACCGGCGCCTTCCGGCGGGCCGGTGGCTGGCGGACGGTCGGCATCATGCCGGGCGTCACCCGGGCGTGGCCGGAGGGGCGGTTCTACGGCCTGGACCACGTCCACGACTCGCGGGACCTCGGCTACCGGGGCCCCAAGTTCAGCTGGACGCCCGTGCCCGACCAGTACAGCCTCGCGGCGTTCGAGCGCCTCGAACACGGCAGGCCCGGCCGCGGCCCCATGATGGCGGAGATCATCCTCACCTCCAGCCACAACCCCTGGGCGCCGATACCCACCAAGCTCGGCTGGGACGAGCTCGGCGACGGCTCGGTCTACGAGTCGGTCAAGCGGTCCGGCAAGGACCCCAAGGAGGTGTGGAAGGACCCCGCCCAGGTGCGCACCGAGTACCGGCGGGCGATCGAGTACTCCCTCGACAGCCTGGTCTCGTACCTGGAGACGTACGGCGACGACGACACCGTGGTGGTCTTCCTCGGTGACCACCAGCCCGTCCCCACCGTCACCCGGGACCGGCTGGGGCGGGACGTACCGGTGACGGTCCTGGCCCGCGACCGCGCGGTGCTGGACCGGATCTCCGGGTGGGGCTGGCAGGACGGGCTCAAGCCCGGCCCGGACGCCCCGGTGTGGCGGATGGACGCCTTCCGTGACCGCTTCCTCACCGCGTACGGCCCGCGGTGAGGCGGCCTCGGGCCCGCTCGCGCGCCGCCACCGGCACCAGCGCCGCGCCGTCCCGCACGACCCGGACGCGCCACAGCCACCGCACGTCCCGGGCGAAGGACCACACGAGCAGTGCCAGCGCCACCCCCACCAGGGCGAACGCCGCTCCGCGCGGGAGGATCGCGGCGCCGGCCACCAGCAGCGCGACGCCCTGCACGGCGGCCACCGTCTTGCGCGCCGTGCTCGGGGGCAGCGGCCCGTCGAGCCAGGGCAGCACCCGGGCCGCGGCGACGAAGACGTACCGCATCCCACCGATCGCCAGCACCCAGGCGCCCAGCGACAGGGACACGCACACGCTCAGCACCAGGATCAGGAAGGCGTCGGCCTCCATGTCGAAGCGCGCCCCGAAGGCGGTCGCCGTCCCGGTGCGGCGGGCGACCCGGCCGTCGACAGCGTCGAGGGACAGGGCCACCGCGGTGAGCCCGACCAGGGCCGCGCCCGGCGCCGCGCCCGCGCACAGCTCGGCGACCAGCGCCGTCACGCCCCCGACGAGCGTCGTCCGGGCGAGGGTCACGGCGTTGGCCGGACCGAAGGCCGCGCCCCCGGGCCACCACCGGTCCAGGGCCCGGGTGAGCACGGCCCACAGGGCGACGGCGAACACCCCGCCCGTCAGCCACCCGGCGGGCCCCAGATCCGTCACCGTGCCGAGCGCGGCCAGCAGGCCGAGCAGGGCGGCCACGGCGACCGCCGGTTCACGGCGGGCCCGCCACGGCGCCGCTCCCCCCACGGGGGCCGGCGGCCGCGGGGCCCCGTCGTACGGGAGGGTGCGCGGCGGCCGTTCGGAACGGCCCGCCGGCCGCCGACGGCCGCCGGCGGGCACGACCGGCGCCCCCGAGGGGAACCGGGCCAGCAAACGGCGCAACGGACGTGCAGCGGTCATGTCGCCCACGGACACGGGACACCCTTTCGGACCTGTGACAGAGTCATGGGCCGCCGCCCGGCAGGGCGCGCGGCCTCGTCACCCTCACAACGTGCACCGACACCCCAGCGTTCAACAGGAGAACCCCATGCAGCGCACCGCGCGCGCCTTCTGGCTGCGCTCCCCCGGCCATGGTGAGACCCGCGAGGTCGTCCTGCCCGAACCGGGCGCCGACGACGTCGTCGTCCGCACCCTGTTCTCCGGGGTGAGCCGGGGGACGGAGGGCCTCGTCTTCCGGGGCGGTGTCCCGGAGAGCCAGTACCGCGCGATGCGGGCGCCGTTCCAGGACGGCGAGTTCCCCGGGCCCGTCAAGTACGGGTACCTCAACGTCGGTCTGGTCGAGGAGGGCCCCGGTCACCTGGTCGGGCGGACCGTCTTCTGCCTCTACCCGCACCAGACCCGGTACGTCGTGCCCGCCGGCTCCGTCACGCCGGTGCCCGGGACCGTGCCGGCCGCGCGGGCGGTGCTGGCCGGGACGGTGGAGACCGCGGTCAACGCCCTGTGGGACGCGGCGCCGCTGGTCGGTGACCGGATCGCCGTCGTCGGGGGCGGGATGGTGGGCTGCTCGGTCGCGGCGCTGCTGGCCCGCTTCCCGGGCGTACGCGTCCAGCTCGTCGACGCCGACCCGGCCCGCGCCGCCGTCGCCGCGGCCCTGGGCGTGGACTTCGCGCTCCCCGGGGACGCGCTGGGCGACTGCGACCTCGCCGTCCACGCGAGCGCCACCGAGGCCGGGCTGGTGCGCTCCCTGGAACTCCTGGCCCCGGAGGGGACGGTGCTGGAGCTGAGCTGGTACGGGGACCGGCGGGTGAGCCTGCCGCTGGGCGAGGCGTTCCACTCGGGGCGTCTGGTCGTGCGGGGCAGCCAGGTGGGCCGGGTGTCCGAGGCGCGGCGCTCCCGCCGTACGTTCGCCGACCGGCTGGCGCTCTCCCTGGACCTGCTGGCCGACCCGGTCTTCGACGCCCTGGTCACGGGCGAGTGCGCCTTCGAGGAACTGCCGTCGGTGCTGGGCGCCATCGCCTCGGGCGACCTGCCCGGACTGTGCCACCGGGTGCGGTACGACGGGCACTGAACGCACGGCGCCCCCGGTCCGTACTGGAACGACGGGGGCCCGGAGCGGGTCACCGAAAGGACGGACCGGGAGGTCACAGCCGTTGTTCAGTGTCACAGTCCGCGAGCACCTCATGATCGCCCACAGCTTCCGGGGGGAGGTGTTCGGACCCGCGCAGCGCCTGCACGGGGCGACGTACCTCGTGGACGCCACCTTCCGCCGTGCCGAGCTGGACGCCGACAACATCGTCGTGGACATCGGGCTCGCCACCAAGGAGCTGGGGAGCGTGGTGGCGGAGTTCAACTACCGCAACCTCGACGACGAGTCCGAGTTCGCGGGGGTCAACACCTCGACGGAGTTCCTGGCGAAGGTCATCGCCGACCGTCTCGCCGACCGGGTGCACGCCGGGGCGCTGGGCGGCGGCGCGCGGGGACTGGCGGGCATCACCGTCACGCTGCACGAGTCGCACATCGCGTGGGCGAGTTACGAGCGGGCCCTGTGAGCGACGACGCGGTGCACGGCCACGACCCGCACCCGCGGGACGCGGACGGGCGGGGCGCGGACGGGCCGGGCGCGGACGGGTGGGGCGCGGGCCGGCCGGAGGTGCCGGACGCGGCCCCGCCGGCGCGCTCGGTCCGCGTGGTGCTGCCCGGAGGCGTCGACGACCCGGCGGCGCCGAGCGGCGGCAACGTCTACGACCGCAGGGTGTGCCGGGACCTGCCCGCCGTCGGCTGGCAGGTCCACGAT
Organism: Streptomyces sp. NPDC016309; assembly: GCF_043077235.1. Taxonomy (NCBI): domain Bacteria; kingdom Bacillati; phylum Actinomycetota; class Actinomycetes; order Kitasatosporales; family Streptomycetaceae; genus Streptomyces; species Streptomyces sp. NPDC016309. Next base: position 183,221 of record NZ_JBIBSG010000002.1, on the reverse strand, counting down.
CGGCTCGTCGCGGGCGCCTGGCCGCGCCCCACGGCCGCCGAACGCGCGGCGCTGGCCCGGGTGCTGGCGGAGTCGGCGGACGGGTCCGTGGTGCTGCTCGACGGGCTCGTCGCGTGCGGCGTCCCCGACGTCGTCGTCCCGGAGGCCGGCCGGCTGCGGCTGGCGGTGCTGGTGCACCTGCCGCTGGCCGACGAGACGGGGCTCGCCCCGGAGGAGGCGGCGGAACTGGACGCCGCCGAGCGCCGGACGCTGCGGGCGGTGGCGCTGGTCGTCGCCACCAGCCGCTGGGCGGCGGACCGGCTGGTGGACCACCACGGGCTGGCCCCGGAGCGGGTACGGGTCGCCGCGCCGGGGGCCGACGTCGGACCGCTGGCGCCCGGCGGCGGGGCCGGCGTCCCACGTCTGCTGTGCGTCGCCTCGGTGACCCCGCGCAAGGGGCAGTACGAACTGGTGGAGGCCCTCGCGGCCGTCGCCGGCCTGCCGTGGGAGTGCGTCCTCGTGGGCGGCCTGGGGCAGGACCCCGGGTACGTCGAGCGGCTCCGGGAGCTGATCGCGCGGTCCGGTCTCGAGGACCGCGTGCGGCTCGCCGGCCCGCGCGGCGGCCCGGAGCTGAACGCCCACTACGCGGCCGCCGACCTGCTGGTGCTCGCCTCGCGGGCGGAGACGTACGGCATGGCGGTGACCGAGGCCCTGGCGCGGGGCGTTCCGGTGCTGGCGACCGCCGTCGGGGGCCTCCCCGAGGCGGTCGGCCGCGCGCCCGACGGCAGCGTGCCGGGGGTCCTCGTACCGCCGGACGACCCGGCCGCGCTGGTGGCCGCCCTGCGGCGCTGGCTCGGCGAGCCCGGCGAGCGCCATCGCGCCAAGGTCGCCGCACGAGGGCGGCGTACCGCGCTGGCCGGGTGGGAGACGACCGCCCGCGGCCTGGCCCGGGCCCTGGACCAGCTCCGTCACGAACCCCGGGAGGCCGCGTGAGCGTGACCGGCAGACCTCGTTACGCCCCCGACTGGCTGGCGCTCCGCGAGCCCGCCGACGCGGCGGCCCGCGCCGCCGGGCTCCTCGGCCCGCTGCGCCGGCTCCCGGGGCTCGACCCGGCGCGGCGGGACGGCGTGCCGGTGATCCGGGACCTGGGGTGCGGCACCGGTTCCATGGGGCGCTGGCTGGCGCCCCGGCTGGCGGGGCCGCAGCACTGGGTGCTGCACGACCACGACGCCGGGCTGCTGGACCTGGCCGCCACCCGGATGCCGCGCACCGGCGACGGCGGCGGCCGGATCACGGTGACGACCCGGCAGGGTGACATCGGGCTGCTGACGGCGGCCGAACTGGCCGGTACGGCGCTGGTGACGGCGTCGGCGCTGCTGGACCTGCTCACCCGCGAGGAGCTGGACGGGCTGGCGGCGGCCTGCGCGGAGGCGGGGTGTCCGGTGCTGCTGGCGCTGTCGGTGGCGGGGCGCGTCGAGCTGACGCCCGGTGACCCGCTGGACGGCGCCGTCGAGGGGGCGTTCAACGACCACCAGCGCCGGATGGAGGGCGGCCGCCGGCTGCTCGGGCCGGACGCGGTGGCGGCGGCCCGGCAGCTCTTCGCGGCCCGGGGCATGACCGTGCTGACGCGGTCGAGTCCGTGGCGGCTGGGACCCGGCGACTCGGCGCTGACGGCCGAGTGGCTGCGGGGCTGGGTCGGTGCGGCGCGGGAGCAGCGGCCGGACCTGGCGCCGCGTACCACCGCGTACCTGCGGCGCCGGCTGGAGGCGTGCGAGGAGGGCCGGTTGAGCGTGGTGGTCCATCACACCGATGTGCTGGCCCTGCCGGGTGGCGGGGCGGCGGGGGGCGGCGCGTGAGGGCACCGGCGGTGGTGCGGGGCCGTCTCGGCGCGGTGGCCGGGGCGGCCCTTCTGGGGGCGGTCGTGTGGTGGCACGGCGGCGGTGCCTTCGTGGCGGGGCTGCGGGGCGTCGACGGTCCCGTGCTGGCGGCCGCCCTGGGCATCGGCCTGTTCACGACCGTGCTCAGCGCGTGGCGCTGGTGCCTGGTGGCCCGCGCGCTGGGCGTGCGGCTGCCGCTGGGCCGGGCGGTCGCCGACTACTACCGCGCCCTGTTCCTGAACGCGGCGCTGCCCGGCGGGGTCCTCGGCGACGTGCACCGGGCGGTGCGGCACGGGCGGAGCGCCGGTGACGTCGGGCGGGGTGTGCGGGCGGTGGTGGTCGAGCGGGTCGCGGGCCAGGCGGTGCTGGTCACGGCCGGTGCGGTGCTGCTGTGCGCGTACCCGGTGCCGGCCCTCGCGGAGGCGGGGCCGGGCCGGGGCGCGGTGGTGGCGGTCGTGGCCGGTGTGCTGGGTGCGGGGGGCGCGGTGGTGGCCGTGCGGCGCCGCCGCCGGGCGCCGGGGGATGCCGGGCGCCCGGTGGCCCCGGGGGCGGGGCCGTGGGTGTGGGCGGGGGTGCTGGGGTCGTCCGTCGCGGTGCTGGCGGGGTTCCTGGCCATGTTCCTGGTCGCCGCCCGTGCCGCCGGGGCGACCGCCCCGGCGGGCGTGCTGCTGCCGCTGATGGTGCTGGCGCTGCTCGCCATGGCCCTGCCGCTGAACGTCGCCGGGTGGGGGCCCCGGGAGGGGGCCACCGCCTGGGCGTTCGGCGCGGCGGGCCTGGGGGCGGCGCAGGGGCTGACCGTCTCGGTGGTGTACGGGCTACTGAGCCTCGCCGCGAGCCTGCCCGGCGCCGGTGTACTGGTGGCCGACCGGCTCGCCGGGGCGCGGCGTCCCCAGGTCGAGTTCGAAGAGGGTGTCGTCGCCGAGGAGGGTGCGTCGGGTCGGCGGGCGGAGCGCGTCGCGCATCCGTTCCGGGCCGGGGAAGGCGAGTCCCGGGACGCCGTCGCCGAGCAGGACCGGTGCCACGGTGACGTACAGCCGGTGCAGGGCGCCTTCCCGGAGGAAGCGGGAGACGGTGACACCGCCGCCCTCGACGAGGACCCGGCCGAGGCCGCGCCGCGCGAGGTGGCGCACCAGCGCGCGCGGGGCGAACGCGTCCCGGTCGGGCAGCTCCAGCACATCGACGGTGCCGGTGCCGGTGCGGCGGCCGGCCACCGCCCGCGCGTGCCCGCCGCCCGCGCCCACCACCCACAGGGTGGGGGCCTCCCCGTCGGTGAACACCCGGTGCCCGGCGGGGACCCGGCCGCGCGGGTCGAGGACGACGCGGACCGGGTTGTCTCCGGGGCAGGCCCGCACCGTCAGCCGGGGGTCGTCCGCCACGGCGGTGCCGGCCCCGACGACCACCGCGTCGGCCAGGGCCCGCAGGTGGTGCAGGTGCGCGCGGTCCTCCTCGCCGGTGACGTAGTCGGCGTCACCGGTGCGGGTGGCGATGAAGCCGTCGAGGCTCTGGCCCAGTTGGGCGAAGGTGACGTGCGGGCCGGCCAGGCACAGCGGCAGGTAGCGGCGGGCCAGGTCGTCCGCCTCGGGCGAGCCGTTCCGCCAGCGCGGCCGGCCGTCCTCGCCGGTGACCAGACCGGCGGCCCCGGCGTCCGCCGGGGTGCGGATGCCGCGCAGCGACCGCCAGGCGCGGTCCGCGTCGAGGGGGCGGACGTCCGTCGTGGGGGCGGGTCGGGCACCGGTCGCGGGTCCGGTGGGCAGGGCGGTCACCGCGCACCATGCCGGGAGGCGGGCGCGAGGAGGGAGAGGTACGCGCCGAACGATTCGGCCAGGGCGGCCAGCAGGAGTTTCCCCTTTTCGGCGGACGCCCGTGACGGGCGGCCGATCACTCCGGATTCCGTGTAGGCACGCATACCGAGCGACAGCAAATGCTTGCGGTCGTCGGCGATCAGATCGGCGGTTTCATAACCGGGACGCACGAGTTCCGGGTGATCGTGGAGAAGTATGGATGTCTCCACCTCCCCCGCATGCATATCGCTGTGCGACGACGTCAGCACACCGGCCCGTTCCCGCGCCGTCCGCCAATCGTCGGGTCCGGGGAAAAGCGCCATTCGCGTACCGGTGTCCGCGGATTCCTGAACCACATTGCGCAATACATAGTTGCCGCCGTGCCCATTGATCAGGACGAGGTTTTCGATACCGGAGCGGCGGAGCGATCCGGCGATGTCCCGGACGACGGCGCAGAGGGTCACGGCGGAGATGCTCACGGTCCCCGGCCACCCGGCGTGCTCGTGCGAGCAGGAGATCGTCACAGGTGGGAGCAGGTGTACGGGGTGGGCGGCCGCGACCTCGCGGGCGATGGCGCAGGCGACCACGGTATCCGTCATCAACGGGAGGAACGGACCGTGCTGTTCGAAACTCCCGATGGGGAGGATCGCCACGTCCGCCGGCGCCCGGCGGACGTCCTCCGTCGTCGTGTCCAGCGGCAGCATGCCCAATGCCGGTATCCGCGGTTGCGGAACGCTCATCTTCCCCGCCCTTTCCTTCGTCAGTTTCCCGCCCACTGCCGGACGTTACCCGATACGATCGGGCCATGATAGACACCGATGATGTGCTCCGTGACACCACTCGCCGAACGGGCGTCGAGCATGTGGTGAATGTGCAGTTGGCCACCGAATTCGGCGATTTCCGCGCCGCCGGGTATATGGACCACGACCGGGGCGAGGAGCAAATAGCCCTGGTGTACGGCGAGATCGAGGGCCATGACGTCCTCGCCCGGCTCCATTCCGAGTGCCTGACCGGGGACGCCTTCCGGTCCCGGCACTGCGAGTGCGGCGAGCAGCTCTCCGCGGCGTTGCGTGCCATCGCGAGCGAGGGACGCGGCGTCCTGGTGTACCTCCGCGGCCACGAGGGCCGGGGCATCGGGCTGCTGGCCAAGCTGCGCGCGATGCGGTTGCAGGCGGAGGGGCTGGACACCGTCGAGGCGAACCTGGCGCTGGGGCTCCCGGACGACGCCCGCGACTACGGGGGCGCGGCGGGGATCCTGCACGACCTCGGCGTGCGGTCCGTGCGGCTGCTGTCCAACAACCCGCGCAAGCACCAGGCGTTGCAGCGGTACGGGATCGCGATCAGCGAGCGGGTGCCGCTGCTGATCCCGCCGCGGGAGGAGAACCTCGCCTACCAGTGGACCAAGCGGGAGCGCCTCGGTCACCATCTCCCGCACCTGCCCGCCGGGCCGGACCGCGGCGCCGGCCACGGCCCCCTGGTGGCCCAGGCGCACGACGGCGGATGAGACAAGCCCGCTCGCCCTGCGTACTGCCTGACGACGAAGCGACACCGCGGCCCGGATCACCCCCGGATCGCCACGGAAGGCATGTACCCCCGCGAGGAGCACCGCCGTGCACGTTGACGACATACCCCAGCGCAACCCGCGACTTCCGGGCGCGGAGCCCGCCTCCGCACAGTCGATCATGGAGTCCTTCCAGCGGGTGCTGGACGATCTGGACGCCGCACGCGCCGAACTGCGCGGCACCGCGCCGCTCCCCGACGCCCCGCTCGCCGACGTCCCACCGCCGCGACGCACCGTGGAACCCTTGTGGGCGCGTGACGCGACGCACCCCGAGGACCTCCGGACGGCCGGACCGCCGAGGCGGGCGCGGTGGGTCGGCGCGTGCGGCGTCGGCGCGGTGGGCGGCCTCCTCGTGGTGTCCTCGATGCTGTCCCACGGCGCCTTGGCGCCCGGTGACGCCGGCCCGTCCGGGCAGCGGGCGCGCCCGCCGCACGAGGACGTGAACGGCTCGCGCGCGGACCCCGGCACCCAAGGGCGCGAGGCGCCCCGGCGCACCTACCGGCTGCCCCGGCTGCACCCGGGCGGCGGGTCCCACGGGCACTACCACATCGAGGTCCAGGCCGTCGCGGCCAGGTTCCAGGACCCCGCGGCCCCGTCCCGGTGACGCCCGTGCCGAACACAACGGCCACGGCGCACGTAATGGTCCAACAAGCAAGCCGGACGGACGCGTTGACGAATGAAGGACGGACGAGATGACCACGACATCACCCACCGGGAGCGGACGGACCTGGCGGAGCAGGAGCGTCGCACTGCTCGCCTGCGGCGCCCTGGCCGCCGGAGGCCTGGCCGCCGCCGGCGTGGGGGTGCTCCAGCCGGGGACGGCGAGCGCCTCCAGCCACCGGGAGGCCCCGCTGATATCCGGGCAACCACAGTTCGACACCACCGACGTGTACGCGTTCGTCAGTCCGGACCATCCCGACTCGACGACGGTGGTGGCGAACTGGCTGCCGTTCCAGGAGCCGGCCGGCGGGCCCAACTTCTACCCCTTCGCCACCGACGCCCGCTACGACATCCACGTCGACAGCGACGGTGACGCCCAGGACGACCTGCTGTACCGGTTCACCTTCAAGGACCACCGCAAGAACGAGAAGACCTTCCTCTACAACACGGGTGCGGTGGAGAGCCTGGACGACCCCGACCTCAACTTCACGCAGTCGTACGACATCGAGCTGCAGCGCCTCAAGCACGGGAAGGTCGCCTCCCGGCACATGCTCGCCGAGCACCTGCCGGTCGCGCCCTCCAACGTCGGCAAGGCGTCGATGCCGGACTACCAGAAGCTGCGCGACCAGGCGGTACGGAAGGTCCCCGGCGGGCTCAAGGCGTTCGCCGGCCAGGCCGACGACCCGTTCTTCCTCGACCTGCGGGTCTTCGACCTGCTGTACGGCGGCGACCTCTCGGAGGTCGGCAACGACACGCTCAAGGGCTACAACGTCAACACCATCGCCCTCCAGGTGCCGAGTTCGTACCTCAGGGAGTCGGAGAAGCAGCCGGTGGTCGGCCTCTACGCGACGACCGAGCGCAAGAACGCCTACGGCGAGTGGACCCGGGTGTCCCGGCTCGGCATGCCGCTGGTCAACGAGGTCGTCAACCCGGTCAAGGACAAGGACCGGTTCAACGCCTCCTCGCCCGAGAACGACGGGCGCTTCCTGAAGAACGTCACCGAGCCGGAACTGCCCAAGCTGATCGAGGGCATCTACAAGATCAAGGCTCCGGCCGAGCCCCGCAACGACCTCGTCTCGGTGTTCCTGACCGGCGTCAAGGACCTCAACCAGCAGCCGAACGGCAAGCCGTCGGAGATGCTGCGCCTCAACACCTCGATCAAGCCGGTGGCCGAACCCAAGCGGCTGGGCGTGCTCGACGGTGACAACGCCGGCTTCCCCAACGGGCGGCGGCTGACGGACGACGTGCTGGACATCGCGCTCCAGGTCGTCGAGGGCGAACTCGTGGGTGCCGAGAACGACCTGGGTGACGCGGTCGACGCCAACGACAAGAAGTTCGGCAGCAGCTTCCCGTACGTGGCGCTGCCCAGCGCCGGGTCCGACACCAAGGCCGCCCAGGCCGCCACGAAGGCGGACGCCACGGGCCTCACCGGTGGGGTCTCCGCGCTCACCTCGTCGTGGGGCGACAACACGGTGATGCTCGTCTCGGCCGCCTCGGGTGCCGCGTGCGTGCTGCTGGTGGGCCTGGGCCGGGCGATGTGGTCGCGGTCCCGCCGCCGGCCCGAGCAGCGGTCCTGGATCGGCTGACCCGGACCGCCCCACCCCCTGACGGCCCGGCAGCGTTCCTTCCCCCCACGGCGCTGCCGGGCCCCTCTCCGCACGCACGACCCAGGAAGGCACAACCGATGCTCGTACGGAAGCCGCAGTCCGCCCCCCGGGAGGGGCGGCCGGGCCGGTGGCGGACCGCCGCGGTCGTGGCCGTGGCCCTCGGGCTCACCGCCGGCTCGGTGGCCTACGGAGCCGCGGACGACCCCGGCCCCGGCAGGCGGCCGGCCCCCGCCCTCGCGGCGGTCGTCCCGGTGGAACGCCTGGCGGCCGGGGACCTCGCCCAGGGCGTCGCCGCCCTGCAACGGCACCTGGAGGACCAGCCCCGCGACGCCACCGGATGGGCGACGCTGGGCGCGGCGTACGTCGAACAGGCCCGCACCACGGGCGATCCGACCCGGTACCCGCGGGCGGAGAAGGCGTTCGGTCGGTCCCTGGAGCTGCGCCCGGCCGCCTCGAACGACGCGGCGCTCGCCGGCCGGGCGGCCCTGGCCGCCGCGCGCCACGACTTCACCGGGGCGCTGCGCCAGGCCGACCGGGCGCTGGCGGTGAACCCGTACAGCGAGCGGGCCCTGTCCGTCCGGGTCGACGCCCTCGTCGAGCTCGGCCGCTACGACCAGGCCCTGGCCGCGGTACGGCTCGCCGACCGGCGCCGTCCCGGCATCCCGGTCTTCACGCGGTACGCGTACGTCCTGGAGCTGCGCGGCGACGTGGCGGGGGCGCGCCGGGTGCTGTCGCGCGCTCGGCAGTCCGCGTTCGGCCCGGCCGACGTGGCCTACGTCTCCACCGCGCTGGGTCAGCTCGAGTGGAGCCGGGGCGCGTACAAAGAGTCCCTGGAGCACTTCGCGGCGGCGTTGCGCGCGGACCCGCGGCACCTGCCCGCCCGGGAGGGCCGGGGGCGCGCGTACGCGGCGCTCGGCGACACCAAGCGCGCGCTGGCCGACCTCGAGGAGGTGGTACGGCGTTACCCGCTCCCGGGGCAGCTCGCGGCGCTCGGCGAACTGTACGAGGTGCTGGGCCGGCGCGACCGGGCCGAGGAGCAGTACGCGCTCGTCCGCACCTGGACCCGGCTGGCTCGTGCGAACGGCGTGGCCACCGACCTGGAGTCCGCCCTGGTCGGGGCCGACCACGGCGACGCGGCCGGCGCGCTGACGGCGGCGCGCGCCGAATGGGGCCGCCGCCGAAGCGTCCATACCGCGGACGCCCTGGCCTGGGCCCTGCACGCCAACGGCAAGGACCGGGAGGCGCTGGCGTACGCCGAGCGCGCCACCGCACCCTCGCCCGGCTACCGCAACGCCTCGTTCCTCTTCCACCGGGGCATGATCGAGCGCGCCCTCGGTGACGACGCGGCCGCCCGTCGCGACCTGCGCGCCGCGCTGGACCTCAACCCCGGCTTCTCGGCGACCGGCGCCCGCACGGCGAAGGCCGCCCTGGCCGCGACCGGGGGTGCGTCGTGAACCGCCGGACGACCGCCCGCGCCCTCGCGGCCCTGCTGGGCGGCACGGCCCTGGCGCTGCTCCCCGCCCAGGCCGCCCAGGCCCACCCGCTGGGCAACTTCACGGTCAGCCAGTACGACGGCCTCGTCGTCGCCCCGGGCGAGCTGCTCGTGGACCACGTGGAGGACCTGGCCGAGATCCCGGCCTCCCAGGAACGCGCGCGGATCGACACCGACGGGAACGACCGGCTGGCGCCGGGCGAGCTCGCGGCGTGGGCCCGGACGCGGTGCGACGCGGCGGCCCGGGACGCGCGGCTGGTGACCGGCGACGCCGCCGCCCGCCCGGTGACCGCCGGGGCCGCCCGGGCGGAAGTGCGCCCGGGGCAGGCCGGGCTGGAGACGCTGCGGGTGACGTGCGCGCTCACCGCGCCGCTGCCGCGCGCGGACGGCACCCGGCTGTCGTACCGCCCGGCGGCGGTGGCGGCCGGCGACGGATGGCGGGAGATCACCGCGCGGGGTGACCGCACCACCCTCTCGGGCGGCGGCGTGCCGGCCGGTTCGGTGTCCCGGCGCCTGACCGCCTACCCGGACGACCTGCTTTCCTCGCCGCCGGACGCGCGGTCGGTGTCCCTCACCGTACGGTCCGGCGGCCCGGCGCTGGCCGGCGACGCGGACGGGGCCGGGGCCGGGGCGTCACCGGTGGCGGGCGTGCTGCCGCGCGGCGCGGACCGCTGGGCGCAGGCGCTGACGGGCCTGGTGGCCCGGCACGAGCTGACGGCGGGCTTCGCGGTGCTGGCGCTCGGCGCCTCCCTGCTGCTGGGTGCTCTGCACGCGCTGGCCCCGGGGCACGGCAAGACCATGATGGCGGCCGCCGCGGCGGCCGGGGGCCGCAGTTCCGTGCGCGACATGCTGGCGCTCGGCGCCTCGGTGACGCTCACCCACACGCTGGGCGTGTTCGCCCTCGGCGCCCTGATCACCGCGGGCTCGGCGGCGGCGCCCTCCGTGGTGTCCTGGCTGGGCATCGCGAGCGGCACCCTGGTCGCGGTGGCGGGCGCGCTGCTGCTGCGCCGGGCATGGCGCCGACGCCATCACGCCCACGGCCACACCCACGCACACGCACGCGCACACGCACACGCACACGCCGACCACGAGCACGGTCACCCGCACGACCACGGCCACGGCCACGGCCACACCCATGCGCACGACCACGACCACGGTCACGCGCACGGGCACTCCCACCTCCCCCCGGCTCCCGGCCTGCGCGGGGTGGTCCTGCTCGGCCTGGCCGGCGGGCTGGTGCCGAGCCCGTCCGCCGTGGTCGTCCTGGTCGGGGCGTCCGCCCTGGGGCAGGCGTGGTTCGGGTTCCTGCTCGTCCTGGCGTACGGGGCGGGGCTCGCCCTCACCCTGGCGGGCGCCGGGTTCGCCGTGGTGCGCCTGCGGGAGACCACCCGGCGCCGGCTGGTGCGGCGGCCGCGGGGCCGGCTGGTCGCGCTGGCCCACCGGACGGCACCGCTCGGCACCGCCGCCGTCGTCCTGGCGCTGGGGTGCGGTCTGGTGCTCAGGGGCGCGGCGACGGCTCTGGCGTGACGGCCGGCAGCGCCTGCTCGGTCCAGATGGTCTTGCCGTCCCGGGTGTAGCGGGTTCCCCAGCGCTCGGTGAGCTGGGCGACCAGGAACAGTCCGCGGCCGCCCTCGTCGGTGCTGCGGGCGCGCCGGAGGTGCGGCGAGGTGCTGCTGGTGTCGGACACCTCGCAGATGAGGTGCCGGTCGCGGATCAGCCGCAGGGTGATCGGCCCGCCGCCGTACCGGAAGGCGTTGGTGATCAGCTCGCTGACGACCAGTTCGGTGGTGAAGAGCATGTCCTCCAGCCCCCACTCGGCGAGCCGGTCCGCCGTCAGCGCCCGGGCGCGGGCGGCGGCGGTCGCCTCCACGGGCAGCTCCCAGGTGGCCACCTTCTCCTCGGCCAGCACCCGGGTCCGGGCGACGAGCAGGGCGACGTCGTCGGTGGGGTGGTCGTACAGCAGCGCGTCGCGCACCGCCTCGCAGTGCTCCTGGAGGGTGCGGGCGGGGCGGACGAGCGCCGCGCACAGGTCCGCCACGCGCTCGTCGACGTCCCGCTCGTCGTTGCCCCGGTCGCCGGCCTGGACGAGGCCGTCGGTGTAGAGGGCGAGCAGGCTGCCTTCGGCGAGGTCGACCTCGGCGGACTCGTACGGCAGGCCGCCGAGGCCGAGCGGCGGGCCGGCGGGCAGGTCGAGGAGGCCGACCTCCCCCTCCGGGGTGACGACGGCGGGTGGCGGGTGACCGGCGCGGGCGAGCGCGCAGTGCCGGGAGACCGGGTCGTACACCGCGTAGAGGCAGGTGGCGCCGACGACCTGGCGGGAGAGGTCGTCGGAGGGTTCCTGTTCGGCGGCCAGCCGGTCCACCAGGTCGTCGAGGTGGGAGAGCACCTCGTCGGGTGCGAGGTCCAGATTGGCCAGGGTGTGCACGGCCGTGCGGAGCCGGCCCATGGTGGCCGCGGCGTGGATGCCGTGGCCGACCACGTCGCCGACGACGAGGGCGACGCGGAGGCCGGAGAGCGGGATGACGTCGAACCAGTCGCCGCCGACCCCGGCCGTGGCATCGGCCGGCAGGTAGAGGTGGGCGGCGTCGACCGCGGGGTGCCGGGGGATCACGTGCGGCAGCAGGCTGTGCTGGAGGGTGAGCGCGGCCTCGTGCTGCTGGGTGTAGCGGCGTGCGTTGTCGATGCAGACGGCGGCGCGGGAGGCGAACTCCTCGGCGAGGGTGACGTCGTCCTCCTCGAACGGTTCGAGACGGCGGGACCGCCACAGGCTGAGCAGACCGAGCACCAGTCCGCGCGCCACCAGGGGCACGACCAGCAGGGAGTGGACGTCCGGTCCGGGCACCCGCTCCGGGCGCTCCGGCTCCACGGACCGCCATGCGGCCGGGCCGCGGGAGCCCTCGTCCAGGAGGGGTTTGCGCTCGTCCAGGCAGCGGGCCTGGACCGTTCCGGGCGGGACGGGCAGGGTGCTGCCCACCGGGTGCATCAGCCGCGCCGCGTCCGGCGGGACGGTGCGCACCGCGGCCCGGCGCAGTGGGCCGGCCACCTCCTGGCGGGGTTCCTCCCCCCGGGTGACGGGTTCGAGCAGGTCGACGGAGACCAGGTCGGCGAGGCCGGGGACGGCGACCTGGGCGAGTTCCCGGGCCGTCTCGGTGACGTCCAGGGTGGTGCCGATGCGGGCGCTGGCCTCGTTGAGCAGGGCGAGCCGCCGGCGGGCGCGGTGCCGGTCCGTGACGTCCTCGACGGTCTGGGTCACTCCGAGGACGCGTCCGGAGGGGTCCTGGAGGCGGAACGCCGACACCGACACGTACAGCTCGCGGCCGGGGTCGTGGCGCAGTACGCAGGGCTGCTCGGCGAAGACGGAGGAGCGGCCGGTCTCCAGCACGTCGCGGAGCTGGCCCTCGACGGTGTCGGTGTCGCGCTGGATGAGGAAGTCGCTGGTGTGCAGCCCGCGGTGCTGTTCGACCGGCATGCCGCTGAACTTGGCGATGGCCCGGTTGACCCGGAGGATGGTCAGGTCCGGGGAGTGGATGGACAGGCCGATCGGTGAGCGGCTGAACAGGCCGTCCAGGACGGAGCGGTCGGTCTCCCACTGGATGACCTCCTCGGCGGGGGCGCCGACGAGGAACCACTCGTGGTGGCCGCCCTCCCGGGAGATCGCCCGGGCCCGGCACCCGATGTCGACGCGCCGGCCGTCGCGGTGCCGTACGGGCAGGACGCCGAACCAGCCGAGGCCGCGTACGCAGTCGGCCACGGCGTCCATGACGACGTGCCGGTCGCGCGGGTCGACCAGGAACGCGGCCGCCGGGCGTCCCAGGGCCTCCTCGGCGGAGTGGCCGAGCAGCGCCTCGGCCCGTTCGCTCCAGCCGACGACCGTGCCGCGGTCGTCCACCACGGCCGAGGCCGAGTGGCGCACGGCGAACGGGTCCTCGGGGCCCTCGCTGAACGTCGTCACCGGTGTGTCCATCGTCACCACTCTCGCACCTTACGTGTGGGTACGGGCAGGTGATGGCGGTCGGCGCGGCCCACCGGTGTACCCGTGGGGCGCAGCGCCCGGGCGAGGAGCACGGCCACGTCGTCCTGCGCGGCGGCGGGCAGCAGCCTGCCGAGGACGTGGTCGCAGATCTCGTCGAGGGGGCGGTCGAGGTGGTGGAGGGCCCGGGCGAGCTGGGCCATGCCCTGGTCGAGGTCGCGGTCGCGGGCCTCGATGAGGCCGTCGGTGTAGAGCACCAGCAGCCCGCCGGGCGCCAGGGGCACGCGCTCCGTGCGGAAGTCCCGTACTCCGGTGCCCAGGGGCGTTCCGGGGGGTCCGTCGAGGAAGGCGATCACGCCCCGGGGGTCGGCGACGGCGGGCGGGGGGTGGCCGGCCCGGGCGATCAGGCACTCCCCGGCGACCGGGTCGTGGATGGCGTAGACGCAGGTCGCCATCTCGTTCTCGCCCAGGTCGGCGACGGCGGCGTCCAGGGAGAGGAGCATCCGGGTCGGCGGGACGTCGTGCCGGGCCAGGGTGCGGACCGCCGTGCGGAGCTGTCCCATGACGGCGGCGGCGTGGATCCCGTGGCCCATGACGTCCCCGATAACCAGGCCGGTGCGGCCGCGCGGGAGGGCGATGGCGTCGAACCAGTCGCCGCCGACCTGGTGGTCGCTGGTGGGGAGGTAGCGGCCGGTGAGTTCCAGTCCGGGCACGTCCGGCAGGGCGTTGCTGCTGAGACTGCGCTGGAGGGTGAGGGCGGCTTCCCGCTGGCCGGTGTACATGAGCGCGTTGTCGATGTTCAGCGCCGCCCGGGCGACCAGGTCGTCGATGAGGACGCGGTCCTGCTCGTCGAAGGGTTCGCGGCTGAGGGTGCGGGTCACCACGACCGCGCCGAGCACCTTGCCGCGGGCGACCAGCGGGACCAGCCGGGCGGCGCCGAGCCGGGTGCTGAGGTAGGTGCGCAGTTCCCCGGCGAGGGGGTCGCTGATAAGGGCGGGGACGTCGGTGCGGTAGAGGTTCATGGGCACGCCCTCGGCGATGACCCGCTCGTACACCGATCCGCTGGGGATCCGGTAGGTCAGCCCGGCCGCCAGCTCCTCGGCGGGGGCGTCCGGGTCGGTGAAGGACATGGCGACGCGCCGCATCACCCCCTGGGTGGACGCGGCGGCCTCGTCGGGGTCGAGGAGTGCCTCCCGCAGGTGGACGTCGGCGGAGTCGGCCAGCCGGGGCACGAGCAGGTCCGCCACTTCCCCGGCGGTGCGCCGCAGGTCCAGCGTGGTGCCGATGCGGGTGCCCGCCTCGGCCAGCAGGGCGAAGCGCCGGCGGGCCCGTTCGGCCTCGAGCTGGGCCTGCTGCCCGTCGGTGATGTCGATGAGCGAGGCGACGACGCCGAGGCTCCGGCCGGCGGTGTCGCGGAGGGGCGCGTAGGAGCAGGACCAGGTGCGGTCGCGGCCGGGGTCGGCGGGGGTGCGGCCGGTGCGGCGGACGTCGACCACCGCCTCGCCGCTCTTCAGTACCCGCCGCATGACCGTCTCCAGGGTGCCCGCGTTGATGCCGGGCGCGACCTCGGTGAGGCGTTTGCCGAGGTGGTCGGCGGCGGGGACGCCGTTCATCCGGGCCAGCGCCTCGTTGACCCGCAGGAACCGCAGGTCGGGTCCGAGGAGGGCGAGGCCGATGGGCGACTGGGTGAACAGCCCTTCAAGGGCGGCGAGGGAGTCGCGCATCCGCCGGACCGCGGAGGTCTCCATGGCGATGGCCAGGGTGCCGGTCCCGCCGCGCCGGTCGGGGGCCGGGCAGAGCCACATCTCCATCTGGACGAAGTGTCCGTCGCGGTGCCGCACCGGGAGGGTGGCGACGACGGCCTCGCCCGCCAGAACCCGGTCGGCCAGTTGCCCGGCCAGTTCCCAGTTGGCCTCGGGGACCAGGAGCGGCTCGGCGTGCCGGCCGAGGGCCTCCTCCGGGAGGTGGCCCAGCAGGTCCTGGGCGGCGAGGGACCACTCGACGATGCGGCTGTCCGCGTCGGTGCGCCAGAGCGCGATCGGCAGCAGGTCCCCGAGCACTCCCGCGTACCCCACCGCGGTCAGGGGCTGGTCCGGTGCACCACTGGTCGACTCGGGCGTGTCCAACGCGATGACCTCACCACCGGGGCATGACGCCGCCTCATGGGCGCCGAATACTGAAAAATCATCCTATCCGAGGTGTCAGTGGCCGCGCGTCGGGGCGGGGTGCCGCACCAGGTACAGGGCGGTGGCCGCGACGAGCAGGGTGACGCACGCCGTGAAGGTCAGTCCGGCGCGTTGCAGGCCCAGCCACATCGTCAGCGCTCCCACGCCGACGACCGGCAGGGAGATGCCGGTGTAGGCGACGACGAAGAACGAGGAGATGGTGGCCGCCCGGTGCGCGGGGGGCGCCGCGTCGCCGACCGCGGTGAGGGCGGCGCGGAAGGCGAGGCCCTGGCCGAGCCCGCCGCAGACCGCGCCGGCCACCATCAGCGGCAGGGCCTTCACCCAGAGGGACGCGCCCACGAGGAGGAGTCCGGCCACCAGGACCAGGCAGCCGAGCGGCAGGGCGGACCGGGCGGCCACCCGGCCGGTGAGCGACTGGCCGGCGGTCGAGGAGAGGAAGACGGAGAAGACGACGAGTCCGGTGACCGCCAGGTTGTCGATGCCGAGGGTCCGGGAGACGAAGCTCGGTGCCACGGCGGTGAACAGGCCGAGGAGGGAGAACCCGGCGAAGGCGGCGAGGGAGGAGGGCGCGAAGACGCCGCGGACCTCCGGCGGCACGTAGAGGCCCTGCGGCTTCGGCCGCGCCCGTGGCCGGGCGTCGGGGACGGTCTCGGGCAGCAGCAGGACGATGACGCAGGCGACGGCGACGAGCCCGAGGTGGGCGAGGAACGGCAGGGACAGCGGGAGCGGCGCGTACTCGGCCAGGAAGCCGGACAGCAGGGGTCCGCAGCCCAGGCCGCCCATGTTGGCGGCCGTCGCGGCGAAGCCCGCCCGGGACCGGTGTTCAAGCGGTGCGAGTTCCAGCACGGTGACGGTGCCCGCCCCGCTCAGCAGCCCGGCCGAGAAGCCGGACAGGACCCGGCCGGCGAAGAGGGCGGGCAGGCCGCCCTCCAGGAGGAAGCACACGGCGCTCGCGGCGGCCAGGCCCAGCGCGCACAGCAGGACCGGGCGCCGTCCCGCCCGGTCGGAGTGGTTGCCGACCAGCAGCAGGGTGAGGATCACACCGACGGCGTAGCTGGCGAAGACGACCGTCACCATCAGTTCGGAGAAGCCGAGTTCCTCGCGGTACAGCCCGTACAGCGGGGTGGGGAGCGTCGTGCCGGCCATGCCGATGGCGAAGACGGCGGCCGCCGCCCGGTAGCCGGGGCGCCTGTCGCGGTCGGGGCGGGTACGCCGGGACGCGGGGGATGGACGGGTCATGACGATCACACTAGGGAAGAAATCCGATCATTCTCGAAAACCCGCACGCGGGGAACGCCGTTTTGGGCTCGGAGGCCGGCAGTGGGAGAGCAGGGACGACACACGGCCCGGGAAGGCGCCTTCCGGCACCGCGGCGCAGAACTGGCGTACGAGGACACCGGCCGGGGTCCCCTCGCGGTGTACGCGCACGGCGGCTTCGCCGGCCGGGCCGCCGAGGACGCCATGGGCCTGTTCGACTGGTCTCCGGTGGTGGCCGCGGGACGGCGCCTGGTCCGGTACGACGCCCGCGGGCACGGCCGGTCCACGGGCGAGCCGGTGGACGCCGACTACACCTATCCCCGCCTCGCCGACGACCTGCTGGCCCTGCTCGACCACCTCGGGGCCACCGGGCCGGTCGACGCCATGGGCGCGTCCATGGGGTGCGGGACGGTACTGCACGCGGCCGTCCGGGCGCCGCGCCGGTTCTCCCGGCTGGTCCTCCTCGTCCCGCCCACCGCCTGGGCGACGCGCGAGGAGTACGCCGGCCGCAACCGCGAGGCCGCCCGCACCGTCGCACGCGAGGGCGCGGCCGCCTGGCGAGCCGCCCGCGCCGGCGCGCCCCGCCCCGCGGTGGCGGCCGGCGTCCCAGACGTACCGCCGACGCCCGCCGAGCGGCTGCTGCCGTCCGTGCTGCGGGGCCTGGCGATGTCCGACCTGCCGCCCCCGGAGGAACTCGCCGCGCTGGACGTGCCCGCCCTGGTTCTCGCCTGGGCGGGCGACCCCGGCCATCCGCTCTCCACCGCCGGGGCGCTGGCGCGGCTGCTCCACGCGGACCTGCACGTGTCCCGCACCCCGTCCTACGTCCGCACCTGGGGCCGGCGCGTCGCGCGGTACCTCTCCCTCCCCCGGCCGGAACACCCGGGACCCGATGGGCGCAACCCCGCGTGCCACCCGTGACTCGTCCGCCTACGGTCGTAGTCACCTTGCCGGTCCCTCGCCCGGACCCGGCGCCACCGATCCGGAGGAACCCGATGCACGGTCAGCACGCCCGTACCGGCGGCAGGAACACCGTCGGGGGGCTGGCCGCGGCGGCGCTGTGCGCGTCGGCCGCCGCCCTGGTGCTCGTCGCCCCCACCGCCGCCCAGGCCGCCCACGCCCCGTGGATCGCCGCCGACCGCACCGGCGGACGCGTGGACTGGGACGCCATCGCCCAGTGCGAGTCCAGCGGCAACTGGCGGGCCAACACGGGCAACGGGCACTACGGCGGCCTCCAGTTCAAGCAGTCGAGCTGGGTGGCCGCCGGAGGCCTGAAGTACGCGCCCCGGGCCGATCTGGCCACCAAGCGCGAGCAGATCGCCACCGCCCGGCGGCTGGCCGCCATGCAGGGCATGGGCGCCTGGGCGTGCGCCCGGCGCTGACGGGGCGCCGGCGGGCGCGGCGCTCACGGCGCACGCGCCGGTCCCCGGTCTCCGGTCCCCGTCTCCGGCCCCCGGCCTCCCGCCCCTGGTCCCCGGTCAGAAGTTGCCGTAGTTGACCTGCCACGTCGGCAGGCCCATGCGGCGCCACACGGCGACGACGCGGTCGCGGTCGTCCAGCGACACCCGTACGGCGAAGCGGTGGCGTACGTGCCGGTCGAACAGCTCGGCCTTCACCACGTCGTCACGCCGGCCGTCCCCGGCCGCCCGCATCCACAGCTCGTCGTACGGCACCTCGTGCCGCCGCAGCCACTCCTCCGTCGTCCCGCGGTGCTCCTCGCCCCGCCCGGACAGCAGGACGACGACATCGCCGTCGGCGCGCCGGAAGGAGCGCAGGGCCTGCCGCACCGGGACGTTGAGCAGGTCCTCGCCGCAGCGGGTGAAGTCGTACGGGCCGCGGTCCCCGCGCAGCGCGAGCGTGCCGTCGATGTCGCACAGCACCGCCGGGGGCAGCGACGGGTCGGCGACGTACGGCTCCACCGGTGGCTGGTCGTTCAGCCACGCGCCGGTGAGCCGCCAGCCGCCCTGGCGGGCCTTGGCGTGCTTGTCGGCCAGGATGCGGATGATCTCCTCGCCGACCGGGCGCTCCCGCTCGCCGTCGCGCCGGACGCATTCCTCCAGCGGCACGTGCGTGAAGTCGTGCACCACGAAGGTCGCCTGCCCGCCGACGGCCGCCTTCAGCCGCTTGGGTATGTGGGGCGTCAGATGGGTGTTGTCCACGACGACGTCGAAGCCGTCGTCGACGGCCGCCCGGACCGCCGCGTCCTGGATCGCCAGGACCGTCTGCTCATGGGCGTAGGAGGACCGTTCGCCGCCGGGTGACGGGAGGTCGAGCATCCCGCGCAGGTCGTCCAGGTTGACCCGGCGCAGCCGGCCCGCGGCCTCCGCCTGGAGCCGGCGTGCCTCGGTGGTCTTCCCCGACGCGGGCAGCCCCGTCATGACGTGTACTACGGGCACCGGTCAGTTCTCCTCGTCGTTCTTGAAGGGGTCCGCCGCCCGGGGACGCACGGAACGGTAGGTCACCAGCTCCGTCGGACGTCCGTCCAGACGCAGGAACATGGCGGGGCGCACGGCCGGGTCCGGCAGGGCCCGCACGGCGCGCGCGAAGGCGGCCCGGTCACCGGCGAGCGGGGCGAGGGACCGGTAGGCGTCGTCGACGGCCCGCTCGCGGTCCGCCACGTCCTTCTCGATCCGCGCGATCACCTCGCGCACCCAGGCGTCGAACTCGTCCGGCACCTGCTCCAGCAGGGCGTCCAGCGGCCGCCCGTCCGACGCGGTGACGTCCGACGCCGAGCAGCCCAGCGCCTGCGCCACCCGCTGGGCCGGCAGACCGGCGAAGCGCTGGATGCCGTGGCCGCGCCAGACGTCCCGTTCGGTGACACCGGTCAGCACCTTGTGGAGGCGTACGTACTCCGACAGCTTGGCCTTCGCCCGGACGCCGGACGCGAAGCGCAGGACGAAGCCCTCCGCGTCGGTGCCGGTGGAGGGGCGGCCGTCGGGCAGGGTGCTCGACTCGGTGAGCGCCAGCAGCTCGGCCAGCGGCATCGGCGGGCGGACCGTGACGACGGAGCCGACCGGCCGCCAGGCGGGTGCGGCGTCGGCCAGGGGTATCTCCGTGCCGTCCTCGCCGATCGCGGCGAGCAGCACTAGGTCACGGCGGTCGCCGTAGTCCACGACGATGCGGTTCTCGGGGTAGAGGACCTCGGCGAGGTAGGTCACGCCCGGGGTGAGCTCCGAGGTGTCGGCGCGGTCCAGCCGCCGCTGTGCCCAGGTGGCCTGGGTGCTGGTGAACGACCCCTTGGAGGCGACCCGCCACCGGCCGGCGTAGTGGAAGACCACGGCGAGGCTGCCGTCGACCTTGTCGTACACCTCGAACGGTTCGTCCGGCAGCGCGGGGGCGTAGGGCTGACCTGCCTCGTGCTCCCCGACGTTGAAGAACTTCGGCAGCGGCAGCGCGACGACCTCACCGGTGACGTCGTCGGCCACCAGCCCGCGGCAGCGCATGGTGACGCTGTTCCAGATCCGCTCGTACTGGCACGCCCTGCTGTACGTGTAGAGCGACAGCGGCAGTTCGGGGTGCGTCTTGCGGACGACGTGCCCGGCGTCGAGCGCGGCCGCCAGTTCGCGCGGCGGCAGCAGCTCATGAAGAGTCAGGTGTGCCCGGCCCATGGATTCCTCCCGTTCGAGATGTCGCATTCTCGCCTTCGGGAGGGTCCGTACGACAGTGAATAACCCCATGACCGGTGCCGGTACGGGGACGGCGGGCGTCTCGGGTGCGCCGCCCGCGGCAGCGCGCGCACAGCCGGCGGACGCGTCACACGTGCGCGTGTTACGCGTTCGGGTCCCAGTCCGCGAGCCGCTCCATCGGCTCGGTGTCGCCGGTGGTCTCCAGGCCGTCGAGCGGGAGGCGCTCGTAGAAGTAGAGGACCAGGTCGCTCGCCACGCCTCGCATCGCCATGTCGCCCGGCTCCGCGTCGGCGGCGAGGTCGTCGCAGCGGACGCCGTCGGCGTCGAGGGTCAGGCGCCAGGAGCGGCCCTCGGTCGCGTGCAGGTCGATGGTCGCCGGCGTGAACGGCCAGGGGACGGAGGTCGCCGAGACGGTCGTCAGGAACTCGTCGACGCCCTCGACCGCGACGTCGGTCGGCAGCGGCTGCGGGGCCCCCTGGGTGAGCTGGGCGTCGTAGGTGTGGACGGCGATCTCCTGGATCTGGTGCCGGGCCACGGCCCCGCTGGTCTCCGGGGCCTGCGAGCGGCCCCACCAGGTCCAGCAGCCTCGGTCCGGGCCGGCCTCGCGCATCGCGTCGAGCATGAGCTCGGTCGACTCGGCGAGCCAGGCGTCCAGGGATTCGCGGTCGCGGGGCGCGGTCGGTGCGCCCTTCGGGTCCGTCCTCGCCGGGGGCTCGGCGCCCGGGCCCGCCGCGACGACGGCGGCCTGGCGGCGGCGGCCGTCGCCGAGATGCTGCGCCAGTTCGCGCAGCGTCCAGTCCGGGCAGCTCGGGACCTGGACGTCGAGGTCGGGGGCGGACGCCATCGCGGCGCGGAACGCGGCCGAGCGGTCTTCGATCAGCCGCAGGACCTCGGGGAACTCCACAGTGTTGTGCACCTCGGCTGTGTATCACGGCGCTCCGGCCGCCGGGTAGCGAATTTGTCGGCCTGCGCAGGGTGCGGCCCGGCGGCGCCAGGCCCTCCGGGTCGGTCGGCCTCCTGAGCACGAGAGCACTGGGTCGTGTCCGCAAAGTCTCGCCTGGCCCGCCCTCCGGGCGGACGCCGATACTTTCCGGACACTCCCTAGGACCGGCGGCGGGGCTTGCCGCGCTTGGCGCCCCTGGACGCGGCGGAGCCGCCACGGGCGGTCCTGCCGGCCGGCTTGCCGGCGGCCTTGCGCGAGGCGGCGCCCTTCTTCTTCTCGGGGCGCTCGGATTTCGGCCCGTCCGGGGTCCTGGGGCCGCGGGTGCTGTTGACGGTCCGGCCCCGGACGATCCCGATGAAGTGCTCCACCAGGTCGGTGGTCTCCCCCTCCGGCCACGACAGCGCGACACGCGACTGCGGGACGTCCGTCACCGTCCGGTAGGTGAGGTCCTTGCGGTGGTGCAGGCGCGCGAGCGACTGGGGCACCACGAGCAGCCCGATGCCCGCCGCCACCAGTTCGACGGCGTCCGCCGTCGTGGCGGGACGCTCCTTCGCGGGCACCCCCGGCGGGTCGTCCCAGCCGAGGGTGTCGTCGAGCGGGTGCAGGACCACGTCGTCGGCCAGGTCACCGGCGGACACCTCCTCCACCGCGGCCACCAGGTGGTCCTTGGGGATGACGACGACCGTCGTCTCGGTGTACAGGGGGATGGCGCTGAGGTCCGTCCCGTCGACGGGCAGCCGTACGAGACCCGCGTCGGCGTCGCCGGCGCGCAGCGCCGCGGGCGCCTCGGCGGCGGACACCGGGACGAGGGTCAGCGGGACGTCGGGCAGCCGCTCGTTCCAGATCCGCACCCACTTGGTCGGCGTCACACCCGGGACGTAGGCGAGCCGGAACGAAGGGGATACATCCGAGCCTGTCACCCCGCCAGGTTACCCGCCGTGGTCGGAGGTCGTGCACGCGCTCGATACCCTTGACGCATGAAGTCGCACCAGACCACCCAGACGATGAAGCCCGCCACGGCGGCGAAGAAGCTGGGTGTGTACCTCGAGGCCACCCCCACCGAGTTCCAGGAGGGTGTCGTCTCCCGCGCCGAACTCGCCGCGCTCCAGGCCGATCCGCCCGAGTGGCTGCGGGAGCTGCGCCGTACCGGCCCGCACCCCCGGCCGGTGGTCGCGGCCAAGCTGGGCGTCTCCATCTCCGGTCTCGCGCGAGGCGGTGTCACGGAGCCGCTGACCACGGAGCAGATCGAGGCGCTGAAGGCGGAGGCCCCCGAGTGGCTGGTGCGGGAGCGCGCGGTCCAGGCGGAGGTCCGCAAGGAAGCGGTCCGGATCAAGGAGATGCAGGCCGAGCGCGCCGAGAAGCCGCGCGACTGACACCACCCCGTCACCCCCGGTGACGTACGACGGCGGCCGCATCCTCCCGGTGCGGCCGCCGTCGTACGTCATGGCGCCGCCCGCTCCGCCGCACCGGCAGCGGGGTCCTGCACGGGGCTCCCGGAGCGCCGGGCGGCGGGCGGATACTTGCCGCATGGACACCCTCCGGGAACGTCTCGGCCGTGATCTGTTCGCCCGGGTCGCCGGGCCCACCGGCCCGGTCGACCGCGCCCGCATCCACGGCACGCCGGGGCCCCGCTGGTTCGCTCCCGACCGGCCCATCCGCATCGTCCACGGCGACGCGTCCATGTTCATCGGTGGCCTGCGGGCGCTGCTGCTCCAGTCGCTGCACCCGTTGGCGATGGCGGCCGTGGCGGCCCACTCCGGCTACCGGGGCGACCCGTGGGGCCGCCTCCAGCGCACCAGCAGGTTCCTCGCGGTGACGACGTACGGGACGGCGGAGGACGCGCAGCGGGCGGTCGACCGGGTGCGGGCGGTGCACGAGCGGGTGCGGGGGACCACCGCGGCCGGGGAGGCGTACCACGCGGCCGATCCGCACCTGCTGGGCTGGGTGCACGTGGCCGAGGTGGACAGCTTCCTCACCGCCCACCAGCGCTACGGGGCACGTCCGCTGGACGCGGCGGGCTGCGACGCGTACGTCGCCGACACCGCGCGCGTGGCGAGCGCTCTCGGGGTGGTGGACCCGCCGCGGGACCTGGCGGGGCTGGCCGAGCGGCTGGCGGCGTACCGCCCGGAACTGCGCGCCACGCGCGAGGCGCGGGAGGCCGCCCGGTTCATCCTGCTCCACCCGCCGCTGCCCCGGATCGCCCGGGGCCCGTACGCCGTCCTCGGGGCGAACGCGGTGGCCGCCCTGCCGCCCTGGGCGCGGGCGCCGCTGGGGCTGCCGCGCCTCCCGGGCGTCGAGGGGACCGTCGTCCGGGCGTCCGGGCACGCGCTGACCAGGACGATCCGCTGGGCGATGAGCGCTCCCCGGCCGGGCGCTCCCCCACCGGGCCGGGGCGGCCGGGGCGGGCCGTTAGCGGACGTTCTCCAGGCGGTACGCCAGGGACGGCTTGCCGTGCGTGTCGGCGGCCGCGATCAGCAGGCCGCCCAGCATGGACAGGTTCTTGTAGAAGTGGACGCGCCGGCGGGCGCGCTCCTCCGGGTCCCGCACCGTCCAGTAGGCGTGTCCGGCGAGCGTCGTGGGCACCAGGGAGCCGGCCAGGGCGAGCGCGGACAGGCGCGGGAGCCTGCCGGTGGCGAACAGCACGCCGGCGCCGATCTGGACGGCGCTGTTGAGCCGTACCAGCGTCGTGGGGTCGTCGGGGACGGCCGGGATCCGCTCGCTGACGGGCCGGGTCACCGGTTCGGCCACCGGGGCCACGGCGCCGGGGTCGCGCCAGGTGCGCAGTCCCCCGGAGATGAAGGTGGAGGCCAGCAGCGGACGTGCCAACTTTCGGAAAATCGCCATGCGATGCGGGTGCCCGCGACCGCACGGGGCATGCCCCACGGGAACGCGCTCGCGGGGACCCGCGGAGGGGCGTTCGCACGGAACGCGGTCGGCGGGCGATCATCGCTCGTGTACGGATCGCACGCAGGGGATTCCTGACGGACATGGAGGAGTGGACGGATGCCGAACGAGCGCGCGGGGCGGCCGGCGCGGCCGGAGGACCTCATCGATGTGGCCCGGCTGGTGACCGCGTACTACGCCCTGCACCCCGATCCGGCGGAACCGGCCCAGCGGGTCGCCTTCGGGACGTCCGGGCACCGCGGGTCCTCGCTGAACGGGGCGTTCAACGAGGACCACATCGCGGCGACGAGCCAGGCGATCTGCGAGTACCGGTCGGGGCGGGGGATCGACGGGCCGCTGTTCCTGGGCGCGGACACCCACGCGCTGTCGGAGCCGGCCCGGGTGACCGCCCTGGAGGTGTTCGCGGCGAACGGCGTGACCGTCCTGATCGACGCGGCCGACGGCTGGACGCCGACCCCGGCGGTGTCGCACGCCATCCTCACCCACAACCGGGGCCGGGCCTCGGGCCTGGCCGACGGCGTGGTGGTGACGCCCTCGCACAACCCGCCCTCGGACGGCGGGTTCAAGTACAACCCGCCGAACGGCGGCCCGGCCGGGTCCGAGGCGACCGGCTGGATCCAGGACCGGGCCAACGAGATCCTGACGGGCGGCCTGAAGGACGTGCGGCGGCTGACGTACGCGCGGGCGCTGGCGGCCGGGACCACGGGACGGTACGACTTCCTCGGTTCGTACGTGCGGGACCTGCCGTCCGTGCTCGACCTGGACGCGGTGCGCGCCGCGGGGATCCGGATCGGGGCCGACCCGCTGGGCGGGGCGTCCGTGGCGTACTGGGGCCGGATCGCGGAGGAGCACCGGCTGGACCTGACCGTCGTGAATCCGGTCACCGACCCGACCTGGCGTTTCATGACGCTGGACTGGGACGGGAAGATCCGGATGGACTGCTCGTCGCCGTATGCGATGGCGTCGCTGATCGAGCGGCGGGACCGGTTCGGGATCGCCACGGGCAATGACGCGGACGCCGACCGGCACGGCATCGTCACGCCGGACGGCGGGCTGATGAACCCGAACCACTACCTGGCGGTGGCCATCGGCCATCTGTTCCGCCACCGGGAGCGGTGGCCGGCGGGGGCGGGGGTGGGCAAGACGCTGGTGTCGTCCGGGATGATCGACCGGGTCGCCGCGGACCTGGGGCGGCCGCTGGTCGAAGTGCCGGTCGGTTTCAAGTGGTTCGTGGACGGGCTGGCCGCCGGGACGCTCGGCTTCGGCGGTGAGGAGTCCGCCGGCGCCTCCTTCCTGCGCCGGGACGGATCGGTGTGGACCACGGACAAGGACGGGATCGTGCTGGCGCTGCTGGCGTCGGAGATCCTCGCCGTCACGGGGCGGACGCCCAGCGAGCACTACGCGTCGCTCACCGCGCGGTTCGGCGAACCGGCGTACGCGCGGGTCGACGCGCCCGCGACCCGGGAGGAGAAGGCCGTCCTCGGGCGTCTGTCGCCCGCGCAGGTGACGGCCGGCACGCTCGCCGGGGAGCCGGTCACCTCCGTGCTCTCGGAGGCGCCGGGCAACGGGGCGGCCATCGGGGGCATCAAGGTCACGACCGACAACGCCTGGTTCGCCGCGCGGCCTTCGGGCACCGAGGACGTCTACAAGGTGTACGCCGAGTCCTTCCTCGGCCCGGACCACCTGGCCCGGGTGCAGGAGGAGGCCCGGTCGGTGGTGTCGGCGGCTCTGAGCGGCTGAAACCTTTTCCCCTGCGGCGTTTCGGCCGGATGGTCCCGCTTGCGGCCGGTGGTGCCCACCGGCCGCAAGCGTCCCGAACGCCCCGAAGCGGCCCGATCGGTACCCCTGACACGACGGCAGGACGGGACCCTGCCTCTCCGGTTGGAGGGCGGAACCGCTGCGCATCCACGCGCCGACCAGCGCGACTACCACGCGGTGAGCCTGGAAGCAACCCCTCCGTAACCGGACTTGGCTGGTTATGATCGGCACCCGCACGCTCCACCGGAGCCAGGACCGGCCGTCCGCCACGCCCTCGCCCAGGGCTGCGCGGGTCCCGGCCACCGGCCCGTCCCGCTCCCCGCTCCCGAGGGCTGATGTCTCCCATGGAACCCGAAGGTCCACGCACCGCGCCGCCGCGCCGCCGACGGCGCACCGTGCGCCTCCGTACGCTGCTGATCCTGCTGGCGCTGGTTCCCACCGTGGCGATGGGCACGCAGGCCGCCATGATGGCGGAGGGGCTGCTGGAGCAGTCCCGGCACCTGCGTGACGACGTGGCGGCGGGTGAGCGGATCGGTCTGCCGCTGCACGCGCTCATGGCCGAGATGCAGACCGAGCGGACGATGGCCGCGGCCCGGTGGGCCGGCACGACCGTCTCCGACGAGGCGGTGCGCTCCCAGCGCGCCTCCACCGACGCGGCGGCCCAGGACTTCCGCCGGTCCGCCACCGCCGCCGGATCGGGGTCGGAGGAGGCGGACCGCCGGCTGCTGGAGATCATCGAGGGCCTGGACGACCTGGACGCCCTCCGGGAACGCGCGGACGCCCGGATCGGCAGCGCCGACGGCATGCTCGTCTTCTACGGCGACCTCATCGGCCAGATGATCCGCTACTTCCAGGACGCGTTCGGGCACACCGACGACGTCGGCCTCACCCAGGAGAGCCGTGTCGTCATCACCATGTTCTCCGCCTCCGAGACCCTGGCCCAGGAGGACGCGCTGCTGGCGCTCGCCGGCCCCTCCCGGGAGCTGTCCACCCGCCGGTTCGCCGACTTCGTCAACGCGGTAGGGGCCCACCGGCACCTGTACGACCGGTGGATCCTGCCGTACCTGCCCGCGGAGGATTCCGACCGCTTCATCCGCGTCACCGGCACGGACGCCTGGCAGACCAAGACCCGCGTCGAGGACCAGGTCCTGTCGGACCACAAGGACACCGCGTCGGGCGTCGTCCGGCTGCCGCGCGGGATCGGCGACTGGGCGGCCGCGCACCGGATGTGGTCGCCCCGGCTGGAGGCCCTCGACGCGGCCCGGACGCGGGCGCTGCTCGCCCACGGCGACGCACGGGCCGATGAGCTGGAGGCCGAGGTGGTCCGGCTGATCGCGGGCAGCGGTGGCGCCCTGCTGCTCGTCACGGCCGTCGTCGTGCTGACCACCCGCTCGGTCCTGCGCCGGCTGCGGGTGCTGCACGACCGGACCGTAAGGGTCGCCGAGGAGACCCTGCCGGACGTCGTGGCCCGGCTCCAGGAGGGCCGGCCCGTGGACACCGCGGCCCTGCCGGTGGTGCGCGGCGAGCAGGACGAGGTGGGGCGGGTCGGTGACGCGTTCGCCCGGGTCGTGGCCGTGTCGGTCGACGGGCACCGGGAGCTCGCGGCGGAGCGTCATGGCTTCGGGGTGTTCGCGGCCGGGATCGCCTCGCGGACCGGGAACCTGGTGAGCCGCCAGCTTGCGCTCACCGAGGAGCTCCAGGACACCTTCGGCGGCGACGAGGCCCTGCTGGCCCGGCTGATGCGGTCCGACCAGCTGACGGTGGGCATGCGGCGGCAGATCGAGAACCTGCTGATCCTGGCGGGCGGCGAGGTCCCCGACCCGCACACCGAACCGATGCGCGTCGCCGACCTGTTGCGGGAGGCCGCCGCGGAGGTCGAGGACTTCCGGCGGATCGACCGTCAGGCCCTGGACGAGATCAGCGTGGAACCGCGGGTCATCAGCCAGGTCAGCCACCTCCTCGCCGAGCTGCTGGACAACGCCACCCGGTTCTCCCCGCCGCGCTCGAAGGTCGTCATCCGCGCCGAGCTGGTGGCCGACGGGCTGTCGGTCGAGGTCGAGGACCGCGGTCCGCGCGTGACGGCCGCGCGGTACGCGGAGATGAACGGCCGGCTGCACTCGGCGCCGCCGTACTCCGTCCTGGCCGAGAACGCCCACCGGCTGGGGCTCTTCGTGGTCGGCCACCTCGCCGACCGGCTCGGCGCCACCGTCACGCTGCGCCGCTCGGTGTACGGCGGCACGTCGGCCGTGGTGATCCTCCCCCGCGACCTGCTCGTGCCGACGGATCGCGCACCGGCGCCCGAGCGGGACCACGGGCGGGAGCGCGACGCGGAACGCGCCCCGGAACGCGAGCCCCTGCCCGCTCCGGCGGCACCGGTCGCGCTCGCCGCGCGGCGCTCCGGCGAGGACGCGCCCGGCCCCGTGCCGCACGCGGCGGACCCGCTCCCGGTCCGGCGGGTCACGGACCGCCCCTCGCTGCCGCCGGCGCGCCGCGCCCCCGACCGCCCCGCGCTCGGCCGGCCCGCCGCGGAACGCCCGGCGCTGCCCGAACGGGTGCCGCAGACGCACATGGCCGAGCAACTCCGCGAGCCGCGCGCGACGGACCCGTCGCCCCGCCCGGACGGGGCCACGCCGCAGGAGGTGGCCGACGCCTGGGACGACTACGAACGAGGGACCCGGACAGTGGAAAACGAACTCCGACAGGATCAGCCATGACGACGAACGACATGATCTACAGCGTTCTGGACAACAACCTGAGCCGGATCGCCGGCATCCAGGGAGCCGTGCTCCTGTCCAACGACGGGATCAAGCTGAGCGCGTACCTGCTGGACCGGCCGCAGGCGGAACGCATCGCGGCGGCGTCCTCCGGCATCGCCTCGACCATGAAGGCGATCTCCCGGGACATCGACGGCGGCCGGGTGATCCGCCAGCTCGTGGAGATGGACGACCGGTACCTGTGCATCGTCGGCTGCGGCGAGGGCAGCACGCTGATCGTCGTGACGTCCCGCAAAGCACGGCTCGGGGAGCTGGGCGGCGAGGCGGTGCGGACCGCGCAGGCGCTCGGCGAGTGGCTGGGCACACCGGAGCGCGACCAGGCTGCCACGTCGTAATGCCCGACGAGCCGCAGCGCGGGAGCCGTCGCCGGACGCGGCTGTACGCCCTGACCGACGGCCGTACGGCCGCGCCCCGGACCGTCCTGACGATGGACACCACCATCACCGCGGCCGTCGCCGGGGACGCCCAGGACGGCCTGCCGACCGAGTGGCGGGCCGTCCTCGCCATGTGCCCGCCCCCCGCGGGGCGGGCGGTCGCCGAGATCGCGGCCCGGATGGGGATGCGCCTGACCCCGATGGCGCTGCTCCTCGGCGAGCTCGCGGACCGCGGACTGATCCACCACCGGCCGCCCCTGGAGGGGGCCGGGACCAGCAACGTCCATCTGCTCATGAGAATCAGGGACAACCTTGCCCGGATATGACACTCCTGCCCAGGAAGCGGCCCCCGTCAAGATTCTGATCGCCGGCGGGTTCGGCGTGGGCAAGACGACGCTGGTGGAGACGGTCTCGGAGATCGAGCCCCTGCGTACAGAGGAGCGGCTGACGGCCGCCGGTGTCGGCGTCGACGACCTCGACGGCATCGAGTCGAAGTCGGTGACCACCGTGGCGATGGACTTCGGCCGCATCACCCTCGACGACGCCGGGGCCGTCCTCTACCTGTTCGGCACGCCGGGGCAGGAGCGCTTCTGGTTCATGTGGGACGAGCTGCTGAACGGGGCGCTCGGGGCGGTCGTGCTGGTCGACACCCGCCGCCTGGAGCGCAGCTTCCCCGCGGTCGACTTCTTCGAGAGCCGGGGGCTGCCGTTCGTGGTCGGCGCCAACTGCTTCCACGGTGAACAGGCCTATACCGAGGCGGAGATCAGGGCCGCCCTGCACCTGCGTGACCCGGGCACGCCCGTTCTCATGCTGGACGCGCGTGCCCGCGCCGACGTCCGGGCGGTGCTGCTCGCGCTCCTGGACACCGTCATCGCCGGGGCGCGGGCGGCCGCCCCCGCCTGAGACGGCCGGCCTCGGCGCGGCCCGCGCTCACAGCCCGACGTCCCGGGTGCGGAAGTCGGCCAGGGACTCCCGGCGGACGAGCAGCCGGGCGTGGCCCGCGGTGACGGCGACGACGGGCGGGCGGCCGACGAGGTGGTGGCCGGACGCCATGGACGACTGGTAGGCCCCCGCCACCGGGACGGCGAGCAGGTCGCCGGGGCGGACGTCCCCCGGCAGGGCGACGTCCGCCGGCACGTCGCCCGCCTCGCAGTGCCGCCCGACGACGGTGACCGTGCGGGGCGGGGCCGCCGGGAGCCGCCCGACGAGCCGGGGGGGTGCGGCGCGCGCCGTACAGGGCGGACCCGGGGTTGTCGCTCATGGCGCCGTCCACCGCGACGAAGATCCGCTCGCCCGAGTGCGTGACGGCCAGGACCCGGTGGACCGCGACGCCGGCCGGCCCCACGACGGCGCGCCCCGGTTCGATCAGCAGGCGGGGCACCGGCAGGCGGGCGGCGGCGCAGCTGTCCGCCAGGGCGCCGCGGACCGTGCGGGCGAGGCGGGTGACGTCGAGGGCCCGTTCGCCGGGTCGGTAGGCGACGGCGTGGCCGCCGCCCAGGTTCAGTTCGGGCAGGACGACGCCGTGGGCGTCGCGGACGCGTGCCATCAGGCCGACCATGCGGCGCACGGCCGTGGCGTAGGGCTTGGCCGAGGCGATCTGGGAGCCGAGGTGGCAGTGGAGCCCGGTGAGGCGCAGCTCCGGCCGGTCCAGCACGCGTCCGACGGCGTGCTGGGCCGAGCCGTCGCTGATCGCCAGGCCGAACCTCTGGTCCTCGGTGCCCGTCCGCATCCTGTCGTGGCCGCCCGCGCTGATGCCGGGCGCCACCCGGACCATCACCTTCTGGCGCCCGTCGGGGCCCAGGGCGGCGGCCAGGCGGACGATGTCGGAGGCGCTGTCGATGACGATGCGGCCGACGCCGAGCCGCAGCGCGGTGTCCAGTTCGTACGGGGACTTGGCGTTGCCGTGCAGCACGATGTTCTCCGGCGGGAAGCCGGCGGTGACCGCCAGCTGGAGTTCCCCGGCGGAGCAGACGTCCAGGCCGAGTCCCTCCTCGTCGGCCCAGTGCACCAGGGCGCGGGACAGGAACGCCTTGGCGGCGTAGAAGACCCCGGCGTCGGGGAAGGCGTGGCGGTAGAGGCGGCACCGGGCGCGTACCTCGTCCTCGTCCAGCAGGTGGACGGGGGTGCCGAACCGGTCGGCGATCCGGGTGAGCGGGACGCCGCCCACCCGGAGGTCGCCGTCGGGCAGCCGCCGGGTGGAGGCGGGCCAGAGGGCGAGGTCGCCGTCGTCCGGTGTCGCCGTGGCGGCGGCGGGTGTGTCGAGGGTGGTCATCGGGCGGTCCTTTCAGCCGGTCCGCAGGGGCCCGGTCCACCGGGACGGGGCGGGTGCGGTGGTGCGGCCCGGTCCGGCCGGGGACGGCACGGGGGTGGCGGCGGGTGCGGTGAGCCGGGGGTCGACGCTGAGGGTGGTGACGCCGAGGGGTGCGGTGAGCGTCCGCAGGGCGGGGCGGGTGAGCCGGATCCACGCCTGGTCCGGTCCGAGCGCGGCGGTGAGCCGGGGGGCGGTGGTGAAGCCGATGGCGGTGCGGGCGCCGCACGAGGTGCGGAACAGCCGTACGGCGCACCCCCGGGGCCCCGGCCGGACGGGCACGTACAGCGGTCCGGCCGGGGCGGGTGGTGAGGGTTCCGGACCGTCACCGCACGGGATCGTGGGCATGGGTCCCTCCTGGAGGATCCTCGGAACGAGGCGGGTGCCCCGGCGCGGGGAGGCCGCCGGGGCGTGCTGTCGACGGTATGCCCGGTGGGCCGGGCGGTCCGAACGTCGTTGACGCCATGCTGACGGGGCGGTGCCGTGTGTTGACGCCTTTCTGACGGTTCGTGGGTTGGCTGTTTCCGGGGGCGGACGGCGCCTGCCGGAGGTTCTACGATGGGCGCCCATGGCCGGCGGCGGACGGGAACGAGTGGCTTTGACCGGGACCGGGGTCCATACGGAACGGCAGTTGACGGCGCACCTGGCCGAGCTGGGCGTGGAGCCCGGCGGGTTCCTGCTGGTGCACGCGTCGCTGCGGGCGGTGGGGCCGGTGGCGGGCGGCGCGGAAGCGGTGCTCCGGGCCTTGCGGGCGGCGCTGGGGCCGGACGGCACGGTGGTGGTCCCGGCGTTCACGGCGCGTAATTCGGACACCTCCGCCGTCTACCGGGAGCGGGTGCGGGGGCTGGGCGCGGCGGAGCGGGCGGCGGTGCGGGCGGCGATGCCCCCGTACGACGCGGAGACGATGCCGTGCGACGAGGGGCTCGGGGTGCTGCCGGAGGTCGTCCGGACGAGCCCGGGCGCGCTGCGCAGCGCGCACCCGCAGACCTCGTTCGCGGCCCTGGGGGCGTACGCGGAGAAGGTGGTCTCGGGTCACCGTCCGGACTGTCACCTGGGCGAGGACTCGCCCCTCGCGCGGCTCTACGACCTGCGGGGGCGGATCCTGCTCCTGGGCGCGGGTTTCGGCAGTTGCACCGCCTTCCACCTCGGCGAGTACCGGGTGGCACGGCCGCCGCGCCGCATGTACCGCTGCGTGGTGCGGGACGGTGGGGCGCGGCGCTGGTGGCCGTACGAGGACGTCGCCCTGGACGACGGGGACTTCGCCGAGCTGGGCGCGGACCTGGAGCGGTCCGGCGGCGGGACGGTGCGCACGGGACGGGTGGGGGCGGCGCGGTGCCGGCTGCTGGGGGTGGCCGAGGCGGTGGACTTCGCGCGGCTGTGGTTGGCCCGGAATCGGTGACGGTCACCGCCGGACCCGGCCGGGCGGTCCCGAACGGGTGACCCGGGAGGCCCCGAATGGCCTACGTTCACTCACCCGTTCACGGCCGGCCGGTTCGGGACCGGTCCCGGGCGGGCAACTCTTCCGAGACCTGTGGGAGTTGCCCTGGACCGTGGGGGGACTGTGACCGTGCTGCGCGGCCGTGCCTTTCTGACGCTCGTTCTGGTGTCGCTGCTGGGTGCCCTGCTGGCGGCCGCGCCGCCCGCCGCCCCGGCGCCCGTGTGGCAGCGGGTCGCGCCGGGGGTGGAGTACCGGTGGTTCGACATCCGGTCGTCCCGGGGTACGGCCCGGGCGCATCTGCTCTCGGTGGACCTGGCCGACGCGCGGGTGTCGGTGGGGCTGCTGTACCCGGGTGTGGTCGCGGCGCGCTCGCCGCTGTCCGCGCTCGCCGACGGAGCCGGGGCGGTGGGTGGTGTCAACGGTGACTTCTTCCATCTGTCGGAGACCCAGCACCCGGGGGTGGAGGCGACCGGTTCCCCGGTGGGGCCGGCCGTCGCGGACGGGCGGGCGCTGAAGGCCGCCGTGCCGGACGGGCAGCGGTTCGGTCCCGCTCTGCCGCCGGGCACGAACACCCGCCAGGTGCTGGGCGTCGGCGAGGACGGTGTGGCGCGCACCGGTGAACTGGTGCTGGAGGGGACCGTGTCGTGGGACGGGGCGGAGGTGGAGCTGGGCGGGCTCAACCAGTACGCCCTGCCGGTGGGTTCGGTGGGGGTGTTCACCAAGGACTGGGGCGCCGCCTCACGGGTGCGGGCCACCTGCGGCACGGACACGCGGCGGGACGCGCCGTGCAGCGACGAGACCTACGAGGTGACGGTGCGCGGCGGCCAGGTGGTCGAGGTCGCGCAGACGCCCGGCCGGGGTGCCGTCGCCCCGGGCACGGAGGTGCTGGTGGGGCGTGAGGCGGGCGCGCGGGAGCTGCGGAAGCTGGCGGTCGGCGACCGGGTGGACGTCCGGTACGCGCTCGCCGCGGGCGGGGCGGGTGCCGCGGGGGGCGCGTACCGCTTCGCGGTGGGCGGCTATCCGGTGCTGCGGGACGGGGAGCCGCTGAGCGGGATGGACAAGGTGACGCCCGCGGTGCGCACGGCGGCGGGGGTCCGGGACGGCGGGCGGCGGATGCTGCTGCTCGCGCTGGACGGCTCCCCGGGGTTCCGCAGCGGCCTGACGGTGGTGGAGGTGGCGGACGCGATGCGGGACCAGGGTGCGACCGACGCCGTCAACCTGGACGGCGGCGGGTCCTCCACGCTGGTGGCGCGGCAGGGTGGGGCGGCGAAGGTCAGCGTGCTCAACCACCCCAGCGGTGGCGCCCAGCGTCCGGTCCCCAACGGCATCGGGATCTTCGTCCGTGGCAACGGCGGGGCCCAGGCGTCGTGAGCCCGGCCTGATCGGCGAGACGCTCCCTAGGGCTTGAGGCTGCTGACGACGTCGGCGGTGGCGGAGACGCCGTTGTAGATGGTCGGGGCGAGGCTGGTGCTCGCGAGGAAGAACCCGAGCAGCCCGCACACCAGAGCGTGGGAGATCTTCAGCCCGCCGTTGCGCAGGAAGATCACCGCCAGGACCAGCAGCAGCAGCACCACGGAGATGGATACGGCCATGTGTCACCCTCCTCGGCCAGTCGCCGCACCGGGCGTGCGGCGTCCGGCGGCCAGTCTGGCGGAGCGGGGGCGCCGTCCGGGCGTACGGCATGTCGGCCGAACGGGTATTGCCGGGCCGTGACCCGTTACTCGCCGTGCGCGGGGAGGAAGCGCGCGAGACCGGCCGGGTCGTCGGTGCCGAGGTGGCCGGCGCGGACGGCGGGCGGTTCGGTCCGGGCGGGGGCCGGGAGGGGCGCCCCCGCGGGTCAGCGCCGGCGGGCCCGTGCCATTCCGGGGTGGCGGGCGGCGGCGTGCAGGTGCTCGAGTGCGTCCAGGACGACCGTACGGTCGTACCAGGCCAGCCAGCGTCCCACCTGGCGGCCGGTGTGGTCGAGGGCCTTGAGCTGCGCGGCCTTCAGGTCCTGGATGGGGTGGTCGAAGTGGGCCGAGACCATGCCCATGCAGCGCCCGCCGCTGACCAGCGGCACGCTGTGGCAGGAACGGCTCCCGGCCTCCAGGATCGTCCGGCGGGCGTCCTCCGTGAACACCGGCGCGGTCGCCACGTCGCGCACGGTCACCTGGGCCACCTCCTTGGCCGCCTGGGCGCAGGAGGTGCCCTCCCCGCCGACGAACTCGAAGAAGCTCACGAAGTCGTCGCAGAGTCCCGTGTGCTTCTCCATCAGCAGCCCGCCGGCCGCGCGGTCCCCGACCTGCACGTTGCCCATGTGGGTGGTGGTGACCGCCAGCGTCTGCGCCAGGACCCCGGACAGGACGGCGCTCCGGTGGGCGTGGGTGGCGTCCTCGATGGCCAGCGAGTCCAGGGCCGGGGCGGGGTGGCGCACCCGGCCGGGGAACCACGTCCCGGCCCGTTCGTCGGGCCGTTCGAGCCGGACGACCGCGTCGGCGAGGGTGCGCAGCCGCACGTTGTACCGCTGCGAGGCGAGCTGGAGCAGCGCGAAGGCGGCTTCGGCGTCCGCGAGCCGGTACCGCTCCGCGAGGATGCCCTGCGCCTCGGCGATCAGCGGCCGGTTGCGGGCCTGGGCCCGGAGGTGACGGACCTGCTCCCGCAGCCGCGCCAGCTCGTCGCGCGGATCGTCCGTCCGCCACGCGCCGGCCTCGAACATCTCGGTCATGAGGGCGCGCCTGCCCGCTGCGGTGCGGGCCACACCCCGGCTCACCGCTGCGGGGGCCGGTTTCCGCCGACGGTCCCGCCCGTGGCCGGACCGCCGGTGGGGGGCCCGCCCATGTCGGTCCCGCCCTCGTCGGGCCGGCGCCACTCGGACGGCACCCCGAGCATGGTCAGCCGGTCCACCAGTGCCGGTTCCGCCCCGAGGGCGGCCAGCCGGGCCGGGGCGTGGCGGCCCAGCCAGGCGCTCAGCTCGCGCGCGAGCTCCTCCTCGTCGTCGTCCCAGTGGACGTCGTACGACGGGTACTCGTCCCTCTCCAGGTCGTCGACCCACCACCGCGCGGCGGCGAGCAGGTGCCGGTCCGCGGTGGGGTCCGTGCGGCGGCTCCACGCGGCCAGCCAGGGAGTGACGGACCCGGACGCGACGACACACGTCTCGAAGACGTCGTACGCCGGCCGGGGCGGGGCGTCCCGCTCCAGGGTGCGGGCCCACCACGCGTCGAGGAAGGCGCGGACGACCGGCGCCTCGGGCCAGGTGCGCCACCCGGCCATCGCCAGGGACCTGCCGGCCCGGCCGGCCTCGTCGCACTCCCCTGCCGCCAGGGCCTCGGCGAACTGCGGGAGGACGCGCCGGGTGACCGCCGCGTGGTCGCGCCAGTCGGGCGCCGACCAGGTGCGGTGGAGCAGGTCGGGGTCGAGCGGCACGTCCGGCGTCTTGAGGAGCCGGAGCTCCTCCTCGCTGCCCCAGTGGCACGGGCAGTTGGACTCGTCGGGGCGGGCCGTCATGCCGGCGAAGGCGCGGCGTACGCGGTGGAGGGCCGCTTCGAGGTCGGCGGCGGCGGCCGTGGTGGCGCGGTCCAAGGGGACCCCCGGGGTACTCCGGCCTGCCTCCGCGCGGGCCTGCTCCGGGACGGAACGTGCGCGGGGCCGAAGAGCGCGACGTTACCAGGGGCCCGTCAGGGGGCGGCGACCAGGTCGGCCCAGTCGACGGTGCGGTCGCACCAGCGGTCCAGCAGCACCCGGTCGTGGCCGACGGCGAGCAGCCCCGCGCCGTTTTCCCGGCGGTACGCCTCGACCGCGGCGACCAGCGCGGCGGTGGTCGAGGCGTCGAGCATGGCGGTCATCTCGTCGCAGACGAGCCAGCGGGGGCGGAGGGCCAGGGCGCGGGCCAGGCAGGCGCGCTGGAGCTGGCCGTCGCTGACCTCGTGGGGGCGCCGGCCGAGGAGGTCGCCGGTGAGGCCGACGGTCCGGGCGAGTCCGGGCACCCGGCCGTCCACCTCGTGGCGGCGGCCGGTGGCCCGGAGCGGTTCGGCGATCAGGTCGCGCAGCCGCAGCCGGGGGTCGGCGGACATGCGCGGCTGCTGGAACACCACGCCGATCGCGGTACGCAGGTCCCGCGGGGCCCGGTGCCGCCAGCCGCGTACCTCCCGGCCGTCCACGACGACCCGGCCGGCGTCCGGGCGGTGGAGCAGGGCGGCGACCCGGGCGAGGGTCGACTTGCCGCAGCCGCTGGGCCCCAGCAGGCCCACGGCCTCGCCGGGCGGGACGGTCAGGGACACGTCCCGGAAGACGGGGGTGCGGGGGTGGTACCCGGCGGTGAGCGCGTCGAGTTCAAGCACGGTCGGTCTCCTCGGCGTGGTGGCAGGCGACGCCGTCCTCGAAGCGCGGTGCCGTCCCGCAGGCGCCGCTCGCCCGGTCGCAGCGGGGGGCGAAGGCGCAGCCGTCCGGCAGGGCGCCGAGTTCGGGGGGCATGCCGGGGACGGGGGTGAAGTCCCGTTCCGGGAGGGCGGCGAGCAGGCCACGGGCGTAGGGGTGCCGGGGGCCGGGGCGGCCGAAGAAGCGGCCGGCGGCGGACAGTTCGACGATCCGCCCCGCGTACATCACGGCGACGCGGTCGGCGATGCGCTCGGCGGCGGCCAGGTCGTGGGTGATGAGCAGCAGGGCGCGGCCGTCGTCGGTGTGGCGGCGCAGTTCGTCGGCCGTGCGGTGGACGAGGTCGCGGTCGAGTCCGGTGGTCGGCTCGTCGGCGAGGAGCAGCGGGGCGTCGCCGACGAGGGCGAGGGCGGTGGCGGCCCGCTGGGCCTGGCCGCCGGACAGTTCGTGCGGGTAGCGGTCGAGCAGGGCGGGCGGGAAGGCGGCCCGTTCGGCGGCCGCCACCGCCGCGCGGCCCAGCTCCGCCCGGGGCGTGCCGGCCAGCTCTCGCAGCGTCTCCTCCAGGTGGGCGCGCACGGTGCGGACGGGGGTGAGGTGGGCGGCGGGGGACTGCGGGACGAGGCCGACGCGCCGGCCGCGTACGGTGCGGGCGAGGGTGCGTTCGTCGGCGGAGAGCAGGTCGGTGCCGTCGATGACGGCCGTGCCGGCGGTCCGGGCGTTGCCGGGCAGGAGGCCGAGCAGCGCGGAGGCGAGGACGGACTTGCCGCAGCCGCTCTCGCCGACGAGGGCGAGGCACTCGCCGGTGGCGAGGTCGAAGCTCGCCCCGCTGACGGCGGCGACGTGGCGGCCCCCGCGCATCCGGAACCGGACGGAGAGGTCGCGGACGGACAGGACCGTGTTCACAGCATCAGCTCCGATCGGCGGCGGGGGTCGAGCCGTTCCCGCCAGGCGCCCGCGAGGCCCGCGACGGCGAGCGTGGGGACGATCAGGAACAGCCCGGGGAAGAGGGTGGGCCACCAGTCGCCGGCGAGGAGCGAGCCGCGGGCGGTCTGCACCAGGGTGCCGAGGCTGGCCTGGTGGGCGGGCAGGCCCAGGCCCAGGAAGGAGAGGGCCGACTCGTGCCACATGGCGTGCGGCACCATCAGCACCGCCGCCAGCCCGGCTCGCGGGAGCACCGCCGGGAGCAGGTGGCGGACCGTCACCCGCCACCGGGTCGCCCCGCCGGAGACCGCGGCGTCGATGCCGGGCGGGAGCGCAGCGACAGCACCTCGGAGCGGACGATCCGGGCGGTGGACAGCCAGTGGGTGAGGGCGACGGACACGATGACCGGCCAGACGCCGGGGCGGAACATCGCCACGACGAAGATGCCGAGCAGCAGGTGCGGCACGGACGCGAAGGTGTCGACCAGCCGCATCAGCAGCCGGTCGGTCCAGCCGCCGAAGGCGGCGGCCGCCGCGCCCACCGCGGTGCCGATGACGGTGGCGACGAACGCCGCGACCAGGCCGACGAGGAGCGAGACGCGCAGGCCGTACACGCAGCGCAGCAGCAGGTCGCGGCCGACGTCGTCGGTGCCGAAGGGGTGTGCCCAGGAGGGCGGCCGGAGTTTCAGGGACAGGTCGACGGCCTGCTGGTCGAGCTGGACCAGCGGGGGTACGAGCAGCACGGCGAGGGTGACCGCCGCGACGACGGCGGCGGAGGCGGAGATCCGGATCGTGCGCGTGGAGCGGCGGGTGCGCCCGTGGGAGCGCCAGGCCGGGTCAGCCATCGAAACCCACTCTCGGGTCGGCGAGTCCGTAGAGCAGGTCGGACAGCAGGTTGCCGAGCAGGACGGCCGCCGTGGCGAGCACGGTGAGCGCGGCCAGCAGCGGGAAGTCGACGGAGGTCGCCGCCTGGACGGTGGCGGCCGCGATGCCGGGCCAGCTGAAGACCGTTTCGACGAGCAGGGCGCCGGTGATGAGTTCGGGGACGCGCGAGCCGATGAGGGTGAGCATCGGCAGCATGCCGGAGCGGAGCGCGTGTCCGAGGAGCACGGTGCGTTCGGCGAGGCCGCGCGCGCGGGCACCCCGCACCGGGTCCTCTTCGAGGGCGTCGCCGACGCCCTGGCGGACGTACAGGAAGAACCAGGGCAGTTGTGAGACGCCGAGGACGAGGGCGGGCAGCACCAGGTGCGAGGCGACCTGCCCGGGGGTGACGGTCTCGCTGGCGGTGTCGGTGAGCCCGCCGGCCGGCAGGACGCCCAGCTCCAGGGCGAAGAACCAGATGGCGAGCAGCCCGAGCCAGAAGGCGGGGGCGGCTTCCAGGGTGTACGCGGCCGAGCTGACGCACCGGTCGAGCCAGCCGCCCTGCCGCCGGGCCGCCAGGACGCCCAGCGCCGTGCCGAGCAGGACGGCGACGGCGAAGGCGGTGGCGGCGAGCAGGGCCGACCAGCCGATGCGTTCGCCGATGACGTCGGCGACGGGCTGGCGCATCACGCCGGAGTCGCCGAGGTCGCCGGTGAGGGCGGAGGTCAGCCAGTTCCACCAGCGCGGGACGAGCGGCTGGTCGACGCCGAGGTTGGCGCGCAGCTGGTCGAGGTTCTCCTGCGAGGCGGTGAGCCCGGCGGTGCCGGCGTAGGCCTTGACGGGGTCGAACGGGGAGGCGGCGGCGACGGCGAAGACGGCGAACGTCACCACCAGGAGGACGGGGACGGCGAACAGGGCCCGCCGTCCCGCCATCCTGGCCATCGCCGCCCAGGGGAGGCGGCGGGTCACTTCTCCCCGCCCTCGGGGATCCAGTCCTCGACGTTCCACCAGGGGCCGGAGGCCAGGCCGTGGTCGTGCGGTTCGACCTGGGTGGACAGGCCCTTCCAGGAGTCGTTCACCACGTAGAGGTGGTCGATGTGGGTGAGGAAGGTGTAGCCGGGGTCCTTCACCAGTTCGCGCTGGATGGTGTCGTACGCGGCCTTGCGGGCGGCCTTGTCGTCGGTCTTGCGGCCGTCGTCGAGGGCCTTGTCGACGGCGGGGTTGTCGTACCGGGCCATGTTGTTGAAGCCGTCGCCGCCGAGGGAGGACCTGAGCAGCGAGTACTGGTCGAAGTCCGGGTCGCCGGGCGAGCCGCCGCCCGCGAGGACCGCGTCGTGCTTCATGCGCGGCTCGATGACCTCCCAGGTACCGGCCTGGGTCCGGATGTCGATGCCGGCCTTCTTGGCGTCGGAGGCGTAGGCGAGGGCGTGGTCCTGGCGGAGCTTGTCGCCGGAGAGGTACCAGAGGGGGAAGGCGGCGCGGACGCCGTCCTTGACGCGGATGCCGTCGGGGCCGGGCTTCCAGCCGGCGGCGTCGAGGATCCTCTTGGCCCCGGCGAGGTCGTGGCGGCGCTCGGTGCCCTTGGTGAACCACTCGCTGTCGGTCGGGACCGGGCCGTAGGCGGGCTTTCCGGCGCCTTCGAGGATGGTGTCGACCATGGCCCGGCGGTCGACGGCGATGTCGAGGGCGCGGCGGATCGCGGTGTCGCCGGTGACCTCGTTGTGGGTGGGCAGGGTCACCAGGCGGTAGTCGTAGGTGGTGGCCTCGTACGTCTTCTTCGTGTCGTCGTTCGTGAAGCCCTTGGCGAGGTTGGGGGGCAGGATCGCGCCGTCGAGGTCGCCGGAGCGGAGGCGGGTGGCGCGGACGTCGTCGTCCTTGATGATCGCCATGGTGAACTTCTTCACCTTGGGCGCGCCGCCCCAGTAGTTCGGGTTGGCCTTGAAGCTGATCTTCTCGCCCTTGGACCAGTCGGTGAGGACGTACGGTCCGGTGCCGACGGGCCTGGTGGTGAAGGGGCCGCTGTTGACGTCCTGCCCGGCAGCGATGTGCTCGGGTGCGATGCCGAGGACGGTGCGCTCGGCGAAGGGCGCGTAGGGGTACGCGAGGGTGAAGACGACGGTGTCGTCCCCGACCGCCTTGACGTCCTTCAGGGCGTCCAGTTCGGTCTTGGAGGCGTTGTTGGTCTTCGGGCTGAGCACCGTCTTGTAGGTGAAGACGACGTCCTTGGCCGTGAAGGGGGTGCCGTCGCTGAACTTCACGCCCTTGCGAAGCTTGTACGTGTACGTCAGGCCGTCCGCGCTCACCTCGGGCAGCGCGACCGCGAGGGCCGGTGTGAGCCTCATGTCGCCGTCGAAGGCGAGCAGACCGTCGAAGATCTTGGAGTTGCCGTCCTTGCCGTAGCCGAGGAGGGGGCTGAGCGACTCGGGCTCGTAGGCGATGCCGACGACCGCGCTGTCCCCGGCACGGTGGCCGGTGCCACCGGTGCCCGGGTTCGAGCAGGCCGCCGCGGTGAGGGCCAGGGCCCCGGCCAGCGCCGCGGCGGCCGTGCCGCGTATGGATCGGGTGGTCATGGTTCCACACCCCTCGTCGAGCAGCCGGGAAACAGCTACTGAAGATCAACCGTTGTTGCGAACGATTCGCAATTAAACAGCATGTAGAGGGGTGGGTGCCTACCGCGGTCCTTACCCGGTCACGCCGGGGCGGGGAGGTCGACCAGATCGGCGAGGGACTGCTTGTGGTGTCCCGCCGACCCCAGGGCGCTCTGGGAGGACTTGGCCCGCTTCAGATAGAGGTGGGCAGGATGCTCCCAGGTCATCCCGATGCCGCCGTGAAGCTGGACGCACTCCTCGGCGGCGTGCACCGCGACCCGCGAGCAGTGCACCTGGGCGACGGCCACCGCGAGCGGCGCCTCCGGGCTGCCGGTGGCCAGCGCGTCGGCGGCGTTGCGGGCGGCGGCACGGGCGCCCGCCACCTCCAGCCAGAGCTGCGCCATCCGGTGCTTGAGCGCCTGGAAGGAGCCGACCGGCCGGTTGAACTGGTGGCGCTCGCGGGTGTGCCGGACGGTCTCCTCCAGACACCACTCGGCCACCCCGAGCTGCTCGGAGGCGAGCAGCCCGGCGCCGGCGAGCAGGCCGCGGCGCACCGCCTCGCGGGCGGTGGCGGCGTCCGCGAGGCGGGTGCCGCCGGTGGTGGCGGCCACGTCGGCGAGCGGGCGGGTCAGGTCCAGTGGGGTCCGGGGGGTGATCGTGGCGTCCCCGGCGCCGACCGCGTACAGCCCGTCGGGCCGCACCACCAGCAGGACGTCGGCGCGGATGGCGTCGGCGACGCCGGTGACCGTCCCGGTGCTCGCGGGCTCGTGGCCGGGCCCGGCCGACAGCGGGACGGCGAGCACGGCGACCGTGCGGCCGGTGGCGAGTTCTCCGGCGAGGTCGCCGGCCCCGGCCGCCAGGAGCGTCTCGGTCGCGACGACGGCGCTGGTGAGGTACGGGACCGGCGTCACCGCGCGGCCCAGCTCCTCCAGCACGACGGCGGCCTCACGGTGGGACGCGCCCTGCCCGCCGAGCTTCTCGGGGACCAGGAGCCCGGCCGCGCCCATGTCGGCGGCGAGGGCCTTCCAGAGGGCCGGGTCGTGCGGGCCGGCGTCCTCGACGCGGCCGGTCAGGTCCGCAGGGGCGGCCCGGCCGGCGAGCAGGGAGCGCACGGCGGCGCGCAGGTCGTCCTCGGCCTCCGAGTAGAGCAGGTCCGTCATCGCGCCAGGTCCTTCCATGCGACGTCCTTGTCGTTGCGCGGCTCGGCGGGCAGCCCGAGGACGCGTTCCGCGACGATGTTCAGCAGCACTTCGCTCGTCCCGCCCTCGATGGAGTTGCCCTTGGAGCGGAGGTAGCGGTAGCCGGCGTCGCGGCCGGTGAAGTCGACGAGTTCGGGGCGGCGCATCGTCCAGTCCCCGTACAGCAGGCCCTCGTCGCCGAGGAGTTCCACTTCCAGGCCGCTGATCTGCTGGTTGAGGCGGGCGAAGGCGAGCTTCATGCCGCTGCCCTCGGGGCCGGGCTGGCCCGCCACGAGCTGCTGGCGCAGCCGCTCCCCGGTCAGCCGCGCGACCTCGGCGTCCACCCACAGGTCGAGCAGCCGCTGGTGGAGGTCGTGGCTGCGCAGTTCCGGGCGCTCGCGCCAGGTCCGGGCGACGGGGCCGATCATGCCGCCCTCACGCGGGATCCGGGCGCCGCCGATGGCGACGCGCTCGTTGTTCAGCGTGGTCTGCGCGACCTTCCAGCCGTCGCCGACCTCGCCGAGGCGGTGCGTGTCGGGGATGCGCACGTCGGTGAGGAAGACCTCGTTGAACTCCGCCTCGCCGGTGATCTGGCGCAGCGGCCGCACCTCGACGCCGGGGTCGGTCATGTCGCACAGGAAGTAGGTGATGCCCCGGTGCTTGGGCAGGTCGGGATCGGTGCGGGCGATCAGGATGGCCCAGCGGGCGACGTGGGCGCTGGACGTCCAGACCTTCTGGCCGTTGACGACCCAGGTGTCCCCGTCG
Organism: Streptomyces sp. NPDC016309; assembly: GCF_043077235.1. Lineage (NCBI taxonomy): Bacteria > Bacillati > Actinomycetota > Actinomycetes > Kitasatosporales > Streptomycetaceae > Streptomyces > Streptomyces sp. NPDC016309. The sequence goes on along the minus strand of NZ_JBIBSG010000002.1, from coordinate 140,067 downwards.
CGGACGGCGCGGGTGCCGAGCGCGGCGAGGTCGGAGCCGGCGCCGGGCTCGCTGAAGAGCTGGCACCACACCTCCTCGCCCACCCACAGGGGCCGCAGGAAGCGCCGCTTCTGCTCCTCGGTGCCGTACGCGAGGATGGTGGGGGCCGCCATGCCGAGGCCGATGCCGATGCGGCGCGGGTCGTTGTCGGGGGCGCCGGCGGCTTCGAGTTCCGCGTCGACGACGCTCTGGAGGGAGCGGGGCGCGCCGAGCCCGCCGAGTCCGGCGGGGTAGTGCACCCAGGCGAGGCCGGCGTCGAAACGGGCCCGGAGGAACTCGGTGCGGCCGGTGGTGGCGGGCGGGTGCGCGGCCACCAACTCCTGGACCCGGCGGCGCAGTTCGGCGGTGTCGGTCATCGTGCGGCTCCTTCCCGGACGGGCGGGAGGACGACCAGCCGGCCCGTGGTGGTGCCGTCGGCGACGCGCTGCACCGCGGCGGCCGCGTCGGCGAAGGCGACCCGGTCGCTGATCAACGGCTTGATCAGGCCCTTGGCGGCGTACGCGGTGAGTGTCTCGTGGCAGCGGCGGATCGCCCCGGGATCCTTCTGGTTGTACAGGCCCCAGTGCAGGCCCATGATCGTGTAGTTCTTCACCAGGGCGTGGTTGAGGGCGGGGGCGGGGATGTCGCCGCTGGCGAAGCCGACGACCACGATCCGGCCCTCGAAGGCCACGCACTTGGCGGACTTGGCATAGGCGTCGCCGCCCACCGGGTCGTAGACCACGTCCGCGCCCCGGCCCCCGGTGGCCTCCTTGACGGCCGCCACGATGTCGTCCGTACGCCTGTCGACGACCACGTCGCAGCCGAGCTCACGGGCGACGGCGGCCTTGTCCGGGCCGCCCACGACGCCGATGACCCGCGCCCCGGCCGCCTTGCCGAGCTGGACGGCCGCGCTGCCGACCCCGCCGGCGGCGGCGTGCACGAGCAGCGTCTCACCCTCCTCCAGGCCCGCGCGGCGGTGCAGCCCGAACCAGCCGGTCTGGTAGCCGATGTGCAGGGCGGCGGCCTCCGCGTCGTCGAGCGCGTCGGGCGCGGGCAGGACCGCCGCCTCGTCGGCGACGACGTACTCGGCGAGTCCGCCGTGCGGCAGGGCGGGCGTGGCGATCACGCGCCGGCCGTCCTCGGTCTCGCCGCAGATCTCCACGCCCGGGGTGAACGGCAGCGGCGGCCGCACCTGGTACTGGCCGCGGCACAGCAGGGCGTCGGGGAAGTTGATGTTCGCGGCCAGGACCTTCAGCAGGAGCTGCCCGTCGCCGGGCACGGGCCGGTCCACCTCTTCGCACCGCATCACCTCGCCCGGCTCGCCGTTCCGGTGTACTCGCCATGCCTGCATCGGGGGCCTCCACAAGAGTCGGGCAGTACCGCGCTGGGTCGCACTGGACCGCATACTAAGCGGTCGCTTGCCTGGTTGGGAACACCTCGCCGCCCGCCCGGCGGTGCCGTCACCGGTTGAACGGGGTCCCGGCCGGATCCGTATGGATCGGCGGCCCGCACTCCCCCGTGCGGGCCTTCCTCGGGCAGGGAGGGCAGATCCATGGCCGGCGACATCACCACGCTTTTCCGTGCGTCCACCGCGCACAGCCCCTCGATCGCCATGCTGGACCGGGCGGGAGGCGGAGGCGGAGGCGGGGGCGGGGCGCCCGGCCGGATCACCGACTTCTGCATCCCCTGCAACCCCTACTTCCCCACCCCCGCGATGTTCGAGCGGCTGGGCGGACGCCTCAGAGAGATCCTCACGTACTACCCGAGCAGCGCGGACACCATCACCGCCGAGCTGTGCCAGACGCTGGGACTCAACCCGCAGACCGTCGCCATGGGCAACGGCTCCACCGAGCTGATCACCTGGATCGACCACCTGCTGGTGCGGGAATCCCTCGCCGTGCCGGTGCCCACCTTCGGGCGGTGGACCGACCAGCCGATGGAGACGGGCAAGCGCGTCGACATGATGCTGCTGCCCGAGGCGCACGGCTTCCGGCTCGATCCCGACGCCTTCGTACGCTTCATCCGCACCCGGGGGTCCCGTACGGCCGTCATCTGCAACCCCAACAACCCGGACGGCGGGCTGCTGGCCAAGGACCAGGTGCTGGCGCTGTGCGACGCCCTCCAGGACCTGGACCTGGTGGTGGTGGACGAGTCGTTCCTGGAGTTCTCCGACGCGGCCGCCGCGACGAGCATCGCCGACGAGGCGGTGCTGCGGCCCAATGTGATCGTGCTGCGCAGCCTGGGCAAGAACTTCGGCCTGCACGGCGTGCGGTTCGGCTACCTCGTCGCCAACCCGGCGATCGCCGGGCTGATCCGCTCGATGCTGCCGAAGTGGAACCTCAACTCCTTCGCCGAGGCGGTGGTGTTCATGCTCCGGGAGCACGGCCGGGAGTACGAGGAGAGTCTGCGCCGCTCCCGGCAGGACCGGCAGGAGATGACCGTCCGGCTCTCGGGCCTGCCGGGCCTGACCGTCTACCCCTCGCAGGGCAACTTCGTCTACGTACGACTGCCGGTGGGCGTGGACGGCGCGGCACTGCGGGACCGGCTGCTGACCGAGCACTCCGTACTGGTGCGGGAGTGCGGCAACAAGCTGGGCAGTTCCAGCCGGTTCCTGCGGCTGGTCGTCCGCCCGCCGGAGGAGGTGGGGCGGCTGGTGTCCGCGCTGGAGCGAGTGCTGTACGGGGGCCCGGTGCGGCCGGCTCCCCTGCCGGCGCCGTCCCTCGCCGCGCCGCCCCTCCCGGCACCGGCGGTGGCGGGCACGCCGGACGGGGGCACCCCGCTCGCGGTGGCGGGCGTGCCGCACGGCCTCCAGCTCGTGCCCGCGTCGGCACCGGTCCTGGTGCCGCCGCCGTCGCGGCCCGCCGCCGCGCCACCCGCCGCCGCGACCGTCCCCGCCGCCCCGGCCGCGCCCGCGGCGCCGGCGGTCGGCCCCATGGCGATGGCCCGGGGGTACACCTCCTCCGGCACCGCGGCCGTGGACCGGCTCGTCAGCGGCTGAACAGCTCGAACGCCACGGCCGGACGCCCGCCGAAGCGTTCCGCCACGGTCCGGGCGTTGGCGGCGAGGAAGGACCGGCAGTACTCCTCCGGGTCCTGGTCGGTCAGCCCCTCGATGTAGGCGCGGTGCTCCAGCAACGACCTGACGGCGCGCTCCATCCCGGGCGTCGCGTCGACGGCGTGGGTCGGCGTGGACGAGCCCGCGACGGCCACCCAGCGCACACCGTTCCAGGGTTCGAGCCCCCGCTCGGTCAGCTCGGGGAAGATCCAGCGGTTGCCCGCGTCACCGGCCGCGTCGAGGGTGGCCCGGCCGACCGCGACATGGTCCGGGGTGTTCCAGGCCACCCCGCCCCAGGTGTCACGGTGGTTGAGCGTGATGACGAGCTCGGGGCGGTGGCGCCGGATCGCCGCCGCGATGTCCCGGCGCAGCCCCAGGCCGTACTCGATGACACCGTCCCGGTGGTCCAGGAACTCCACCTCGGAGACGCCCACGACCGCCGCGCTCGCCCGCTGCTCCCGCTCCCGCAACGGCCCGCAGGTCGCGGGGGCGAGGGTGTCGATGCCCGCCTCGCCGCGGGTCGCGAGGACGTAGGCGACCTCCCGGCCGCCGTCCGTCCAGGCGGCGACGGCCGCGGAGCACCCGTACTCCAGGTCGTCGGGGTGGGCGACCACGGCGAGGGCGCGCCGCCAGTCCTCGGGCATCGGCTTGAGCTGGTCGTTCACATGATCGGTCATGGCCGCCAGCCTACGGGCGTGCTCGTCCCCGGGGCGGGACGTCCCGCCGACCGGTCGCGGACACCGCAACCGGACGGCGGGCGGCGCCGGTTCAGGGGGCGATCGGGAGCTGCCGCTTGTGCTCGGTGAGCCGGTAGCGGTTCACGATGGCCTCGTGGGCGGCCCCGTCGACCGGCCTGCCCTCCAGGAAGTCGTCGATGTCGTCGTACGTCACGCCGAGCGCCTCCTCGTCGAGCCTGCCCGGGTTCAGGGACTCCAGGTCGGCCGTCGGGGGCTTGCGCACCAGTTCGGACGGCGCCCCCAGGGCCTCGGCGACGGCCCGTACCCGGCGCTTGGTGAGCCCGGTGAGCGGCACCAGGTCGGCCGCGCCGTCCCCGAACTTGGTGAAGAAGCCGGAGACCGCCTCGGCGGCGTGGTCCGTGCCGACGACCAGGCCCTCGTGCGCGCCCGCCACCGCGTACTGGGCGATCATGCGCTGCCGGGCCTTGATGTTGCCGTGCACGAAGTCCTGGTGGTGCGCGTCCCGGAAGACCGCGTCACCGGCCAGTACGGCCTCCAGGGCGGCGTCGCTGGCGGGCTTGACGTCGACGGTCAGGACCCGGTCGGGGCGGATGAACTCCAGCGCCCGCTGCGCGTCCTTCTCGTCGGCCTGGACGCCGTACGGCAGCCGCATCGCGTAGAAGGTCGCCTCCCGCCCGGTGCCACGCACCCGCTCGACGGCGAGCTGGCAGAGCCGGCCGGTGGTCGTGGAGTCCACGCCGCCGCTGATGCCCAGCACCAGCGACCGCAGGCCCGTGGAGAGGAGCCGGTCGGCGAGGAAGGCCACCCGGCGCTCGATCTCCTGCTGTGCGTCGAAGGACTCGCTCACCCCGAGATCGCGGGCGATCTCGCGCTGGGTCGGTATGGGCGCCAGGTCGGTCACGGCTGCTGCTCCTCGGTCGGGCCCGTGGGCACGGTGGGCGCGCGCGACCGGGCCGGGGCCGCGGACGCGCGCAGGGGACACGAGCACTCTAAAGGGGGAGGGCGGCGACGTGCGCCGACGGCCCGGCGACGGCCCCGCCCCGCGCCCCGCGCGCACGGCGGGGCGTGCGGACGGGGAGCCGTGCGGGCGGGGGGGGCCGGTGGTGCGGACGGCCGGGGGCCGGCCGGGGGCGGTCAGGACGCTCGGAGCCGGTCGCGGATCCAGACACCGGCCGGCTTCAGGGCGGCGGTTCCGGCCCAGGGGCCGTTGCGGGCGCCGGTGCCGGGCTGGAAGACCGCGCCGGAGCGGTGGTCGTCGGAGAAGTTCCAGTTGACCCAGCCGATCCCCTTCCGGGCCATGAGGTCGAGGTAGCGCTGCGCCATGGCGAAGTCGTCGGCGCCTTCGCCCGCGTGGTCCTGGGTGCCGAACTCGGTGACGAAGACGGGCAGCTCGTCCGCCGCCCTGGAGAGGGTCCGGAGGTACTCCTCGCCGTGGGAGGCGGCGTAGAAGTGGAAGGTGTACATGATGTTCGAGGCCCGGACCGGGTCGCGGACCACCTCGTTCTCGTCGGAGCCCTCGGAGACGCCGAACGACGACCACGCGCGCGTGCCGACGAGGACGGGGCTGTGCGGGTCGAAGGCCCGGATGGCGGGGACGAGTTCCTCGGCGTAGCTCCTGATGCGGGACCAGCCGACGCCGCTGGGCTCGTTGGCGATCTCGTAGAGCAGGTTCTCCTTGCCGGCGTGGCGCCGGGCGATCTCGGTGAAGAAGGCCGTGGCGTCGCGCAGGTTGTGGTGGGGGTCGCCGGGGTCCAGGACGTGCCAGTCGACGATGGCGTACATCCCGCGCGCGGAGGCCTCTTCGATGAGGGAGTGCACCAGGTCCGTGAAGCCGCGCGGGTCGGTCTCGTAGCCGTCCTCCTGGACGTACAGGGAGAGGCGCAGGACGTCCGCGTTCCAGTCGGTGGCCAGGGCGTCCAGGGACTCGCGGGTGAGGCAGTGGCGGTACCACTGAAGACCGTGGGTGGACATGCCGCGCAGTTGGACGGGCCTGCCGTGGCGGTCGCAGAGCCTGGTTCCGCGAACCTGAAGCCTGCCGTGGACGGCGACCGGGGTCGCGGCGGTGGGGGCGGGTGAGCTGTTCACCGTTCCATGATCCGCCCCGCCTGCCGGGCGCGGTGGCGGCGGGCGGGTCCTCCGGGCCGGCATCCGGACGCCCGTGCGGCGGCCGGGCGGCGGAACGGCATACTGCGACCGGGCGCGATCACTTCCGACTTGCTAGGAGCAGCCATGGTTGACCGGATCGCCGCCGAGAAGACGACCTTCCGGCCGGTCTTCGAGGTGGGATCGTCCTTCATGGAGCAGGCGCGGGGCATCGAGGCCCGGTTCCAGCACGCGATCGCGCCCGCGACGGTGGACTTCGACTTCGGCGAGATCAGCCGGGCGGCGCACGGCATCCCCGACGGCTCGACCGTGAGGATCGTCCGCGGCTGGGGCCTCCAGGAGACCGCGCCCGTGAGCGTGATGGTCCTCTCCCTGCGGGAGGCGGTGCGCCAGGCCCTGCCGCGGCCGTTCGCCAACCCCGCCTTCTGGGACCGGACCGAACGGGCCCTCACCGACGCCTTCGTGGGGCTGTACGGGCAGACGGGCACCCATCTGTCGTTCTACCGGGAGGAGCCGGACGCGACCGGCTACTACTACAACCTGCTGTTCGCCCTCCAGGACGAGGAGACCGAGGGCTCCGTGTACGCCGTCGCCCTCTGTGCCGACGTGACGGTCGCCCTCGGCCCGGACGACGTCCGGACCCTGACGGTCGAGGACACCGCCCCGTACACGATCCGGGTCAACGCCATCACCGTACGGCGGACCCCGCCCCTGGCGGACTGACCGCCCCCCGGCCGCCGGCGGGCCGTCGTGGCTACGCGCTCGGCGCGGGGCACGGCGTCCCGCCTCACCGCTCCCGGGCGCCGTCCATGGCCGCCGCCCGCAGCGCGGCGGCCTCGTCCCGTGCGCGGGCGGCGCCCTCCGGGTCACCGGCCAGGGCGTGCGTCCGGGCCAGGGTGTCGAGGCCGACGGCCAGCCAGGTGCGGGACCCGATCCGCCGCCACAGCGTCACGGCCGCCTCCGCGCGGCGGCGGGCCCGCTCCGGGCGGCCGGCGGCGAGCTGTGCCTCCGCGAGCGCGTACAGCGTCGCCGCCTCGCCCCACACGTTGCCGAACTCCCGGTAGGTCCACAGGGTCCGGGCCAGCAGCCGGCGCCCTTCCCGGTGGGCGCCCCGGCGCACCAGGACGTCCCCGAGCCAGCAGGTGGCGTGGGTGGCGCCGAGCCGGTCGCCGAGGCCCTCGCTGATCGAGGCGGCCCTCCGGAAGCAGTCGGCCGCCTCCTGGAGGGCGCCGAGCGCGCGGTGGCTCTGTCCCAGACAGCGCAGGGCCTGGGCCTCGCCCGGCCGGTAGCCGGCCTCCCGGCTCGCCCGCAGGCACTGCGTGAACCGCTCCATCGCCTCCCGCACACGCCCCTGTTCGAGGTCGATGACGCCGATGCCGTTGGTGGCGTAGACGAGGCAGTTGACGTTCCCCGCCGTGCGCGCCAGCTCCGCCGCCCGGTCGAAGTACCGCACGGCCGAGGCGTACTGGCCGAGCAACCGGTGGACGTACGCCAGCCCGGCGGTGGCGCCGGCCCGGTGGGCGGGGCCCTCTCCGTCGGCGAGCCGCAGGGCCTGCTCGAAGTGGTCCAGCGCCTCCGGGTAGCGGTCGAGGACGGTGGTGAGTTCGCCGAGGCAGCGGTGGAGCTGGGTGGCGCTGCGCCGGTCGCCGGCGCTCAGCGCCGCCTTGAGGGCGCGGCTCTGGAGCCGTTCCCAGTCGTCGAAGTGGCTGCCGACCTGGAAGAGCGTGGTGAGCGTGGTGGCCAGGGCGGCGGCGGGGGCGATCCCGTCGCCGTCGAGCGCCCGGTCCGCCACGTCGATGAGGAACTGGCGCTCGTCGGTGAACCACGCCAGCGGGTCGGCGAGGAGCTGGTCGACGTCCTCAGGGGACAACCGCCAGGACGCCAGTTCCCGGTGCGAGATGCCCTGGAAGTCGACGCTCAGGGTGTCCGCCGCCAGGTCGGCCAGGTGCAGGCTCGCGTCCAGCAGCCTGCCGAACGCGGCCGTGCGGCCCGTCGGCGGGTCCTCGCGTTCCGCCCGCTCCCGGCCCAGCAGCCGGACCAGGTCGTGCAGCCGGTAGCGCGTCCCGGCGCCGCCCGCCGGGCCGGCCTCCATGAGGTGGACCTCCACCAGGTCGTCCAGCACGGCCTCCGCGCGGCGCAGGTCGAGGTCCAGCAGGGCGGCCAGGGCCCAGGCGGCGAAGTCGGGTCCGGGCAGCAGGGCGAGCATCCGCAGGGCGTGCCGGTTCGTCCGGTCCATGCCCCGGTAGGTGAGTTCGAGACTGGCCCGTACGGCGATGTGACCCACCGCCAGTTCGTCGAGCTTGCGCTGCTCGTCGGCCAGCGCCCGGGCGACCTTCGCCAGCGGCCAGTGCGGCCGGGCGGCCAGGCGGGCCCCGGCGACCCAGACCGCGAGGGGGAGGCCGTCGCAGGTCTCCACGATGGACCGCGCCGACTCCGCCTCGGCCGCCGTCCGGTCGGCGCCCAGCATCTCGCGCAGCAGGGTCAGGCCGGTGGCGGGATCGAGCACGCCGAGGGGCAGCCGGTGCCCGCCGAGGCCGGCGAGCGTGGTGCGGCTGGTGACGACGGCGCCGCAGGCGTCGCCGCTGGGGAGGAGGTCGTCGACGTGCAGGGCGTCGGCGGCGTTGTCCAGGACCACCAGGATCTTCCGCTGGGCCAGCAGGCTGCGGTAGAGGTGGAGCCGCCCGGTCGCCTCCGTGGGCACCGCCCCGCCCCGGACGCCGAGGGCCCTCAGGAAGGTGCCCAGCACCGTGAACGGCTCGGCCGGTCCGTCGCCGAAGCCCCGCAGGTCCGCGTAGAGCTGGCCGTCGGGGTAGCGGGGCGCCAGCAGATGGCCGGTACGCACCGCGAAGGCGGTCTTGCCGACCCCGGCCGGCCCGGTGACCAGCAGCGTCACCGGACCGGAGCCGCCTCGCCCCAGCAGCCGGCGGGCGCGGGCGATCTCCTCCTCCCGCCCCACGAAGACGGGCGGCGCGGGTGGCAGGAGCCGTGGCAGGGGCTGCCGCGCACTCGCCCCCGGCCGGTCCTCCGGCGCCTCCCCGGTGCCGCCGTCCACCGGCCGCGGCGCGGGTGGGGCGGCGGCGGGGGCGGGGGTGGGCGCGTCCGGTGGACGGCCGGAGGCCGGGGTCGGGTCCAGGTCCGTGCCGGGGCCCGGGCCGGTGTCCTGGCCGGGGCCCGGGATGGGCGCCGGGGCGGCGGTGAGGGTGGGGTCGGCGGTGAGGATCCGCCGGTGCAGCCGTCGCAGCGGCGCTCCCGGGTCCACCCCCAGCTCACCGGCCAGCAGCCGCCGGGTCCGTTCGAAGCACTCCAGGGCCTCCGCCTGGCGACCGCTGCGGAGCAGGGCCACCATGAGCTGCCCGACCACCCGCTCGTCCAGCGGGTGCTCCGCCGCCCGGGCGGCGCACTCGCCCAGCACCCGGGCGTGCTGCCCCAGCCGCAGCCGCACGTCCACCAACTCGATCCGCGCGGCCAGCCGTTCCCGCTCCAGGACCTCCCGCTGGGCGTTGAACCACGGGGTGTCCGCCCCGGTGAAAGGCTCCCCCCGCCACAGCGCCAGTGCCTCCTCCCAGGCGGCCAGCGCGGTCCCGTCCCCGTCCGCCGCCCGGGCCTGCCCCGCGAGGGCGCGGAACCGGTGCAGGTCGACCGTACGGGGGTCCACGGCGAGCCGGTAGCCGCCGCGTTCCCGGCGGAGGACCGCCCCGCTGCCGGCCAGCGCGTGGCGCAGCCGTGAGACGTACCCGTACAGCGCCTCCCGCCCGCGCCGGGGCGTACGGTCGCCCCATACGCGGTCCACCAGTACGTCGGCGGGCACGACCCGGTCGGCATCGGGGAGCAGCGCCCCGAGGACCAGCCGCTGCCGCACGTGCCCCACCTCCACCGGCATGCCGTCGTGCCGGACCTCGACGGCGCCCAGAACCCCGAACCGCACAGCCACCCGACCCGCCTCCGTCACGGTTGTGTCGGACACCGGCCTATCCGCCAACGGCCTCGGGCCCAAGGCTGATTCCGGACTTTCCGCCCGCGGGCCCTCACGCGCCCCGGTCGCGCCCTCGTGACGCGCCGCTGCCGCGCGCCGCCGTCAGTGCCGGTCGCGGGTGCCGGGGAGGTTGACCGTGAGCAGGGCGAACGCCGCCAGCACCACGTACCGCAGCGCCGAGTCGAGGCCGTTCCAGTCGGATGACTGCCACATGGCGAACCACTCGCCCCCGATGCCGAAGAAGCCGGCGCCGAACAGCAGCAGCACCATCACCAGGCCGAGCGTGCTCGCCCGGCGGGCGCGGTCGTGGATGCCCCGCCGCAGGCCGGTGGCCCACAGCCAGGTGGCGAGCACGAGCACGGCGGCGGTCAGGACCTCCCACACGATGATGGCGAGGTACGCGGCGTTCTGGAGGGCCGGGGAGGTGACGGCCCGCCACATGAGCTGCGGGTCCCTGAAGGTGGTGTCCATGGCGAGGACGTGCCGGACGAACTGCTGGTTGGTGCCGTAGTCGGTGATGTTGCCGAAGGCCACCAGGACCATGGACAGCGCGACGGTGGCGGTCAGCACGGCTGCCGCGACGGGCGGGGTGCCCAGCCGGAGGAGCCGGTCGGCCGGGGTGGTGCCGGTGCGTTCGGTGGTGCCTGCCACGTCGAGATCCCCCTCATCGGTCGGCCGGTCGCGGGCAACCCCGCGCCGCTCCTTCCCATCATCCTCCCTGCGACAGGTCAACACGGCAGTGGGGAACGGACGATGGACGAGTCGGCGGCGAAGGCACGGCGGGCGGACAGGGCGACGACGGGGACGAGGACGGGCGCGGACAGCGGCGCGGCGGCGCGGACGGATCCGGGCGGCGCTCCGGGCCGTCGCCGTCTGCTCGGCGCCGGTGCCGCCGCGGTGCTCTCGGGGGCGTTCCTCGCGGGGACGGCCGGCACCCGGGCGTCGGGCGCGGGAGCCGGGACGGCGGGCGCGGGAGCCGGGACGGCGGGCGCGGCCAAGGCGCCGGCCCCGCCCCGGGCGGCGGACTGGACGGCGCTCGCCAAGGGGCTCGACGGGACGCTGGTCCGGCCGGGCGACCGTGACTACGACGTGGCCCGTACGCTCTTCAACCCGCGGTTCGACGGGGTGCGTCCGGCCGGAGTGGCCTACTGCGCGCGCCCCGAGGACGTCCGGAGCTGCCTGGCGTTCGCCCGCCGGCACGGGGTACCGGTCGCGGTGCGCAGCGGTGGGCACTCGTACGCGGGCTGGTCGTCCGGTCCGGGGCTGGTCGTGGACGTCCAGCGGATGGCGTCCGTCTCCCTGACGGGCGGGACCGCGACGATCGGCGCGGGCGCCAAACTCATCGACGTCTACGACCGGTTGACCGCCCGCGGCCGAACCGTGCCGGCCGGGTCCTGCCCGACCGTGGGGGTGGCGGGTCTGGCGCTGGGCGGCGGCATAGGGGTGGTCAGCCGTGCGTACGGCCTGACCAGCGACAGCGTCACCGGTGCCAGGATCGTGACCGCCGACGGCCGGATACGGGACGTGGACGCCCGCCACGACCCGGACCTGTTCTGGGCGCTGCGCGGCGCGGGCAACGCACAGTTCGGTGTGGTCACGGAGCTGCGGATGCGTACACACGCGGCGCCGGAGTGCACCACGTTCTTCCTCTCCTGGCCCTGGTCGCGCGCCGCCGCGGTGGTGCGGGAGTGGCAGCGGTGGGCGCCCACCGCGCCGGACGGCATCTGGGCCAACCTCCACCTCGCCGCCCCGGTGGGCGGGCGGCCGGGCTCGGTACGGGTCGGCGGGCTCGCCCTCACCGGCCGCCGGGACCTGGAGAACCGGCTCGACCGGCTGGCCGGGGCGATCGGCGCGGCGCCCCGGTCGGAGTCGATCCGCACCCGGCCGTTCATGGACGCGATGAAGGTCATGGGCGGGGTGTCCGGCTGGACCGTGCCGCAGGCCCACCAGAAGGGGACCCTGCCGGGGCGCACCGCGCAGGGCCGGGTGGCCCGCGAGTCGTACACCGCGCGCTCCGACTTCTACACGCGCCCCGTCCCCGCCGCCGGGATCAAGGCGCTGATCTCCCGCGTGGAGGGCCTGGCGCGGCTGAGCGGCGGCGGGTCGGGCAGCATCGCGCTGGACGCGATGGGCGGCGCGGTGAACCGGGTACGGGCGGCCGACACCGCGTTCGTCCACCGTGACGCGCTCTTCCTCGCCCAGTACATCGTCTCCTGGCCGGACCGTGCCCCGGCCGCGACGGTGGCCCGCCACCGGGCGTGGCTGGACGGCACGTACGACGTGATGCGGCCGTGGGCGAGCGGGCAGGCGTACCAGAACTACACGGACCCGGCGTTGCGGGACTGGCGCCGCGCCTACTACGGCGGCAACGCCGGCCGGCTGGCGAAGGTGAAGGCGACGTACGACCCGGGGCGCCTGTTCCGGCACCCGCACGGCTTCTGAGCCCCGGCCGCCGGGCCCCGCGGCCGGTCCGGCGGCCGGTCCGCCGCTTCACCGGTTCGTCCCTCCCGGAGGGCGGATGCCGGTGGCGGGTGCCAGGCTCGTGCCGTACGCGACTTCCGTGAGACCCGCGAAACGAGGCATGCGCCGTGATCACCACTGACTTCGCACCCGGCTCCCCCTGCTGGCTCGACCTGGGGGCGCCCGACGTCCCGGCAGCGGCGGATTTCTACGGTTCGGTGTTCGGCTGGGAGTTCCTGCCGTTCAGCGCCGAGGAGGGGGACTACGGCTCCTTCCGGCTGGACGGCAAGACGGTCGCCGGACTCGGGAAGCTCACCGAGGAGGGCGCCCGTTCCGCCTGGATGATCTACTTCAGCACGCCCGACGCGGACGCCACCACCGAGGCCGTGCGACGGTCGGGCGGCACGGTCCGGGTCGCCCCGATGGACGCCGGCGGTGAGGGCCGGATGGCCCAGTACACCGACCCGCAAGGTGGCCAGTTCGCGGTCTGGCAGCCGGGCGGCACCAAGGGCGTGGACGTGGTGGACGGGCCGGGCAGCCTCGGCTGGACGGAGCTGTACACGACCGACGCGGCGGCCGCGAAGGAGTTCTACGGCAGCCTGTTCGGCTGGCAGACCCAGGACATGGACCTGCCGGGCGGCGGCGGGACGTACTCGCTGATCACGCCGTCCGGGCTGCCTCCCGAGCGCATGCACGGCGGTCTGATGCAGCTCCCCGCCGACGCGCTCACCCTGACCGGCGGCCGCCCCTACTGGCACCCGGTCTTCGGCTCCGCCGACTGCGACGCGACGATCGCGAAGGTCAGGGAGAAGGGCGGCACGGTGCAGATGGGCCCCGAGGACGCCGAGGGCGTCGGCCGCCTCGCCGTCTGCGTCGACCCGGCGGGCGCGGACTTCGTGGTCCTGACCCCGTCCATGGGCTGACTCCCCGGACGGGGGGTCCGCTCCCCCGGCGCCCGGGTCTCCGGGCCCCGGGGGGGACGGGACGGATGGTCAGCGGGTGGTGGCCGGGGCGGGGGTGGCGGGGCGGGCGGTGAGCCGTTGGTGGACGAGGCGGGCGATGTCGGCGAGGGTCAGGCCGTTGCCCATCAGTTCGGCGGGTGAGACGACCAGGTCGAAGCGGTTGCGGACGGCGACGAGGAGTTCGGCGCCCATGAGGGAGTCCATTCCGTAGTCCTCCAGCCGGCGGCTCGGGTCGATGCCGTCGCCGCTCATGTGCAGTACGCCCGCCAGCAGGGTGACGAGGGCCGCGGTGATGGCGGCCTCGGCCTCCTGGGGCGCCATGTGGGCCAGTTGCGCCGGCAGGTCGGCCCGCGCGTGGTCGCCGTCGTCCGTGGCGTCCGGTACGAGGGCCCGGAAGCGGGCGCCGCCCAGCAGGGGGAGCAGCCCCTTGACGCGCCCCCACTCGCACCGCTCGACGCCGGCGACGGCGGTGCCGGCGACCAGCGACGGGCCGGCCGCCGTGAGCGCCTCGTCCGGGACGGCGGGCACCATTCCGCGGCGCGCGACGGCGTGCTCCAGGTCGTGGCGGGCGACGTACCCGGTGTCCGCGATCGCGCCCCACGCGAGGGTCGTGGCGGGCAGTCCGGCCGCCGCGCGGTGGCGGGCGAGCGCCTCCAGGTAGGCGTTGCCGGCCGCGTAGGGGGCCTGGCCGACGTTGCCGACGGAGGCCGTGAGGGAGGAGTAGGCGACGAACAGGTCGAGCGGCCGGTCACGGGTGAGCCGGTCCAGCAGGGCGCCGCCCGTCGTCTTGGGTGCCAGGACGGCGGCGGTCCGTTCGTCGGTGAGCTCGGTCAGGGGCGCGTCGTCCAGGTGCATGGCGCAGTGCACCACGCCCCGCAGGGGGTGGCCGGTGGCGTCGACGTCCCGCAACAGGCGCCGTACGGCGTCCGGGTCGGTGATGTCGGCGGCGTACGCGGTCGCCCGTACGCCCCGTTCGGCCAGGCGCGCCAGGACGGCTTCCGCCTCCGGGGCCCGCTCCCCGCGCCGGCTCACCAGGGCCAGGTGCCCGGCGCCCAGGCGGGCCAGCCGGTTCGCGGTCGCGGCGCCGAAGCCGCCGAGCCCGCCGGTGACCAGGTAGGTGCCGGACGGGTCGAGGCACGGTTCGTCGGGTCCGGTGGTGACCGGGACCGGTTCGTCCAGGGGGTCGAAGGTGACGACGACCTTGCCGGTGTGGCGGGAGTGCTGGAGGAGGCGGAAGGCCTCCTCGACGCGCGCGGCCGGGTACGCGGTGTAGGGCAGCGGCCGGTAGGTGCCCGCCGCCACCCGGTCGGCCACCTCGGCGAAGAGGCCGGCGTTGCCGGGCGCGTCCAGCGGCAGGGTGTTGAGGTCGACGCCGAAGAAGGCGATGTTGCGGTCGAAGGGGCGCATCGGCAGCGGCCTGTCCTCCAGGATGTCCCGCTTGCCGAGTTCGACGAAGCGCCCGCCGGGCCGCAGCAGTTCCAAGCTCCGGGCGAGGGCCTCGCCGGCCAGGGAGTTCACCACGACGTCGACGCCGGTGCCGTCGGTGAGGCGGCGCACCTCGGGCGCGAAGTCCAGGCCGCGGGAGTCCAGGACGTGGGCGACGCCCTGGGCGCGCAGCCAGTCCCGCTTGGCCTCGGTGCCCGCGGTGGCGATCAGCCGGGCGCCGTGGGCGCGGGCGTACTGGAGGGTGGCGATGCCGATGCCGCCGGCGCCGCCGTGGACGAGGACGGTCTCGCCGGGTGCGAGGCGGGCGAGGCGGTGCAGACCGTGGTGGACGGTGGCGTGGACGACCGGGAGGGTCGCGGCCTCCGCGAAGCCCATTCCCTCGGGCACCCGGCCCAGGGACCGCTCGGAGGTGACGGTGTGCGAGGCGAGCGCGGCGGGTGCGAGCCCGTACACCCGGTCCCCGACGGCCCACCGGGTCACGCCGCGGCCGACCTCGGTGACGACACCGGCGCACTCCAGCCCGGGGCCGAGGGCGGTGGGGGTGCCTTCGACCGCTTCGGGGGGCAGCAGCCCGTTGGCCGTCAGCGTGTCGCGGTAGTTGAGCCCGGCGGCGCGCACGGCGATGGTGACCTGTCCGGTGCCGGGCCGTGCGGGAGTGGCGCGTTCCCAGCCGAGGCGGTAGCCGAGGCCGGGGTCGCAGACGCGCAGGGTGAAGGGCCCGGCCGGTGCGGCGGACCGGGTGAGGCCGGGCCGGGTGAGGCCGGGCCGGGCGTGGCTCTCGCGCGGGACGAAGCGGCCGCCCCGGGTGAGCACGATCTCGTCCTCGTCGCCGGGGTCGAGCAGCTCGGCGACCAGTCGCCGGGCGTCCGCCCCGAGGTCGTCGCCGCGCTCCAGGCTGACCCGGCGGATGCCGAGCCGGGGTTGCTCGTTGGCGAGGGTGCGGGCCGTGCCCCACACGGCGGCGTCGCCGGGGAAGGCGGGGTTCTCGGGGGCGGGCAAGAGGCCGCTGGGCCGGGTGACGAGCCACAGCCGCAGCGTGACGTCCTCGGGCAGGCCGTCCCGGCAGACCCCGGCCAGGTCGCGCAGGAGGGCCGTCCGGCGGGTGGCCTGGGCGGTCAGCCGGACGGGGTCGGTCTCCGGTGCGGCGAACAGCAGGACGAGAGTGACCTCCCGGGCGCCGGACGCCAGCAGCCCGGCGAGGGTCTCCGGGGCGGAACCGGCGGCGGCGGTCAGGACGGCGGCGGCCGGGCGGGAGGCTGAGGCGCCGTCCGCCGAGGCTCCGGTCGCCTCCCGGAGGCGGTCGGCCAGCGCCCGGCCGGCCTCGCTCTCCTCGTCGGTCTCGACGGCGACGGCCCAGGCGGTGTCCGGTCCCGGGGCGGCCGGGGGCGGGGGCGGGGCCGGGTCGCCGGTGGGGGCGGCGGCGAGGAGCACGGAGCAGCTTTCGCCCGTCGGGCGCCGGTCGTCGCCGGTGACGACGACGTCGGTGAAACCGCACTCGGCCAGCAGCGGCGGCCACTGGTCGCGGGCGAGGAGGACGGAGTGGGGCCGCAGGTGCGTGTCCGCACGCTGCCAGAAGCTCTCCAGGGTGCCGAAGAGACCGCTGAGCTCCTCCGGGTCGTGCGGCTCCAGCGCCAGCAGCAGCCCGCCCGGCGCCAGGAGGGCGCGGACCCGGCGCAGCGCGGCGGTCAGGTCGGTGGTGGTGTGCAGGGCGTGCGCGGAGACGACCAGGTCGTACGCGCCTTCGGGGAAGCCCTGGGCGGTGGGGTCGGTGTCGAGGTCGAGGGTGCGGTGGTCGAGGAAGTCGTAGGCAGCGAAGCGGTGTTCGGCGCGGGTGAGGAAGGCGGCGGAGACGTCCGTGTACGTGTAGTGGGTGCGCTCCGGCGGGAGGAGCGGCAGCAGGGCGGCCGTGGTGCCACCCGTTCCGGCGCCGACCTCCAGGACCCGCAGCGGCCGGTCGGCCGGCCAGGCGGCGACCAGGGAGCGCACCAGCGTCTGGGCGATGCGGTTGTGGAACCGGGTCACCGGCGACAGGTCGTAGACGTGTTCCAGGGCGATCGCGTCGGCGGCCACCAGTTCCATGGGGTCCCGGGTGCCGCGGAGCAGCGCGTCCAGGTGCCGGGCCCGCCGGGCGCAGAGCGCGGCCTCCGCGCTGAAGGCCGGGTGGTCCGAGACGAGGGCGCGCAGGAGTTCCCCGCCCCGGCGGACCCGGTCGGTCAGGTACCACCGTCCGTCCGGGAGCGGTGCGAGCAGACCGTGCCGCTCCAGCGCCGGGAGCATCAGGTCCACCAGCGAACGGTGCCTGGACCGGAGGCCGCAGCGGATGAGCGTCCGGGTGTCGAAGGCCGTGCCCGGGCCGGGCAGGAAGCCGTCCAGCACCTCGGCCCAGACGTGGGCGAGGGCCTCCTTCGCCCGGGTGGAGAACCGGTCGTGCGGCATGTCCCGCCAGGCGGTGCGCAGCGCGGCGATCCGCTCGGCGGCCGCGGCGGCCAGGCCGGACGGCGTGGGCGGGGGTGCCGAGGGCGCGGGGTCGCCGGGCCGGGGGGCGGCGCGCAACTCGGTCCGGCGGACCATGAGGGGCGCGGGGTCGGCCTCGGTGAGCCGGCGCAGGCGGCAGCCCTCCATCTCCACGGTGACGGTGCCGTCGTCGTCCGTGACGGTGACGTCCCAGCAGACGTCGGTGGCGGTGCGGGACCGCTCGCGGACGTGCACCAGGCCGGTGGCGGCGGGGGTGCGCCAGACGCGTACGGCGCCGACGGCGGACGGCAGGTGGGCCGACCGGGCGGCCGGGTCGTCGTACAGCAGGGGTGCCCCGGCTTGCAGGGCGCCGTCCAGGAGGGCGGGGTGGACCTCGTACTCCCGTGGCTCGCGCCCGTCGCCGGCGGGGGCGTGCCGGTAGGCGGCGAGCACCTCGCCGCGTCCCACCCGCAGTTCGGTCAGCACCTGGAAGGCGGGCCCGTAGGACAGGCCGGCCCGCTCGCAGGTCCGGTAGTGGTCGGGGCCGGTGACGGTGCGCCGGCACCGGTCGCGCACGGCGGTGGGGTCCAGGGGTTCGGGGCGCGGGTCGAGCAGGGCGCGCACCCGGGCCCGTACATGGGCGCGGGGTTCGGCGGCGCGCGCGTCGGTGCTGGTGATCGTGAGGATGCCGTCGTCCGGTGTCAGCGTCACCTGGGTCCGCAGCCGGCCGGGGTCGGGCCAGGGCACGGCGAGCGGGCGTTCGATGCGGAGGTGGGACACCTCGACGGGGCTGCTTCCGGTGCGCCGGCCGGCGGCCAGGGCCATCTCCACGTACCCGGTGGCGGGCATGACGACGGTCCCGGCGACGCGGTGCCCGGCGAGCCACGGGACCAGGGCGGGATCGACGGCGCCGGACCACAGGGGCTGCGGTGCCGGGATCCGCTCGCCGAGCAGGGGGTGGTCGACGCGGCCGTCGCCGCCGGTGCGCAGCACCCACTGCTCCGGTGTGCCGTTCCAGTGGCGTTCGCGCTGCCACGGGTAGGCCGGGAGGTCGGCGGGCCGGGCGGGGTGCGGGAAGTGGCGGTTCCAGTCGACGCCGGCGCCGGCCGCGGCGAGCGCGGCCAGGGCGTCGGCGACGGCGGCCACGCCGTCGGAGTCGCGGTGCAGGGTCGGGACGTACGCGACCGGGGCGTGCGCACCGGTGGCGCGCCGCACGTAGGGGCGCAGCACCGGATGGGGGCCGACCTCCAGGACGACGCGGGGCCCGTCGGTGAGCGCGTGCTCGACCGCCCGCGCGAAGCGGACGGGTTCGCGGACGTTGCGCCACCAGTAGTCGGCGGTCAGTTCCTCGCCCCGCACGGGGGCGCCGGTGACGGTGGAGATCATCGGCAGGCGGGTGGCGGTGGGGGTGAGGCCGGTGAGGGCGTGCGCGAGGGGTTCGCGCAGCGGGTCCATGGCGGCGCTGTGGAAGGCGTGGTCGAGGTCCAGGTCGCGGAAGAAGACCTGGCGGGCGGCGAGCCGGTCGCCGAGGTCGGCGAGGGCGTCGGGGTCGCCGGCGACGGTGACGTCCCGGGCGCTGTTGGTCCCGGCGATCTCCAGGAGGCCCTCGTACGGGGCGATGGCCGCCAGGGCGTCCGCCTCGCCCAGGCCCACGGCGGCCATGCGCCCGCTGCCCGTGGTGGCGGCCTGGGCACGGCTGCGCTCGGCGATCACGCGGGCGGCGGACGGCAGGTCCAGTGCCCCGGCGGTGTGGGCGGCGGCCACTTCGCCGACGCTGTGCCCGATGACGGCGGCGGGGCGCACGCCGCGGTCGGCGAGCAGGGCGACCAGGGCGGTCTGCACGGTGAACAGCATCGGCTGGGCGATCTCGGTGCGTTCCCACCGGTGGGCCTCGCCCGTCTCCAGCCGTTTGGCCACCGACCAGCCGAGGTGGGGGGCGAGGGCCGTGTCCGCCTCGTCGACGGCCGCCCGGAAGACCGGCTCGCGTGCCATCAGGTCGGCGGCCATGCCGGGCCACTGCGAGCCGTTGCCGGAGAAGACGAACGTCACGCCGCCGGGCCCGGTCGCCTCCCCGACCGCGCCGGCCGAACGGACCGCTTCGGCCGAGTCGGCCGAGTCGGCCGGGCCTGTCGGGTCGGCCGGGCCGGCCGGGCCGGTGGCGGCCGTCCGGGGCGTGGCCTCCGGGCCCTCGTCGCCCCCGAACAGGTGCGTCAGCCGCGCCGCCGCCTCCGGGGCGCCGGTCGCGAACACGACGGCGCGGTGGGGGTGCGCGTCCCGCCGCAGGCAGCTTGTGCGGGCGAGGTCGTAGAACTCCTCCGGCCCGGCGGTGGCGAGGCGTTCGGAGACCCGGGCGGCCGCCTCGCGCAGTGCCCGTGCCGACCGCGCCGAGACGAGCACCGGCAGCGGCCGGCCGTCCGCGGGGGTGGCCTGCCGGGGCAGCGGGGCGGGGGCGGGCGGCGGGGTGAGCACGACGTGGGCGTTGGCACCGCCGAACCCGAAGGAGTTGACGCCCACGGCGGACCGTTCGGTCACCGTCACCGGGTGCGGCTCGACGGCCGGGGCCAGTCCGAGGCCCGCGAAGTCGATGTCCGGGTGGAGCGGCGAGGCGTGCAGGGACGCGGGGACGTGTCCGTGGCGGAGCACCAGCAGGGCCTTGAACAGTCCGGCCACGCCGGACGCGGGTTCCAGGTGCCCGAGGTTCGACTTGACCGAGCCGAGCGGCAGCGCTCCGCCGCCGCGCCGCCGCCCCAGCGCGTTGCCGACGGCGCGGGCCTCGACGGGGTCACCGGCCTGGGTGCCCGTGCCGTGGGCCTCGAAGTACACCAGGTCGTCCGGGTCCACGCCCGCCTCGCCGTAGACGGTGCGCAGCAGTCGCTCCTGCGCGCTCGCGCTGGGCAGGGCCACGCCCTGGGTCCGGCCGTCGCAGTTGGTGCCGGAGCCGCGGATCACGGCGTGGACGCGGTCGCCGTCGGCCAGGGCGTCGGCCAGGCGCTTGAGGACGACCACTCCCCCGCCCTCGGCGCGTACGAAGCCGTCCGCCCGGGCGGAGAAGGCGGCGCACCGCCCCCGCTTCGACAGCATGGCGGCCTGGGCGAAGCCCACGTAACACAGCGGACCGGTCAGGATGTTGACGCCGCCGGCCAGGACGGCGCGGCCGCCGCCCTCGGCGAGGAAGCGGCAGGCGCGGTCGAGCGCGACGAGCGAGGAGGAGCAGGCCGTGTCGATGGCCATGCTGGGTCCGCGCAGATCGAGGACGTGCGACAGGCGGTTCGCCCCGAGCGCGCTCGCCGCGCCGAGCATGGTGTAGGGGTCGACGTCGTCGGTGAGGGAGAGCTGGAGCGTGCCGTAGGAATGGTCGGACATTCCGATGAATACGCCGGTGTCCGATCCGGCCAGTGAAGAGGCGGGAATTCCGGCGTCGTCCAGGGCCTCGACCGCCAATTCCAGCAAGAGCCGGTGCTGGGGGTCCATTTGCGCCGCTTCTCTGGGTGAGATGCCGAAATAGGCGGCGTCGAACCCGGCGATGTCGGAAAGGAATCCGCCCGCGGCCGTGTACGACTTCCCAGGCCGGGGCGCGGCCGGGTCGACGAACCTCCGTACGTCGAAACGGTCGTCGGGGACCTCGCCCACGAGGTCGCGTCCGTCGTCCAGGGCGCTCCACAGTCCGGCCAGGTCGGCGATGTCCCCGGGGAGCCGGCATCCGGCACCGACCACGGCGACGGCGGGCCCGCGACCCTCGACGTCGGAAAATCCCATGAATACGCCTCCCGTAGAAATCGACGGCCGTGGTCGGCACGGTGCTCGGCACTGCAACCTACGGCCGTCGGCGGAAGACGCCCGCCCCACACGCCGGACTCCGCCGGATCGGGGCACTTCCCCCGGCGGGAAATCGTCCGCGTGGCCCGGGGACGGCAGGGACGGGCGGTCAGCCGGTGGGAACGGATTCCTCCCGGGCCACCAGCCGGGAGAGTTCGACGCGGGAGCGGACCCCGAGGAGCGCGAAGACGTTGCGCAGGTGGTGGTCGACGGTGCGCGGGCTGATGGACAGCCGCACGGCCACCTCCCGGTTGGTCGCCCCCTCGGCGACGCACCGGGCGATCCTGAGCTGCTGCGGGGTGAGGCACGCCAGCGGGCCGGCCGTCCCGGGCGCGGACGCCCCGCCGGTCGCCCGCAGCTCCGCCCGGGTCTGCTCGGCCCACACCGCGGCGCCGGAGCGCTCGAAGGCGCAGAGCGCGTCCAGCAGCCGGCCCCGGGCCTCGCGGGGCCGCCGTCGGCGCCGCAGCCACTTGCCGTACAGCAGCAGGGTGCGGGCGCGCTCGAAGTCACCGCCCGCCCGTTCGTGCCGGGTGAGCGCGTGCCCGTAGAGCGCCTCGGTCTCCGCCGCCGGGGCGAGCAGGGCGCGGCAGCGGGCGAGCTGCGCGGGCGCCCGCGGGTCGGCGCCCAGGGCCGTCCAGAGGGCGAACTCCTCGACCGCGGTGCCGGTGTCGGCGTCCCACCGGCCCGCGAGCACGGTGGCCTCGACGAAGCACGGCGCCATGAGCATCCGTACGGCGAAGTGGCCGCGCCGGTGCCCGGGGCGCACCAGGGGACCCAGCCGGGCGGCGGCCTCCGGGGCCAGGCCACGGGCCAGGTCGGCGCGGGCGCGGGCCCATTCGGCGAGCGATGCGGCCTGGGTGAGCCCGTGCGGGGCCGCGGCCTGCTGGACGGCGCCGGTGTGCGCGGCGAGCGCCGGGCCGTCGCCCTCGATGGAGGCGACCAGGGCGAGTACGGCGTGGTGGTGGGCCACCACGTTGCGCTGGCCCGCGCGGTGGGCGGCCCGCAGGCCCTCCTCGGCGTGGGCGCGGGCGCGGGCGTGCCGCCCGGCCCGCAGCTCGGCGTAGGCGAGGTGCTCCAGGGCCTGCGGGACCAGGGTGGTGATGCCGCGAGCCCGCGCGACCGCCAGCGCGCGGGCGTTGACCCGGCACGCGGCGGTGATGTCGCCGAGGACGAGCGCCGCGGCCCCGGCGCGCATCAGCCGCGCCGGATCGGCGTCGTCCGCCGTGCGGTCGAGGGCGCGGCGCAGCGGTCCGCGCGCCTCGTCGAACCGGCCGCCCAGCGCCGCGACCATCCCGGCGCGGAAGTCCTCGTCGTACGGATCGGGACCGGCCGGTCCGGTTCCGAGGGCGGCCAGGCACGACGGCACGTCACCGGCCGCCCAGGCCGCCTCCATGGCGCCGAACCGGGCGTCGCGGGCGCCGGCCGGGTCGTGCCGGTCGAGCAGGGCGGCCGCCAGGAGCAGGGCCTGGTGGGCGTCGCCCACGGGGCCGTCGCGCAGGGCGAGGGCGCCGCGCACGAGTTCGGCGCCGCCCCGCACCGCGTCGTCGTGGCCGGCCGTGCCCCGCTGGGCCGCCGCCAGCAGTTCCCGTGCCCGGCGCGGCCGGCCACCGAGCCTGGCGTACTCGGCGGCGGCCGTCAGCCGGGCGGCGCGGTCGCCGTCGGTGCCGGTGAGGCCGGCGGCGCGGGCGAACGCCAGGGACCGCTGGTGGGGTTCGGCGGGCGCGTCGGGGTCGGCCGCGGCGGCCGCGAGCTCGGCGGCGAGCCGGGGGGCGGGTCCGTCGGCGGCCAGGGCGCGGTGCGACAGGCGGGCGAGCCGGTGGCGTTCGCCGTCGAGGGCGGCGGCCAGGAGCGTGTGCGCCGCGCGGCGGCGGGTGAGCGGGGCGCCCCGGTGGACGGCGCGGCGCACCAGCGGGTCGTCGAAGCGGATGCGGTCGCCGGTGCCGCGGGCCACGCCCGCCACCTCGGCCGCGTCCAGCGCGGCCGGGTCGAGACCGGCGGCGTGCGCGGCGCGCAGCACCAGGGCCGCGTCGGCGCCCCCGCCGTCCGGTTGCCCCTCATGGGCGGCGGCCACCAGTAACAGCAGGTCGCGGGTGGCCGCGGGCAGTTCGGCCAGCCGGGCGCCCACGACGCCCGTCAGGGCGGGGCCGTCCGCGAGCGGCCGGGGCAGCGGGGCGTGCCCGGAGAGCTGTGCGGCGGACAGCCGGCCGGCCAGAGCGGTGAGGAGCGCCGGGTTGCCCTCCGCCTCGTGCAGCAGTTCCTCGCGTACGAGGGGGTCGGCGGCGCCCCCGGTGAGGTCGTCCAGCAGGCCGCCGGCCGCCCGGTCGGTCAGCGGGCCGAGGTGAAGCAGCGGCAGACCGGCGAAGTCGGGTGCGGTGGCCCGGTGGGCGGCCACCGAGAGCAGCAGGCCGACGGCGGGCGCGGAGTCGACGCGCCGGGCGGCGAAGCCCAGGGCGGCGCGTGAGGCCGGGTCCCACAGGTGGGCGTCGTCGACGCAGACCAGGAGGGGCCGGCGGGCGGCGGTGGACCGCAGCAGGTCGAGGAGGGCGGTGGGCGGCAGTCCGGTGTGCAGGATGCCGCCGGGCGATGGGGCGGGGGCGGCGGAGCACGGGGCGGCCGGGGCGGGTGCCGGGTCGCCGGGAGCGCCCGATAGGGGGGCGGCGGTGGGGGCGGTGCTCAGCAGGGCGTGCAGCCCGCTGTGGGCGAGGTGGCGTTCGGCGGGCGCGGCTCGGGTGTGCAGGACGGTCCCGTCGGTGACGCCGGCCGCCGCCCGGTCCAGCAGGGCGGTCCGCCCGAGGCCGGGTCCACCGGCCACGAGCAGCACGCCGGACCGGCCGGAGCGCAGGCGTTCCGACAGGGCGGCGACGGCGTCCAGTTCGGCCTCGCGGCCGTGCAGGCGCGGAGCGGTCCGAGCGGTCGTCTTCGTGGTCACGCCGATCACGTTACTTGCGCGTAACGAGTGCCGGAAGCCTGGCGTCCACCGGCTTCTCCGACCCGGTGAACCCGCGTCGACCTGCGGAGACGATGCGCGTGGGGTGGTTCCGGTGGGCGCGTCCCCAAGCGCGGTGGGCCAACTCTGTGCGCGTGCACAACCAGGGCCGGCGGCGGCCGCGGGGTGCGGTCGCCGCCGGCCGGGCGGTGCGGTCAGGAGCCGGGCGGTGCGGTCAGGAGGTGTGCGGACAGGTGCCGCGGTACTCCTCGATCGTCAGGCTGGGGCGCGGGAGGGGGCAGAGGAACTGCTCGTAGCGGGTGTCATTGTCGATGAAGCGCTTGAGCCACGAGATGCTGTACTTCGCGATGGTGGTGTCCGAGGTGTTGGGCGTGAAGTGGGTCGCGTTGTTCAGCTCCAGGTACGCCTTGTCGAGCGTGCCGGGCAGCGACTCGTAGAACGGCTCCGAGTGCGTGGCGACGGGCGCGATCGTGTCGCCGTCCGCGCCCACGACAAGGGTCGGGGTGCGCAGTTCGGGCCAGGTCTTGTCGGTGTTCCAGCCGGTGAGCGGGATCGCGGCCTGGAGGGAGGGCCGGCTCTTGGCGGCCTCCAGGGTGCCGCCGCCGCCCATGGAGTGCCCCATGACGCCGAGCCGGGTGCTGTCGATCCGGCCTCTGACCGTGCTGCGCTGGGTCAGGTAGTCGAGGGCGGCGAGCAGTTGGCGGCCCCGGCTGTCGGGCTGGTCGAGGGTGGTGAGGGTGTCGATCGTCATGACGACGAACCCCTGGGAGGCGAGTCTCGGGCCCAGCCAGGCGATGGACGACTGGGTGCCGGTGAAGCCGGGGGAGATGGCGATCGCCCCGAACGTCCCGTCCGCGGTGGTGGTGGGGTAGTAGATGGTGCCGCCGCCGAAGCCGGTGACGCTCAGCGAGGAGACGCCGGTCTGCGAGACGGCGTAGGGCCCGCGGAGGGCCTCGATGCTCGCGGTGCTGGGAGCGGGGCCCCGCTCGTAGGGGTTGTCCGCGGCCTGGGCGCCGGTGGTCATGGCGCTGCTGAGGCCGGTGACGGCCAGGAACGCCACCAGGGCCGCCGTGAACGGCCGGTGGCGGCGCCGGCGCGCGGCGGAGGCGGTGGTGGCGGGCTGCTGGGTGGGGTGGGCGGCGCCGAGGGGGGTGCCGGCGGGTGCGTGCTGCACGACGGAGTCGTCCTCTCTGTCGTGGCGGCTGCGGCCCGGAGCGGCCCGGTCCGCATCGCCGTGGCGGGTGGGGGTGCCACTGTCACGGCGGCCCGGGGGCTGCGGCATCGGTGTAATCGCCGGTCTCGGCGGCGGGAAAAACGCGGCGACGCGGTCGGTACGGGTTTGCCAGACTGGCGCGGATGAACGACGTACAGCGTTTCCGGTCGGCGGTGATCGCCTGGGCCGCGGGCGGCGAGGACGCCCCGGCGGCGGCCGTGGCGGCGCGCGAACTGGCCGCGCGGGCCCGGCCGAAGAAGGTCCTGCTGGTCGAGGGTCCCAGCGACCGGGTCGCGGTGGAGGCCCTGGCCGCGTGCCGGGGCCGGGACCTGGACGCGGAGGGCTTCCCGGTCGTCCCGCTCGGTGGCGTGACGAGCATCGGCCGGTTCCTGGAGGTGGTGGGGCCCCGGGGGCTGGGGCTCGGTCTGGCCGGGTTGTGCGACGTGGCGGAGGAGCGCTGGTTCCGGCGCGGGCTGGAGCGGGCCGGTCTCGGCGGCGGCCTCGGCCGTGCCGGCATGGAGCGGTGCGGTTTCCATGTGTGCGACGCCGACCTGGAGGACGAGCTGATACGGGCGTCGGGCGCCGAGGCGGTGGGTGAGGTCATCGCCGCCGCGGGGGAGCTGCGCGCCTTCCGCACCTTCCGCAACCAGCCCGCGCAGCGGGACCGGCCGGTCGAGCGACAGCTCCACCGGTTCATGGGCACGCACAGCGGCCGCAAGGCCCGGTACGCGCGGCTGCTCGTGACGCGTCTGGACCCGGAGCGCGTCCCCGCACCGCTGACGCGCCTGCTCGCCGACGCGACGGCCTGACCCGCCCGGGCCGCCGGCCCGCCGGGGCGCCACCACCGGCCCGCTCCGGCGAGCGGGAACCGGAACCGGGCTCGGGCTCGGGCTCGGGCTCCGGACCGGTGAGGTATACGCACCGCGGAGGATGTGCTGCCGCCGCCCTGCCCCTACGGTGCTCAGCAGGCACCGAACCACCAGGAGGGCAGTCGGATGATCGAAGAATCCGGGACCGATCACTGGACGGACCGGGAGGCGGACGCTGGACTGACCGTCTTACCGGGGTTACCCGCCGGCCTCCCCGCCGGTTTCCGGGCCGCCGCGTCGCCCTGGGAGCGCCGCGCCCCGTGGGAACTGCGGGAACGGGCCCACGGCATGCCCGACTGGGCGGCCCAGGACGAGTGGTCCTCCCCCACGTTCCGCTCCCCGTCGTGCTGACGGGTCCCGGAGCGCCGCCTCCGTCACGCGTGGGAGAGCGCGAAGGAGACGAGGAAGCCGCAGACGGTGATCAGCCCGATGCCCAGGTGCGCGTCGTCGAACGCCTCCGGGATCATCGTGTCCGCGATCATCGCCAGGATCGCCCCGGCGGCCACGGCCGTCACCGAGGCCACCACGGCCGTCGGCAGGGCGCCGACCACCGTGTAGCCCAGCACCGCCGAGACGGTGCTCGCCACCGCGATCGCGCCCCACACCCCGAAGACGTACCCCTTGCCGCGGCCCGCCCGCTTCATGCCCGCTGAACTCGACAGCCCCTCCGGCACATTGCTGAGGAACACCGCGGCGACCGTCACTGTGCTCACCGCCCCGCCGTCGAGCAGGCTCACCCCGATGGCCGCCGACTCCGGTACGCCGTCGAGCAGGGCGCCCAGGGCCAGGGCGAGGCCGGAGCCGCCGGCCTGCGCCTCCGAGGGCTGGGCCTGCCGGTGCCCGGACCGTTTGCGGTGGCGGCCGCCGCGCCGGGCCAGCCACAGGTTGCCGGCCGTGTAGGCGACGGCGCCCGCGACCGTGCCCACGGCCGCGGGCGCCAGACCACCCTGTTCGTAGGACTCCTCCACCAGTTCGAACGACACGGCGGACAGCAGGACGCCCGCCCCGAACGCCATCACCGACGCGATCAGCCACCGGGGCACGGGCACCGCGAACCCCACCAGCGCGCCCAGCAGGAGCGCCGAACCCGCCACTCCACCCCACAGAGCCGCTTGCACCACTTCAGTCATGCCGTGCCTCATACCCACCGGGGCGGCCGCCGTTCCTCCCGGGCGGGTCGCATGTGCGGCGGGCCCGCCGTACCCCCGGAGCCGTTGACCGGGCGGTGGTGGACGCGCTGGTCAGGGGCTGTTTCCCGGGTGGCGGCCGGACGGGCAACAGGAAACCCGTCGACCCGGGCGGACCCCGTGGACAGTCTGGAGTCGTCAGCGCTCCACACGACCCACCAAGGGGGAAACATGCGCAAGATGATGCGGACCGTCGCGGCGCTCGCACTGGCCGTCGGGACGATGACCACCGTCGGCGCGACCCAGGCCCAGGCGGCCGAGGCGGCCACGAGCCACGGGTGCCCGTCAGGGTACGTCTGCCTCTACCCGGGTGCGGGCTGGAACAACGACCGGCCCACGCACACCTACTACACCTACGGGGCCCACAACCTCAGCAACATGTACGGCACCTACCGCATCTACAACAACCAGACCGGCGGGGCCACGGTGCGGACCTGCACCGGCTACAACGGCACCGGCTGCCAGGGCTACCTGCCGGCCGGCTGGTACATCGACAAGGACATGACGCCCATCAACTCGATCACCCTCCAGCCGTAGTCACCGGCCTCCCCACCCGAGGGACAGCTTCCGGAACCGCCCACGCGGCGGTTCCGGAAGTCCTGTTCCCGCCACACCGGCCCGACGACTTGGCCGGTTGTCGGACCCCCGCTGTAGCCTGGGCACCTGTCATCTCACGATCCGGGCGCGCCTTGCCAGGGGGGATGCTTTGGGGGATCCGGACCGCGGACGGAAGACCGACCGTCCGTACGCAACCGACCGATCGCACGAGAGCGAAAGTCCGCACGCAACCGAGAGTCCGCACGACACCGGCCGTCCGCGCGGAACCGGCCGTCCGCGCGAGTCGCCCGGGGACACGGCGGCGCCCTTCTCCGCGCGGCTGAGACACCTGCGACTGGAGCGCGGGCTGTCGCTGGCCGATCTGGCTCGCCGGACGCACTACAGCAAGGGCTACCTCAGCAAGATCGAGACGGGCGCCAAGCGGGTCACCTTCGACGTCGCACGCCGGTGCGACCAGGTCCTGCGGGCGGAGGGCGAGCTGCTGCGCCTGGTACGGGAGGGGCCCGCGCCCCCTCCCCCGCCGGGCGACCCACCGGACGGACCCTGCCCCTACCGGGGGCTGTCGGCCTTCACCCCCGAGGACGCGGGGTGGTTCTTCGGCCGGGAGCGGGCGACGGCCGCGCTGGTCGAGCGGGTCTTCGAACGGATCGGTTCCGGACCGGTGTTGCTGGTCGCCCCCTCGGGCGCCGGGAAGTCGTCGCTGCTCAACGCCGGTCTCGTACCGGCCCTCCGGCGCGGTGGCGGCTTCCCGATGCCGGGTGCCGACGAGTGGCCCGTGGTGCTGTGCACGCCGACCGCACAGCCCCTCCAGGAGCTGCTCGACCGCACCGCAAAGGCCGTGGGGAGCGACCTCGGGGTCAGTACGCGGGAGCTGCGCGACCGGCCCGGGGCGCTGCTCGACGCGGTGCGGCGGCTCTCGGACGGCCGGTCCGCGCCGGAGCCCGGCGACCGGCCGGCGCCACCCGTCCGGCCGGTGCTGATCGTCGACCAGTTCGAGGAACTGTTCACCCTCTGCCCCGACGAGGACGAGCGGCGCGCCTTCGTCCGGGTGCTCACCGCGCTCGCCGCGTCCCCGCCCGAGGCGGCCGGCCAGGACGCCGCGGCCGTCGTGATCGGGGTGCGGGCCGACTTCACCGGCAACTGCCTCGAACTTTCGGAACTCGCACCGGTGTTCACCGGCGGTCTGTTCGTGCTGCCGCCGATGTCGGTGGCGGAGCTGCGCGAGTCCATCACCGGCCCGGCCGGGCTCGCCGGCGTCACGCTCGAACGGGGCCTGGTCCCCCTGCTGCTGCGGGACGCCGGACTGCGCGAGGCGGGCGCCGGCGAACCGGGCCGGGCGGCGGAGCACGCGCCGTCCGGTGCCCTGCCCCTGGTGTCGCACGCGCTCATGGCCACGTGGCAGCGGCGTGAGGACGGCACGCTGACGGTGGCCGGTTACGAGGACACCGGCGGCATCCAGGGGGCGATCGCCCGTACGGCGGAGGACGTGTTCGCCCGCCTCTACCCGGCCGAGCAGAGGACCATCCGCCGGATCCTGGTGCGGCTGGTCCATGTGGAGGACGGCACCGGGGCGACCCGGCGCCGCACGAGCCGGACGGCCCTGCTGGAGCAGCTGACGGACGCGGACGGGGCGGCGGCCGCGCTGGACGCGTTCGTACGGGCCCGGCTGATCACCGTGGACTGCGACACCGTGGAGATCACCCACGAGGCGCTGCTGCACGCCTGGCCCCGGCTGCGCGGCTGGATCCACGCCGACCGGGCGGGGCTGCTGGCGCACCAGCAGCTCACCCACGCGGCGGAGGACTGGGAGCGCGAGGGACGCGACCCGTCCGCCCTGTACCGGGGGACCCGGCTGGACACGGTGCGGGCCTGGGCACAGGAGTGGGAAGGCATCGGCCGGCTCGGCCCGCGGGAGGCCGCCTTCCTCCGGGCCAGCCGGGCCGAGGAGGACGCGCGGGCCGAGCAGGCCCGGCGTCAGGTCCGGTGGCAGCAGCGGATGCTGGCCACGCTCGTGGTCCTGCTGGCCGTGGCCCTGACGGCCGGGGGCGTGGCGTACCAGCAGCGCGCGGGCGCGCTGGACCAGGAGCGGGCCGCCCGTTCGCAGGCGCTGGCCGCGCGGTCCACGTCGCTGGCCGCCGGTCAGCCGGAGGCGTCCATGCTGCTCGCCGAGGAGGCCTACCGTACGGCGCCCACGACCGAGGCGCGGGGGGCGCTGCTGAGCACCCAGGCGCAGCCCTTCTCCGGCCGGCTGCGCGGGCACGACGGGCCGGTGAACGCCGTGGCGTTCGCGCCGGGCGGCCGGCTGCTGGCGTCGGCGAGTTCGGACGGGACGGTGCGGCTGTGGCGGGTGGCCGACCACTGGACCGGTGCGGCGCTGCCGGTCCCCGGGCGGGTGCGCTCGGTCGCCTTCGGCCCGGACGGGCGGGTGCTCGCGGTGACGTCCACGGACGGGCCGGTGCGGCTGTGGGACACGGCGGCGGACCGGCCGGTGCCGGCGGGCGCGCTGCCCGCGCGCACGGCAGGGGCCCGGGCGGTGGCCTTCGCCCCGCGCGGGCGGACGCTGGCCGTCGCGGGCGCCGACGGCACGGTCGGACTGTGGGACGTCGGTGGCGCCCGGCCCCGGGCGGCGGGGACGCTGCGGGGCCATCGGGGGCGCGTCAACGCGCTGGCGTACGCCCCGGACGGGCGGACGCTCGTGTCGGCCGGCTCGGACCGGACCGTACGGCTGTGGGACACCGCCGGCGACCGGCCGCCCGCCGTCCTCGGGGAGCACACCGACGAGGTGCTGGGAGCCGCGTTCGCGCCCGACGGGGGGACGGTCGCCACCGGGGGCATGGACCGGACGGTGCGGCTGTGGGACACCCGCTCGCACCGTGCCGTGAAGACCCTGACCGGGCACGACGACGACGTCAACGCGGTCGCGTACACCCCGGACGGCACGAGGGTGGTCAGCGCGGGCGGCGACGGCACGACCCGGCTGTGGGACGTGCGCGGCGGCCGGCCGACCGCGACGCTGACGGGGCACACGGACTATGTGCTCGGGGTGGCCGTGGACCCGCGCGGCGCGGTGCTGGCCACGGCCGGGTTCGACCAGACCGTGGTGCTGTGGGACCTGCGCGGTCCGGTGCTGACGTCGCACCCGTTCACCGAGGTCCTCCGGGCCGCCTACAGCCCGGACGGGAAGCTGCTGGCCGCCGCCGGCGCCGATCACACGGTGCGGCTGTGGGACGTGACGGGGCGCCGGCCGCCCGCGACGCTCACCGGGCACCGTGAATCGGTGTACTCGGTGGACTTCTCGCCCGACGGGCGGACCCTGGCGTCGGCCGGCTCCGACGGCACGGTCCGGTTGTGGGACGTGGCCGGGCGCCGCCCGCTGGGCGCGCTCACCGGGACGCACGGGGACGTGTTCTCGGTGGTCTTCGCCCCGGACGGGCGGACCCTGGCGTCGGCCGGCTCCGACCGTGCGGTGCGGCTGTGGGACGTGGCCACGCGCCGCCACCTGACCGCGCTGGCCGGCCACACGGACTTCGTCAACGACGTGGTGTTCAGCCCCGACGGGCGCACTCTGGCGAGCGCCGGTGACGACCTGGCGGTGCGGCTGTGGGACGTCGGCACGCGCCGGCCGCTGGCCGCGCTCACCGGGCACACGGGCGCGGTGCGCGGTGTGGCGTTCGCCCCGGACGGGGGGTTGCTGGCGAGCAGCGGCAACGACGGGACGGTGCGGCTGTGGGACCCCCGGCTGCGGCGCCCGGTGGGGGCGCTGACCGGTCACACCGGTTCCGCGCGGGGCATCGCCTTCTCCCCCGACGGGCGGACGCTGGCCAGCAGCGGCAACGACCGTACGGTGCGGCTGTGGGACGTCGGCACGCGCCGGCTGTGGGCGGCGCTGACGGGTCATACGAACGCGGTGTGGGGCGTCGTCTTCTCCCCCGACGGGCGGACGGTCGCCAGCAGCAGCAACGACGGCACGGTCAGGCTGTGGAGTCCGGACGTGGGTGCCCGGCTGGCGGAGGTCTGCCGGGTGCGGCAGCGCGCTGGTCCCGGGGGCCGGGAGCCGTCGGCGTCCGGTCTGCCGGTGGCCTCCGGCACGGCGTGCGCCGACGGCTGACGCCTGGTCACCGGGGGTTTCCCGGGTGTTTCCCGTTGCCCGTCCGGGTGGGCGACGCGGAAGTGTCGACGGGCCCGGGCCACGCCCGTCAGGCTGCTGTCCGGCAGCACGTCCACACGGAACAGGGGTTTCGCATGCTTCGCCGCTCCGGTCTCATCGGCACACTCCTCGCCTTGGTCGCCCTGTTCCTCTGGGCGCCCGGGTCCGCGTCGGCGGCGGCCGACGACACGTGCGGCGTCCGGGCGCCGGGGGCCTCCGCGGCGGCCGAGCGGGCCGTCGCCGCGGCCTGCGCGCAGGTCGCCGCGGGCGTCTGGTACACGTGGGGCGGCGGGCACGGCCCGCGGCCCGGTCCGACGTACGGTCAGGTGGACCCGACCGACCCGGCCAGCGAACACGACCCGGAGCGGCTCGGCTTCGACTGCTCCGGTCTGGTCCGCCACGCCTACGCCGAGGCCACCGGGTCGGACCCGCTCAACGGGGACGCCAGTGCCCAGTTCTACACGCACCGGGCCGCGGAGCGTTTCACCGCCGCCCAGGGCCTGGCCCCGCTGCTGCCGGGTGACCTGCTGGTCTGGGGCACGTCCCGGGACCTGCACCACATCGCCATCTACCTGGGTGCCGGCAAGATGGTGGAGGCGCGGCAGTCCGGCACCAAGCTGATGGTCAGCGACGTCCGGCTGACCGGCGGCTACTTCGGTGCCGTCCGGGTCGACACCGGTCCGGTGTCCGGCCCCCTGTTCCGGACCTGGGGCACCGGCGTCTGGACCAAGGCGGAGCCGTCGACGAAGGCCGCCCGGGTGTACGCCTTTCCCGGTCCGACGACCATCCGCGTCCAGTGCCAGAAGCACGCCGAGAAGGTCACTTCCGACGGCTACACCAACGACGCCTGGTCCTACCTGCCCGACTACAAGGCCTGGGTCACCAACATCTACATCCAGGGCCCCGCGTGGCTGAAGGACGTCTCCACCTGCACCTTCTGACGCACCTGAACCGCCGTTCGCACCAGTGACCGCCACGGGGGTCGGCCACTGGTGCGAACGGCACGTCAGGGCCGGTAGCGCAGCGGGTGATCGGCGGGCACCTCGGTCAGCACGATGCGGTGGCCGTCCGGGTCGGCGATCCACATCTCGATCAGGCCCCAGGGCTCCCGCACCGGTTCCCGCAGCACCGTCACCCCCCGCCCGGTCAGCTCCTCGTGGGCGGCGGCGCAGTCGGCGACCTGCATCCACAGGCGCAGCGTGCCGGTCGGCGGCTCGTCCGACCGGCCGGACACCTCCAGGTACCCGCCGCCCAGGAAGTAGACGGTCCCGCGCTCCGGTCCGGTACCGAACTCGCGGTAGACGGCCAGGCCCAGGGTCTCGCCGTAGAAGACGCGGGAGGCGTGCGGATCGCGGGGCCGCAGCAGGACCCTGCTGCTCAGTACGTGCACCATGGGGCGACCCTACGCCGTGTCCTCCGTGGCGCGCCTGCCCGAGCGGCGGCGCCGGATGTCTTGACTGCCCGGGCCGCAGCGGCGATCCTCTTCCACGCTTTATGAGGACATGACAAGCACATGACCAGTGCCGCGGCCGCCGGACGGCCCCCCGTCCCGGCGTCCGGCGGTGCCCCTCCGGCCGGGACAGGACACGGGTGATGACCTCGTCGCTACGCTCGCACGGCAGGGTGAAGGTCCTCGCGGCCCTCTCCCTGCTCCTCACACTGGTGGCCCTCGGGCCCGCGCCCGCCGTGGCCGGCGCCTCCCCCGCCTCCGGGTGGTGGGATCCGGTCGCCCGGCCCGCCCCCGACTCCCGGGTGGGCGTCACCGGCGAACCGTTCAGGGGCACCGACGCCCAGGGGCGGGTGCGCGGCTTCGTCGACGCGCACGACCACCTGATGTCCAACGAGGCCTTCGGCGGCCGGCTGATCTGCGGCAAGCCCTTCTCGGAGCTCGGGGTCGCCGACGCGCTCAAGGACTGCCCCGAGCACTACCCCGACGGCTCCCTCGCCGTCTTCGACTTCATCACCAAGGGCGGCGACGGCAAACACGACCCCCACGGCTGGCCGACGTTCAAGGACTGGCCCGCCCACGACTCCCTCACCCACCAGCAGAACTACTACGCCTGGGTGGAGCGCGCCTGGCGCGGCGGCCAGCGCGTCCTCGTCAACGACCTGGTCACCAACGGCGTGATCTGCTCGGTCTACTTCTTCAAGGACCGCGGCTGCGACGAGATGACCTCCATCCGCCTCCAGGCCCGCAAGACGTACGAGATGCAGGCCTTCGTCGACCGGATGTACGGCGGCCCCGGGAAGGGGTGGTTCCGGATCGTCACCGACTCGGCACAGGCCCGGGAGGTGATCGAGCAGGGCAAACTGGCCGTGGTACTGGGCGTGGAGACCTCGGAGCCGTTCGGCTGCAAGCAGATCCTCGACGTGCCGCAGTGCGGCAGGGACGACATCGACCGGGGCCTCGACGAACTGCACGCGCTCGGTGTCCGCAGCATGTTCCTGTGCCACAAGTTCGACAACGCCCTGTGCGGCGTCAGGTTCGACGAGGGCACCCTCGGCACGGCCATCAACGTGGGCCAGTTCCTGTCGACGGGCACGTTCTGGAAGACCGAGAAGTGCGCCGGCCCGCAAGCCGACAACCCCATCGGCCTCGCCGCGGCGCCCGGGGCGGAGAGCAAGCTGCCGCCCGGGGTGGCGGTCCCCTCGTACGCCGCCGGCGCCCGCTGCAACACCCGGGGGCTGAGCGCGCTCGGCGAGTACGCGCTGCGGGGCATGGCGCGGCGGGGAATGATGGTCGAGATCGACCACATGAGCGTCAAGGCGGCGGGCCGCGTCCTGGACGTCCTGGAGGCCGAGTCGTACCCCGGCGTGATCTCCTCGCATAGCTGGATGGACTCGGACTGGACGGAGCGGGTCTACCGCCTCGGCGGCTTCATCGCCCAGTACATGCACGGCGCCGAGGGCTTCACCGCCGAGGCCCGGCGCACCGACGCCCTGCGCGAGAAGTACGGCGTGGGCTACGGCTACGGCACCGACATGAACGGCGTCGGCGGCTGGCCGGGCCCCCGGGGCGCCGACGCCCCCCACCCGGTGCGCTACCCGTTCCGCAGCGCCGACGGCGGCTCGCTCCTCGACCGGCAGACCACCGGTGAACGCACCTGGGACCTCAACACCGACGGCGCCGCCCACTACGGACTGGTGCCGGACTGGCTGGAGGACATCCGGAGCGTGGGCGGCCAGGACGTCGTCGACGACCTGTTCCGCGGGGCCGAGTCCTACCTCACCACCTGGGGCGCCTCCGAGCGCCACCGCCCGGACGAGAACCTGGCCGCCGGGGCCGCGGCCTCGGCGAGCAGCGCCGAGTGGAACCCCTTCACCAGCTACGCGCCGGCCCGTGCGGTGGACGGCGACCCGCGCACCCGCTGGGCGAGCGACTGGCACGACCCCCAGTGGCTGGCGGTCGACCTGGGCGCCACGCGCACGGTCGGGCGGGTCACCCTCGACTGGGAGCGCGCGTACGCCAAGGCGTACCGGATCGAGGTGTCCGCCGACGGGGCGGACTGGCGGACCGTCCTGTCCACCACCACCGGTGACGGCGGCCTGGACACCGCGCGGTTCACCCCCGTGCCGGCCCGGCACGTCCGGGTGACGGGCCTCGCGCGCGGGACCGGATGGGGCTACTCGCTGCGCGAGGTCGGCGTGTACGGCCGCTGACCCCCGCGCCCGCGCCTACAGTGCCCAGCCAGTCGTCGTCGGCAACGGCAGGAAAGAGGGCATCGGCGTGCACTGGGCATACATCGGCTCGTTCACCTCCGGGGGCGGCCGCGGCATCACGGTCGCGGCCGTCGACCCGGCGACCGGGGCGCTCACCCCGCACACGAGCGTCGCCACCGTCGTCAACCCCTCGTCCCTCGCGTTCGCCCCGGAGACGAGGACGCTGTACGCGGTGGCCGACACGGATCCGGGCACCGTCACGGCCTTTCGCGCCGGGGCCGACGGGAGCCTGACCCCGCTGGGCCCCCCGGTCCAGGTGGCGGGCGCCGGCCCCACCCACCTCGCCGTGTCCGGTGGCCGGCTGTTCACCGCCAACTACGGCTCGGGGAGCGTCAGCGGCCTCGCGGTGGGCCCGGACGGGAGCGTCACGGGGCCCCCGGCCGTACTGGCGCACCACGGTGCGGGCCCCGACCCCGAGCGGCAGCGCGGGCCGCACGCCCACCAGGTGCTCCCCGCCCCCGGCGGGCGGTGGGTGCTGGGCGTGGACCTGGGCACCGACGCGGTGCGGGTGTGCGCGCCCGGCCCGTCGGGGGAGCTCCAGGTGCACACGGAGACGGTGCTCCGGGCCGGGTCCGGGCCGCGTCACCTCGCGTTCCACCCGGACGGCGAGGAGGTGTACGTGCTGCACGAGCTGGAGCCGCAGATGACCGTCTGCCGCTGGGACGGGGCGGCCGGGCGCCTGGAGCCGCTCGCGGAGGTGGCGGTCGACCCGGAGGGCGTGCCCGCCGGGGAGCGGGTGTACCCCTCGGTGGTCGCCGTCTCCCCCGACGGCCGTTTCGTCCGGGCCGCGGTGCGCGGCAGCAACCGGATCCTGACGTTCTCGCTGGCCGACGGGCCGGGGAAGCCGCGGCCGGCCGGCGCGGTGGACTGCGGTGGGGTGTGGCCGCGCGATCTGGTGGCCGGCCCGGGCGGGCGGCTGTACGTCGCCAACGAGTGGTCCGGCGACGTCACCTGGTTCGACGTGGACACGGAGAGCGGTGAGCCGCGGCGCGGCGGCGCGGTGGAGGTGCCGGCCGCCGCGTGCGTGGTGTTCGCCTGACCTCAGCGGCCGTGGCCGCCCGGCCGGATCGACGCCTTGGACTGCACGGCGTCCAGCGTGTGGACGGCCTCGTCCACCACGTGCTGTCCGGCCTTGCCGTCGACGCCGACGTGGACCCGGTCGACGAGTCCCTCGTTGAGCGAGTCGGCGTGGGCGGTGCCGGGGACGGCGAGGGCGGCACCGGTGAGGGCGAGCAGGACGAGGGTGTGCTGCGTGGCGCGTGACATGCCCGGCCAACGACCGCCGCGCCGCCCGGGTCACCACCGCCGTCGCCCGTACGGCGCAGTCCGGGGCACCCTTCCGCCGCCGGGGCGCGGTTCCGCCGGCGGGGCGCGGTTCCGTGGCCGCCGCTTCCCTCGCCGGCCGGCCGGGTTCAGTCGCCGGCGCGGTCCAGCTCCTCGTCGAGGGCGAGGGCCGCCATGATGAGCGCCACGTGCGTGAAGGCCTGCGGGAAGTTGCCCAGTTGCTCGCCGCTCGGCCCGATCTCCTCGGCGAACAGCCCGACGTGGTTGGCGTAGGTCAGCATCTTGTCGAACGCGTACCGCGCCATGCCGAGCCGGCCCGCGCGGGCGAGGGCCCCGGCGTACAGGAAGCTGCACAGGGAGAAGGTGCCCTCGTCACCGCGCAGCCCGTCCGGTGAGGCGAGCGGGTCGTAGCGGTGGACCAGGCTGTCGGAGACCAGCTCGGCCTCCATGGCGTCCAGGGTCGACAGCCAGCGGCGGTCCTTCGGGGAGAGGAAGCCCACCACCGGCATCAGCAGCAGGGAGGCGTCCAGCACCTCGGTGTCGTAGTGCTGGACGAACGCCCCGCGCCGGGCGCTCCAGCCGCGTTCCATGACCTGCTCGAAGACGGCGTCCCGCGCGGCGGTCCAGCCGGCGACGTCGGCGGGGCGGGCCAGGTCGCGGGCCAGCCGGATGCCCCGGTCGAAGGCCGTCCAGCACATCACGCGGCTGAAGGTGAAGTGGTGGCGGCCGCCCCGGGTCTCCCAGATGCCCTCGTCGGGCCGGTCCCAGGTGCGGGCCAGCCAGTCCAGGAGGGCGGCGAGGCCGCGCCAGCCGTCGTATCCGGCGAGCTGGGCCGCGTCGTGGGCGTGGCTCAGCGCGAAGGCGACCTCGCCGTAGATGTCGAGCTGGAGCTGGCCGGCCGCGTCGTTGCCGACCCGTACCGGGGCGGACCCCCGGTAGCCCGCCAGGTGACCGAGGACCTCCTCGCCCAGCTCCGGGTCGCCGTCCACCCGGTACATGATCTGAAGCGGCTCCCCGGTCACCGTCGCGCCCGCCGCCACGCGGGCGCCCAGCCAGCGCCGGAAGGCGTCCGCCTCCTCCTCGTACCCGAGGTCCAGCAGCGCCTTCACGGACAGGGACGCGTCGCGCACCCAGGTGTAGCGGTAATCCCAGTTGCGCTCGCCGCCGAGGCGTTCGGGCAGGCCCGCGGTGACGGCGGCCACGGGCGCGCCGGTGGGGGCGTACGTCATCAGCTTGAGGGTGATCGCGGACCGGTTGACGACCTGCTGCCAGCGGCCCCGGTACCGGCTGCGGCGCACCCAGCGGTGCCAGTGGTCGTACGTGGCGCCGAACGCCTCCCGGACGGTGTCCGCGGTCGGCCGCGGGGGCGGCGGCGGGTCGGTGCCGGGGCAGACGGTCAGTACGGCCGCCGCCCTCTGCCCCTGGCGCAGGGTCAGCTCCGCCCGGACGTCCCCGTGGCCGCGCGGGTCGCGCAGCAGCCGCGGGGGCTGGGCCGCCTCGCCGCCGAGGTGCAGGAAGACGGTGGTGTCCGGGCCGGTGAAGCGGGCGGTGTCGTGGTCGAGGTCGAGGCGGTGCGGGGCCCGTCCGTAGTCGAACCGGGGCCGGCACTCCAGCCGGAAGCGGACCTCGCCGCGGGTGACGCGCAGGATCCTGACGATCCGTTGCCGGTCGCCGGGGCCGGTCCCGGCCGGCGGCATGAAGTCGACGATCTCGCCGACGCCCTCCTCCGTCATGAACCGGGTGACCAGGACGGCGGTGTCGGCGAGGTAGAGCTGACGTGTCGTCGCCCCGTCGGCCCGCGGGGTGATGGCGAAGTGGCCGCCCCGGTCGTGGTCGAGCAGGGCGGCGAACAGGCTGGGCGAGTCGAAGCGGGGCGCGCAGAACCAGTCGAGGACCCCGTCCGACGAGATGAGGGCGGCCGTCCGCAGGTCGCCGACGAGCCCGTGGTCGGCGATCGGTGGGTAGCGGCGCATGGCGGTCCCTTCGCGAGCTCGCCCGTCACGCCACGCTACGTCCGGGCGCACGGCCGTGCACGCGGTGCGGCGCGGGCGGACGCCCCGCGGGAGCATGGCGGCGGTAGGGCGGTGGTACGGGACGCGGACGGGCTTCGGGCCGGCGCGGGTTCACCCTTCGGGCGGCGCGGGAGGTGCCACCCGGTGCCCGTCGTCCTTGAATGGCGTCAACAGGTGCGTCATCCGCCGCCGGGTGCCGTGCGTCGTCGCGCCCGCGCCCCACCGCCGGGCAGGCAGTCCGGGAGGGCGCGTGGCCTCGTCGCGGAAGGGCATCCTCCGGCAGGTCGGGGGCTGGTGCGCCCGCCACTGCGTGACCGTCGTCGTGCTGTGGCTGGCGGCTCTGGTGGGCCTCCAGGTGCTGGACCGGACGTACGGGGGCGACTACTCGGACAACTTCGCCCTGCCGGGGTCCCAGTCGCAGGACGGCCTCGACGTGCTCCAGGCGCACGAGCCGGCGGCCGGCGGATACAGCGCCCAGGTCGTGCTGCACGACGCCGGGAAGCCGCTGACCGACTTCTCCGGGCAGATCGGCACGGCGGTGAGCGGCCTCCAGAAGCTGCCGCACGTCCTCAGCGCGCAGAACCCGTTGCCGCCGCCCGGGACACCACCACCCGCGCAGG
The DNA here is from genome assembly GCF_043077235.1 of Streptomyces sp. NPDC016309. Taxonomy (NCBI): domain Bacteria; kingdom Bacillati; phylum Actinomycetota; class Actinomycetes; order Kitasatosporales; family Streptomycetaceae; genus Streptomyces; species Streptomyces sp. NPDC016309. The sequence continues at coordinate 100,526 of NZ_JBIBSG010000002.1, read as the reverse complement.
GCGCCACCGACGTCGGCCCGTTGTCCTCGGACGGGAAGACGGCTTACATCACCGTACGGTTCGACGTCCAGCCCTCCACGCTCGGTTCGTCCTACCTCGGCGGCGTGGACACGGCGGTCCAGCCGTTGCGGTCGGCGGGCGTGGAGGTGGAGTACGGCGGCCCGCTGGGCGAGCTGGCACGGCCCGAACCGGACGACCGGACCAGCGAGGCCATCGGCTTCGGGGTGGCGATCCTGGTGCTGCTGATCGGGTTCGGCAGCGTGGTGGCGGCGGTGGCACCGCTGCTGACCGCGCTGATCGCGGTGATCTGCGGGATCGCCCTGCTGGGGCTGCTGGCCGCGGCGTTCACGTTCGCCACCGTCTCGCCCACGCTGGCCACGATGATCGGCCTGGGCGTGGGCATCGACTACGCGCTGTTCCTGATCACCCGCCACCGGCAGAACCTCATGGACGGGCGGGACCCGGTGACGGCGGCCGGGCTGGCGGCGGCCACCAGCGGCAAGGCGGTGCTGGTGTCCGGCTGCACGGTGGTCATCGCGCTCTCCGGGCTGTGGGTGTCGGGGATCGACTTCATCGGCAAGCTGGGTCTCGCCGCGGCCGTCACGGTGGTCACCGCCGTCCTGGCGGCGCTCACCCTGGTACCGGCGGTCCTGGGCCTGGCCGGCCGGTGGATCGACCGGCTCCACGTCCGGCGGCCCATCGCCGAGACGGACACCGGACCGGGGCAGGCGGCACACGGAACCTGGCACCGGTACGCGCAGCGGGTGGAGCGCCGGCCGTGGTGGTTCCTGGTCTCCGGGGTCGTGGTGCTGGCGGTGCTGGCGGTGCCGCTGCTGTTCATCCGGCTCGGGCACATCGGTGACGGCGCGGACCCGGAGTCGTTCACCGACCGGCGGGCCTTCGACCTGATGTCCTCGGCCTTCGGGCCGGGGTCGAACGGCCCACTGACGCTGGTGATCGACCAGTCGGACGTGCCGTCCGCCGACCGGTCCTCCCTGGCCTCGAAGGCCGCGAGCGCGCTGGCCGACGTGCCGGACGCGGCGGTGATCACCCCTCTGAAGCCCACCCAGGACGGCGACGTGCTGATCGCGACGGCCTACTCCGTCGCCGACCCCCAGGACAAGAGGACGACCGACCTGGTGAACCACCTCGTGGACGACGTCCTTCCGCAGGCGGTCGGCGGGACCGGCGCCCGTACGTACGTGACGGGGACCACCGCCGCCCAGGTGGACTTCCTGGACATCGTGTCCAGGAGGCTGCCGCTGATCATCGCCGTCGTCGTCGGCCTGGCCTTCCTGGTGATCCTCGTCGTCTTCCGCGGGGTGCTCGTCGCGGTCAAGGCGGCCGTGCTCAACGTGCTGTCGATCGGCGCCTCGTACGGCGTGGTGGTGGCGGTGTTCCAGTGGGGGTGGGGCGGGCCCGCGCTGGGCGTCTCGGGCGAGGTGCCCATCGAGAGCTACGTCCCGATGATGATGTTCGCCATCGTCTTCGGACTCAGCATGGACTACGAGATCTTCCTGCTGTCCCGGGTCCACGAGGCCTGGCTGCGCACCGGGGACCCGAAGGCGAGCGTCGCGCACGCGCTGGAGATCACGGCACGGGTCATCACCTGCGCGGCGCTCATCATGGTCAGCGTCTTCGCCGCCTTCATCCTGAGCGACAGCATCGTGGTCAAGATGCTGGGGCTGGGCCTGGCCGCGAGTGTGCTCATCGACGCCACGATCGTGCGCCTGCTGCTCGTGCCGGCCGCCATGACGCTGCTCGGCCGGTCGGCGTGGTGGGCGCCGGGGTGGCTGGACCGGGTGCTGCCGCACATCGACGCCGAGGGCGAGGGGGCCGTCCGCGACGGCACCCCTCCCCCGGCGGGCCGGTGACCGGCCCGGGTCAGGCCCCGGTGCTCGCGGCGCCGGTCAGTCCGGCCCGCCGGGCCAGGTCCAGCGCCGCCTCCGGCCGCCCGGGCGGTACGCCGCCGGGCAATGCGGCGGTGAGGAGGTCGGTCACGGCGGCCGCGTCGACGGTGCGTGCCTCGGCGCGCTCGCGGAACCGGGTGACGGCCCCGTCCAGTGCCCGCCGCTGGTCCCCCGTCAGCTCGTCGGCGTCCGCGAGGACGGCCGTGAGGACCACGAACTCGTCCTCGGACCCGACCCAGGGCGCGGCGCCCTCCAGGCCGTCCTCGTCGAGCTCCTCCGGATAGGGGATGCGGTGCCAGGCGCCGTTCTCCCACCAGTAGGCGAAGCCGAGGAGGTTGCCCTCGGCGTCCTCGCGCAACTGCTCCCAGGGCAGCCAGTCGGGGCCGCCGGCCAGGAAGTCGATCTGCCGGCCGTCGATGTGCGTGTGGCTGCCGTCGGGGTCCTGGCCGACGAGGACGGCCCGCCCGCCGTCGAGCAGGGTCAGCCGCCACCAGCCGCAGGCGCCGGTGCTGTGGCACCACAGTCCGTGCCGGTCGAGGACGTGCTCGGGCCGGCCGTCGCCGCACGCCTCTTCCAGCAGGGCGAAGGTGACGGCCCGTGCCCAGAGGCGGTCCGGGGCCTCCAGGTCGTCGGGCAGGCTCGGCGTGTGCATGGTGGTTCCCCCTTCGGACGGTGCGGGGAACAGCCTCACACAAACCCGTGGACGCGGCCGGACCGGGGCACCTAGGGTGGGCGGCGACGCCCCACGACGACGGAAGGAGGCGAGTGCCGTGCACCAGTCACGTTCCCCGCGCTCCCGTTCCGTCTCCCCGGCGTCCACGATCTGACCGGGAGCGCTCCGTACGCATCTGTACCGGAGGACGACTCCCATGACCGATCCGGTCATCCGCGCGCTCGGTCCGAGCGACGCCCATCTCTTCGACACCCTGCCCGACCCGCTCGGCGCGCGTACCGTGCACGCCCGGACCACGCACCGTCCCGAGTGGAAGCGGGTCGCGCTCCGTGACGGCCGTGTGGTCGCCCGGGGTGCCTGGTGGGGCGGTCCCGACGACCGCACCCCCCTGAACATCAACTGGTTCGACGTCGCCGAGGGCGAGGAGGACGCGGGTTCCGCGCTGTTGCGGACCGCCCCCCACCGGGTCGAGCTGGAGCTCAACCTGCCCGCCGGCTGGCGGGAGGACCCGGTCACCCGTGCCGCGGGCGCGGCCCGGCTGCGGGCCGCGCGGGCGGCCGGCTACGAGGTGCTGGTCGAGCGGTACATGTACCGCTGGACGCCCGAGTGCGGCCTCCCGAAGCGCCCCGGGCGGCTGACGTTCGCGGCGGAGCCGGACGACGCCGTGTTCTTCGAGGCGCTGCGGCGCGTCCACGCGGTGACGCTGGACGCCCACGCGCTGCGGGCCGTCGAGGAGGGCGGGCTCGACCAAGCGGCGCAGGAGGAGCTGGACTTCTTCCACTGGTGCCCGTCGCCGCGCGAGTGGTGGCAGGTGGCGTACGCCCCGGACGGTGACCTGGCCGGCCTCCACGTCCCGGCGCACAACCCGGCCGGGCCCTGCGTCGGCTTCATCGGCGTGCTCCCGGAGCACCGCGGGCGCGGCTACGCCTACGACCTGCTGGCCGAGTGCACCCACTTCCTGGCCGAGCGGGGGGCCGCTTTCATCGCCGGGGCCACCGACCAGGGCAACACCCCGATGGCCGCGAACTTCACCAAGGCGGGGTACCCGGTGGTCCGGGAGCGGGTCAATCTGGTTCCCGGCCGCCCGGACTGACGTCTCGCCACACCGGGGCGAGGCGGGGCGGCGCCGGCCCCGGCGGCCCGGCGCCGCCGCGTCAGCCGTACGGCCCCGTGTGCGGCGGCAGGGGCCGGGCAGGCGACGGATGCCGGGGCGTGGGCGCCTCCAGCCGCCGCCCGGAAGGGAGGGAGTGTCGCAGGTCCCCCCCGAGAACCCTGCGGCACTCCACTCGCCACCCCCTCACCGGAGGACGTGCAGCGCGCCCGGCCGGACCCGTACGGTGACCGGCAGGGCCGCGTCCACCTCGCCGTCCGCGCCGTAGGGGAGGTCGCGGTCGGCCTCGATGCGGATCTCCCTGCCGCGCAGCACCTCGACCTGCGGGCGCCGCAGGTGCGCCCCGGTCTTGAGCTCGTTCATCATCGTGAAGAAGAGCAGCTTGGAGGCGTGGCCCAGCACGACGACGTCCAGCAGTCCGTCGTCGACGCGCGCGTCCGGCGCGACCCGGCGGCCGAAGCCGTAGAAGCCGGAGTTGGCGGCGACGACGGTGTAGCCGCGCCGTTCGTGGACGGTGCCGTCGACGGTGATGCGGTACGTCGCCGGCCGCCAGCCGGCCACCGCGCGCGCACCGCCGGCGTAGTACGAGGCGGCGCCGCGCAGCAGCCGGGACCGGTTGGCGTACCGGTTGGCGACCGCGTCGACCCCGGCGTACACGCTGCCGAGCACGGCGGTCCCGGGGTGGGTGGCCGATTCCACCTGGATGGTGTCGACGGCGTGCGGCGTCGCGTGCAGCAGCAGCTCGGCCAGGGCCGGGGGGTCGGTGGGCAGCCCCAGGGCGCGGGCGAAGTCGTTGCCGCGGCCGGAGGGCACGAGGCCGAGGACGGCGTCGGTGCCGCTGAGGACGCCGCCGACGGCGCCGGCCATGCCGTCGCCGCCGACCGCGAGCACGGTGTGCCCCCGCGCCGCGGCCGTGCGCGCCAGTTCACGGGCGTGGTCGAGGCTGCGGCTGTACCGGGTCTCCAGTCCGGCGCCCGCCTCCCGCAGGAGCCGGGCCACGGGCAGCAGGGCCGCCGTGCCGCTGGAACTTCCCGCGGCCGGGTTGACGACGGCGGTGAACTGTCGCATGTGCGCGCCTCCGTAGGGCAGGGCGGGCCGGCGGCCGGGTGGGCCGGGCCGGATCAGGGGTGGCGGACGGGGACGAGGATGCCGGGGTTGAGCACGCCCGCCGGGTCGAGCTCCGTCTTGACGGCCTGGAGGACGCGGACGCCGAGCGGGCCCACCTCGCGGGCGTACCAGTCGCGGTGGTCCGTGCCGACGCCGTGGTGGTGGCTGATGGTGCCGCCGGCGGCCAGGATGGCCTCGTTGGCGGCGTGCTTGGCCGGTGCCCAGTGCGCGACGGGGTCCTCGCCCTGGGCGGAGACGACGGTGAAGTACAGCGAGGCGCCGTTCTCGTACACGTGCGAGATGTGGCACATGACGAGCGGGGGCGTCCCGGCGTCGGTGAGGGCGGTGGTGAGTGCCTGCCGCACGCCCTGGTAGAGGTCCGGGATCGCGGACCAGAAGGCGGCGGTCTCCAGGGTCTCGGCGAAGGCGCCGGCGTCGAGCAGCGCGTCACGGAGGTAGGGGGCGTCGTAGCGGCCGTGGGCCCAGCGGTCGCCCGGTTCGGTGCCGACGTGTTCGCCGCCCTCGGCGAGGAGCACCTGGTGGACGGCGTCCCGGCATTCCTCGGTGGACGCGGCCGTGCCCTCGTAGCCGACGACGGCCATGCAGCCGGCGGACTCCGTGCCGCCGCTGCCGATGCGGTCGGGGTGGGCGAGGCCGACGAAGGTCTCGGTCTCGTCCGACAGGCGCAGGACGGTGGGGCGGGGGCCGTCCTGGGCGAGCTTGCGCAGCGCGGCGGCGCCGGCCTCGAAGGACGCGAAGCGCCAGCCCTCGTAGTGGCGCGCGGACGGCAGCGGGCGGATCCGTACGGTGACGGAGGTGATCACGCCGAGCGCGCCCTCGGAGCCGAGGACGAGCTGGCGCAGGTCGGGGCCGGCCGCCGAGCGGGGTGCCTGTCCGGCGGCCCAGGTGCCCTGGGGGGTGGCGACGGTGACGCCGAGGACCATCTCGTCGAAGCGGCCGTACCCGGCGGAGGCCTGGCCGCTGGAGCGGGCCGCGGCGAATCCGCCGATGGTGGCCCATTCGTACGACTGGGGGAAGTGGCCGAGGGTGTAGCCGCGCTCGTTGAGCAGGGCCTCGGCGTGGGGGGCGCGCATCCCGGGCTGGAGAGTCGCCGTGCGGGAGACCTCGTCCAGGTCGAGCAGGGCGTTCATGCGGCGCAGGTCGAGGGCGACGAAGGTGGTGCGCTCGGGGGCGAGGCCGCCGACGACCGAGGTGCCGCCGCCGAACGGCACGGCGGCCACCTGGTGTTCGGCGCACACGCGGAGGACGGCGAGGACCTCCTCGTGCGTGCCGGGCAGCAGGACGGCGGCGGGGATGTCGTCGACCTCGCCCGCGCGGATGCGCAGCAGGTCGGGGGTGGACTTGCCGCGGGTGTGGCGGACGCGGGTCTCGGCGTCGGTGCGCAGCAGGGCGGGGTCGCCGAGGCAGTCGGCGAGGGCGCGGCGGGCCGCGTCGGTGAGCGGCGGCTCGGGGACGGTGATGTCCTCCAGTGCGGCGGGGCCCCGGTCGCGGGGGGTGACCCCGAGCAGGTCGCGCAGCAGGCCGGTCACGGTGTCGGGCAGGGGTGCCGCCTTGGCCGGGTCGCCCCAGCCGCTCCACAACATGTCCACGGGGTTCGGTTCCTCACCGTCGGTTCCGGATCGAGGCGTGCTCTGAGGCCCGCACTGGCGGTACACTGTGACAGATGACGCCCATTCGTCACAACCATTCGGACGGGGAAACCGTCCTCGACGCGGCCCGCGACTGCGTCCTCGCCGTCGGCGTGCGCCGTACGACGCTCACCGACGTGGCCCGCCGCGCCGGGGTCTCGCGCATGACGCTCTACCGCCGCTGGCCCGATGTGCGGACCCTGGTCGGCGACGTGATGACCCGTGAGTGGGTCGCCCTGGCCGTGGCGGCCATGCCCGGGCGCGAGTCCGGTGCCCCCGCCCGGCGGCGGCTGGTCGACGGGCTGGTGACCGGAGTCGAGGCGTTCCGCGCCCACCCGCTCTTCCACAAGATCCTCGACGTGGACCCCGAACTCCTGCTGCCCTACGTGCTCGACCGGCGCGGCGCGAGCCAGGACGCCCTGCTGGGCCTCATCACCGGGGCGCTGGAGGAGGGGCACGCGGACGGGTCCGTCCGGGCGGTGCGCCCCGACCTCCAGGCCCGGTCCGTGCTGTTGATCGTCCAGTCCTTCACGCTCTCGCTGCGCACCATGACCGACGACTCGGACCCCGGGCTCGACGAAGCGGCCTTCCTCGGTGAACTGCGGACCCTCCTGGAAAGGACCCTCGCCCCATGAGCCCCTCGCGTGACACCGCCCCCGCCCCCGACCGCGTGCCGTCGTCCCTCACCGCGGCGCGCCGCCGCCGCGAGCTGGCCGAACTGGCCGACGGAACCGAGGTGGACGTCCTGGTCGTCGGCCTCGGGGCGACCGGCGCGGGCGCCGCGCTCGACGCCGCGTCCCGGGGGCTGTCCGTCGCCGCGATCGACGCCCACGACCTGGCCTTCGGCACCTCGCGCTGGAGCTCCAAGCTCATCCACGGCGGGCTGCGGTACCTGGCCTCCGGGCAGTTGGACGTCGCCCACGAGAGTGCCGTGGAACGGGGCGTCCTGATGGAGCGGACCGCGCCGCACCTGGTGAGCGCCCAGCCGTTCGTCCTGCCGCTGACCCCCCTGGTCTCCCGGGCGCAGGCGGCCCTGGCGCGGGCGGGGCTGCACGCCGGAGACCTGCTGCGCGCCTCGGCCCGCACGTCGCGGTCCACCCTGCCGGCGCCGCGCGCCCTGTCGCCCGTGGAGACCCGGCACATGGCTCCCGTGCTGCGGTCCTCCGGGCTGCGCGGCGGGCTGCTGTCCTGGGACGGCCGGCTCAGCGACGACGCCCGGCTGGTGACCGCCCTCGCCCGCACGGCCGCCGCGCACGGCGCCCGGATCCTGACCCGTACCCGGGCACTGTCCCTCGACGGGGGCGGCGCCCTGGTGCGGGACGAACTCACCGGCGAGGAGACCCGGATCAGGGCCCGCGCGGTGATCAACGCCACCGGCGTCTGGGCGGGCGGCCTGATCGACGACATCCGGCTGCGCCCCTCCCGGGGCACCCATCTGGTGCTCCGCTCCGAGGACCTCGGCTCGCTCACGGCGGGCCTGCACATCCCCATCCCCGGGGAGGCCAACCGCTTCGTCCTGGTCCTCCCGCAGGGCGACGGACGGGTGTACGTGGGGCTGACCGACGAACCCGTCGACGGGGACGTCCCGGACGTGCCCGAGGTGCCGGAGACGGACATCGGCTTCCTGCTGGACGTGCTGGGCTCGGCCCTCGACGTGTCGCTGGGCCGCGACGACGTGATCGGCGCCTTCGCCGGGCTGCGGCCGCTGCTCGACACCTCGGCCACGGCGGGCGCGTCCCGTACGGCGGACATCTCGCGCAAGCACGCCGTGCTGACGTCGGCGGACGGGGTGGTGACCGTGGTGGGCGGGAAGCTCACCACGTACCGGCGCATGGCGCAGGACGCGCTGGACGCGGCCGTCGCCGCGCGGGGTCTCACCGCGGGCCCCTGCCGGACGGCGCGCCTGCCCCTGGTGGGGGCCGCCGCCCCGGCGACGCTCGCCGCCCTGGACGTCCCCGGGCGGCTGGTCCGCCGCTACGGCACCGAGGCCCCGGCGGTGCACGCCCTGGGGGTCGCCGACCCGGACCTGGCCCGCCCCGTGGTCCCGGGCCACCCGGTCACGGTGGCCGAACTCGTCTGGGCGGTACGGCACGAGGGCGCCCTCGACGAGGCCGACCTGCTCGACCGCCGCACCCGGATCGGCATGGTGCCCCACGACCGGCGGGCGGCCCTGGCCACGGCCGGCGAGGTGCTGCGGACGTCATGAGGGTTCAGTTGCTGCGGCGGGCCAGGCTGTAGAAGAGGACCAGCACCGCCACGGCCATCACCGTCACGTGCAGCCACGCGGGTGCGGCCGAGGCGTCTTGCGAAGCGGCCATGATGGTATTCATCGATGCCTCCTGATCGTTTCGTGGTCGGCGCGGTCGCCGTGGTGGTCGTGTCGTGTCACGTTCCGCGCCTACCCCGTAACGGGCGGGTGACGCGCCCTCACGCACCGCTGCCGTCAGGGGCGGTGGACGGGTGGACGCACCATGGAGGGGCGGGAAGGGGACGGAGTGGACTTCGAGCAGGTCTTCACCTACGCGTGGCGGCACGACGGGGCGGACGGGGGCACCTCGGTGCTGTCCGTCGCCCACGAGCCGGCCGAGGGGGACGGGCCGCGGCGCTGGCTGCTGCTGGCCGGACTGCCCGTGTTCAGCGAGCTGCTGGCGTTCGACGACGCGGCGCACGCCCGGGAGTTCGCCCGGGCGGTGCTCGCCCTGCCGCCGGCGCCCGCTCCCTACGAGTACCGGATGGACCTCGCGGAGACGGTGACGAGGGCGATGGCGCACGGCCCGGTGGAGGAACAGCGCTTCGCCACGCTGTGGGTGGGCCGCGACCCGGAGGACGAGCTGCGGGCCTACTTCGCGTACCAGTCGTACTACGCCCTCCCTGGCGGGCCGGGCATGACGTCCCTCGGCCTGGAGGTGGTCTGCGACGACGTCGACGTCCCCCGCGCGCACGCCGAGGCGCGGGCCCTGCTGGCCGTCCTGGACCGGGACGGCCGATCGGGGGACTCCCGGCGCACGGCCTAGGAGTCCTTCAGCTCCTCGACCACGTGGCGCACCACGTCGACGGAGGCGTGCACGGCTTCACGGGACGCGTCCTGGGCGACCCGCAGCCGCTTCGAGCCGTAGTGGAGGAGGGCCGAGGCGCCGGAGGCGTAGACGACCGTCAGGGCGCCGGCGGCGGGCCCCGGCCGCCAGACGCGCTCCAGGCCGCGCAGCAGCACCTGGTGCGCCGACCAGAGGGCGAGCAGGCCGCACGCGCCGCCGGCCGCGAGCGCCGCCATGCCGTGCCGCGCCTCCGCCACACCGAGGGCGGCTTCCTCGCGCGCGGTGTCGATGTCCTCGCGCAGCGAGGTGTGTACGTCCGGGACCGACTGCTCCATGACAGCGCGCGTACCCCGCCGCACCCGGGGCATGCCGGGCCGGCCCCTGTGCGCGCCGCGCCCGGCCGTGCCCGGGCCGCGCACCGTGGTGGGCGGCCCGGCCCTCCCCCGCCGCCGGGGGTTCAGCCCTGTGACTGCCCGATGTTGACCATCCAGGTGATGCCGAAGCGGTCCGTGCACATGCCGAACTCGTCGCCCCACATCTGGACCTCCATCGGCACCGCCACGGTGCCGCCGTCGGAGAGCTTCTCCCAGTACCCGCGCAGGGTGTCCGCGTCCGCGCTGTCGCCGCTCAGGCTGACGGCGATGTCGTTGCCCGGCCGGTGTTCCGAACCGGGCGGGTGGTCGGCGCCCATGAGGGTGAAGCCGCGGTCGGTCTCGAGCATGCCGTGCATGATCTTCTCCGCCCGGCCGGGGGCGTCGGCGCCGAAGTCGCCGTAGGTGTTGAGGGTGAGGTCACCGCCGAAGACCTGCTGGTAGAACTCCAAGGCCTGGCGCGCGTTGCCGTCGTAGCTGATGTACGGGTTGAGGCGAGATGCCACGTTGTGCCCCTTTCTGTTCGCCCCCATCCTCGCGGACCGGTGGCACGGCGCAACGGCACGGTGGTCCTAGGGACCGTCCGCGTGCCGGACACCGCGGGCCAGGCGAGACTTTGCGGACACGACCTAGCGGCCGAGCCAGCCGCGCAGCAGCCGGCTCACGGCCGGCATCGCCGCGTACGTCATGAGGACGTTGAAGACGCAGGCGATCACCGCGCTGCTGACGACCGGGTGCAGTCCGGTCAGACGGGGGACCAGGAGGTAGCCGCCGAGCAGGGAGATCGGGTAGATGGCGAGGGTCGCGCTGATGGCCATCTTCCACCGCGGGGGTGCCGGCGACGTGGCTCCGGGCTTGGCGAACCAGGTCTCCATCCCGGTGAGCTCGCGCCGCGCGATCTCGGTGTGGTGGTGGCCCTCGCACCGGGCGAACCAGGCCGCCCGCTCCGGCGACTCCTGCCACGCGCGGCACGCGGCGGCGTCCCGGAAACGGTGGACCAGGAACCAGGGCGCGCCCTCGGCGGACGGCCGGAACAGGCCGTGCCCCAGATGCCCGGGGAAGCCCGCCGCGCTGGCGAGGATGCCGCGCGCCCAGCGTTCGAACGCGGCCTCGTAGCCGGGCTGCACCTGCCGGGCGATCAGCAAGGTCACCTCGCCGGTGTCGGCGGGCACGGCCGTGTGCTCAAGACTCACCGCAGTCACTTGCTCTCCTGATGCTCGTGCCGCGCCCGGGAGCACTCTACGGGGCCGCCCCGCCGCACGTCCCGCTCCCCTCCCACGCTCCGGGGGCCCGGCCGGGGCGCGGGACGGAGCACCGGCCGGGCGGAGCCCCGGCCGGGCGGGGGTCAGGACGCGGGGCGGGCCGGCAACCCTCGTGTCCCGTACGGGAGCAGCAAGGGTTTCCCCTCCTTCTCAGCGGGTTCGCCGGTCTGACATCTTGCGTTCGCCCCTTACACATTCGGCCCGGCGGCCCGACCAGCACGCCGGGACTCGGAGGACGCGTTGATACGTCACATATCCCGTTGGCTCCCGGCGAAGCCGCTCACGGTGGCCGTGGCCGCCCTCGGCACCACCCTCGCCCTGGGGACGCCCGCCGCGGCCCTCGGCGCCGCGCCGCGGGTTCCCGCCACCGCCGCCACCACCGCCGCTCCGGCCGCACCCGCGGCGACCGCCGCGTGGGTCGCCGGCACCCGTGCCCACCTGGTGATCACCACTCCCGGCGACACCTCCGCCGTCCGGGCCGCCGTGACCGCCAACGGCGGCTCGGTGTTCGCCTCCTACGACGCCATCGGCGTGATCGTCGCCCACTCCGCCTCGGCCGGCTTCGCCTCCGCCATGCGCGCGGTGCCCGGCGTGCAGCAGGTCGGCGCCACCCGCACCTCGGACGTGCCGGCCGACGCGTACGACCCGGCCCTCCCGGCGAACCCGGCCCAGTCGCCGACCACGCTCGCCGAGAGCCTGACGCGCTGGGACATGACGCAGATCAAGGCCGACCGGGCCTGGGCCGTGAACACCGGCTCGGCGACGGTCAAGGTCGGTGTGCTCGACACCGGCGTGGACGACAAGCACCAGGACATCGCCCCCAACTTCAACGCGGCGGACTCCGTCTCCTGCGCGTACGGCAGGGCGGACACGCGGGCGGGCGCCTGGCGTGACGTCGGTACGCACGGGACGCACGTCGCCGGCACCATCGCGGCCGCCAAGAACGGCAAGGGTGTCGTCGGCGTGGCCCCGGGGGTGAAGATCTCCTCCGTCCGCATCGCCGAACCGGGCACCAGCCTGTTCTTCGCGGAGAACACCGTCTGCGGCTTCATGTGGGCCGGTGACCACGGCTTCAAGGTCACCAACAACAGCTACTACACGGACCCGTGGCAGTTCAACTGCCCGGACAACGCCGACCAGGCCGCCATCATCGAGGGTGTGCGGCGTGCGCAGGAGTACGCCGAGAAGCGCGGCTCGCTCCAGGTCGCCGCGGCCGGGAACTCCAACCTCGACCTGGCGAACAAGACGGTCGACACGGAGAGCCCCAACGACTCCACCCCCGTCCGGCGCACCATCACCAACGCCTGCCTCGACATCCCCACCGAGCTCCCGGGCGTCGTGACGGTGGCCGCGATGGGCAAGGGCAACGTCAAGGCGTCGTACTCCAATTACGGCAACGGCGTCATCGACATCGCCGCCCCGGGCGGCGACGGTGCGTCCGGTGTCTACTCCACCCTCCCGGGCGGCAAGTACGGCAACATGAACGGTACGTCGATGGCGTCGCCGCACGTCGCCGGTGTGGCCGCGCTGCTCGCGAGCGCCGACCCGGCCGCCACCCCCGCCGACCTCCGCACCCGGCTGGGCGTCCAGGCCGTGGACACGTCCTGCCCCTCGGACACCCGGTGCACGGGCACCACGGCGAAGAACGGCTTCTTCGGCGAGGGCCAGACCGACGCGCTGAAGGCGGTCTCCGGTACGACGCCCCCGCCCGGCTCGTACTTCGAGTCCACGACGGACGTCGCCATCGCGGACAACGCGACCGTGGACAGCCCCCTCACCGTCTCGGGTCTGAGCGGCAACGCGCCCGCCACCCTCAAGGTGGGCGTGGACATCAGGCACACCTACCGCGGTGACCTGGTCCTCTCGCTGGTCGCGCCCGACGGCACGGTCTACCCGCTGGAGGATTTCGCCGACAACGACGGCACGGACGACGTGGCCAAGACGTACACGGTCAACGCCTCCGCCGAGGCCGCCAACGGCACCTGGAAGCTCCGGGTCCGTGACATCGCGACCCAGGACACCGGCACGATCGACGCCTGGAACCTGACCTTCTGATCCCCGCGTCCGACGGCCCGCCGTCGCGCGTCCCGCCTCCGGCGCGGGGCGTGCGGCGGCGTCGTCACGGGCTGCACCGGTCAGACCCGGCGCCACACCGCCATGGCGAAGGAGAACAGCCCGTACAGCGCGAGGCCCAGGGCGACGACCACGAGCAGCCAGGGGCCGGCGGGTGTGTCGGCGAAGGAGCGGATCGTGTCGTCCAGGCCCTTCGCCTCGCTCGGCCGGTAGGTGACCGCCGCGCGCAGGGCGAAGCCGCCCGCCACGACGAAGACGAGACCGCGGGCCACTCCGCCCGCGACGCCCGCCACGTCCACGGCGGTCCGCACCCGGGCGCTCATCTCGCCCAGGCGGAGGTGCTTGCGGTAGCTGCGGCGGACCGCCTGCACCGCGCCCACGACGCCCGTGACCGCTATCGCGACACCGGCCGCCGCGACGAGCCACTGCCCGGCGGGCAGTTCCAGGGCGCGCGCCGTCATGTCGTGGGACTGCCGGTCGCTCTCCCCGCCGCCACTGCTGTGGTCACCGCCGGCGAAGACGAACACCGACCACGCCACCACCGCGTAGAAGACGGCCCTGCCGGCCGCCAGCACGCGCTTGGTGGTCTTGCGTCCCCACAGCGCCTCGGTGAGCTGCCACAGGGCCATCCCCGCCAGGCCGACGCCCAGCAGCCACAGGAGCACCGACCCCAGGGGCTGCGCCGCCACCTCGGTGAGGGCACCGCCCCGGTCGGCCTGCTCGCCGTTGTCGCCGAAGGCGATCCGCAGCGCGAGCACGCCCACGAGCAGGAAGATCACCCCCCGTGCCGCGAACCCCCACCGCCCCGCGACCTCGACCGCGGTTCTGCCGCTCTTGCCCTTCGCCCTGCTGCGTACGCTCACCTCGACACCTCCCCTCCCCCGCTGCCCCGGGAAGCGGCCGGGAAACAATGGGGCGGCCCGGGGGCGGATTCCCGAAGTCCTCCGTGGTTTTCGTTATCACCGGCCCGCCGACCGGTCTCCCATGTACCGGGCGGGACGGCCGTCCGGGGGGAAAGAGGAGCGAGGGATGAGCCAGACACACGAGGTACGGCTGGTCGAGGCGGCCCGGGCCGGGGACCAGCGGGCGCAGGACGAGCTCGTCGCGGCGTACCTGCCGCTCGTCTACAACATCGCGGGGCGGGCACTGAGCGGCCACGCCGATGTGGACGACGTGGTGCAGGAGACGATGATCCGGGCGCTCGGCGGTCTCGGCTCGCTGCGGGACCCGCAGCGGTTCCGGTCGTGGCTGGTGGCCATCACCATGAACCAGATACGTGACCACCGCTTCGACCCCGCGCTCGCCGGCGCCCCGCACGAGGCGGCCGACCTCGCCGACCCGGGCGCCGACTTCGTGGACCTGACCATCCTGCGGCTGGGCCTGTCGGGGCAGCGGCGGGAGGTGGCCGAGGCCACCCGGTGGCTGGACGACGCCGACCGGGAGCTGCTGTCGCTGTGGTGGCTGGAGGCGGCGGGCGAGCTCAGCCGTGCGGAGGTCGCCGACGCCATGGAGCTCACGCCCCAGCACACGGCCGTGCGCGTGCAGCGGATGAAGGCCCAGCTCGAGACCGCGCGGATCGTCGTACGGGCGCTGGCGGCCCGGCCGCGCTGTGTGCTGCTGGACGACGCGCTGGCCGGCTGGGACGGGGTGCCGTCCGCGCTGTGGCGCAAGCGGATCGCACGGCACGCGCGCGACTGCACGGTGTGTTCCGGTCACGGTGCCGGACTGGTGCCCGCCGAGGGGCTGCTGGTCGGCCTGGGCCTGGTGCCGCTGGGGGCCGCCCTGGCCGGGGCCGGGGCGGCGCTGCCGGCCGGCGACGGGGACGCCTTCGTGCTCGCCGGGTCGGGCTCCCCGGCGGGATCGGCCGCGGCACCGGCGACCGCTCCCGGGGCGGGACGCGGACGGGGCGGACGGGCCGGCGACGGGCCGGGCAATCGGCGGCAGGAACGATTCGCCCGGCGCCGGCGGCAGCGCCGGGGGGCGGCCGCCGCCGCGGCGCTGCTGGTGGCGGGCGGCGGGGTGGCCGGGTGGCAGCTACTGAAGCCCGAGGAGGGCGCCCGGCAGGTGCGTACCGAGACCGCGACCGCCCCCTCCCGCGCTCCGCTGCCGCCGCCGGCCTCACCGGCCCGGCCCAGCACGAGCCCGTCCGCCTCGGCGTCCCCGTCCGCCTCCGCGAGCCCGTCGCCCTCCGCCTCGGCCTCGCCCCCGGCGACGAAGAAGCCGTCGCCCAGCCGGACGGCGTCGGCGCCCCGCCCCGAGCGGACGCCGGCCCGGACGCGTTCCGCGCCGCGGCCCGAACGGCCCCAGGCGCCGTCCGGCTCGTTCGCCGAGCAGGTGACCGCGCTCGTCAACTCGGCCCGGGCGGACAACGGTTGCGGCCCGGTGAGCCAGAACGGCCTGCTGGACGCGGCGGCCCGCGGCCACTCCGACGACATGGCCGCACGCGACTACTTCGACCACACCAACCCCGACGGCGAGGGCCCGGGCGAGCGGATCACCGCCGCCGGCTACCAGTGGTCGACGTACGGCGAGAACATAGCCCGGGGCCAGCAGACCCCCGCGTCGGTCATGGACTCCTGGATGAACAGCCCGGGCCACCGGGCCAACATCCTCAACTGCTCGTTCAAGGAGATCGGCCTCGGCCTCCACGAGGGGTCCGGCGGGCCGTGGTGGACGCAGGTGTTCGGCGCGCGCGGCTGAGCGGGCGGGCCGCGCCGGCTTCCGCCATGCCCCGAACGAGGGGTTGCCGCGCAGAGGGTTCAGCGAAGGATGACGAGAGGCTTATCCTCGGGAACCGGGGCCGGCGGGATCGTGTGCCCCGCCGATGACGCAGCGCCGGCTGACCGCACGGTGCTCCACCGCGTGGAAGGGAGCGGCCGTGAAGCCGGCGAAGGCGGCGGACGTGGGCCTCGATCGCGACGTCTTCATGCGCGGCCTCATCCGGGAGCTGGCGACGTCGCTGGAGTCCGTGGTCGGTCTGGAGGAGGCTTCCGGCTACATCAGTCTGGTCGGCCAGTCGGTCGGCTCGCAGATCAACGACGCCTACGCCGGCGCCCTCGGGGTGCGCCGGCTCACCCGGGAGCAGGTCGCCGATGTCATGGTCGACCTCAAGCAGCGGATCGAGGGGGACTTCTACGTCATCTCCCAGGACGACGAGCGGATCGTCCTGGGCAGCCGGAGCTGTCCGTTCGCCGAGAAGGTGCTGGGGAGGGAGTCGATGTGCATGATGACGTCGAACATCTTCGGCACCATCGCCGCCCAGAACCTCGGATACGCCCGGGTCGAGCTGGAGGAGACGATCGCCCGCGGCAGCTCCGGCTGCCGGGTGGTGGTGCACCTCACGCCCGACCTGGACATGGACGACGAGCCGGGCCGCGAGTACTTCGGCGACGAGCACCCGCCCGGCCCCGCCGCGCCGGCCGGTCACGGCGGCTCCGCCCCTACGCCCCCGGCCGGGGCGTGAGATGGACCTGGCGGCGTTCCGCGCCATGGCGAAGCTCCTCCCGCACGCGGTCGTGGTGTGCACCGCCTCGGGCACCATCCTGGCCGTCAACCCCGCCACGCGCCGCACGGTGGGCACCCTCCGGCCCGGTGCGCAGCTCCTGGAACTGGTGCTCGACCCGGAGCGGGTGGCGGAGCGGCTGAAGCAGTGGCTGCGCAGCGGATCGCCCCTGCCCGGCGTCATGACCGTGCCCGACGCGGACGGCACCCCGGTGCGCCTGCGGTGCCACGGTGCGCGCGCCACCTGGTGGCAGGGGCCGGAGCCGGCCCTCCAGCTGCACCTGTCGCGGCTCGACATCAGCGACCGCTTCGTGGCCCTGAGCCAGCGGGTCGGCCTGATGCACCAGCAGATGGCCTACCGCCGGGCCATCGCCGAGCAGCGGGACCGGCTGCTGCGCGGCGAGACGGAGGCCCGCGCCCGGATGCAGCGCCTCTACCGGCTCACGGCCGCGCTGGCGTCCAGCGCCGACCTCACCGACGTGTGCGAGGCGGTGCACAAGAGCGCGCCGCAGGCCCTGGACGCGGCGGGGGTGACCCTGGAGCTGCACCCGCGCCGCATCGTGCCGTCGCTGGCCCCTTCGGACACCCTCCCGGTCACGACCGCGGCCTGGACCGACCTCGACCGGCTGCACGGCGCCCCGCCGGCCGCCCCCCTGCCGGACACCGCGCTGCGGGTGCCGCTGGAGGCCGAGGGGGTCGTGCTCGGCAGCCTGGTGATCCACCACGCCGCCGGCGCCGAGCCGGACACCGACCACATCACCGCCATCGCCCAGCAGATCGCCCAGGCCGTGCGGCGGGCGGGCCTGTTCGAGCACGAACACCGCCTGGCCGTACGGCTCCAGCGCAGTCTGCTGCCCCGGCTGCCGGAGGTCTCCGGCCTGGACATCGCCAGCGGCTACGCCCCGGGCACGCACATGGTGGACGTCGGCGGCGACTGGTACGACGTCCACCCGCTGGGCGAGGACGTCGTCGGCTTCACCATCGGGGACGTCGCCGGGCACGGCATCGCCGAGGCCACGGCCATGGCGCAGATCAACACCGTGCTGCGCAGCATCTCCCGGCGGCTGGGCGAGCACCTGCCGGCGGTGATGGCGGAGCTGAACGACTTCCTGGGCACCTACCACGAGGGCCTCATGGCCACCGCCTGCTACGCCACCTACCAGCGGCGCACCCGGACCCTGCGCTACACCCGGGCCGGGCACCCCCCGCCCCTGCTGGTCCACGGCGACGGCTCCACCACGTACCTGGAGGGCGCGCTCGCCCCGCCGCTCGGCCCGGTGCCGTTCACCCGGTACCCGCAGGCGGAGATCACCGTCCCGCCGGACGCCACGCTGGTGTTCTACACCGACGGCCTGATCGAGCGCCGGGGCGAGTGCCTCGACGTCGGGCTCGACCGGCTGGCCCGGACGGCGGCCACGACCGCGGGACTCGACGCCCGGGGCACCTGCGAGCTGCTGCTGCACCAGCAGCCCGACACGGAGATGCCCGACGACCGGGCCCTGCTGGTCGTCCGTTTCCCGCCGGGCGGCGACGGGGTGCCCCCCTGCGGGTGAAGCACGGGGCGAAGAGCGGCATTTCCCGCCATGACGCCACAAGACTGTGCCGCGGGCCGCGGATACAACCCGGGGGCCCACCTATCGAGGAGGCGGACGTCATGGCGAACGGCACGGTCCTGCTGGCGGTGCGGGAGAACCCGCTGGGCGGTGGTGTCAGTACCGAGCAGCTCCGCCGCATCGGCAAGGAGCTGGAGAACCAGGGCATGGAGCTCCGGTGGGCCGCCGGGGCGCGGGAGGCCCGCGCCACCCTGCACACGGAGTCGGGGCTCGCGGCGGCCGTGGTCGCCTGGGACCTGCCGGGCGGCGGTGACGGTGAGGACGACCGGGACGGCGAGGGCGGCGGGGCCGACGTGCTGCGCCGGATCCAGCGACGGTTCAAGAACCTGCCCGTCTTCCTGCTGATGGCGGACGACTCCGACCAGGACCTGGAGCGGCTGCCGCTGTGGGTCTCCGAGGCGGTGGTCGGGTACATCTGGCCGCTGGAGGACACCGCCGCGTTCATCGCCGGCCGGGTCGTCACCGCCGCGCGCGCCTACCACCAGGACATCCTGCCGCCGTTCTTCAAGGCGCTGCGCCGGTTCGACGACGCCCACCAGTACTCGTGGCACACTCCGGCCCATTCGGGGGGCGTCGCGTTCCTCAAGTCGGCGACGGGCCGGGCGTTCTTCGACTACTTCGGGGAGCGGCTCTTCCGCAGCGACCTGTCGATCTCGGTCGGGGAACTGGGCTCGCTGTTCGAACACAACGGTCCCATCGGTGAGGCGGAGCGCAACGCCGCCCGGGTCTTCGGGGCCGACCGCACGTACTTCGTCCTGCACGGCGACTCCACCGCGGACCGCATGGTCGGGCACTACTGCGTCACGTCCGACGAGATCGCGCTGGTGGACCGCAACTGCCACAAGTCCGTCCTGCACGGCCTGGTGATCTCCGGAGCGCGTCCGGTGTACCTGGTCCCGACGCGCAACGGGTACGGGCTGGCGGGGCCGCTGCCCCCGACGGAGACCGACCCCGCCGCGGTCGCCGCCCGGGTGGCGGCCAATCCCCTGACGGCGGGGGCGGTCTCGCGCGAGGCGCAGTACGCGGTGCTGACCAACTCCACGTACGACGGGCTGTGCTACGACACGGTCGCGGCGGCCCGGGCCTTCGCGCCGAGCACGCCGCGCCTGCACTTCGACGAGGCCTGGTTCGCCTACGCCCGCTTCCATCCCCTGTACGCGGGGCGTTACGGGATGGCCGTCGGCCCGGAGACCTTCACCGGACCGGAGCGCCCCACCGTGTTCTCCACCCAGTCCACCCACAAGCTGCTGGCCGCGCTCTCGCAGACCGCGATGGTCCACGTGAAGTCGGCGCCCCGGGCGCCGGTCGCGCACGAGCGGTTCAACGAGGCGTTCATGATGCACGGCACCACCTCGCCGCTGTATCCGGCGATCGCCTCGCTGGACGTGGCGACCGCCATGATGGACGGTCCGCAGGGGCAGTGGCTGATCGACGAGGCGGTGACGGAGGCCATCCGGTTCCGGCAGGCCGTCGTGCGCACCGCACGGCGCGTCGCGGGCGCGGGTGACCGTCCCGGGTGGTTTTTCGGGGTGTGGCAGCCCGAGGCGGTGACCGATCCGGCCACCGGGGAACGTCTCGACTTCGCCGACGCGCCGGCCGCGCTGCTGCGGAGCGAGCCGTCCTGCTGGCACCTGGAGCCCGGCGCGCCCTGGCACGGGTTCCGCGACCTGAGCGACGGCTACTGCATGCTCGACCCGATCAAGGTGACGCTGACCTGCCCGGGCGTGAGCGCCACGGGTGAGACCTCGCCGTGGGGCATCCCGGCACGCGTCCTGACCGCGTACCTGGCCACCCGGGGGATCGTCGTCGAGAAGACCGACAGCTACACCACGCTGGTGCTGTTCTCCATGGGCATCACCAAGGGCAAGTGGGGCACGCTGATGGACGCCCTGATGGACTTCAAGGCCCTGTACGACACGGACGCTCCGCTGGACCAGGTGCTGCCCGATCTGGTCGAGCAGTACCCGCGCCGGTACTGCGGGGCCACCCTGCGCGAGCTGTGCCAGGAGATGCACGAGCACCTCACCGGGGCGCGGCTGATCAGCGCGCTGGACACGGCCTTCCAGCAGCTCCCCGAGCCGGTCGCGCCGCCCCGGCAGTGCTACCAGCGACTGATCCGGGGCGGCACCGAGCGGCTGCGGCTGAGCGAGGCCGCCGGGCGGGTCGCGGCCGCCATGGTGACGGTGACCCCGCCGGGCATCCCGGTGCTGATGCCCGGGGAGTCCACCGGCGCGGCGGACGGGCCGCTGCTGCGGTACCTGGGCGCGCTGGAGGCGTTCGACCGGGCCTTCCCCGGTTTCCACAGCGAGGCCCACGGCGTCACGGTCGACCCCGCGACCGGGGATTACCTGATCGAGTGTGTGCGCGTGTCCCCGGCTTGACGGGAGGGCGGGCCGGGGGGGGGGCGGGGGGGCGGGGGGGGGGCCGGCCCCGGGGGGGGCGGGCCGCCGGGGGGGGGGGGTTGGTCGTGGCGGGGGGGCGCGGGGCGGGGGGCGGCCGGCGGGCGGGGGGCGCGGGGGGGGCCGGGGGGGGGGGGGGGGGGGGGGGCGGGGGGGGGGGGGGGGGGGGGGGGGGGGGGGGGGGGGGGGGGGGGGGGCGCCCCCCCCCCCGCCGGTCGCGGCCCTCCGGTACGGGGGTGATGTACGTCGCGGCGGGCAGCGTCCGGGTGAGAACCGGACGGCCGGGGGAAGAAGTAGCGGCAGCGAAGGGAGGCCGCTGTGGAGGGTGAGGACCTGAGGCTGGGCGATGTCCTGGCGGAGGCGGCGGACGCCTCGCCGGTGGAGTCGGTCGACGTCGTCGCCCGTCACCTCCAGAAGCGCTTCCACGCGGTGTGCGTCTCCTTCCTGTTCGCCGACCTGATCGGGGAGCAGCTCGTCCGGCTGGCCGTCGCCGACGGGGTGCAGAGCGAGCGGGGCACGACCCGGATCGGCCTGCGCGGCAGTGTGTACGAGAAGGTGCTGCTGTCCCAACGCCTGCACGAGGAGCCGGACGGGGAGGACGCCCGGCGGATCGTCGCGCCGGTCACCAACCGGGGGGACTGCATCGGGGTGCTGGAGATGACGCTCCCCCACGCGGACGACGCGGTGCTGCGCCAGGTCGGGGAGGCGGCGCGGGCGCTGGCGTACATCATCGTCACCGACCGGCGGTTCACCGATCTCTACCACTGCAGCCGGCGGACCACGCCGACCAGTCTGGCCGCCGAGATCCAGCACAACCTGCTGCCGTCCGCCTCGTGTTGTGAGGCGGCGCAGTTCTCGGTGGCCGGCGGCCTGGTGCCCGCCGACGACATCGGCGGTGACACCTACGACTACGCGCTGGACCGCGACACACTGCACCTGTCCATCACCGACGCCATGGGGCACGACACCGAGTCGGCGCTGCTGGCGACCCTGCTGGTCGGTGCGCTGAGAGGGGCCCGGCGGGCCGGGTGCGACATCGCGGAGCAGGCCCGCCGGGCCCATCAGGCCCTGGTCGACCACAGCCACGGCATGGCGACCGGCCAGTTGTTCCGGATCCGGCTGGACACGGGCCGCCTCGAGCTCGTCAACGCCGGTCACCCGCGCCCTTTGCGGATGCGCGGCGACACGGTGGAGGAACTCCCCCTGTCCGTCAACCTCCCGTTCGGGGTGCCCTCCCGGACGCCGTACCGGGTGCAGGAGCTGGAGCTGCGCCCCGGTGACCGGCTGGTCATGCTGACCGACGGGATGCAGGAGCGTGCCGCGTCGGGGGTCGACCTGCCCGCGCTGGTGCGGGACACCCGCCGTCTGCATCCCCGCGAGACGGTCACCGCCCTGGTGGGCGCGGTGCGGACGGCCTGCCGGGACCGTCTCCAGGACGACGCGACCGCGCTGTGCCTGGACTGGTACGGCGCCGACGCGGCCGGTCGTCGCGCCCCCCAGTACGCGTAGGGGTACGCGCGGGACGGACGGGCGCCGCGTACGCCCGTGGGCGCGGTTCGTCGCGGGGCCGGAGCATGGGCTGGAGGGACGCGCAACGTGGCGGAATACGCCATTCCTTCACGACGTGCGGCAATCGCTTGCGTGCGCAGAGTCACCAGTCGTCGCCCGGCGTCCCCGGGCCCCCATCCGGGGCATATGCGCTCCGGCCGGCGGCCGGGACGCCCGCCGGCCGGGCCACCGGGCCGTGTGCGGTTCGAGCCGGGGACGGCGCCGGCCGCGCCGGGCGGGGCAGACGGGCGCGCCGGGCGTGACCTAACCTCCCGCGCCATGCGCCTCACACACCTCGCACGAGTGACCCTGACCGCGTTGTTCGCTCTCGTCGCCCTGCTCGGCCTGAGCGGGCCGGCGGCCGCCGCCGAACCGGCCGCGGCCGACCTGACGTTCACCGCCGACCAGCAGAGCGTGACCCCGGGCTCCACGGTCAACCTGACCATGACGTTCACCAACAACCAGGAGACGGACATCTGGTTCGTCTACCAGTCGGTGCAGCCGACCTGGCTCACCACCCAGCGCAAGGACCTGAAGTACGCCTTCACCTCCTGCACGGGCGACGGGGTGACGTGTTCGGGCACCGGCGGCACGAGCCTCGGCGTCGGTTACGCGATCCCGCTCGCCCCGGGCGCCACCCGGACGGTGACGCTCACCGTGCAGTTGGCCGCCGACTCCGGCTGCAACGGGAACATCGGCTTCTACTCGTACCTGTACTACGAGCACAACAACGGTCAGGCCACGAAGGACATGGTCGTCAACACCCCCGAGACGCGGGTGGCCTGCGCCCCGGCCACCGCCGCCGCACGCTCCTGACCCGTCCGCCCCGGACCCCGTCGGGCGGCCGGCCGCACCTCGTGTGCGACCGGCCGCCCCGCCGTCTGGCCGAAAACCGGCAGCGGTCGCCGCGCCCGCCCCGGACCGCCGAAAGGCCCCCGGCACGGGGCCGCCGAGGCTCCCGCGAGCAAGCGATTGCCCGCCCGTGACACCAGCGCCGTGCCGGGCGCGGGGCCGGTCCGCGAGGGTCCGGCGCACGGGCCCGAGAGGGCCCCGGAGAACCGCCTCCGCGCCGGGAGGCACCTGCGCTTTTCCGTCATGTTCCACATCGCGCTCACGAATCCTCCACACAGGCCGCACTATGTGACGCGTCGGAGCGGAACGGCAGCCGTGAGGGTGTCCGTGACGCTGGGGGGTGGGGCGCGACCGCCGGGGAGGCGGACCGCCCTTCCGGGAGGGGACATCACCGCATGAGGCGGACTCTGCGCACGACCGCGCTCGCCATGGGCGCGCTGTTACTCGGACCGATATCCGCGGTCACGCCCGCGACGGCCGCGGCGGCGGACCCGGCGCCCCGCGTCGACCTGCGCGTGCTGGTCGTCACGGACGGCGGGCCGGCCACCGCGGCGGTCGCCGCCGAACTGGACGGCGCCGGCACGCCGTACACGCTCGTCGACCTCACCCGGCCGGACCGGCCCGTGGTCGACGCGGCGTTCCTCGCCGACACGGTCGACGGCCGCCCGAGGGCGAAGTACCAGGCGGTGGTGCTGCCCGACGACGCGCCCTTCGCCGCCGGTTCGGGGGAGATGGCGGCGCTCGTCGCGTACGAGAGGACCTACGCGGTCCCGCAGGTCGACGCGTACACCTACGCCAGGCCCCAGGTGGGGCTCGAGTACCCGGTCAACGGCGGCCACCTGGGCCCGGTGGACGGGGTCCGCGCCCAGGTGACGGCCGCGGGCAAGGCCGGGCCGTTCGGCTACCTCGACGGCACCGTGCCCTTCGAGGACAACTCCCCCACCGTGAACGAGAGCTACGCCTTCCTCTCCCGGCCGGCCGCCGGTGCCGACTTCACCACCTACGTCGACGCGCCCGTGCCGGGCCGGCAGACCCGGGGCGTGCTGGTGGGCGAGTACCGCCACGACGGCCGCCGGGAACTGGTGGTGACCTTCGCCTACAACCGGTACCAGCAGCAGTTCCGGCTGCTGGCGCGCGGAATCGTCGACTGGATGACCCGGCAGACCCGGCTGGGCACGTCCCGGAACTACTTCGCGGTCCACGTGGACGACGTCTTCGCCGCCGACGACCGCTGGGACACCACGCTCGACTGCACCCCCGGGGACGTCGACTGCCGCCCCGGCACCGGCACCCCGGACCCGATCCGGATGACCGCCGCGGACGTCGAGCAGGCGGTGCGGTGGTCGCGCGACCGGGGCTTCACCCTGGACATGGCGTTCAACGGCGGCGGCAGCGTGGAGCACCGCGAGGAGCACGGCGGCGCCGACCCCGCCGCCGACCGGCTGGTCGCCGACCGGGACGCCTTCCGCTGGATCAACCACACCTACGATCACCCGTACCTGGGCTGCGAGCAGGACGTCGGCACCGTGCCGTGGAAGTGCGCGACCGACGCGGACGGCTCCCCCCGATATGTGAGCCGGGCCGAGATCGACCACCAGATCGCCGACAACCGGACCTGGGCCGAGCGGGCCGGGCTGCCGCTGCGCCCGGACGAGCTGGTCACCGGCGAGCACTCGGGGCTCAAGCTGCTGCCCCAGCAGCCGCAGGACAACCCGAACCTGGCGCCCTCGCTCACCGGCAACGGCATCGCCTGGCTCGGGGCCGACAACTCGCGGGACCCCGGCCAGCGCGCGGTGGGTTCCGCCCTCACCGTCGCCCGTCACCCGGTCAACATCTTCTACAACGCGGGCCGGGTCGCCGAGCAGGTCGACGAGTACAACTGGATCTACACCAGCCGTGCCCAGGGCGGCAGCGGCCTGTGCGAGGAACTCGCCGGCACCACCTGCCTCGACCGGCCCCTCGACACCACCACCGGCTACACCGGGCACATCGTCCCGCTGGAGACCCGGGTCGCGCTCGGCCACGTGCTGTCCGGCGACCCCCGGCCGCACTTCATCCACCAGTCCAACCTCGCCGAGGACCGCATCGGCTACCCCGTCCTCGACGGGGTGCTGGACCGGTACGCCGGGCTCCACGCCGACAACGCCCCGCTGGTGAACCTGCCGATGGGCGGCATCGGTGCCGAGCTGCGCGACCGGGCGGCCTGGCAGGCCGCCGTGCGGGCCGGTGACGTCACCGGCTACCGGATCGGCGACACCGTGACCGTACGGGCGCCCGCCGGCCTCCCGGTCGCGGCCACCGTGCCGGCCGGGACCGTCATCGGCACCGGGGACGGGGCCACCCCGTTCGGGGAGCCGTACGCCGGGACCACGTCGGGACGGGTCGCGGGCGGCGCCGACGGGACGACGTCCCTGACGCTGCCCGGCGCGGCCGCCGCCGCCCACGACACGGCCCGCGCCCAGGACACCGCGCGCGCCCCGGTCCCGACCCGGCCGGCACCGCGCGCCCCGGTGCCCGCGGGCGTCGCCCGGCCCGTGCCGTACGGCCCCGGGCACTGACCGCACCCTCTTCCCCACCCGGCCCGGGCACCGGTCCGCCACCGGTGCCCTCCCGGGCCGATCCCTGCTGCCGCGGAGCACGTCCATGCACGTAACGCACCACGCGCCGCGCACCGGCGCGGCGCACGTCACCCTGCTCACCGAAGGCACGTACCCGCACAGCCACGGCGGGGTCAGCGTCTGGTGCGACCAGCTCGTCAGCGGCATGCCCGACATCGACTTCGAGGTGATCGCGGTGACGGGAACGGGTCGTGAACCCCTCGTCTGGCAGATCCCGCCGCACGTGGCCGAGCCCGTGTCGGTCCCCATGTGGGGGCCGACGCCCACCGGTTCCGCCCCGGGCGGCCGCCGCGGGCGACGGCTGATCGGAGCGTACGAGCGTTTCCTCACCGCCCTGCTCGACCCCGCCCAGGAGGACCTTTTCGGTCCGGCGCTCCACGAGCTGGCGCACGCCGCCCGCGACGGGCTGCTCACCCCGGCGCTGGGGACCGACCGTGCCGTGGCCGTGCTGACCGGGGTGTGGAACCGCCCCGGCCTGACGGTCCGGGAGTCCCGCCCCACCCTGCACGACGCCGTCACGGCGACGAACCTCCTGGAACACGCCCTGCGTCCGCTGGCGGCGGACCCGCCGCGGCACGGCGTGGCCCACGCCGTCAGCGGGGGCATCGCCGCGCTGCCCGGCCTCGCCGCCAACGCACTGCACGGCGTGCCACTGCTGCTGACGGAGCACGGGGTGTACCTGCGCGAGCGGTACATCGGCTACCGCGGCGGCGCCTACCGCTGGCCGGTGAAGGCGGTGATGCTGGGCTTCTTCCGGCTGCTGGCCGGCGAGACCTACCGGCGCGCCGCTCTGATCACGCCCGGCAACCGCTACAACCGGCTGTGGGAGGAGCAGGGCGGCGCCGATCCCGCCCTGATCCGTACCGTCTACAACGGCGTCGATCCGGCCGCGTTCCCGGCCGCCGGGCCGGAACCGGAGCGGCCCACCCTGAGCTGGGCCGGCCGGGTCGACCCGATCAAGGACCTGGAGACGCTGATCCGTGCCTTCGCGCTGGTGCGCGAGGGCATACCCGGGGCCGCGCTCCGGCTGTTCGGCGGGACGCCCCGGGGCGGCGAGGCCTACCGGGAGCGGTGCGAGGAGCTGGCGCGGTCCCTGGGCCTGGGCGACGGCGTGACCTTCGAGGGGCGGGTGGACGACATCCGGGACGCCTACGCCGCGGGCAACGTGGTGATGCTGTCCAGCATCAGCGAGGGGTTCCCCTTCACGCTCATCGAGGCCATGTCGTGCGGGCGGGCCACCGTCTCGACCGATGTGGGCGGGGTCCGCGAGGCGGTGGGGACCGCGGGGCTCGTCGTCCCCCCGCGCGATCCGCGGGCGATGGCCGACGCGGCGCTGGAGCTGCTGACCGACGCCCCGCGCCGGGCGGAGATGGGCGAGGCGGCACGGCTGCGGGTGATCGAGCAGTTCACGCTGCGCCAGACCGTGGAGACCTTCCGCTCGATCTACCTGGAGCTCTCCTCGCCCGCCGCCGGCACGGGCGCCGTCCCCCGCGCGGACCGCGAGCGGCTCACGGCGCACGGGAGCGTGGCCGGATGAGCGGGCGGCCCGTTCCCGAGCCGGACAGCGACACGGTCTCGCTGCGCCTGGCGGGGCCCGTCGACGAACTGGCCGCCGAGCTGGCCGACCGGACGGCCCCCGCGGTGCACCCCTACGAGGTGGCCGCGCTCCTCGAATCGGAGGGGCTGACGGGTGAACAGATCCGCGCCCGCTACGGGCACCCCGACATCTTCTCGCTCGCCGAGGAGCTCTACCGGCGGGTGCCCCGGGCCTTCCCCGAGCCTCCCCCGGCGACGGACCCCTGGGCGCCCGACCACGTGCGCTGCGCCCTGCGCGGTGTGGTGTTCGCGCTGCCCGGGCTCGCCTACCCGCTCACCGCGCCGCTGTGGCGGGGCGCGGGCGCGGTGTCCGCCCTGGTCGTCGCGGGTCTGCTGTCGTGGGCCTGGGGCCAGGCGCTGAGTCACCGGACCTATGTGCGGCTGGCCGCCGGGCGCCGGGAGGCGGGGCTCACCCTGCGGGCCGGTGCCCCGGTGGGCGCGGCCCTCCCCGTGCTGGCCGCGCTGCTGATGGTGGGGCCGGGGCCGGCGGTCCTGTTCGCGGTGGGCCAGTCCGTGTACCTCGCGGCGGCGGGCGTGCTGCTGGTGCTGGGCCGGGAGCGGCTGCTGGCGGCGGCGCTGTCGCCGCTCGTCGCCGGCGGGGCGCTGCTGCTGTACGGGGAGCCGGGTACGGGCCCGCGGATCGGGCTGCCCCTGCTCACCCTGGTGGCGTCGACCGCCCTGGCCGCGCACGCCGTGCGGGACGCGCTCCGGTCGGCCGCGGTGCCGGGGCCGGCCCGGACCGGGTACCTGGCGTCCCTGCCGTACGGGCTGTTCGGGCTGGCCGCCGGGGCGCTCGTGCTGTCCGAGGGAGCCCGCCACCCGTACGCGGTGATCGCGCTGACGGTCAGCATGGGGCCCGCCGAGTGGCTGCTGTACCGGTTCCGGGGCCTGTCGGTGGCGGCGCTGCGGGCGTCGGCCACGCCCCGGGGGTTCCGGCTGCGGTCGGCGCGCACCCTGACGGTCTGTCTGGTGGCGTATCTGGCGCTGCTCGTACCGGCGGCGTTGCTGACCGGGGCGCCCGTGGGGGAGCTGGCCGCGCTGGGGGCGACCCTGTGGACGGCCCTGCTGTTGCAGGCCTTCGGTGTCGGGCTGTCCCCGGCGGTCGTGTGTCTCGGGGCGGCGGCGCCCGTGACGGTGGCGGCGGTCACCGGTTCGCCCCCGTGGCCATGGCTGCTGACCGCCTGTTGTTCCGTCGCCGCCGTCGCCCTGGCGGGCCTCGCCCTGTACGCGCTGGGCCGCCCCTCGGCCCACGCCTGAGGCCGCTCCGCGCACCGCCGCACCACGCACGCACCGCGACCGCCGGCGCACGAGCGCCGGCCGCACACCGCACACCGCACACCGCACACCGGACGAAAGGACGACCACGTGACCTCCGCACCGCTCGCCGCCGTGACCGGGGCCGACGGCTTCATCGGCTCCCACCTGACCGAGGCGCTGGTGGCCTCGGGCCACCGGGTCCGCGCCATGGCGCAGTACAACTCCTTCTCGTCGTACGGCTGGCTGGAGGTGCTGCCGCGCGACGTGCTCGACCAGGTCGAGATCGTCCTGGGGGACGTACGCGACCCCGGCTCGGTGCGCGCCCTGGCCGAAGGGGCGGACGCGGTCTACCACCTGGCCGCGCTCATCGCCATCCCGTACTCCTACCGGGCGCCGCACAGCTACGTCGACACCAATGTCACCGGCACCCTCAACGTGCTGGAGGCGGTGCGCGTCCTGGGCACGCCCCGGCTGGTGCACACCTCCACGAGCGAGACCTACGGCACCGCCCGGACCGTGCCGATCACCGAGGACCACCCCATCAACACCCAGTCCCCCTACGCCGCTTCCAAGGCGGGCGGCGACCGGCTCGCGGACAGCTACCACGCGAGCTTCGACACCCCGGTGGTCACCCTGCGTCCGTTCAACACCTACGGCCCCCGCCAGTCCATGCGTGCCGTGATCCCGACCGTCATCGGTCAGGTCGCGGCCGGGTCGCGCACGATCACCCTCGGCGACCTGCGGCCGACCCGCGACTTCTGCTACGTCGCCGACACGGCCCGGGCGTTCCTCGCCGTGGGCACCGCCCCGGCCGACCGTGTGGTGGGACGGACCTTCAACGCCGGTACCGGGCAGGAGATCTCGGTCGGTGACCTCGTCCGGCTCGTCGGCAAGGTGATGGGCGCCGACCTGGACGTCCAGGAGGACGCGCAGCGCATCCGGCCCGCCGCCTCGGAGGTCATGCGGCTGGTCGCCGACGCCACCCGGCTGCGGGAGGCGACGGGCTGGGAACCGGCCCACGACCTGGAGCAGGGCCTCGCCCGGACCGTCGAGTTCTTCCGCGACCCGGCGCACCTCGCCCGCTACAAGACGGACATCTACAACATCTGACCCAATGGGCCCATGGAGAGGGAGGTATCCCATGCACGTCGTGATACTCGCCGGGGGCAAAGGCGTCCGGCTGCGGCCGTACACCACGGCGCTGCCCAAGCCGCTGGTTCCCATCGGGGACCGGCACGCGATCCTGGAGATCGTGCTGCGGCAACTGGCGTCGGCCGGCTTCACGAGCTGCACCCTGGCCATCGGCCACCTCGGGCAGATCATCCGGGCCTACGTCGGCAGCGGCTCGCGCTGGGGCATGGAGGTCGACTACTCCACCGAGGAGAGCCCGCTGGGCACCATCGGGCCGCTGCTGACCATGCGGGACCGGCTGCCCGAGTCGTTCCTGGTGATGAACGGGGACGTCCTGACCGACCTCGACTACGCCGATCTGCTGCACCGGCACCGCGCCGGGGGTGCTCCGCTGACCATCGCCACCTACTCCCGGCAGGTGAACATCGACTTCGGGGTGCTGACCACCGACGCGGGCAAGGTGGTGGGCTTCCGGGAGAAGCCCAGCCTCGACTACCGCGTCTCCATGGGGGTGTACGGGTTGTCGCGCTCCACGCTGGACAGTTACACCCCGGGACTGCCGCTCGGTTTCGACGAGCTGATCCTGGACCTGCTGAAGACACCGACTCCCCCGGCGGCGTACGAGTTCGACGGCTACTGGCTCGACATCGGGCGCCCGGACGACTACGACCGCGCCAACGCGGAGTTCACCACCCACCAGTCGCTGCTGCTGAAGGGAGCCTGAGCACCTCATGCGCATCCTCGTCCTGGGTTCGACCGGGTATCTGGGGGCCCACGTCACCGAGCGGCTGCGTGCCGTGGAGGGGGTGCGGCCGCTCCTGGGCGGCCGGTCCCCCGGCTCGGACCTCGTGGTGGACCTCGCGACCGTCCGGACCGGTCCGCTCGCCGAGGCGCTCGCCGCGCTCGCTCCCGACGCGGTGGTGAACTGCGCGGGCGCCGTGGGCGGCGACCCCGTGACACTGGCGGAGGTCAACGCCCGGGGGCCCGCCGTGCTGTGCGCCGCGCTGCGGGAGACCGTGCCGGGTGCCCGGCTGGTCCACCTGGGCTCGGCCGCCGAGTACGGCCCCGGCCGGCCCGGTGAGCCGGTCACCGAGGACGCGCCGACCCGGCCGGTGGCCCCCTACGGTGCCACCAAGCTCGCCGGCACGGTCGCCGTCACCTCCTCGGGGCTGGACGCCGTCGTCCTCCGGGTGGGCAACCCGGTCGGCCCGGGCGCCCCGGCCGCGGGGCTGCCGGGCGGGCTGGCGCGGCGGCTGCTGCGGGCGGGCGGGGACGCGGAGGCGGTGGTCCGGCTCGGCGACCTCTCCGGGTACCGCGACTTCGTGGACGTACGGGACGTCGCCCGCGCGGTGGAGCTGGCGGTGACCCGGCCGGGACCGGTGCCGCCGGTGCTGAACGTCGGCGGCGGGCGGGCGGTTCCGGTGCGGGACCTGGTCCACGGGCTGGTCCGGACGGCCGGTTTCCCGGGCCGTGTCGAGGAGGCCGGCGACGGGTCGGCCCGCTCGGCCGCGGTGGCGTGGCAGTGCTCGGACGTCTCGGCGGCGCGCCGGGCGCTCGGCTGGTCGCCCCGCTTCGGCCTGGACGACTCGGTGGCCGCGCTCTGGGCGGACCTGGCCGGTCCGCGGCCGCCCGCGCGACCGGAGGCGCCGGCCGGTGCGGTGCCGGAGTCCGGCAGGGGCACGGTGCGGTGACCGGGTCCGGCGGACGGGGGGCGCGGTGGACGGCGCTGCTCGCGGTGGTGCTGGTGGTGGTCGCCGGGTGCACGGCACCGGCCGGACCCCGGCCCCCGGCGGGGCGCTGGGTGCCGCGCCCGGGCACGGCCTGGCAGTGGCAGCTCGACGGGCGGGTCGATCCGCGGGCCGACGTCCCCGTGTACGACATCGACGGGTTCGAGAACACCGCCGGGGACGTGGCGCGGCTGCACCGCGACGGGCGCCGCGTCATCTGTTACCTCAACGCCGGCGCGTGGGAGGACTTCCGGCCCGACAAGGACGACTTCCCCGCGTCCGTACGGGGCAGGCCCAACGGCTGGAGCGGTGAGCGCTGGCTCGACGTCCGGCGCCTGGACGTGCTGCGGCCGCTGATGGAGCGGCGGCTCGACATGTGCCGGCGCAAGGGCTTCGACGCGGTGGAGCCGGACCTGATGGACGGGTACCTCCATGACACCGGGTTCCCGCTGCGGGCGGCCCACCAGCTCGCGTACAACCGCATGATCGCCGACGCGGCGCACCGGCGGGGCCTGTCGGTGGGGCTGAAGAACGACCTGCCGCAGATCCCGGAGCTGGTGGGCCGGTTCGACTTCGCGGTCAACGAGCAGTGCGCCGAGTTCGACGAGTGCGCGCGGCTGGTGCCGTTCGTCCGGGCGGGCAAGGCGGTGTTCCACGTCGAGTACGCGCTGGCGCCGGGCGACTTCTGCGCCGAGACGCGCCGGCTCGGCCTGTCGTCGATGCGCAAGCGGCTGCGGCTCGACCCCTGGCGCCAGGCCTGCTGACGGGGACGGCACCGGGGCGGGGGGGGCGGTGGCGCGGCCGCCCCCCCGTACCGCCCGGGCGGGTCAGCCGGCGCCGACCAGCTCGGGGTGGTGGCGGCGGGCGACCTCCGGGTGGGCCCGGACCCAGCCCTTGAGCTCGTTGCGCCCGTACTCGGCGTGCAGCGGGTTGGTGTGGTCGTGCGCGATGCCCGGTGCCCGGCTCAGGTAGGCGCCGGGGACGGTGTCGATGACCGCGTCGAGGCGGGGGTTGTAGAAGAACGGCACCGAGAAGCGCTCCACCGCGCCCGGCGGGCTGACGACACGGTGGTCGGTCGCCGCGAGGTAGCCGTTGGTCGCGATCTCCAGCAGCTCGCCGAGGTTGACCACGAACGCGCCGGGCAGCGGCGGCACTTCGAGGAACGTGTCGCCGGAGCGGACCTGGAGCCCGCCCACGTCGTCCTGGAGCAGCAGGGTGAGGAAGCCGTAGTCCTTGTGCGCGCCCACCCCCTGGCCGCTGCCGGAGGGGGCCGACCCGGGGTAGCGGATCAGCTTGGTGTGCAGGTGGGGCCGGTCGGCGAACGCCTCGTCGAAGAAGTCGGCCGGCGCTCCGACGGACACGAGCAGTTCCCGCAGCAGCCGGTGGGCCACCGCCGCCAGCCGCTCCTGCCAGTCGAGCACCACCGAGCGCAGCTCCGGCAAGGCGGCCGGCCACTGGTTGGGGCCTTCCAGCCACAGGTACGCGGGGTCGTCGGGGCCCACCGCGGGCGCGGGCCGTTCGGCGCCGACGTCGAGCTGGTCGCGCCAGTCGGAGCGGCCGCCGGTGAGCTCGTGCCCGATCCGGGTGTAGCCGCGGAAGTGCGGCGAGCGCAGGTTGCTGACGGCCAGCCGGTCGGCTTCCGGCAGTGCGAAGAACTCCCTGGTGAGGCGCAATATCCGGTCGGTCTCCGGGGAGCTGATGCCGTGCCCGGTCAGGTGGAGGAAGCCGACGTGGTGCGCGGCGTCGTGCAGTTCCTTGTGGAACGCCGCCCGGGTCTCGGGGTCGTCGGCCAAGGACAGATCGATGACGGGCAGGGAGCCCGGGAATGCTGGTGGCATGGACGGCATGATGGCCTTCCGTTTCTGCGGTGACGAGGCCCTGCTCCCGGAGATGGCGGGATCGCGGGGGTACGCAGGGCCGGTCGGCAGGGGTGTGCCGAGGGGCCGCGTGTCCGCGACAGGACCGGTGGGGACGGTGAGGAAGAGGTCAGTCCTGCGGCAGACAGCTCATGGTCGTGACGCGCACGTAGTCCACGTGCCGGCGCATCACGAGAAGAGTCACCCGGTGAGCTTAACCCGGGCCGGGGCGGCCGGCCCGGAGATCTTGGCCACACCGGGCGGCGGTGCCCCCGCCCACGGCGCCGGGCCCGCCGCCCGCCCGGGCCCGGCGCCGCTCGGCCGTGGCCCGGAGGCGCTCGGCCGGGCCCGGTGACGCTCACCCCCCGTGCCCGTGGGCCGTGTCCGGATCCGGACGGGTCCCGGGATGCGCGGCCGGAGGGCAGGGCCGATGATCGGCCGGGAGGGGCCGAACCGGTCGGCCCGGCTCTCACGTCCTTGCGAGGCCGCCATGGCGTCCCACCACCATGCCGGTGCCGGGCACCCCGGCGCGGCCGACGCGGCCGGGACCGCGCGACTGTTGCGCGAGGCGGCCCTTGAGGTGTCGCGCGGTGCGCGGGAGATCCGGGACGTCGCCGCGCGGACCGGGGCGGTGCTGGGCTCGTCCCGGTTCACCCGGTCGAGCCTCCGGCACCCGCGGACCGGGATGGCCGCCCAGTGGGCGCTCGTCCGGGCGCTGACCAGCGAGGCGGGGCTCGGCTTCGCGCTGGGCGCCGGGGACGGGGTGCTCAGGCGGGTGGGCCAGGCCGGCGAGGTCTGCGGCCGGGAGAGCCTCGCGAACCGGGTGGCGGTGACGTCGCTGCGGCTGCGTGCCGCCGCGGTGCTGGCGGAGCACCCGGAGCTGGGGCGGGACCCGGGCGTACGGCGCCTGATGGACGCCGTGACGGGCGACCGGGACGTGGAGGCGCTGCGCGCGCTGCGGGCCCTGCTGAAGGACAAGGGCGCCGAGCGGGCGATGTCCACGGTGGCGCCGCTGTTCGCGGAGCTGTCGGCGATCCGGGCGCTGCTGGACGAGAACCCGCTCAACGACGAGGTGGGCTGGCAGATCGCGACCGGTGAGGCGCTGCACGCCGATCCGTGGTTCGGGATCTCGGCGCGCCACCTGGCGGCCTTCGACGCGGGTGAGGGGGCCGCCGTCGCGGTGGACCTGGCCGAGGACGGGCGGCGGTCGCTCGCCGGCGAGGGCTCCCTCATGGGGTTCCTGCGCAACATCGACCTGCTGGGGACGGACGGGCGCATCCTGATCCAGGACGTGCGGGGGCCCGACGGCGTGGTGCGGCACGTCCTCCAGGCGCCCGGGATGGCTCCCGGCAAGCCGCGCAACGACTCGCCCCAGGACTTCGTCGGCGCGTGGAGCAACCTGTTCGACCCGGAGTCCCCGTACACCCGCGGCATCCTGCTGGCGATCGAGGAGTACGGGCTGCCCGCCGGCGCGGACCTGGCGCTCGTCGGCCACAGCGAGGGCGGCATCGCCCTGATGAACCTGGCGCAGAACGGCGCTTTCTGCCGCCGCTTCCGGGTGACGCACGTGGTGGCCGTGGGGTCGCCGATCGACAACAAGAGGCCCGCCGACGCCCGCACCTGGGTGGCGAGCGTCACCAACCAGCACGACCTGGTGCCCACCCTGGACGGCAGGGGCGCGGGCTCCGGGGCGGTGTTCACCCCGCACCCCGACTGGTACGAGGTGGACTACACCGACCCCAGTCACGACTTCCCGCTCTGCCACTCGCTCGGCACGTACATGGGGAACCTGGAGACGGACCTGGACGAGGCCCGGCGGGACATCGACGAGGCGCTGGCGCCGTACCGGGGGCCGGTGCTGCGCTCCCAGGTGTACCAGCTCAAGGACCGGGCGAACCCGCCGCAGGGGTACCCCCTGATGGCGGTGCCGGTGAGCACGGTGGACACCTCCGCGGGCCCGGCCGAGGTGCCGGTGCGCTACTACGACTCGACGGCCGTGGTGGCGGTGTTCGCCGTGGACCCGGACCGGGCTGCCGGTCTGCTGTCCGGGACCTCGTGGATGAGCCCGAGCCGGTTCGGACGGCGCGTCCTGGTGGCGCTGTCCGCGTACGAGCACCGCTGCGCGAGCCTCGGTCCGTACCGCGAACTGAGCCTGGCCGTGCTGGTGAACGACCTGTGGCGGCCCCGCGCCCATGACGTGCTGCGCGAGCTGCTGCGCCGGGCGGACGCCCGCCGCACCGGGCGCCAGGTGACCGCGCTGGCCGTGACGTCCGAGGAGGCGGCGGCGGTGAGCCGGGAGGTGTGGGGCCAGCCGGCCGGGACGGCCTTCGTGGACGTGCGGCTGGCGGGCAACCGGCTGCACGCGGTGCTGGCCGGGTCGGGCCCCGGGCCGGACGGCGAGGCGCCCCCGCCGCTCCTCGCGCTGAGCGGCGACCTCGGCCCGTACCTGCCGGCCCCGCACGTGGACTCGGTGCTGTACGGGCGTACGGCCGACGCCACCCTGCGCTCGATGGTGCACTGCGCGGGACGCCAGCGGTTCCACGCCGCGCCCCGGCTGCGGTTGCGCTGCGCGCCGGGGCCCGGGGCGGCGGAGCAGCCGCTGGTGCGGCAGGCCCGGGCGCTGGGGCTGGACGGGGCGCGGCCGCTGTGCGTGCTGAGCACGCCGGAGTACCAGGCCCGCCGGGGGGCGGGGGCACCCCTGCCCCGCTGAGCTGCGGGCAGGACGACGCCAGGAGAGGGAGGTACCCGGATGACCGTGGACCCGGCAGGCGGGGACGGCGGCACGGCCGCCCACGAGGCGCGGCTGCGGGCCGACGCCGAGGTGCTCACCGGTACGGCACGCCGGCTGCTGGAGCGGGCGGCGGCGCTGGAGGGGCGGCCCGGGGTGCCCGACTGGTGCGTGCCCACGCTGCGCCGGCAGGCGGAGTGCTGCCGGGCGGCCGCGGCGGACCTGGCGGAGGCGGCGGCCGTCCTCGGCAGGCACGCGGCCCGGGCCGTGGACGGCAGCCCGGCGGTGGCCGGCCGCGTGCCCTGACGGATCTGCCGGTCCCGGCGCGAGCTTGCGGGACCCGCAACCGAAAGCGCACAGGTTCGCAGATTCTCACGCTTGAGAGCAGCTCAGCTGTCCTCACACCGTCGATGACGCCCGCCGCTGCACTGGCGCCCTCGGCGCCGATTCCGTCGGCATCTCACCACGTTCAAGCCGTGGCGTGTGGCTGGTGGCTGTGGCCGCTGGGGGCCGTGGCGCGGTCGGCTTCATCCTGAGGAAGCCAGGACAGCAGCGAGGCAACAGTCCGTCCGGCCTCGGCCGGATGCCCCGCTCATGGGGGCGCACCCAGCCCACCGCTAGCTGACGGCGGTCGGTTGCTTGGTGAAGCGGTGCCACCAGTGCCGGCGGCGGGGATGGACAGCGCGGCCCAGGCGGCGACCGATCAGCAGGTAGCCGAGGAGGGCGCCCGTCGTGTTGAGCAGGACATCGTCGACGTCGAATGCACGCCCGGCGATAAGTGCGCCCTGGATCAACTCGACCAGCGTCATCACCAGCGCGGTGACCGCTATGACGCGAACGAGTCCCCGGGCGCGGGGCACCAGCACTGGCAGTAGCAGACCGAACGGCATGCCCAGCACAACGTTGCCGCCAAGTTGTTTGACGGTGTCACGGAAGGCCGACTGCGCGAGATAGTCGCGGATGGAGTCACCCGGCCGCAGGTTGGTGTGCGTCAACGGTGCGGAAGCGGCCGAGGACTCCAGCGTCAGCCGGGCCAGTAGCACTGCGAAGATCACAGTCCCGGCGAGAGCCAGCAGCATGGCCACCGCGCGCCCGCGCTTGGAGAGAGGCGGTTGGCCGGGGAGGTTTTGTCTTTCTGGTTCCTTCGCGGTCTTGTCGTGCAGGACTGTCCGTGCCATCACGAGCCCCCAGTCAGGGTTGGTCTGCTTGCACCGTCCGATAACCCGCTCGGAGGGGGCTACTCGGTGTGCGGCGGGTTCACACAGGGTCCGTACGGCCGAACAGCCCCGCGTGGCCTGGCGGAAGTTGGGTGAGGATGCGGCGCAGCAGTGCGTCGTCGGCCACCTCTGCGACCGTGGCGAGCACCGCGGTGACAGCGCGGCGAGCTTGCGCGACATCGACGTCACTGCGTGCGGCGACCGCCTCGACGAAACCCCGAGGAGTCAGGGGTTCACTGGCCGGGGCGATGTCGGTGAGCAGCGGGCCACACTGCCGGGGCAGCAGACCGGCCAGGTCCGTGCGGTCATCACCCACCAGATGCGCGCCCAGCACCTCCAGCACACTCTGTACCGCTCCGGCCGCCTCCTGGCGCACCGCGTAACCTCCGCGCTCCTGGACCCGATCAAGCAGCACTTCCACGGACGCGTTCATAAACGCTCCCTCCTTCGCTGTCTCCACCGCAGCACCACCGGACAGGTGGCGGATACGCAGGGTGACCGTCCAGCTACCCGGCATCCTGGGCGGCAATCCTGCACCAGCTCGCGTCGGAGCAGTGGGTTCCTTCGAGTGGGTGAAGCCTGCGCGTCGTGATGGAGCCTTCCTGAGGCAAGCGGGCCTCGGCTGCGCTTGGTGTGAGGAATATGGTGGAGACGGCTCCGAAGCCGTTGCCTCCGCGCGCTCGTCGCCAGTCCTCCCGGTCAGCCCCATCGCGAGGACTGCTGCCCGAACTCCCGACGTTGCTCCGCACGTCGGCCGGGCTCGCAGTGCACCGTGTGCTCCAGGACGGATCAGAACTGGCGACTGGCTGGGCGGACGGCGCCGAGCAGCGGCGCCAGGTAGTGCGACAGCCCTCCAGGCACTCGAAGCACTCCTGATCGCTATCGCACTGCGCGGAAAGTGATCCAGAACCGCAAACGATCGTCGCTGCTTACCGATCCTTGCGGAGCATCACCGGCATTACCACCACGGCGGACTCAGGTGTCAGGCCATCGTCCCGGCAGGACTACGGGCGGCGTCAAGGATGTCGGTGAGCGGCAGCCTCAGCGCCGTAGCGATCTCGGCCAATTCCAGTTCGGTGGGAGGAACAGGGCCCTGTGCGCCATCTTGGGCGAACACCCTGATACGCGGAGTGCGAATACCGGTCCGGTCCGCAAGAGCTTGCGCGGTCAGGTGACGGCGGCGCATGGTTACTCGCAGAAGTTCTCCAAGGTCGGCCATGTATCCCGCCTGCCCCGGCCGACCGCCGTCATACGGGAACCAACCCTTTCGGAGTAGCGGGGCCCCGCCCGGCCGGCGGTTGCCCCCCGGCCGCCGGCCGCCACGGGGCGCCGTGTGCCGCTTCGTTCAGGGGGCGCGGAGGACGAGGGCGGTGTTCTGGCCGCCGAACCCGAACGACGTGCTGAGGGCCGTGCGCATCCGGACGGCACGGGGCGTCCCGGTGACGACGTCCAGTTCCGCGCCGGGTTCCTGGCGCGTCAGGTTCGCCGTCGGCGGGACCGTGCGGTGCTGGAGGCTCAGCAGGGTCAGTACGGCCTCGATGGCGCCCGCAGCGCCCAGGGCGTGGCCGATGACGCTCTTGTTGGCCGTCACCGGCGGGTCGTGCCGGAAGAGCCGGCGCAGCATGCGGGCCTCGGTGACGTCGTTGAGCGGGGTGGAGGTGGCGTGCGCGTTGACGTGGTCGATGTCGGCGGCCGTGCAGCCGGCGTCGGCCAGCGCCGCCAGCACCGCCGCCTCGGCCCCGCGCGCCTCCGGGTGCGGGGCGGCGGGGTGGTGGGCGTCGGCGCTGGCCCCGTAGCCGGCGAGGTAGCCGCGTACCGCCGCGCCGCGCCGGTGGGCGTCGTCGGTGCGTTCCAGGACCATCACGGCGGCCCCCTCGCCCGGGACGAAGCCGTCGCGTTCGACGTCGAAGGGCCGGGAGGCGGTGGCGGGGTCGGAGCGGCGTGACGACATGGCGCGCATCTGGCCGAAGCAGGTGGTCGTCATCCGGCTGCGGGCCGACTCGCTGCCGCCGGCCAGCACGATGTCGCAGCGGCCCGCCCGCAGCAGGTCCAGCGCGGTGCCCAGGGCGGTGGCCCCGGACGCGCAGGCGCTGCTGGTGGTGAAGTTGACGCCGTGCGCCCCGAGGTCGAGCGCCACCTCGGCCGCGGCCATGCTGGGCACGCTGCGGGTGACCTGGTACGGCGAGACCCGGTCGCCGCGGTTCTCGCGGAGGAGCCGGAAGGGTTCCTCGTAGGAGTGCAGGCTGTTGCTGCCCACGCCGAGGACGACGGCGACCCGGTCGCCGCGCCACCCCGTGGGGTCCAGTCCGGCGTCGTCCACCGCCTGCCGGGCGGCCACCACCGCCATCTGGGCGTAGGGGTCCAGGCGGCGCGCCGTGGCGTGCCCGAGGACCGTACGGGCCGAGAAGTCGGGAACCGCGCAGGAGAAGTCGGTGCGCAGCCCGGCGAGCACGGGGTCGGGGCGCGCCACCGAGGCGCCGCGCAGCAGGGTGGCCCAGCTCGAGTCGGGGCAGGTCCCCGCCGGGGACAGGAGCCCGACGCCGGTGACGGCGACGTCGCGCGTGCGCGGGTCCAACGGGGGGCCTCCGGAGGTGGGGCATGCACGGCCGTGCACGCCCGTCCGGCCGGTGGCGTCCCGGGACGGGGGTGCGTGGCGTTGTGCGGGGGTGGGGAACGGTCGGACCCTGCCTACCCCACGCCGGCCCGCGCCGGGCCCGGTCGGTCACCGCGACACGCGGGGTGACCTCACCGTTCACTCCAACGTGGGGTCGTGCCGGGCAGCATGCGGGAGGCGAGGCGGTCCTTGTCGGGCCAGCGGACGTCATGGGCCCAGCCGAGGCGTTCGAAGAGCCGGATGAGGGCGGCGGTGGCGTCGGGCTGTCCGCGCAGGGCGCCGTGCCGGGCGCTGGTGGGGTCGGCGTGGTGCAGGTTGTGCCAGCCCTCGCCGAAGGTGAGGAGGGCGACCCAGCCGGTGTCGCGCGACTGGTCACGGCTGCGGTAGTGCTGCGGGCCGAAGGCGTGGGCGAGGGAGTTGACCGACCAGGTGACGTGGTGGACGACGGCGTAGCGCACCAGGCTGCCCCAGAAGAAGGCGGTGGCGGCCCCCTGCCAGGACATGGTCCACAGTCCGCCGGCCAGCGGGGGCAGCGCGAACGACACCGTGACGGTCAGCCAGTACCAGCGGTCCAGCCGGCCGATGTCGGGGTCGTGGAGGATGTCGGGCGCGTAGTGGTCGAGGTCGGCGCGGCGCCGGCGGGCGAACCAGCCGATCTGCGCGTGCCACAGGCCGCGCAGCAGGGCGCGGCGCCCGGTGCCGAAGGCCCAGGGGGAATGGGGGTCGCCCGCACGGTCGGAGAACTGGTGGTGGCGGCGGTGCTCGGCGACCCAGAGCGAGACAGGTCCCTCCATCGCCATGCCGCCGGCCAGGGCGAGGGCGATACGCAGGGGCCGTTTCGCCTTGAAGGACTGGTGGGTGAAGTGGCGGTGGTAGCCGGTGGAGATGCCCGCGATGGAGATCGCGTACATGACCAGCCCGAGGGCCAGGTCGAGGCCGCTCGCGCCCCAGTTCCACGCGAAGGGCAGGGCGGCCGCCAGGACGAGGAAGGGCAGGACGATGATGCCGACCAGGTAGCCGGTGTACTCGGCGCCCGACACCGGCACGGTGCCGGGCGGTGTGCCGGTGGGTGGGTCCCCCGGGTCGCCGGTGGCCGTCTTCGGGGGTTCGCCTCGTCGAAGCATGCGTGCGGCCTCCTGGACCGAGCGGGGCGGGTTCGGGTCCATGCTGGGGCCGCCGGTGGTGCGGC
Organism: Streptomyces sp. NPDC016309; assembly: GCF_043077235.1. Lineage (NCBI taxonomy): Bacteria > Bacillati > Actinomycetota > Actinomycetes > Kitasatosporales > Streptomycetaceae > Streptomyces > Streptomyces sp. NPDC016309. The sequence goes on along the minus strand of NZ_JBIBSG010000002.1, from coordinate 59,489 downwards.
GGGGCGGCGGCGCGCGGCCGGGACGGCGTGCTGCGCGCATATTCACACCGCCGGCGCGGTCCGGGTGCGCCCCCGGGGGCGCCGTGCCGTAATGGGAGGGCATCCGCCGGCGACCGCTTCGGTGTCGCCCGATGACGTCTGGGTGGTCCCATGGAGTTCCTCGCGGCGTACGACGCGATCCCGCAGACCGACGCCGCGGGACGGGTGGGTCTGCTGAGGCGGCGGATGAAGGCGGACGGTCCGGCCCTGCTGCGTGAACTGCGGGCCGAGCGGCCGGTGTTCGACACACCGGCGGGCGTCTTCGTCACCCGGATGCCCGATGTGGTGGAGGTGCTGTCCACCCCCGAGGTGTTCACCGTCGGGGTGTACGGGCCGGTGCTGGAGGAGGCGCTGCACGGGCCGTTCATGCTGGCGCGGGACGGTGCCGACCTGCACGGGCACGACCGCGCGCACGCCCGGCTGATGCTGCCCGCGGAGGACTTCGGCCCGGTGCGCCGGCTGACCGCGCGGATCGCCGACGACGCCCTGGACCGTGCGGTGGCGGTGGCGCGGATCGAGGGGCGTACCACCTTCGACCACGTGCGGCAGTACGCGGCCCCGGTGGCCGCCCGGGTGGCGGTGGAGTACCTGGGCTTCACGGACGTGCCGGTGGAGGTGCTGCACACGCTGTCGCAGCGGGTGCAGCGGGCGGTGTTCGTGAACCAGGAGCGGGACCCGGAGGTGCACGCCTCGGGTGTCGCGGCCGGCAAGGAACTGCACGACATCGTGGCGGGCGTCATCCAGCGGCGCCGGGCCGCCGGGGCCGGGCCGGACGGCGGGTCCGGGGCGGCGGACGGCGGGACGGACGACGTCCTCGGCCGGATGCTGCGTACGGCCCTGCCGCCGGGGACCGGGCCGGAGCTGACCGACGAGCGCATCAACAACCAGCTCGTCGGCTTTCTGATCGGCTACCAGCAGAACGCCGCGCAGTGCGCGGTGACGGCCCTGAAGGAGCTGGCCGCACGCCCCGAGGAGCTGGCCCGGGCCGAGCGCGCGGCGGCCGAGGAGGACCCGGCGGGCTTCGACGGCTTCGTCTGGGAGGCCCTGCGGTTCCACCCCTTCGTGCCGTCGACGCCGCGGCTGTGCGTCCGCGAGCACGTGCTGGCCGCCGGGACCCCGCGCGCCACGCGGCTCGCCCCCGGCACCGTGGTGCACGCGCACATGGCGTCCGCGATGTTCGACGAGACGGTCGTCGAGGACCCGTACGCCTTCCGGCCGGACCGGACCCCGGTGCACAACATGGTGCTGGGGTACGGGGCGCACGAGTGCGTGGGCAAGTACCCGGCCCGGGCGATCGTCCCCGAGATGGTGCGGCGGGTGCTGCTGCGGCCAGGCATCAGGCCGCTGCCGGGCGCCGAGCGGGAGCTGGACTTCGCGGGCACGCCGTACCCCCAGCACTACACGGTGACGGCGGGCGCGATGCCGTCCTCGTGACGCTACCGCCCGCCGGGACCCGGTCACCGCGCCGGCGCGGCGGACATCCCTGCCACACACCCGACGCACCGCCACACCCGACGCACCTGACGCACCTGACGCACCTGACGCACCTGACGCACCGACGAGGGAGCAGGGACGGATGACCACCATCGCGCGCCGCGCGCGCACCGGGGCGGAGGACGGCCGCGACCCCTCCAGGGACGGGTTGCGCAACCGTGTGGAGGCGCACGTACTCACGCATTACGCGCCCCTGTGGCGGGCCGTCCAGGGCAATCGGTGGCTGTACCGCAGGACCAACGCGGTGCTGACGGACCTCGCCATCCTCAAGGCGCCGCCCCGGCCCAACCCGCTGAGCACGCTGGCGCCCTACACCTCGTGGGTCTCCCTGACGGACCGGTCGTACGTGGGCCGGCACCTGCCCCCGGACAGCGCGCCGCACCCGGGCCGCCCGACCCCGCACCGGGCGGCCGAGCTGTTCCGCCGGGACGGCGAGGGCCGGTCCTGCGCCCGGTCGACGGCACTGCTGCCGGCCTTCGCCCAGTGGTTCACGGACGGGTTCCTGCGGGGGCACGGCAGGGGCGGCGACCCGCGGCGCACCGACTCGCCGCACACCATCGACATGGTGCAGCTCTACGGCGCGACCCAGGAGATGACGGCCTGCCTGCGGGAGTTCGAGGGCGGCCGGCTGAAGAGCCGGACCGTCAACGGCGGGGAGTTCCCTCCCCTGCTGTGCGACGGCGGGCGGATCAAGGCGGAGTTCGGCGCCCTCAGGCCGGCGCGGTGGGAGGACGTGCCGGAGCCACTGCGCGACACGGTCTTCGCGTCGGGCGGCGACCGGGCGCACGCCCACCTCGGGCCCATGCTCGTCAACGTGCTCTTCCTGCGGGAGCACAACCGGATCGCGGGCCTGCTGGCCCGCGCCCACCCGTCGTGGGACGACGAACGCGTCTTCCAGACCACCCGCAACATCCTGGTGGTGATGACGATCCGGCTGGTGCTGGAGGAGTACATCAACCACCTGACGCCGTTCCACTTCCGGTTCCGGCTCGATCCGCGGCGCACGGTGAAGTCGAGCTGGCACCGGGAGAACTGGTCGACGATCGAGTTCAGCCTGGTGTACCGCTGGCACAGCCTGATCCCGTCGTCGTACCGGATCGCGGGCGAGGACGTGCCCCTGATGCACACCCTCGCCAACGGCCGCGTCATCGAGGAGCGCGGCATGGGGCCGCTCTTCGACGACCTGTCGCGCCAGCCCGCCGGCCGGATGGGACTGTTCAACACCGACCCCCTGCTGCTGCCCGTCGAGGCCCGGAGCGTCGAGGTCGGCCGGGAGCTGGAGGTGGCCTCGTACAACGACTACCGGGAGCACTTCGGCTTCCCCCGGGCGACCGACCTGCGCCAGGTGTCCGGGGACCCGGTGGTGCGGGAGGCGCTGCACGACCTGTACGGCGGCGTCGACGAGCTGGACCTGTACGTGGGCCTCTTCGCCGAGGACGCCCGGCACGGCAGCCTCTTCGGCAACCTGCTCGGGCGGATCATCGGGATCGACGCGTTCTCCGAGGCCCTCACAAATCCGTTGCTCTCCCCTCGGCTCTTCACCCCGGCCACGTTCTCGCCGGAGGGGATGGAGATCCTGCGCCGGACGCGTTCGCTGTCCGACGTCGTCCACCGCAACCTGCCGGAGGACGACGGGCGCCACCTGGTGTCGCTCGGGGTGAAGCACGCGCGGTAGGCGGGGGCGTTCGCTCAGGGGCGCACCCACCGGCGGCCGCGTCGCGCGGTCGCCCGCAGTTCCCCGACCGTGGCGATCTTGACCCGGGTCCGGCCCTCGCGCTCGCCCGCGGCGAGCTCGGCCCGGTCGATGGCGGCCATCCCCCGGGCGTCGACGACGTCGCCGACACGGCCGCGCAGCAGCCGTCGGAAGTCCTTCGCGGTACGGGCCGGTTCGGGCAGCGCCCCGGCGACGGCGTCGGCGAGCAGGGTCCCGACGGTCTCGGCGGCGCAGGTGCGGTTGGTCCCGATGCCGCCCGAGGGGCCGCGCTTGACCCAGCCGACGACGTAGGTGCCCGGCGGGCCCGGTACGCGCCCCGCCCGGTGCGGCACGGTCCCGGTGGCGTCGTCGAAGGGCAGCCCCGGCACCGGTACCCCGCGGTACCCGACCGCCCGCAGCACCATGCCCGCCGGAACGTCCGCCGGGGCGGCGGGGCCCGTGACCCGTACGGCGGCGACGGCGCCGTCGCCGAGGACCGCCACGGGCGCGGAGTGGAAGCGGAACACGATGCGGCGTCCGGGCGGCGGGGGGCGCGTCCAGTCGACCGGTTCGCGGGGGACGTCCCGGAGGAGCGCGGCCTTCTCGCCGGGCCGGGCGCCGTCGACGGCCCGGGCGACGCGCGGGTCATGGTCGTCGACGACCAGCCGCACGCCGTCCAGGTGCGTCAGGGCCCGCAGCTCGGAGGCGGTGTACGCGGCGTCCTCGGGGCCCCGGCGCCCGAGGAGCACGACCTCGCGGACCCGGGCCGCGCGCAGGGCGGTCAGCGCGTGGTCGGCGATGTCGGTACGGGCGAGCGTCTCGGGGGCGGACACCAGGATCCGGGCGATGTCGAGGGCGACGTTGCCGTTGCCGACCACGACGACGCGTTCGCCGGCCGGCCGGACCGTGTCGGCCGGGACGTCGGGGTGGGCGTTGTACCAGGAGACGAACGTGGTGGCGGAGTGGCTGCCGGTCAGGTCCTCCCCCGGGATCCCGAGGCCGCGGTCGGCCGGGGCCCCCACGGCGTAGACGACGGCGTGGTGGTGCGCGGCGAGTTCCTCCGCCGTGACGTCCCGGCCCACGTCGACGCCCAGGTGCGTCCGGGCGCGGGGGTGGGAGCGGAAGCGGGCGAAGGCGTCGCCGATCCGCTTGGTCCCCGGGTGGTCGGGGGCGACGCCGTACCGTACGAGCCCGCCGGCGACGGGCAGCCGGTCGATCAGGGTCACTTCGGCGTTGGTGTGCAGGAGCAGGTCCTCGGCGGCGTACATGCCGGCCGGGCCGGTGCCGACGACGGCGACGCGGATGGGGGCGAAGTCGGCGGGGAGGCCGCGTGCGAAGTCCGGTCCGCCCCAGGGGTGGAGGGTGGGTCCGGTGGCGGGCGGGGGCGGCGGGCGGTCCTGGTAGTACGCCGCGTTGACGGCCGCGAAGTCCGCTTGCGGTGCGGGCAGGGCGTCGGCCGGGAACACCGCGTCGACCGGGCAGGCGTCGGCGCAGGCGCCGCAGTCGATGCAGGACCGCGGGTCGACGTAGAGCATCTCGGTGGTGCCGAACTCCGGTTCGTCCGGGGTCGGGTGGATGCAGTTCACGGGGCAGACGGCGACGCAGGTGGCGTCGGCGCAGCAGGTCTGGGTGATGGCGTAGGTCATGTCGTCCGCTCGGTCCGGCCGCGGTCAGATCAGGTGGGCGCGCTTGTAGAACACCAGGGCCGGTTTGGTGAGCAGCCCGGCCGAGGCGAGGAACTCCATGAGTCCGGCGCAACTCGACCGCATCAGGGCCTTGTGGTGCTCGTTGGCCGCGGCTTCGCGGACGGCGCGCTTCCGGTCGAGTCCGGTCCGGGCGTACACGTCCTTGTTCACCATGCTGGTGACGATGACGTAGGAGGCGATCGCGACGAGGACCGCGTGGACGCGGCGGCGCAGCCGTCCGGCGCGGGCGAGGCGCTTGCGCGTCTCGTCGCGGGCGAACTTCATGTGCCGTGACTCCTCGACGACATGGATGTTGTTGATGGTGCGGACGAAGGGCACGACCCGCTCGTCGCGCATCCAGTCGCGCTGCATGACGTCGAGCACCTCCTCGGCGACGAGGATGGCGGCGTACGCGGCCTCTCCGAAGGCGAGGGTCTTGAAGACCCTGCCGAGTTCGACCGCGACACGGTGCGGGCGGTAGGCGGGTGCCCCCAGCTTCTGCGCGCCGCGCGCGAACATGATGGAGTGCCGGCACTCGTCGGCGATCTCGGTGAGCGCCCACTGGAAGCGGGGGTCGGTCGGGTCCTTGGCGTAGATGTCGCGGAGCACCATCTGCTGGAGGATCATCTCGAACCAGATGCCGGTGCTGGCCACCGAGGCGGCTTCCTGGCGCGTCAGCTCCTTGCGTTGCGCCTCGGTCATCTCCCGCCAGTAGGCGGTGCCGTAGAGGGTGCTCCACTCGGGGCTGGCGCCGTGGAAGTCCTTGTCCAGCGGCGTGTCCCAGTCCACCTCGGTGGCCGGGTCGTACGACAGCGTCGCCGCCGAGTCGAGCAGGCGGCGGGCGACCTCGGGTGCGTGGGGTCCGTTCCGGTTCTCCGGCCGGACGGTGCTGCTGGCCATGCTGGTGCTCCTCGAATCGAGCGGGATCCCCCGCTTGTTAGACAAGATGTAAGCAAGCCGTCGCACGGACCGTACAGCAGGAGGGCCGCCCCGGCCTACCCCTCGGTAGAAATCTCCACGAGGCCGCCGCGCCGCCCCCGGGTCAGCCCCGGTGGCCCCAGTCGAGGCGGTCGGCCAGCCCGGCAGCGGTGAAGGCGGCCAGCAGCGCGTCACGCCCCTCGGTGAAGTGCGCCCAGCCGTCGTAGTGCACGGGGACGACCCGGCGCGCCCCGAGGACGCGGGCGGCCTCGGCGGCCTGGACGCTGTCCAGCACCAGCAGCCCGCCGTCGTAGAGGACCGGGAAGCGGGGCGCCCCGGCGAAGAGCACGGCGGTGTCCACGGGGCCGAAGCGGTCGGCTATCGACCGGACCGCTTCGAGCGAGGCGTTGTCGCCGCTGACGTAGACCGTGGGGAGCCCCTCCCCGGTGAGGACGAAGCCGACGACCTGCCCGGTGACGCTCTCGACCTCCTCGCGGGAGCCGGGCCCGTGGACGGCGGGGACGCCGGTCACGGTGACCGTGCCACCGCCGGGGCGGTCCAGCTCGACGGACTCCCAGTCGGCCAGCCCCCGGGCGCCGAGGCGCCGGCCGCCGCCCGGAGTGGTGAGGACGAGGGGCACGTCGGCCAGCAGCGCCCGGCCGGAGGTGTCGAGGTTGTCGGCGTGCTCGTCGTGGGACAGCAGGACCACGTCGACCGGGCCGAGGCCGGCGGGAGCGGCGGCGGGTGCGGCGGTCTTGGTCAGCACGGGGCGGCCCGGCGTCCCGTAGTCACCGGGGGCGTCGAAGGTCGGGTCGGTCAGGAAGCGCAGGCCGCCGTACTCGAAGAGGGCGGTCGGGCCCCCGAACACCCGGACGGGAAAACGCGCTTCAACGGTCGCAGCAGAAGAGGGCATGACAGTTCCTCACGGTTGAAATCAACTCTATCCGTGAGAGGACAGTAGACGTTTCTCACGGATGACGGCAAGGCGTACCATGAGACCCATGAGTGGAATCCCGACGGCCGAGCCCGCCCCGCCGCCCGCGCCGGGCGAGGAGCGGCACCTCTCCCTCGCCCTGGCCAACAGCGCCGTCGCACTGCCCGGCGGGCAGTTCACCGACCTGCTGGGCACCCCGGCGGCGGCCAACCGGTGGCTCCTCGACCGCGGGCTGGCCCCGGCCGACGCCGGGATGCGGGAGATGTGCGCGTCACAGCTCCGCTCGCTCCGGGAGCAGGTCAGATCGCTGCTCGCGTCCCGGGTCGCCGCGGTGCCCGCGCTCCCCGCCGCCGTCGGCGCCCTCAACGACGCCATGAACCGGGTGCCCACGGCCCCGCTGTTGCAGTGGGACGACAGGAAGGGCCCCTACCGGGTGGCCCCGCACCCCACCACCCAGATCGTGGACCACGCGGTGGCGACCCTGGCCGCCGACGCCGCCGACCTGCTCACCGGCCCCCACGCCGAGCGCCTCACCGCCTGCGGCTCACCGCCCTGCAACCGGTTCCTGATCCGCCACGGACGCCGCCACTGGTGCTCCACCCGGTGCGGCGACCGCGCCCGCGCCGCCCGCGCCTACGCCCGCCGCACCGGCACCGGCTCGGGCGCCGGCTCCGGCCCGGGCGCCGACTCCGGCTCCGGCCCGGGCTCCGGGGAGGAGTGAACGTGGCACGCGGCACCCGGCCCGGCGCCGGGACGGGACGGGCGGGCGGCACCTGGGCCGCGGCCCTGGGACTCGTCCTGCTCGTACCGCTGCTCGGCGGCTGCGACGCCCTGGTCACCGACAAAACGCCCGGCCGTGTCAAGGACGGCACCGCCGCCCTCGACCTCACGGTCACCGGGCGCCCCACCCCCGGCAGCCTCGCCACCACCGAGCACGTGCTGGCCCGTCTGAAGGACGGGGACGCCGCCGGCCTGGCCGAACTCGCCGGGGACGGGGGCGGCACGGAGGACGACGCCGAGCGCTGGGTCGCCCGCTGGCACGACGCCGCACGGCGCCCGGGCACGGCCGCGTTCTCCCCGGGCGGGAAGGAGGCGTACGTGGAGGTCCGCTTCCCCGGTGAACGCGCGCCCCTGGAGCTGCGGTTGCTGCCGGAGGACGAGGGCGCCCCCTACGACGACCGGTACGTGGTCGTCCTCCGCGACGGCGCCTGACCCGGCGCCCGGCGCCCCCCGGCGCACCGGGTCCGGCACGCGCCCCGTCACACCCCTCCGGGCGGGCGCGGCACGCGTCCCCCCGGGCGGCGGACATGGCCGGTCGACGTCTTTGTCCCGGCCGTGCCGCGGTCCCACAGTGGTGGACGGCACCGGTGGGCGTACCGCCGGCGCCCGGCACGGCGGGACACGCGTACGGCTGGAACCGAGGAGAGGCCATGGTCGGCGTTCTGCGGCGCACCCTGGGCACTGTCGTCCGCCCCGGTGAGGATTCCGCACCGTGGACGTACTCCACCGCCGCCGTGTGCGCGGCCGCGTTCGTCGGGTCCGGTTACCTGCTGCCCGTACTGGGGGCGGTGGGCGGGCTGCGGCACCCGGCGGTCGCGCTGGTCGCGTACTGCGCGCTTTCGGCCACCCTGGGGCTGCGGGCCCACCCCCGGGCGGTCCCCCTCTGCACCGCGGTGTGCTGGCTCTTCTACGACGGCTTCGTCGTCCACCAGCAGGGCGAGCTGGCGTGGCAGGGCCTGACCGACGCCTACCGGATCGGGCTGCTCACCGCCGCCGCCCTCCTCGGTACGGCCGTGGCCCGCGCCGGCCGGGCGCGGGACGTGCGCCGGGGTCAGCCGGCGACGAGGGTGACCGGCAGACTGTCGTAGGCGGCGACGAAGTTCGACGCCCGGCGGGCCGGGGCGCCCGCCGGGCGGATGCGGGCGACCCGCTCCAGCAGTGCCCCGAAGACCAGGCGCATCTGGGTGCGGGCCAGGGCCGCGCCCATGCAGAAGTGCCGGCCGCTGGTGAACGCCAGGTGCGGGTTGTCGGCGCGGTCGACCCGGAAGTCGTCGGCGTCGGGGAAGACGTCCTCGTCGCGGTTGGCCGACGGCAGCCACAGGCACAGCAGGTCGCCCGGCTCCAGGCGGGTACCGCCCAGCACCGCCGGGGACGTCACCGTCCGCACCAGGTGCAGGGGCGGGGTGGTGTGGCGCAGGACCTCCTCGACGGCCCGGTCCAGGTGCTCGGGGTGGTCCCGCAGCCACTGCCACTGCTCGGGGTGCCGGGCGAACGCGGCCACTCCCGCCGCCGTGGCGTTCTTGGTGGTCTCGTTGCCCCCGATGGCGAGGTTGAGGCAGTTCAGCAGCACTTCCTCGCGGGTGAGACGGTCGCCGTCGATCTCCCCTTCCAGCAGCCGGCGCACCAGCCCGTCGGCGGCCAGGAGGTCCTCGTCCTCGATCAGACCGGCCAGGTGCGCGAGGAGCTGCCCGTTGGCGGTGGCCGTCGACCGGCGCCGGGCCGTCAGGTCACCGGCGGCCGGGTCGTGCGCGGCGAGGGAGCCGCACACCGCGCGGCTCGCGTGCTCGGACAGGGGCCGCCACTCCGGCTCGGGCAGGCCGAGCAGCAGCCCCGTCGCCGCCGCCGGTACGCGGGCGCTGACGGCCGCCACGAAGTCGGTCCGCCCGGCCCGCACCGCGTCCTCGACCCACCGGTCGACGTACCGGCGCAGCACCCCGTCCATCGTGTGCGCGGCCGAGCGGGTCAGCCCGCCGCTGACCAGCCGGCGCAGCCGCCGGTGGCGCGGCGGATCGGTGAGCTCGATCATCCGGCCGGCCGCCGCGTCCCGTTCGCCGAGCGCGGTGTCCAGTGTCATGCCCCATTCGGAGCTGTATGTGGCCGAGTCCCGCAGGACCGCGTCGACGTCGGCGTGGCGGGTCACCGAGTGGAACCCGGGCGCGCCGTCCCGCTCCTGGTGGTGCAGACCGTCGCGGCGGCGCAGCGCTGCCCACAGCTCGTGCGGCGGCTCGGGCAGGAAGGTGCGGGGATCGGTCAGGTCCGGGACGGGCGGGGGGAGAACGGTCACGGTCGTCCTCTCACGGGGCGGGGATGAAGCCGGAGGCGTGGAACCGGCGGATGTAGGCGTCCAGGAGGCGGGCGTCGACCGGTGGGCAGGTCAGGCCGCTCCCCGCCAGGTCGGTCTCCAGGCCGGTACGGTCCAGCAGCGGCGCGTGGCCGGCGGTGGACAGCTCCTGCACCGTGACCGTGGTGCCGCCGGCGGTGGTCCCGGTGGTGAACAGTTCGGCGAACGGGCTGAAGGGGTGCGACGGCCGCCGCGCCAGCTCGGCGGTCATGGCGTCCACCCATTCCCGGTAGCCGACGGTGCGGATCCGGTGCCCGTGGGCGCGCAGCCGGTCCACCATGGTGCCGAGCACGGCGGGCCGCGGGTTGGTCAGGTGGTAGGTCCGGCCCACCGCCCGCCGGTGCGTGGCGAGGTGGACGACGGCTCCGGCGACGAAGTCGGCCGGCACCAGGTTCAGCGGGAGGTCGAGATCCGGGGCCAGACCGGTCTCGGTGATGACGCGGAAGAACTCGCACAGTGCCGCGCCGCTGTTCCAGGTGTGGCCGGTGGTGTCGCCCGACACCTCGTACGGCCGGTGGACGGTGACGGGCAGACCGGCGCGGCCCGCGCCCCGGACGAGTTCCTCGGCGACCCACTTGCTCTCGGTGTACCCCATGGACAGCAGCTCGACGTGGTTGAGCGGCGTCCGTTCGGTGACCGTCCGCAGGCCCGCGGCGCCCATGCCGTGGACCACCGCCACGGTGGACACGTGGTGCAGCGGGACCGCGCGGCGGGCCGCCAGGGCGATGACCTCGCGGGTGCCGTACACGTTGGCGGCGCGCAGCTTCTCGTACGGGTACAGGAAGTTGACCTCGGCCCCGCAGTGGTGGACCACGTCGGCGCGGGCGGCTTGCTCCTCCCAGTCCCGTTCGCCCAGGCCCAGGCGGGGCAGGGTGAGGTCCCCGACGAGCGGGCGCACCCGGTGCGCGGGCAGCGGCCGGGTGATGCCGTAGCGCGCCTGGGCCCGGACGAGGCGGTCCAGGGCGTGCGCGGAGTCCCGGGCGCGGACCAGGGCGTGGACGTCGGCGTCCGTACGGTCCAGCAGTTCACGCAGCAGATAGGCGCCGACGAACCCGGTGGCTCCGGTGAGGAACACGTGCCGGGGGGCCCGCCACCGCGGGCGGGGGGCGGCGCCGGTGACCGGCGGCATGTCCCAGTGGAGGTCGGGGCGCCAGCGGTCCACGGGCGCGGTCCGCGGTCCACGCGCCCCGGGATCACCCGGGTCGCCGGGAACCCCGGTGTCACCGGGATCCCGGGTGTCGCCGGCGACGGCTTCGACGGCGGCGGTGAAGGCCCGTACGGTCGGCTCGTCCAGCAGCCGGGTGACCAGCTCGTAGCCGTGCCGCTGGTCGATGCCCAGGGCCTTGCGCACGCGGGCCACGAGCCGGACCGCCAGGAGCGAACTGCCGCCGCACGCGAAGAAGTCGTCGTCCGGTTCGGCCCGGCCCAGTGGCAGGAGGTCCGCCCAGGCCGCCGCGACCGCGGCGGCCACGGAACCCGGCCCGGCGCCGTGCCCGCCGGGAGCCTCCGGGTCCGGGCCGGCGGCGCCGGTGCCGGCGACGCGGGCGGGGGCGGGGGCCGCGGGTGCCGGGAGGGCGGCACGGTCCACCTTGCCGCTCGGGGCGAGGGGCAGCCGGTCGAGCACGGTGAAGGTGGCCGGGACCATGAACGCCGGCAGCGCCTCGGTGAGGAACGTCCGCAACTCCGGTGCGGCGGGGGCCCGTCCGGGCCCGGCGGGGGTGACGTAGGCGTGCAGGGCGCGGCTGGTGCCGTCCTCGCGGGCCACCACGACCGCGTCCCCCACCTCGGGATGCCGGGTCAGGGCGGTGCGGACCTCCTCCGGTTCGACGCGGAAGCCCCTGACCTTGACCTGGTCGTCCCGGCGCTCGCAGAACTCGATCACCCCGTCGGCGCGGCGGCGCACGAAGTCACCGGTGCGGTACACCCGTCGCGGTCCGCCGCCCGGGGGTACGCCGGGTCCGGTGACGGGGTCCGACGCGGACGCCGGGTCCAGGGTGACGAACCGGCGGGCGGTCCCGTCCGGATCGTTGAGGTACCCGTGGGCGACGCCGCCCCCGCCGATGCACAGCTCGCCCACCTCGCCCGTCGCGGCGGGTTTCCCGTCCTCGCCGAGGACATGGCAGACGGTGTCGGCGATCGGGCGACCGACCGGGACGCACGTCGCGTCGGCGGCCACCCGGGTGACCTCGTGGGCGAGCGCCACACAGGCCGCCTCGGTGGGCCCGTACGCGTTGACCAGGTGCCGGGGCCTGCCCCGTGCGAGGACGCGGCGGGCGGCGTCGGGCCGCAGCGCCTCACCGCCCGTCACCACGTAGCGCAGCCCCGCGAACGTCTCCGGCCGCTCCCGGGCCACCAGGTGGAAGAGGCCGGTGGTCAGGAACAGCACGGTGATGCCCTCGTGCACGACGAACCGGTGCAGCGCGTGCGGCGCCAGCAGCACCTCCGAGGCCACCGGCACCAGGCAGGCACCGTTCAGCAGGGCCGGCCACGTCTCCAGCACCGAGGCGTCGAACGACAGGGCCGCCGCGTGCATCACCCGGTCCTCGGGGCGGACGTCCAGGAAGCCGTTGCCGAGCGCGAGCCTCGCCACCCCGCGCTGGGGCACCGCGACCGCCTTGGGGCGCCCCGTGGTGCCCGAGGTGAACATCACGTACGCGGGCGTCGTCGCCGCCGCGCGGGGCGGGGCGGGCGGGCCGGACGCCGCCGCCGCACGGGAGCCGCCGGCGTCCAGGACGTCCTGGTGGTCCAGCACCGGCACCCGGCCGGTCCCGGCCCGGTCCGTCCCCGGCAGCCGGACCACCACCGCCGCGCCGGCGTCCTCCAGCATGGCGTCCAGCCGGTCGGCCGGGAGCGACGCGTCCAGGGGCAGGTACGGGGCGCCGGCGTACGCGGCACCCAGGATCGCCACGCAGGACTCCGGTCCGCGCCGGCCCATGACGCCGACGACGGACCCCGGCCCCACCCCGTACGCCATGAGCCCCCGCGCGAACCGCTCGGCGAGCGCGGCCAGTTCGGCGTACGTGTGGCTCACCTCGCGCCCGGCCACCGCGCACCGCCGCGGGTGGGCGCGCGCCACGTCGGCGAACAGGTCCGCCAGTGACCGCTCGTAGGGGCCGGGGGTCGCGGGCGGGCGGGTGCCGGTGTACGTGTCCGCCGCTCGTGTCGCGCCGTCGGTGGTCATCGGACCGCTCCCCTCCCGGCCGCCTCCGCCGGTCTGCCGCCGTCATGATCGCGCCGCCCGTGCGGCCGACGGGATCGTACGGTCGCGGGGCGGCCGCGCGGCGGGCGCGCGGGGCGGGATCACCGGGCGGCACGGCCGCGCGGGAGGACGGGCGTCCGTGCCGCCACGGCCCCGGCGCGGCCGCAGGGCCCGGTGGGGGGCGTTTCGGCGGTGCGGCACGGCATCACAGGGGGACGGCGGGCGACGCCGGGAAAACACCGGCGTGTTGTGCGGACTCTCGCAGGTCGGGCGTCCTCCCTCCCGTGCCCGGTCCGCCTCCGGGGTGCTCTCGAACGGCGCCCCTTCGGCTCACCGGCCGCGCCACCAGGCCACCGTGGCCTCGACCTGTTCGTCCAGGGGGGTGGCCCGGACCGTGAACGCGGCCTCGTAGGCACGGGCGTCCAGGACGAAGGGCCGGTCGAACTGGTAACGAATCTCCTTGAGTTCACGCAGCAGCGGGGAGACGATCGCCCCGGCCGTGAGGACGGCCGGCGGCAGACGGCGCACCGCGACCGGCCCGGTGCCCGCCTCGGCGGCCAGCCGGGCGGCCATCTCCCTCACCGACAGGGCGGGTGCGGTCGGCACGTGCCAGGCACGCCCCCAGGCCCGCTCCTGGCCCGCGACCTCCACCAGGGCCCTGGCCACGTCGGGGACGTAGGTCCAGCTATGGGGGGCGTCCGGGTCACCGAGCGTGGTGACGGGCTTGCCGCGCAGCAGCCGTGGCACGACCCGCGCGGCGAGGTGGCCGCCGTCGGTCACGCCCGGCCCGAAGAAGTCCGACGCCCGGACCTCGACCGCCCGTATGCGGCCCCGCTCGTGCAGTTCGGCGGCCCGCTCCCATCCGGCGGCGCGCACCCGCCCCTTGGTGCCGGTCGCGGCGAGGGGCAGGTCCTCGGTGAGGGGGCCGTCCACCGGCCCGTAGCCGTAGAGGTTGCCCAGCAGGACCAGGACGGCCCCGGTCGCCTCGGCCGCCGAGCAGAGCGAGGCGACCAGCGGCGGCCACTGCGCCGCCCAGCGGTGGTAGGGCGGCGCGGCGCAGCCGTGGATGGCGGCCGCGCCCCGTGCGGCGTCGCTCAGCCGCTCGCCGTCCCTCGCGTCCAGCGCGAGGTGCTCGATGCCCGGCTCCGGGGCCCTCCCCGACCGGGTGACGACACGTACGGTATGGCCCTGACGGGCCAGCAGCCGGGCGGTGGCCGCCCCGGCGGGCCCGAACCCGATGACGACATGAAGACTCATCCGCGCACACTAACGCGCGTGCCGCGCACGGCCTCGGGTGGTCCCCGGTCGCCCGGGGCTCATGTGCGGGCGGGCTCGCCGGACTCGACCGGACCCAGCTCGAACGACAGGTGCGGGGACAGCGCGCGGAGGAAGCCCGGAGCGTCGAAGGCCTCCCCCGCGGTGGCGGCACCGGTCCTCGTGACCTCTCCGGCGAGGACGCGCAGGGTGGCCTCCACGGCGAGGGGCGCGGTGACGGCGTAGATGTCCCGGCCACGGGCCACCGCGCGGCGCCGGTCGCCGCCGGAGCGCACGACGACGTCGACGAGGAACGTCTGGTCGGAGCGCCCGCGCTCGTCGGCCGGCACCGGCGCCGTGGCGTCCGGGTCGAGCACGTCCCGTACCGCTTCGGCCGTCATGACCGTGTGCACCGCCCGGGTGGTGACGTGGCGGGGGATGGTGACGCTGTCCGCGGTGGTGAACTCCCCCACCACGTCCCGTTGGCCGACCGGTGCGGGGTAGGTCCACCGCCCGGTGGGCGCCCGGTCGGTCCGCAGGTGCAGCCGGCCGTCCGCGAACACCAGGCGCCGCCCTTCGCGCCGGCTCCGGGAGACCCGGGAGGACTTGCGGGTGCCGGACGTGGGGTGCCAGCTACTGAGCGCGTACGCCAGGTGGACCTCGTCCACCTGTGCCCAGGTGCCCGCCGCGGCGGTGGCGAGCAGGTCGCCGAGGCCGCCGTAGAAGGCCATCGCCGGTACGACGAGGACGCCGGCGTCCCGGGCGGGCCCGTCGAACCGCGCGAACGTGTCGGCCACCGCCTCCACTTCGGCCGCCACGTCGACGTAGGGGATCCGTGCGCGCAGGGCCGCCTCGATCACGGGCGCGGTCGTCGCGGCGAACGGTCCCGCGCAGTTGATCACCGCCGCGGCGCCGGACAGCGCGGCGTCGAGGGCGGCGGCGTCGTCCACGGACGCCTGTCTGACCTCCAGGCCGGGGAACGACTCCGCGAGCGCGCGGAGCCCGTCCGGATCCCGTCCGGACAGGACCGGGTTCAGTCCCCGCTCCACCAGCTCCGCCACCACGAATCGGCCGGTGTGCCCGTAGGCGCCGTAGACCGCGACCGTCTGAGTCGTTCCCATCGGATGTCTCCCCTTTTCCGTTCCGACCACACGCATCGATCACTGGTGCCATCCTGCTGCGGCCGGGGCGCCGGCCGGGAGTGGCGGCAATGCCCGCACCCGTACACTTTCGGACATGAGGACCGTCGCGCTGGCCGTTTCCGCCGGAGTCCCGCACTTCGAACTCGCCGCCGCGTGCGACGTGTTCGGCGTCGACCGCTCCGACCTGGCCGACCCCTGGTACACGTTCACCCTCTGCGGCCCGGCCGGGGCACGGGTCGGCGAGCGGTTCCGCCTGGAGCCGGACGCGGGCCTCGACCGGCTCGTCCACGCGGACACGGTGATCGTCCCGGCGTGCGCCGACCCGGACGAGGACCCGCCCACCGAGCTGGTGGACGCCGTACGGGCCGCGTACGACGCCGGGGCCCGGGTGGCGTCGCTGTGCACGGGCGCCTTCGTGCTGGCCGCCGCCGGGCTGCTGGACGGACGGCGGGCCACCACCCACTGGATGCACGCCCCGGCGCTGGCCGCCCGGTACCCGCGCGTCCGGGTCGACCCGGACGTGCTCTACGTGGACGACGGCCGGGTGCTCACCTCCGCCGGCAAGGCGGCCGCCATGGACCTGTGCCTGCACCTGGTGCGCCTGGACCACGGGGCGGCCGTCGCCAACCAGGTGGCCCGCCGCCTGGTGGTGCCGCCGCACCGGGCGGGCGGCCAGGCGCAGTTCGTCGCGACGCCGCTGCCGGAGCCGCGCGACCGGTCCCTCGCCGACCTGCTGTCCTGGGCGATGCGGCGCCTGGACCAGCCGCTCACGGTGGAGCAGTTGGCCCGCCGGGCGAACATGAGCTCCCGCAACCTGGCCCGCCACTTCACGGCGGTCACCGGCACCACTCCGCTGCGGTGGCTGCTGACGCAGCGCGTCCACCGGGCGCAGGAGCTCCTGGAGACCACCGACGACACCGTCGAGTCGATCGCCGCGGCCACCGGCCTGGGCACCGCCACGACCCTGCGCCGGCACTTCCACCGCAGCGTGGGCGTGCCCCCGGACACCTACCGGCGCACCTTCCGCAGCGCCCGCCCCGGCGGTTCCGGCTGACCCGCCGGGAGCACGCCGGGGCGTACGCGCACACGCCGGTTCCGCTCAGCCGGCACCCGGGGGCAAGCGGGTCCCGTCGTCGCCGGTCCCGTCACCGGTACCGGCCGCGTCCCCGGTGCCGGCCGCCTTCCGGGCCGGACGGGCGCGCTGGTGGGCCCGCTCCCCCTGCGGCCCGAAGAGGACGTCCATGCCCGCCACCTTGCCGAGACGGCCCGGGGCCGTGCAACCGCCGCGGGCGGCGGCGGGCGTCAGGACCGGCCCCGTGCCTGCCGGAAACGCGCGAGGCCGGCGTCGAGGTCGATCAGGGGCGGGGGGTAGTCCAGCGCGGCGCGCTCGGCCTCGGGCAGCCGCCAGGGCTCGTGGACGCGCCGCGGGTCGACGGACCGCAGTTCGGGCACCCAGCGCCGTACGTACTCCCCTTCCGGGTCGAACCGCTTGCCCTGGATCACGGGGTTGAGCACCCGGTGCGGCCGGGTGTCGGTGCCCGTGCCGGCGATCCACTGCCAGTTGAGCTGGTTGTTGGCGACGTCGCCGTCCACCAGGAGGTCCAGGAAGTGCCGGGCGCCGATGCGCCAGTCGACGTACAGCGTCTTGGTGAGGAAGCTCGCCGTGAGCAGGCGGGCGCGGTTGTGCATCCAGCCCTCGTGGCGAAGCTGGCGCATGGCGGCGTCGACCACGGGGTAGCCGGTGCGGCCATCCCGCCACGCGGTGATCTCCTCCGCCGCCTCCTCGGGGGTGCGCCAGCGGTCCTGGCGCGTCCGGTAGTCACGGACGGACGCGGCGGGACGGGCGGCGAGGACCTGGTAGTGGAAGTCGCGCCAGCAGAGCTGCCGTACGAAGGCCTCGCCGCCCGGCCCCCCGTGCGCCGACGCCCGGCGCGCGAGCTCCACGGGGGACAGCGCGCCGAAGTGGAGGTAGGGCGACAGGCGGGAGGTGGCGTCCCCGGCCAGGTCGTCCTGCCGGTCGGCGTACGCGGCGAGCCCGGAGCGCGTCCAGCGGGCGAACCGGTCCCGGCCCGCGGTCTCCCCGCCCGGCCCGAGGCCCGGCGAGACGCCGGTGACGTCGTGGCGGGACGGCGGGTCCTCCCCTCGTACGGCTGCGGGGACGCGGACCGCACGCGGCGGGTCGTAGGGGTCCCGCAGGGCGGCCTGGGACCAGCGGCGGAAGAACGGGGTGAAGACGGCGAAGTGGTCCGAGCCCGCGGGGGTCAGCACACCGGGGGCCACGGCCGTGATCACCGAGTCGTGCACGTGGAGGGCGACGCCCCGCGCCTCCAGTTCCCTGGCGAGCGCCTCCTCCCTCCGGTGGGCGTAACGGGTGACGCCGGCCGCGAGGTGGACCTCGGTGGCCCCGCACTCGGCGACGACGGCGGTCACCTCCCGCACCACGGGTCCCGAGCGCACCACGAGCCGCCCGCCGCGCCGGCGCAGACCGGCGTCGAGGTCGGCGAGGCAGTCGGCGAGGAAGGCCCGCCGGTTGGGGGCGTCGAAGCCCGCCGCACGGATGCCGGGGTCGAGCACGAAGAGCGGCACGACCTCGTCGGCGGCGCGCAGCGCCGCCCGCAGCGGTGGGTGGTCGTGCAGGCGCAGGTCCGAGGTGAACAGGACGACCGCGACGGTCATGGCGCCACTCCTGGGGGCACGGGGTGAACGGGGTGAACGGTGAACGGGTGAACGGGCGAACGGACGGAGAGCACCGGGGCGCACGGAGCGGAGGCGGGGTGCGGGGCGGGGGCGGCGGCCGTACGGGGTGCCGGGCGGCTCCCGTCACCTCCGGGCGGTGTGCCTCCTCCGGACACGCCGTCCCGGGGGGCGGGTGCCGGCGCGGGCCGCCATGCCCTTCGCCGCCGCCTGGGTGATGTTCCGGGCCATCCCCCCGAAGACCACGGCGTGGAAGGGCGACACGCTCCACCAGTACAGGTGCCCGGACAGGCCGCGCGGGTGGAACAGCGCCCGCTGGCGGTAGCGGGTGCGGCCGTCTCCGTCGGTCTCGGCGTACATCTCCAGCCAGGCGAGGCCCGGCAGCCGCATCTCGGCGCGCAGCCGCAGCAGGCGCCCCGGCTCGATCTCCTCCACCCGCCAGAAGTCGAGCGAGTCGCCCACCCGCAGCCGCTCGGCGTCCCGGCGTCCGCGCCGCAGGCCGACGCCGCCGACGAAGCGGTCCAGCCAGCCCCGGACGGCCCAGGCCAGCGGGAAGGAGTACCAGCCGTTGTCCCCGCCGATGCCCTCGACCACCCTCCACAGGGCCTCGCGGGACGCGTCCACGGAGAGGTGCCGCTCGTCCTGGTAGAGGCTGCCGCCCGCCCAGTCGGGGTCGGTGGGCAGGGGGTCGCTCGGCGCCCCGGGCACCGAGGCCGAGGACCAGCGGGTGGCGACCTTCGCGTCCCGCACCCTGGTCAGCGCGAGCTTCAGCGCCTCGTCGAAGGGCAGCGGCCGGCCGGGGCCGTCGGGCACGTACCGCGCGATGTCGTGCTCGTGGCAGACCACCTCGTGGCGCAGCGACTCGGTCAGCGGGCGGGCGATGGACGCGGGAACCGGCGTCACCAGGCCGATCCAGTGGCTCGACAGGCGGGGGGTGAGCAGCGGTACGGGAAGGATCAGACGGTGGCGCAGTCCGGCGACGGCGGCGTAGCGGAGCATCATGTCCCGGTAGGTGATGATGTCCGGCCCGCCGACGTCGAAGGCGCGGTTCACGTCGGAGGGCATCCGGGCCGAGCCGACGAGGTAGCGCAGCACGTCCCGTACCCCGATGGGCTGGATGCGGGTGTGCACCCAGCTCGGGGTGACCATCACCGGGAGGCGCTCGGTCAGGTAGCGCAGCATCTCGAAGGAGGCCGAACCCGAGCCGATGATCACCGCGGCCCGCAGCACGGCGGCGGGCACGGGCCCGTCGAGGAAGATCCGCCCGACCTCGGCGCGGGAGCGCAGGTGCGGGGACAGCTCGTGTTCGGGCACGCCCTCGGGTGTCAGTCCGCCCAGGTACACGATCCGGCGCACGCCCGCCGCGTGCGCCTGCTCGGCGAAGACGCGCGCCGCCGTGCGGTCCGTCTCCTCGAAGCCCGCCCCGGTGCCGAGCGCGTGCACCAGGTAGTAGGCCACGTCGACACCGCGCATCGCCCCGGCGACGGACGCCGGGTCGGTGACGTCGCCCCGGACGGTCTCGACGTCGTGCGCCCAGGGGTGGTCGCGGAGCTTGGCGGGGGTACGGGCCAGGCAGCGGACCCGGTGTCCGGCGGCCAGCAGCGGCGGTACCAGCCGTCCGCCGATGTAGCCCGTCGCACCGGTCACCAGGCAGTGCAGCCCCTCGCCGTGCTCAACCCGTCCCGTCTCCACGGTCCGCTCCTTCCCGGTCGTCCGGCATGGTGCCCCTCCGGCCGATCATCACCGCAACGCCGCTTCGGTGCCTGTCGTGGCCCCGTACGACTTCCCCCCGGGACGCCCGGCCGGATGCACGGGCCCGGGTGCCGGCTCCGCGCCGCGCGCGGCCCGCGCCGGCCGCCGGAATCCGCGCTCCGCCCGGCCGGCCCGGCGATGCCGAGGGGCGGCGTCGAGCGGCGGTTATGCTCGCAATCCCCTGTCTTTAGAGGAGCCATGAGCGAGCCCGCACCGAACCTGCCCCAACTGCTCGCCGAGGCCAAGCGCTGGTTCGAAGAGGCGCTGCTGGCCAGCATGCGGGCCGCCGGCGAGCAATCGGTGACCGCGGCGCAGGCCGGGGTGTTCGCCGTGCTCGCCGATGAGGGAACTTCGATCTCCGAGCTGGCCCGCAGGATCGGGGTCACTCGGCAGACCGCGCACCAGGCCGTGCGCAGCTTGGTCGCCATGGGGCTGCTGGAGCAGGTGCACGACCCGGCTTCCGGCCGTAGCAGCCTGGTCCGCCCCACCGCCGAAGGCAGCCGGGTGCATCGGCGTGCCCTGGCCGCGATCGCCGTCATCGAGGACGTCCTGGCCGACCGGATCGGCGCCGCCACGGTCACCGCGTTGCGGGAGGGGCTGGGCGCGGCTCGGGGAGAGCCGCCGATTGTCGAGGTGCCCCGGTAGCCGCGGTCGTCCGCCGGAACGGCGCACACGAGGGGCGGGGGTGGCCGTCCCACCGGCCGGGGCCTGCCCCGACCTCAGGGGGAAGAGACTGTCAGGTAGCCTGACAATCTCTTCCCCTTTTTCGGAGGTCTCCCATGACCATGGAGTTCGCCACCCGGCACCGCTCCCGCTCGCACATTCCCACCGAGCCGGGCGTCCCCTATTTCCTCGAGAAGGGCATGGGCGACCGCGCCCACCTGATCGGCGACCTGGTCACCGTCTACGCCGGCGGCGAGCAGACCGAGAACGGTTTCAATTTCTTCACCGTCGAAGGCCCCAAGGGCGACCTCATCCCCACCCACGTCCACGCGGACACCTACGAGGTGTTCTACGTCACCGACGGCGCGGTGCGCCTGTTCGCCGAGGACCTTCGGGGCGAGCAGCATGAAAAGCTGCTGACCAGCGGCGACTTCGGCTTCGTGCCAAAGAACTGTCCGCACGCCTACCGCATAGAGCGCCACCACAGCCGGGTCGTCGGCGTGGCCGCCGGCGCGGGAACCACCTTCGAGCGGTTCTTCGAGAACCTCGGCGCGCCCACCGAGGAGGTCACCCTCCCCCACCAGCCGCGCTTCCCCGGTCCCGAGAAGTGGCGCGCCGCGGAGGAGAAGTTCGACGTGCGCCACCTGCCCGACCACCGGTGGCGCACCGGCGAGTGACCGTTCGGCCGGCGCGTCGCCACGGCTCGGAGGGGTGCCGCACGGGGCGTTCGCCCGCCGTACGGCGGGCAGTCATGGAGCGTCCGCCGTGCGGTACCCCACGCACGTTGTCCTTGGGGCGCCCCTCGCCGCCGCCCCCTCACCCGCAGAGGTCAACGCACCCATGGCAGATCTCAACCGCCGCCGCTTCCTCCAACTCGCCGGGGGCACCGCCGCCCTCACCATGCTGTCGGACAGCATCGCCCGGGCCGCCGCCATCCCCGCCCAGGGCGGCACCGGCACGCTCCAGGACGTGGAGCACATCGTCGTCCTGATGCAGGAGAACCGTTCCTTCGATCACTACTTCGGAGCGCTGCGGGGCGTCCGGGGCTTCGGCGACCCGCGCCCCGTCACCCTGCCCGGCGGCAGGTCCGTCTGGCACCAGGCCGATGCCGCCGGCAAGGTCACCCTGCCGTTCCGGCCGGCCGGCGACGACCTCGGCATGGAGTTCCTCCAGGGCCTCAACCACGACTGGGCGGGCGGCCAGAAGGCGTTCAACAAGGGCAGGTACGACCAGTGGGTGCCGGCGAAGACGGCCACCACCATGGCGTACCTGACGCGGGACGACATCCCCTTCCACTACGCCCTGGCCGACACGTTCACCGTCTGCGACGCGTACCACTGCTCCTTCATCGGCTCCACCGACCCCAACCGCTACTACCTGTGGACGGGGCACACCGGCAACGACGGCTCGGGCGGCGGTCCGGTGCTCGACAACGCCGAGGCCGGCTACGGCTGGACGACCTACCCCGAGCGCCTGGAGGCGGCCGGGGTGTCCTGGAAGGTCTACCAGGACATCGGGGACGGTCTCGACGCCACCGGCCACTGGGGCTGGATCGGGGACGCCTACCGCGGCAACTACGGCGACAACTCCCTGCTGTACTTCACCTCCTACCGCGACGCCCGGCCCGGCGACCCGCTGTACGACAAGGCCCGCACCGGGACGGACGCCAAGGCGGGCGACGGCCTGTTCGACCGGCTGCGCGCCGACGTCGGGGCCGGACGCCTGCCCCAGGTGTCCTGGATCGCCGCCCCGGAGGCGTTCTCCGAGCACTCCAACTGGCCGTCCAACTACGGCGCCTGGTACATCGCCCAGGTGCTGGACGCGCTGACGTCGAACCCGGACGTGTGGGCGCGTACCGCGCTGTTCATCACGTACGACGAGAACGACGGCTTCTTCGACCACGTCGTACCGCCGTACGCGCCGTCCGGCCCCGCCGAGGGCCTGTCGACGACGCCGACCGCGCTCGACCGGTTCCCCGGCGGGACCGGGTTCGTCGCCGGGCCGTACGGGCTGGGCCCGCGCGTGCCGATGCTGGTGGTCTCGCCCTGGAGCACCGGGGGGTACAACTGCTCCGAGACCTTCGACCACACCTCGGTCATCCGGTTCATGGAGCGCCGCTTCGGGGTGCGCGAGCCCAACATCTCGCCCTGGCGGCGCGCCGTGTGCGGTGATCTGACCTCCGCCTTCGACTTCGCGCGGACACGGACGACCCCGGCCGCGCTGCCGCCGACCGCCGGCTACTACCCGCCGGATCGCGAGCGCCACCCCGACTTCAGGCCGACCGCCCCGGCCGTCGGCACCATGCCCCGCCAGGAGCCGGGCAGCCGGCCCACCCGTCCGCTGGCCTACGCCCCGTACGTCGACGGTGCCGCCGACACCGCCGCCGGCACCTACCGGCTCACCTTCAGCGGCGGCCCGGCGGCCGGCGCGCACTTCCACGTGACGTCCGCCAACCGCACCGACGCCCCCTGGACCTACACCACCGAGGCGGGCAAGTCCCTGACGGACACGTGGAACACGCGGTACTCCAAGGGGGTCACGGACCTGACCGTCCACGGGCCGAACGGCTTCCTGCGCCGCTTCCGCAACCCCGGGAAGGCGGCCGGCCCGGAGGTCACCGCCCGCCACAACGGCACCACCGGCAACCTCGACCTGACGTTCACCCACGCCGGCACGGGCGAGGCCCGTCTCACCGTGACCAACGCCTACGGCGGCGGGGCGCACACCGTCACCGTCCCCCGGGGGGCGACCGTGCGGCACACCGTGGACCTCGGCGCCGGCGGCCACTGGTACGACGTGACGGTCACCGCCGCCACCGCCGACTTCGTACGCCGGTTCGCCGGCCATGTGGAGACCGGCGCCCCCGGTATCAGCGACCCGGGCATCCTCACCACCTGACCGGGCGGGGCGGGCGCGTCAGGCCGGTTCCCGCCGGCTCCACGGCGGCAGGGTGACCCGGGCGTCCACGCCCCGGGCCGGCGGCGCGGCCGGCACCAGGCGCAGGGAGCCGCGGTTGGCCTCGGTCAGGGCGTTGGCGATCGCCAGGCCGAGGCCGGACCCCTCCCGGTCGGCGGAGTTGCTGCCGCGCCAGAAGCGGTCGAGGGCGCGCCGGCACTCGTCCGGGGTCATGCCGGGGCCCTCGTCCCTGACCCGGATCCGGACGGAGCCGCCGCCGGTGCCGTAGCGGACCAGAACGCGCTGCCCCTCCTCGGACACGTGGAGGGCGTTGTCGATCAGGACGTCGAGGATCTGCTCCAGGTGCCCGGGGACGGACGCGCAGACGGCGGGGCCGTCCCCGGAGGCCACCAGTTCCACTCCCTTGCGGGCAGCCGCCTCGCTCCAGGCCGTGATCCGTTCCGCCACCACCGTCGCCACGTCGGTCCGCTCCTTGGGCTGGTCGGGGCCCTGCGCCCGCGCCAGGCGCAGCATCTGGTCGAGGATGGCGGACAGCCGCTCGGCCTCGGCGACGGCCTGTTCGAGCTGCCGGGCGCCCTCGGGCCTGATCCACGGTTCGAGCGCCTCCACACGCAGCCGCAGCGCGGTCAGCGGGTTGCGCATCTGGTGGGACGCGTCGGCGGCGAACGCCCGCTGGGCGTTCAGCAGCGTGATCAGCCGGTCCGCCATCCGGTCGAACGCCTGGAAGAGGCGCCGGATCTCCGGCGGGCCCTGGGTGCAGCGGGCCCGGATGTCGTACGCGCCGTCGGCGATGGCCTGGGCCGTCCTGTCGAGCCGTTCGATCGGGCGGAGCAGCCAGCGGCTCAGCGGGATGCCCGCGAGCGCCACGGCGGTGAGCGCCAGCGCCCCCACGGCCAGCAGGAGCAACAGGCGGTGGACGATGTCGTCGCGCAGGGAGGTCGTGGAGACGACGGCACCGACCGCGCCGACGACCATCTCCCCCCGGTAGGCGGGCTCGGCGTAGAGCACGGGGTCGGGACGCAGCGTGGTCCGGCGGTCGTTGGAGATACCGGTGGGGATCCCGCGCACCGCCCTCGGCAGGCGCGGGCCCAGTGCCCCGGTCACCTCGCCGGCGGGCGCCCGGGACGTCAGGACGGTCCGGCCCTTGTGGTCGACGACCACGATGGCGGTGTCGTAGCGGCGGTCGTAGGCCCGGATACGGTCCTCGAGGTCGTCCGGCGACTCACCGGTGAGGACGGTCGCCGCGTCCTTGGCGAAGTCCTCCACCGCCTGGTGGCGCACCATTTCGAGGTGGTGGTACTCGTTCATGGAGTAGCTGAGCGCCAGGGGCACCCCCAGGACGAGCAGGATCAGCGCGGTGAGCGACAGGTACGTGAACATCAGCCGTATCTGCACGCCACCGGCCTCACTGGTCGGGCTCGACGAGACGGAAGCCCACCCCGCGGACGGTCTCGATCCACCGCTTGTCCCCGAGCTTGGCGCGCAGGGCCGAGACGTGGACGTCCAGGGTGCGACTGGAGCCGTACCCGTTGTCCTCCCACACACGCTCGATGATGGCGTCCCGGGTCCGTACGGCGCCGCTCTCCTCGGCCAGCATGGCGAGCAGGTCGAACTCCTTGGCGGTCAGCGACAGGGAGCGGCCGGCGAGGGTCACCTGGCGGGCCCGGACGTCGACGGACAGCGGGCCCACGTCGAGGAGTGGCCGGGGTGCGGCCTCGGCGGCCGGGCGGAGTCCGCTGCGCCGGGTGACCGCCTCTATCCGGGCCAGGAGTTCGCGGATGCCGTAGGGCTTGACCACGTAGTCGTCGGCTCCGGCCTTGAGCAGCAGGACGCGGTCGAGTTCCTCCGAGCGCGCGGTCACCGCGATGATGGGGACCGGCGAGAAGGCGCGGATCCGGCGGCAGACCTCGTAGCCGTCGAGATCCGGAAGGTTTAAGTCCAGGAGGACGAACTCCGTCGCCCCCGCCATGTCCACCGCACGCGCGCCGGTCGGCACCCATGTGACGGCGTGACCGTGCTGCCCGAGGATCTCCGACAGTGCGTCAGCCACGCGCTCGTCGTCCTCAACCAGAAGTATGCGCACGAACGTCCACCGAGTCCTCTTCCGGAGGCTACCCCCGGCCCCCTCCGTGGATCTTAGATGAGAAATCGCCGGACGTGACCGTGCGTCCGTGAGGCGCATACCGGTCGTGACGGACGGCAGGCGGGAGGACGGGCCTCGGAAGGTGCGGCGCGGGGAGGCGCGCGCAGGGCGGTGACGTCCGTTTTCACCGCTCGGCACCTTCCCGTACCGCTACGGCTTAATGTGGGCAATGATCCGCAGTCCGCATCACGGGAGGCAGGCCACGGTGCCTTGGCCACTACCCACTCGCAGCAGCAGAAGCAGCCGATCGGCTCCGGGCTGGCTCCTGCTCACTCCCGCCCTCCTGCTGCTCCTGCTGGCGGGCTGGCTGCTGCTGGGCTTCTACCTCTCGCCCCGGCAGGACACCAAGGGCTGCGCGGGCGAACGGGCGCCGGGTGAACGGCCGCCGGGCGAGCGGGCGCAGTGCGCCAGCTCCCGCGACACGCCGCTCTCCGGAGCGCACCGCTCCTAGGAGGGAAACGACCTGGGAAGGACACGACGGCAGTTCAGATGTGCACACCCGCTCCGGCCGGCAGCAGGGGACGGAGCCGGTCGCGGACGAGACGGACGACGGCGTCCTCGGCGTCCCGGAGGAAGAAGTGCCCCCCGGGGAAGGTGTGCAGGGTGCAGGGGCCCGTCGTGTGGCGGTGCCAGTCCTCCCCCTCGTCGCGGGTCACCCTGGGGTCGTCCTCGCCCAGCAGGACGGCGACCGGACAGCTCGGCTCGGGGGCCGGGTGGTGGCGGTAGGTCTCGATGGCCCGGTAGTCGACGCGTACGGCGGGCAGGACCAGCCGCAGGACGTCGAGGTCGTCGAGGACCTCCGTGTCGGTGCCGCCCAGCGAGCGCAGCTCGTCCACCAGCCCGGCGTCGTCCAGGAGATGGGCGCGCTCGTCGCGGTGGCGGGAGGGGGCGCGGCGGCCGGACGCGAAAAGCTGGACGGGCGGGGCGCCCAGCCGGTGTTCGAGCCGTCTGGCCGTCTCGTAGGCCAGCACCGCGCCCATGCTGTGCCCGAACAGCGCGAGGGGCCGTTCGTCGAGGACGGGCCGGAGGGCTTCGGTGATGCCGTCGGCCAGCCCGCCGATGTCGTCCAGGGCCGGCTCCGACCGGCGGTCCTGGCGGCCGGGGTACTGCACCGCGAGGACCTCCACGACCGGGGACAGCCCCTTGGAGAAGGAGTGGAAGGACCCCGCCGCACCCCCCGCGTGCGGGAAGCACACCAGCCGGAGGGGTGCCCCGGGCGCGGGGTGGAAGCGCCGCAGCCAGCGGGTGTCGGTCGGTACGGGCGTGCTCACGGCGCTTCCTCCCCGGTACGACCGGACGTCCCGGCCGCCGTCCCCGCCGTCACCCCGGCGGGCAGCGACCAGGCGTCGTCGTCGGCCGCCAGCCGGCCGAGCAGGTCCTCGTAGGCGCGGAGCATGTCCTCCATCAGCCCGGCGGGGAACAGTTCGTCCACCGCGTCCCAGGCCAGCAGCACCTCGTCGTCGACCTTGTAGACCTGGTGGTCCAGCCATACCTGGGGGGTCTGCGAGAGCATCCAGGTCCACTCCCCCAACTCGCCGCGGACCTCGGGGCGGACGAACGCCGAGCCCAGGTTGCACGCGAACACGACGGGCGCGCCGACGCGCCGGCCGCCGTTGGCCCGGCGCAGGTCCTGGAGGACGTTCAGGGTGGAGTACTGGGCGTGGGAGACGTTCTCCTGGATCTGCCGCTGGAGGTCCCGCACCCGTTCGGCGAAGGGTGCGGGCCGCCGCAGGTCGACCGCCAGGAGCACCAGGTTGGTGAAGTCGGCGACCATGTCGTTGACGGCCGGGTCCAGGGGCTGCCGGTCGAACAGGGGCACGTTGAGCAGGAAGCGCCGCTCCTCGCTCCACGCCCCCAGCACCTCGGCGTAGGCGGTCGCGAGGACCATGGCAGGGGTCAGTCCGTGCCGGCGGGCGGCGGCGGTGATGCGGTCCCAGGCCGGTGCGCCGACCCGGAAGGAGCGCCGGGAGAACACCGGCCGGGTGATCCGCTCGGGGGGCACGGCGAGGGGCAGGCGCGGCCCGGACACGGGCAGCCCGGCGATCCGCTCGCGCCAGTAGGCGCGGGCGGTGGCCAGCGGGCTGCCCGGTGCGGTGGCGGAGCCGCACCAGGCGCGGTGGTCCCGGAGGTACTGGGCGAAGCCGTAGGCGGGCGCCGCGGGGAGCTTCCCGGGGTCCCGGTAGGCGGTCGCCAGGTCGGCGAGGACGATCTCGATGCTGGCCACGTCGGCGACGAGCAGGTCGATGTTGACGTGGATGCGGGTACGGCCGCCGGGGAGCAGGGAGAGCTGGACGTCGAACACCTCGCCGCGGGAGACGTCCAGCAACCGGTGGGACAGCCGCGACCGCAGCCCGGCGAGGGCCCGCTCGGCGTCCTCCGCCCCGGAGCGGCCGAGGTCGTGCACGGTGAGGCCGGTCCAGGGGCTCTCGTCGAGGACGACCTGGCGGCCGTCGTCCAGGAACCGGGCGCGCAGCATGCCGTGGCGGGCCAGGACCTGCCGTACGGCGGTCTCCAGCCGGTCCGGTGCGACGCCGGCCCCGTCGAGCTCCAGGTAGGCGTGGCAGCCGACGCCCCCGAGGGTCATGCCCTCGCGGCGCCCGATCCAGTAGGCGCGCTGCACGGGGGTGAGGTCGAAGGCGGCCGAGCCGTCGACGGCGGGAAGCGGCGCCGCGGGGGCTGCCGCCGGGGGGCCGGGGGTGGCGGCCGTGGCCGTGAGCAGGGCGTGCCAGTGCGCCACGGTGGGCTGTTCGGCCAGCTCGCGGAAGGTGACGGAGGCCCCGGCGCGCCGCCATCCTCCGGCGAGCTTCATCATCCGGATGGAGTCCATGCCGTGCCCGATCAGGTTCGCCTCGTCGGGGATCGAGCCGGGCTCCACACCGAGGACGTCGGCGGCCGCGCGCCGGACGTCGTCCTTGGACAGGTCATTCATGGGCGGTCCTTGCCAGTGTGTGAGGGAGGCCTTCGGGGGTGCGCTGCCGGGGCGCCCGGAGTGCCGGGGTCCGGCCGAGCCACGCGGTGATCCGGGCCGCGACGGACGGCAGCACTCCGGGGTCCACGATCGAGTAGTGGTCGTACGGCCAGACCTCCGCCTCCAGGCCGGGGCAGACGGCGCGCCACGCGGGCACCGGGTCGGGCCGGTCCACCTCGCCGGCCACCAGCAGCAGGGTGGGCACGGTCGAGGCGGCCACCCGGTGGGCGGCCAGCACGGCCAGGTTGTGGGAGTGCACGCGCACCAGCAGCTCGTACCGGCGTGCGGCGGCCTCGGGGGGCAGCCAGCCGTGCTCGGCCGCGAGCCGCGCCCCGGTGTCCGCGAGGCTGCCGGGCGGCGCCTGTTCTATCGCGGTCCGCACCGCGCCGGGCAACCGCCCGCCGGCGAGGTCCGCGAGGAACTCCAGGTGCCGCTCGGCCTCGGTGGCGGGTGCCCGCACCTCCGACACGTCGCTGTCGAGCATCACGACGGCGGCCCGGTGGCCCTGGGCGGTGAGCTGCCGGGCGACCTCGTGGGCCAGCACCCCGCCCATGGACCAGCCTCCCAGCAGGTATGGGCCTTCGGGCCGGACGCGCTGGAGTTCCTCGCGGTAGGCGGCGGCCATGGCGGGCAGGTCGGGTGCGAGTGCCGTGGCCGATCCCTCGGCGAGGGCCCTGCTCTGGAAGGCGTGGACGCGCCCCGGCCAGACGCGCGCCAGCGGCGTGTAGCTGGTGACGGAACCGCCGACCGGGTGGAAGAGGAACAGTTCGCCGCCGGGGTCGGCTGCGGTGCCGGGGGCCGCTGCGGTGCCCGGGTCCGCTGCGGTGCCGGGAGCCGCTCCCCCGTCGGGGCCCGCGCCGGTGCCGGGGCCGCCGGCCAGCAGCACCCGGCAGGAGGCGACCCGGTCGCGTTCCTCGATCCGCCCGGCGAGCGCCCGTACGGTCGGGGCCTCGAAGACCTCGCCGAAGCGGAGTTCGACGCCGAGCTCGGTGTCGATCCGGTCGATCATCCGCAGCGCGAGCAGCGAGTTGCCGCCGAGGGCGAAGAAGTCGCCGTCGGGTTCGACCGCCGGCAGGTCCAGCAGTTCCGCCCACAGCGCGGCCAGCCGGGCGACGAGCTCGCCGCCGGCCGTGCCGTCCCCGGCGGTGGCCGGGTCCGGTGCCGTGCGGGCCCGGTCGGCGGCGGCCAGCGCGGCGGCCACGTCGACCTTGCCGTTCGGTGTCAGTGGCAGCCGGTCCAGCACGTGGATCCGACCGGGAACCAGGTAGTGGGGCAGCAGGGAGGCGAGATGGGCGCGCACCTGCCGGTCGTCGAGCCGCTCGCCCTCGCCGGGGACGACCAGCGCCACCAGGCGCCGCTGTCCGCCGGACCCCTGCACCCCGCTGACCACGCACTCGCGCACGGCGGGGTGCTCGCGGGCGGCCGCCTCGACCTCGCCCGGCTCCACCCGGAAGCCCTGGATCTTGAGCTGCCGGTCCTCGCGGCCGAGGAACTCGATGGTGCCGTCCGGCCGGTAGCGGCCGAGGTCGCCGGTCCAGTAGAGCCGTTCACCGGTGTCCGGGTGGCGTACGAACCGCTCGGCGGTGCGCTGTTCGTCCCGCCAGTAGCCGGCACCGAGCCCCACGCCGCCGATGTGGATGCGGCCGGCGGCCCAGGGCGGCCGGAGGCCCATCCGGTGGTCGAGGACCTTCATGGTCTGGTTCCGCAGCGGAACGCCGTAGGGGACGCTCTGCCAGTCGGGGTCGGTCTTCCCGATCTCGTGGATGTTCGACCATATGGACGCTTCGGTGGCCCCGCCCATGGCGATGAGCCGGACGTCCGGCCACAGGGCCCGCAGCCGGTCGGGCAGGGCGAGCGGGATCCAGTCGCCGCTCATCAGGAAGGCGCGCACGGGCGGTGCGTCCGCGGGCCGCTTCTCCACCACCTCGGCGAGCATCTGGGCGAGTGCCGGGACGGAGTTCCAGACGGTCGCCCCGTAGGTGGCCGCCGTCCGCGCCCAGCCCGTGGGGTCGGGCCGGGAGGAGGCGGCGGGCAGCACGAGGGCCGCGCCGGCGGCGAGGGCGCCGAAGACGTCCCACACCGACAGGTCGAAGCTCAGGGAGGAGATGCCGAAGACCCGGTCCTCCGGCCCCAGGGCGAGCCGCTGGTTGATGTCGGCGACGGTGTTGACCGCCGCGCGGTGCTCGATCATGACGCCCTTGGGCAGGCCCGTCGAGCCGGAGGTGTGGATGACGTAGGCGAGGTCGTCCGGTGCGCCCGCGGGGGCGGGCAGCGGCTCCCCGCCCGGCCGTACCAGGTCCACGGACAGCACGGGCCGGGTGCCGAACCGCTCGTCGCCGAGGCCGGTGTGGGACTGCGCCAGCACCGCCGGGGCGGCGCAGGACTCCATCAGGTGCCGCACCCGGTCGGCCGGGAGGGCGGCGTCGACGGGGCAGTACGCGGCACCGGAGCGCAGCACGCCGAGGACGGCGACGACCTGTTCCCAGCCCTTGGCCATCACCACGGGGACGACGTCGCCGCGGCCCACGCCCCGGGCCGACAGCCAGGCGGCCACGGCTCTGGAGAGGAGTTCCGTCTCGCCGTAGGTGAGGGTGCGGGCGGCGGAGACGACGGCGGGGTCGTCCGGCCGCGCCGCCGCCCGGCGGAGGAAGCCGTACTCCAGCCGTTCCGCCGGGGCGGGCCCGGCCGCCTCGTTGAGGGCGGCGACCACGGCCCGGTGGCCGGCGGGCACCGGATCCGGTTCGCCCGCCGCCCCGTCGGGACCGGCGAGGGCGTCGAGCATCCGCCCGTACGCCTCGAACATCATGTCCGGGAGGCCCGGTGGGAAGGCCTCGTCGACGACGTCCCAGACGCAGTCCACGCCGCCGCCGGTCCCGTCGTGCAACTGGTTGTCGACCAGCACCTGCGGGGTGCGCAGGTCGCTGGTGACCTCCCGGCACGCCAGCCGTTCACCGGCCGGCGCCGCCGGCTCCCGCCGTCCGGCCGGGGACGCGGCCTTGAGCATGCTGGTGAAGACGTAGGGCAGGGCGGCCCGCGAGGACCAGCCGCGCCGGGCGGCCAGTTCGCGGGTGATGCGTACGCCGGAGACGTCGGCGTTCTGGAGGTCGCGCAGCACCTGCTTCTGGAGGCCCCTGGCCCGTTCCCAGAAGTCGCCGGGCCGGGCGAGGTCCACTTCGAGGGGCAGGGTGGCGCCGAACTGCCCCATCACCCCGGCCATCTCGGGGCGGCTGGTGGCCCAGTTCTGGTGCAGCATGTTCAGGCTGAAGCGGGGGGTGTCGGCCCAGGCGCCGAGCACCTCGGCGAACACGTGCAGCAGCGCGGTGGTGGGGAGGATCCGGTGCCGGCGGAACGCGGTGCACAGCCGCTGCCACTGGGCGGCGCTCAGCCGGTGGGTGCGCCGGGTGAACCGTACCGTGCCGATGGCGGAGGGCTGGGTGGCCAGCGGGAGCCGGGGGGCGTCCGGGAGGGTGTCCAGCCGCTCCTCCCAGTACCGCCACTGCCGGTGGTACTCCGGTGTGTCCTCCTGCTCGGCGAGCCTGAGCCGGCACTCGCGGTAGGTGAGCCCGGGCGGCGGCAGCTCGGCGGTGGGGTCGTGGTAGAAGGTGCGCCACTCGTCGATCACCTGGCGGATGCCGCGGCCGTCGAGGAGCAGCAGGCTCATCGCGAGGTGGACACGGAACCGCCGGGGGCGCACGCGGTGGACGACGAGGTCGAACAGCGGCCAGTGCGCCGGGTCGACGCCCTCGTCGCACATGCGCCGGCGGGTGGCGGTGAGCCGGTCCTCGCGCTCGGGGCCGCCGAGGCCGGTGAGGTCCTCCACGACGAGCCGGTACGGCAGGGTCTCCCGTTCGCCGAGGACCCGTTGGGTGCCGCTGCCGTCGACGACGGTCCGCAGGTGGCCGTGGCGGCGCAGCAGCCGGTCGACGGCCCGTTCGGCGCGGGCCGGGTCGAGGTTCACCATGTCGAGCTCGACGTAGTAGCCCGGGCGGAAGCCGCCCAGTTCGACCATGCGCGACATGCCGACGACGTACGCCTCCTGGAGGGGCGTCAGCGGGAAGGGTGCGTGGTCGGTCATCCGTCGGCCTTCGCGTCGCGGGACAGGATCACGGCGAGCTCCCTGATCGTCGGTGCGTCGAACAGCATGTCGATGGCCTCGTCGCCGGTCCGCTCGACGCCGAGGTCGGTCCGGAAGCGGCCGGCCATGCGCACCGCGTGGAGCGAGTCGCCGCCCAGGTCGAAGAAGTTGTCCTCGACGCCGAACTCGTCGTGGCCCAGTGCGTCGCGCCAGATCTCGAACAGCCGCCGTTCGAGGTCGGTGCGCGGTCCGGTCCGCCGGTCGGGCGCCGACTCCTTCCACGGGGTGGGCAGCGCGGAGCGGTCGACCTTGCCGTTGGCGCTGAGCGGCAGTTCGTCGATGAGCAGGTAGTGGTGGGGGACCATGTACTCGGGGAGCAGGTCGCCGAGGACCTTGTTCAGCGCCGTGAGGTCGAGTGAGGTCCCTTCGGAGCCGGTGCCCGCGATCAGGACGTGCTGGACGAGGGCGTCGACGGCGGGGGCGCCGTCGGGCACCGGGACGACCCGGGCGAAGCCCGCCGCCGTCAGGTGCTCCTGCCACTGGGGGACGGTGAGGAGTGTGGCCTCGCGCTGGTCCTGGTAGTTCCCGAAGCCTTCGAGGAACGCGAAACTGATCATGTTGAGGGGGGAGTTGAACGTCCCCTCGATCAGGACGGCGATCCCGCCGGGGGCGAGCAGCCCGCGGAGGGCGGCCAGGGTGCGGGTCAGGTCCTTGGCGTCGTGGAGGACGTTCGCCGCGACGACGACGTCGGCGCCACCGGGGGCGAGGCCCTGGGTGCCGGGGTCGGCGTCGATGTCGAACAGCCCGTAGGTGACGAAGGGGTACGTGTCCTCGTAGCGCTTCCTGGCCGTCTCGGTGAACGCGGTGGACAGGTCGGTGAAGTGGTACTCGGCGCGTCCGGCGGGCAGTTCGGCGAGGACGGCGTCGGCGGTGGAACCGGTGCCGGCGCCCACCTCCAGGATCCGTGCCGTGCGGTCGCCGGGGAGGCCTTCGACGAAGCTGCGGACGGCGCGGGCGGCGATCCGGTTCTGGAGGCGGGCGGCCGGGTTGGCGGCGTACAGGGCCTCGGTGACGCGCCAGTCGCCGTCGGGCAGGAGGAGCTGGAGGGGGCGTACCTCGCCCCGGAGGAGGGGGAGCTGGCGCTCGACGCACGAGGTGAAGTACTCCAGGAGCACCCCGTCGGAGCCGTCGGCGCTCAGGTCCGCGAGCACGGCGGTGATCTCCCGGTCCAGGGCGTCCGCGTCCAGGGCCCGTTCGGCGCGGTACTCGCCGGGCCGGCCGGTGGCGCGCAGGTCCCCCCGGTCGGCGAGGACCGCCATCCACTGGGCGACGAGTCCGCGGTACAGGGGCTTGACGCCGCGGCGCTCGACGACGTCGTCGGCGGTGGCCGTCCCGCCGTCGCTGGTGAGGACGCCGAGCCGGGCGAGGTTGCGGGCCATGACCGTGGGGGCGAGGGCCTCCAGACGGTGCCACAGGTCGCGGAAGGTGCCGATGGCGGGCGCCAGTTCGGCGGTGGCCCGCCGCAGTTCGTCGCGGGCCGCGTCGAGCACCGTGGGCCAGGTGACCGTGGTGTCGGTGCCCGTGCCGGGACCGGCGTGGACGTCGCCGGCGGTGTCCGTGCCGGTCGCGGTGCCGGTCGCGGCGGCCGAGCCGTCCTCGGGGAGGACGTAGGCCACGAGCTGGCCACGGCCGGTGGCGGGGTTGGTGTCGACGGTGACGAGGGCCTCGCCGACGCCGGACTGGCGGCGGAGGACGGCGGCGATCTCGTCGAGCTCGATGCGGTAGCCGTTGACCTTGACCTGGGTGTCCTCCCGGCCGAGGAACTCGATGTCGCCGCCGGGGAGGTAGCGGCCGAGGTCGCCGGTGCGGTAGAGCGTCTCACCGGTCCTCGGGTGGACGATGAACCGCTCGGCCGTCCGGACCGGGTCGGCCCAGTAGCCCTGGGCGACTCCGGTGCCGCCGATGAGGATCTCGCCGGTGGTCCACACGGGGCAGGGGTCGAGGGCGTGGTCGAGGACGTGCAGCGTCTGGTTGGCGAGCGGCGTGCCGTACGGGATGCGGCTCCACTCGGGCGGCACCTCCCCGACCGGGAAGTGCACCGACCAGATGGACGCCTCGGTCGCCCCGCCCAGGCTGATGACGCGGGCGCCGGGGTACGGGGCGCGGATCGCGTCCGGCAGGGAGACCGGGATCCAGTCGCCGCTCAGCAGCACCAGTCGCAGCGGCGCGGCGGCGGGGGGCGGGACGGGGGCCTCCAGCCAGACCCGCATGAGCGCGGGGACGGAGTTCCAGATCGTCACGCCGTGCCGTTCGACCAGGTCCGACCAGTGCAGCGGGTCGTGGACGCGGCCGGTGGCCGGCATGACGACGGCCGCTCCGGCGGCGAGCGTGCCGAACACGTCGTAGACGGAGAGGTCGAAGCTGAGGGACGACAGGGCGAGCACCCGGTCGGCCGGGCCGACGCCGAAGCGCCGGTTGATGTCCTGGACGGTGTTGGCGGCGCCACGGTGGTCGATGACGACGCCCTTGGGCTGACCCGTGGAACCGGAGGTGAAGATCACGTAGGCCAGGTCGTCGGGGGTGGGCGCGACGTCCAGCGGTCCGGCGTCCGCCTCCCGCACCTCGGGGTCCTCCAGGGTCACCAGCCTTACGCCGGCGGGCCATTCGAGCCGGTCGCGCAGTACGGGTGTGGTGACGACGGTGCGGACGCCGCCCTGCTCGATGAGCTGGGCCCGCCGGGCGGCGGGCCACTGCGCGTCGATGGGCAGGTAGGCGGCGCGCGCGAGGGTGACGCCCAGGACGGCGGGGACCTGCGCGAGGCCCTTGTCGACGACGACGGCGACGAGTTCGCCGGGGGCGGCGTCGAGGGCGGTGAGGCGGCGGGCGAGTCTCCGGGCGCCTTCCACGACCTCGCGGTAGGTCAGCCGGCCGTCCTCGGCGAGGACGGCGACGGCGTCCGGGGTGGCGGTGGCCCGGGCCTCGACCAGGCCGCAGAGCGTCGTGGCGGGGATGTCGGCGGCCGTGTCGTTGACGGCGTCGCGCTCCTCCCGCTGCCACCTGGGCAGGGAGGCGGTCCTGCCGGGGGCGTCCCACAGACCGGGGTCGCGGGCGAGCCGGGTCAGCAGGTCGGTGCAGACCGCCGTGATGTCCTCGGGCAGGCCGTCGGGGAACGCCCCCCGGCGGGTCTCCCAGGTCACCGCGAGGCCGCCGTCCTCCTCGGTGAGACGGCAGCTCAGCAGCGGCGTCCCGGCCGGTGCGTCCGGTGCCGTGCCGGCCACCGGACCGTCGTCGAGCTGCCGGCCGACCCGGCCGGCCCGTACGGCGAAGGAGTCGCCGCTCCCGGGCGCCTCGAAGGTGAGGGTGCGGGTCCCGCTCCCGTCGGGCACGACCAGGTCGAGCGAGAAGTCGGGACGCTTCGACCACAGGCGCAGCACATCGGCGGCGGCGGCCGCCGCGGCGACCGCCGGGGCTATGTTCCGGCCGGTCGATATTTGCGTGAAGGAATCCCAGTCCGGCCGCTCGACCAACTGCCCGTATTGCATGGTCCCGCCGTCGTCAGCGGTGTCCGTGCGTGCCACCGTCGGCATTTCCGGAGCGGACGGGAGGTCTGTCAGCAGCAACTGCATGGCTTCGCCACCTCTTGCAAAAGAATGATTCGGTGCCATTTACGGAACCTGTCCCCTACTTTTCCTCACGCGGCGGCGGATTTTCACACCGCGGCGGAGAGTGCTTTCCGGACGGTCGAGCGACCCGGTCCGGTCGTGTGCCGGCGTCAGGACACGCCGGTCGCGACGTCGCTCAGCTGGAGCAGGCCGCTGCGCAGGGCGACGGCGACCGCCGAGGCCCTGTTCTGGCAGTTCAGCTTGCCCATGGCATTGGCGAGGTGGCGCTTGACCCCATGCTCGGTGATGCCCATGCCGCGGGCGATCTGACGGTTGCTCAGCCCCTGGGCGACGCCCCACAGGGTCTCGGTCTCCCGCTCGGTGAGCCGGGGCCGCCGGGGCGTGCCCTCGGCGGCGGTGGAGGCGAGCTGCACCACCTGGCGCAGCGCCTCGGGCGAGACGGCCACCGTTCCGCGTCGCTGCCGGCTCAGCACTTCCCGCAGGCTGGAGCGCGGGAGGTCCTCCAGGCGGAGGACGACGTCGGCGAGGACCCACTGGGCGGTGTCGAGCTGGCCCTGCACGAGCGACCGCACGATGAGCACCACATGGGTGGACGGGGCGGACAGCAGCGGGCCGAGCAGCGAGAGGTCCCGCACTCCGGCGTCGGACGAGAGAAAGAGGCTGAGCGGCCCGCGGGCCCGGTCGAGCGGGATGTCGGCCGCGGACGCCGCCGACATCAGCCGGCCGGCCTGTCCGCCGTTTTCCACGAATTTCCGGACCAAGGCCCGGGACACCGGATCGGGATCAACTATCAGAACGTTACTACAGTCTTCTTCCGCACCTTGGCGTTCACCTTGCACGTTTCCTCCCCCTGGGTCGGCAAATTTCAGCCAAGAACCGCGCCCACTATTGACCATAGGAGCAGGGGAGTCAAGCTTCATTTTATGTAAAGTATTTGCCCAAATTTGCCATGGGGAACATTATGCGGTGTGGTGGCGCGCCCCGGCGGGAAATCCTCCCGCCGGAGCGCTCCGACCCGGCGCACGGGCGGCCGGTGGTCAGTGGGCGAACACCGGACCCGCCGAGGGGTCCGGGCGCCCCTGCGGGAGCAGGGCCAGGCTTGCCACGGCAACGACGGCGGAGATGACCGCGCAGGTGAGGAACGCGGCCCCGAAACCGTCGACCGACGGCACGCCCGCTCCCCCACCGCCCTCGAGGCTCGCCCCGGCGATGGCCGCCACGACCGCGATACCGAGGGCGGCGCCCAGTTCGTGACCGGTGTTGACCAGTCCCGAGCCGAGGCCCGCGTCGGCGTGCTCCACCCCGTGCATGGCGCTGGTGATGGCGCACACGAAGCCGGCGCCCAGGCCGAAGGCGAGCAGCAGGAAGCCGGGCAGGACCTCGGCCCAGGCGTTGCCCTCGCGGTCGAGCCCGGTCAGCAGGAGGGCGCCCGCGGCGGCGATGCCGAGCCCGCCCCCGGCGGTCACCCGCCAGCCGAGCCGGGCGACGGCCTGCCCGCCCAGGTGGGCGCCCATCGTGGTGACCACGGCGACCGGCAGGAACACCAGACCCGTCGTGAGCGCGGAGAAGCCGCGCACGTGCTGGAGGTAGAACGAGCACAGGAAGAACGCCGAGATCAGGACACCCGACGCGGCGAGCATCACCAGGCACCCGCCCAGCAGGGAGCGGCGCGCCAGGAAGGGCAGCCGCACCAGCGGCGCGGACACGGAGCGTTCGGCCACCACGAACAGGACGGCCCCCACCAGCGCCCCGACCAGGGGCAGCCAGGCGGACGTGTCACCGAAACCGTGGTCGCGGGCCTGGACCAGGCCGTAGATGAGCAGCGCGGGGGTGGCGGTCATGGTGAGCGCCCCGGGGACGTCCACCCCGGGCGCACCGCCCGGACCGTGGCCGTGGCCGTGCCCGTGCTCCTGTCCGGCCGGCTGCTCCTTGAGCATGGCCGGGACGGCGATCAGGACCAGGACGCCGATCGGGACGTTGATGTAGAAGACCCACTCCCAGCCCGGGCCGGAGGTGAGCACCCCGCCGAGCAGCACGCCCAAGGCGGCACCGGTGCCGCCGATCGCGGCCCACACCCCGAGCGCGCGATTGCGCTCCGGGCCATGGAAGACCGACATCACCAGGGCCATCGCCGCCGGGGACATGATCGCGGCAGCCACGCCCTGGGCGGCACGGGCGGTGATCAGTACCCCACCGCTCTCCGCGAGTCCGGACACCAGCGAGGCGGCGGTGAACAGGGCCAGACCGGCCAGGAACACGCGCCGCCGGCCGAGCAGGTCGCTGACCCGCCCGCCGAGCAGCAGCAGGCTGCCGAAGAACAGGGTGTACGCGGTCACGACCCAGGTCAGGGACCCGGCGCCGAGGGAGAGTTCGTCACCGATCGTGGGCAGTGCCACGTTCACCACGGTCACGTCGACGATGAGCATGAACTGGGCCATGCACAGCAGCGTCAGGATCAGCCAGCGGCGCGGGTCGGGCGGACCGGCGGGGCCGTCACCGTGGTGGCCGTGCCCGTGTCCATGCCCGGGTCCGTGGCCATGCCCGGGTCCGTGCCCATGGCCGGCGGCGTCCCCATGGCCGTGCGCACCGCCGGGGGAAGCGGTCGCGGGCTGGTGCCCCGCCCCGGCCGGATCCGCGTGGGTGTGACTCTCCGAGCTCACCCGAACTCCTTAACTTGAACAACACTGTCAAGGTTCACCATAGGGCACCCGGCCCATAATTTGAACAGCGTTGTTCATGTTGTTGGACAGGAGCGGGGCCGGACCCTGGCCGCCAGTCGCGCCACCGTCGGGAGCTCGAAGACGTCCTTCGGTTCGAACTCCAGGCCCCGCTCCCGGCCCCGTGCCGCCACCCGCGACGCCAGCATCGAGTCCCCGCCCAGGTCGAAGAAGTCGTCGTCGGGCCGCACCGGCACCACGCCCAGCACCTCGGACCAGACCTCCGCCAGCACCGCCACCACGTCCGCCTCGCCGGCCGGCGACGGCGGCACCACCGGCGACGGCGATTCCGACCCCGACCCCGACCCCGACCCCGACTCCGACTCCGACTCCGACGACAGTGGCCCGGCCGGCCCCGACGAGCCCGGCACCCGCGGCGGGTACGCCGGATCCGTCCAGTGCCGCGCCCGCCGGAAGGGGTAGCCCGGCAGCGTCACCGGCCGCTCGCCCCCGTGCCGCGCCGCCGACCAGTCGAGGTCGGCGCCCGCCTCCCAGAGCGCCCCCAGCGCCCGGGACAGCGCCTCGCCGTCGTCCAGCGCCTCCCGGGCGTGCCGCATGGCGCTCACCGCCCGGTGCCCCGGCCCCCACGCGTCGCCCCGGCGGGCGGCCGAGCCGAGGGACCGGCCCGGTCCCGCCTCCACCAGCACCCGCGCGGAGCCGCGCAGCAGGGTCCGTACGCACTCCGCCCACCGCACGGTGCCGCGCATCTGCGCCGCCCAGCGCGCCGGGTCGGTGGCCTCCGCGGCCGTCATCCACCCGCCGGTCACGTTGGACACCAGCGGCACGGCCGGCGCGGACAGCGGGACGGTGGCCACCACGTCGGCGAACCGTGCCGCCGCCTCGTCCATGGCCGTGGTGTGGAAGGCGTGCGCGGTGCGCAGCACGGTCACCTCCACGCCCCGTGCCTCCAGCCGCCCGGCGAACTCCGCGGCCGCGGCGGGCGGCCCGGCCACCACGCACGCCTCCGGCTCGTTCACCGCGGCCACTTCCAGGCCGCTGCCGGGGAGGTCCTCGCGCACCCGGTCCTCCGTCAGCCGCACCTGGAGCATCGTCCCGGCGGGCGCGCGGCCCATCAGCCGGCCCCGGGCCGCCACCAGCCGGACGGCGTCGCCGAGTTCCATCACCCCGGCCAGGCAGGCCGCGGCGAACTCCCCGACGCTGTGCCCGCCGAGCGCCGAAGGGCGCACCCCGAACTCCGCGAGCGTGCCCGCCAGGGCGTACTCCACGGCGAAGAGGGCGGCCTGGGCGACGTCGGTGCGCAGCAGCGCGGCCCCGTCGTCCCCGCCCGCCCCGAACAGCGCCTCGCGGACGTCGGTGCCCGTCTCGGCCGCGAACAGAGCGGCGCACCGGTCGAGTTCGCGGCGGAAGGTGCCCCCGGCGGCGTACAGGCCCTTCCCCATGCCGGGGTACTGCGCGCCCTGGCCCGGCATGAGCAGCGCGATCCCGGGAGCGGTCGCGGGGGCCTCGGCGGGCGCGCGGTCCGACCGCAGCAGTTCGGCCGCCCGCCGCGGGTCCCGGGCGGTGACCGCCGTGCGATACGGGAAGGACGCGCGCCCCCGCTCCAGCGAGTGGGCCACGTCCCCGAGGTCGGCGCCGGGTTCCAGGGCGTCCGCCAGCCGCCGGCGCGCCTCCCGCAGGGCGTCGGCCGTGCGGGCGCTGACGAGCAGGACCGGCGCCGCGGCTCCGGGACCGGGGGTGCCCTCGCGGGGGGCCGCCGGCGGTGCCTCGGTCACCACGACATGGGCGTTGGTGCCGCCGACTCCCAGCGAGCTGACCCCGGCGGCCAGCGGTCCGCCGCCGGGCCACGCCCGGGTGCCCCCGACCACCTCGAAGGGGGTGCCGTCGAGGCGCAGTTCGCGGTTGGGCTCCTTGTAGTGGGCGGTCCCGGGCAGGGTCCGGTGCTCCAGCGCGAGCACCGTCTTGATCAGGCCCACCACCCCGGACGCGGCTTCCAGGTGCCCGACGTTCCCCTTGGCCGAGCCGATGAGGCAGGGCGCCGTACGGTCCCCCTCGGGGTCCAGGGCCTGCCTGAGGGCGGCCGTCTCCACCGGGTCGCCCAGGGCGGTGCCGGTGCCGTGCGCCTCGACGTAACCGATGTCGTGGGGGTGGAGGCCCGCCACGGCCAGGGCCTCGGCGACGACGGCGGCCTGCATCTCGACGCTGGGGGCGGTGAAGCCCATCTTCAGGGAGCCGTCGTTGTTGACGGCGGTGCCGCGCAGCACGGCGCGGATCCGGTCGCCGTCGGCGAGCGCGTCGGACAGGCGCTTGAGCGCGACCACTCCCCCGCCGCTGCCGAAGACGGTGCCGTTGGCGCCCGCGTCGAACGGCCGGCAGAACCCGTCGGCGGACATCATCGACTGGGGCTCGTGGAGGTAGCCGACGCGGTGCGGCACCTTGACGGTCATGCCCCCGGCGAGGGCCAGGTCGCTCTCGCCGCACAGCAGGCTCTGGCAGGCGAGGTGCACCGCCACCAGGGAGCCGGAGCAGGCCGTCTGCACGGTCAGGGCCGGTCCGCGCAGGTCCAGGGCGTGGGCGACGCGGGTGGCGAAGAAGTTGGGGTCGGTCAGGGTGAGGGCGTGGATCAGCGCGGTCGACGTACCGGCACCGAGGAACTCGGCGGGGTCCCGGTGGGACAGCAGGTTGTACCCGAAGTACCCGCTGAACGACGGCGCGCCGAACACGCCGACCGCGGCGTCGTGGCGGGAGGGGACGTGCCCGGCGTCCTCCAGGGCGTGCCAGCAGCTCTGGAGGAACAGCCGCTGCTGCGGGTCCATGGCCGCCGCGGTCGCCGGCGGCAGGGAGAAGAAGTCGGCGTCGAACTCCTGGTGCCCGTCGAGGACGGCGGCCCGGCGGACGTAGCCGGGGTGCTCCAGCACCGGCGCGGGGACGCCCGCGGCCAGGAGTTCGTCGTCGTCGAGGTCGTCGAGGCAGTCGCGGCCGGCGCTGAGGTTGGCCCAGAACTCGGTGACGTCACGGGCCTTGGGGAACCGGCCGGCGAGTCCCACGACCGCCACCGCCTCCGCAGCGCCGTCCGGGTGCGGTGCGTCGGTCATGCGTTCCTCCCCTGGGCGCCACGGCGGCGCGGTCGTGCGGTGCGGGTGCGGGCCCCGGCCCGGCGTGCCGCGTCGCGTACGGCGTCCGCCGCTCCCCGGTCCGGCCCCTCGCCGTCGGCCAGCGCCCGCGTCACCTGGTCCGCCAGGTCGGTGGCGCTGGCGCCCTGGAGCAGCCTGGCCACCGGGACGTCGACCGCGAAGTCGTCGTACAGGGCGCTCTTGATCCGTACGGCGGCCAGGGAGTCGAGGCCCAGGTGCACCAGCGGACGGTCGGCGACGCCCGCCGGGTCGGTGAAGCCGAGGACCCGGCCGACGCTGAGCAGGGTGCGGGAGCGCACGGCTTCGCTCCGCGCCTGGCTCGTCATGGCGGCGAGCGCCGCCCGGTCGAAGGTGTCGTCCGGCCCCTCGGCGCCGGTGAGCGCGGAGAAGAAGGACGAGTGCCGGGCCGCCGGGTGGGCGGCGAGGAAGTCGCCGGGCACCAGGCGGGCGACCCCGGCCTGCCCGGTCCCGCGCGCCAGCAGCGTCTCCAGGGCCGCGAACCCCTCCCGTACGGTGAGCATGCCGAGTCCGGGGACGGTGCGGTCGCGCACGGCCCCCACCTCGCCCCAGGGGCCCCAGTTGACGGTGAGAGCGGGGAGTCCCGCCGAGCGCCGCAGCGCCACCACCCCGTCGAGGAACGCGTTGGCGGCCGCGTACGCGCTCTGGCCCGGGGAGCCCGTCAGCGAGGCCAGCGAGGAGAAGCCGACCCACCAGTCGAGCGCGGCGTCCTTGGTGGCCTCGTGCAGCCGCCAGGCGCCCGCCGCCTTCGGTGCCCAGATCCGGTGGAGCCGTCCCGGGTCGGGGTCGGTCACCACCGCGTCCTCGATGACCGCGGCCGTGTGCACCACCCCGCGCGGCGCCGCCCCGGTGGCGGCCAGCACGCCGAGCATCCGTTCGGCGGTGCCGGGTTCGGCGATGTCGCCGGGCACCAGCTCGACGCGGGTGCCCATCGCCCGGATGCGCGCCAGTTCCTCGGCGGCGTCCGGGGCGGGTGCGCCGCGTCCGCCCAGCACGACGGCTCCCGCGCCGTTCTCGGCGAGCCAGCGCGCGGTGGCGAGGCCCAGGCCGCGGGTGCCGCCGGTGACGAGGTAGCCGCCGCCCGGGCGTACGACCACGCGTTCGCGGCCGGGCGCGGGGGCGGGGGGCGCCTCGGCGACGAGCGTGGCCGCGAGGCGGACCCCGTCCCGCCAGGCCACCTCGTCGGGGCCGTCGGTGGCCAGGATCTCGTCGGCCGGCAGAGCGCCGGACCCGTCGAGGTCGATGATGCGGGCGCGCAGTCCGGGGCGCTCCAGGCGCAGAGTCCGGACCACCCCGCGCAGCGCGGTCTGCGCGGGATCGGGTGCCTCGGCGTCCCGGGTGCGCTGTCCCCGGTCGGTCAGGACGGTCAGCGGCGGAGGCGGTGTCCCCGCCTCGTCGCAGGCGCGGAGTATCCCGGAGACGGCCCGGAGGACCGCGCGTACCCTCCGCTCGGCGCACTCCGCCACGTCCACGGGCTCGACCGGCCCCTCCCAGGCCGTCAGGACCACGCCCGCGGGCAGCGGGTGGACGTCCCAGGCGCCGTCCCAGGCGTCGTCCCGGTCGACGGTGCGGCAGGAGGCGCCCGCGGCGGTGAGGGCGTCCAGCAGCGCGGCACGCGCGGGGTCGCCGGGGCGGCCGCCCGCCACCAGCAGCCGCTGCCCGTCGGCCCGCCGGGGCGGGGGCGGCTCGACGGCGTCCCAGCGCAGCCCGTGCAGCAGGGGCGCGACGTCCACGGGCAGCGCCTCCTCACCGACGCGGCCGAGTCGTACGCCGGTCAGTTCGGCGACCGGGGCCCCGGACTCGTCGGTGATCCGTACGTCCGCCCACAGTTCCGCGCCGGGACCACCGGGAGCGGCGCCGAGGACGCCGGGTGCGCCGGGGCGCAGCCG
Organism: Streptomyces sp. NPDC016309; assembly: GCF_043077235.1. NCBI lineage: Bacteria > Bacillati > Actinomycetota > Actinomycetes > Kitasatosporales > Streptomycetaceae > Streptomyces > Streptomyces sp. NPDC016309. The sequence goes on along the minus strand of NZ_JBIBSG010000002.1, from coordinate 15,460 downwards.
GGCCCGGCAGAGCAAAGCCGTCGCCGGCCGGTGCCCCGAGAAGCGCAGTTCCGCCACACCGGTCGGCAGGTACGTCCCCTCCGTACCGGCGGGGACCAGGGCGCCCAGCCCGTGCAGGCAGGCGTCCAGGAGGGCGGGTTCGAGGTGGAAGCGGCCGTCCGGCGGCAGCGCGGCGGGGCGGGTCACCCGGCTGGTCGCGGTGCCGTCCGCCACCCGTACCTCGGTGAGGGACGCGAACGCCGGCCCGTGCTCCTGCCCGAGCGCGCGCAGCGCGGCGTAGACGTCGGCCGGTTCGTACGCGGTGCCTTCCCGGCCGGTGGGCGGGAGGCCGTCGTCGGCCGGGACGCCGGCGGCGGCCAGGAGGCCGTGACCGGCCGCACCTTCGTGGTCGGCCGGGTGGCCGGCGGGGGCGGGGCCGGCGGTCACCCGGGCCGTGGCGAGGGTCGTACTGGTGCCGGCCGCGCCCGTGACGACGGTGACCGTGCCGCCGGTGCCGTCCGCGCCCTCCTCCAGCGTCGTGGTGAGGGTCACGCCCTCCGTCAGCGGCAGCAGCCGGGCGAGGACCAGCCCGGAGACCGCCACCGCGCCGGGTGCCGCGCCGAACGCCTCGCAGGCCGCGGCCAGGACGAGTTCCGCGTACGCCGTCCCGGGCAGGACCGCGGTGCCGTGGACGCGGTGGTCCGTGAGCCACGGCAGCCGGGCGGTGTCCACCCGGTTCTGCCAGACGTGCCGCACGGGTGTGCCGGGCAGCGTGACCCGGTGGCCGAGCAGCGGGTGGCCGGGGGCCTCGACGGGGGTGCGCCGGGGCCGGGGGAAGCTCTGGTGCTGCCAGGCGTACGTGGGCAGCGCGACCGGCCGGCCCTCGGGCACCGCCTCGCGCGGCAGGGTGACCCCGGCGCAGTGCAGGGCCGCCAGGGTGTCCGCCAGCGCGTCGCCGCAGTCCGCGCCCCGGGCGAGGGTGCCGAGCACCGTGCCGCGGCCGCGCCGTGTGCCGTCCGCCTCCAGGAGGGTCTCCAGGACCGACTGGGCGACGACGGGGTGCGGCGAGACCTCCAGGAACACGTGGCGTCCGTCCCGGACGGCGGCCTCCACCGCCTCGGTGAGCCGGACGGGGCGGCGCAGGCTGGCCGCCCAGTACGCGGCGTCGAGTGCCGGGCGTTCGCGCGGGTCGTCCAGGGTGCAGCCGTAGTACGGGACGTCCGGCCGGCCGGGGGTGATGCCGGCGAGCGCGGCACGGACCTCGTCGAGCAGCGGGTCGACCAGCGGGCTGTGCGCGCCGATGCGCACCCCGGGCACCAGCCGGGCCAGCAGCTCCTGTTCGCGGCACTCGGCGACGAACTCCGCCACGGCCTCGGGCACGCCCGCCACGACGCACGCGCGGGGCGAGGAGTGGACGGCGACGGACACCCCCGGCCGGCCGGCCAGGCGCCCGCGCACCTCGGTGGCGTTCAGTCCGACCAGCGCGGTGGCGCCGCTGCCGGCGAGCCGTTCCTCCATCAGCCGCGAGCGGCGGCACACGACGCGCGCCCCGTCCTCGGGCGAGAGGGCGCCCGCGACCACGGCGGCGGCCACTTCGCCCAGGGAGTGGCCGATGACGGCGCCGGGGTGGATCCCGCGGGCGCGCCACACGGCGGCCAGTCCGACCTGGACGGCATGGACGGCGGGCTGCACACGGTCCATCCCGGAGGCGGCCAGGCCGTCCTCGGTGATGAGCGCGCGCAGGGACAGGCCGGTCTCCTGCCGGACGACGGGCTCCAGCGTGTCGATGACCGCCGCGAACGCCGGTTCCTCGGCGAGCAGCCGGGTCCCCATGCCGTCCCACTGCGATCCGTGCCCGGAGAAGACGAAGACCGGCCGGGTGCCCCTGGTGTCCGGCACGCTGCCGCGCACGGCGAGCGGGCCCGGCTCACCGCCCTCGGCGACGGTGGCGAGCAGCCGGGTCAGCGTGTCGCGGTCGGCGGCGCGCACCACGAGGCGCTCGGTGAGGTGGGCGCGGCGGCGGGCGAGGGTGTGCGCCACGTCGGCCGGCGGGGTGCCGGCGCCTTCCTCGGTGAGCCAGCGGGCCAGCCGGCCGGCGTTCTCACGCAGGGCCGCGGGTGTGCGGGCGGAGAGCGCGAAGGGCATTTCTCCGTGCTTCATGTGCGGTCGTCCACTCTCGGTCGGTGTGGGTCACGGGTGCGTGGGCGGGGCTTCGACGAGCACGGCGTGGGCGTTGGTGCCGCCGAACCCGAAGGAGCTGACCCCGGCGGTGCGGGGCCGGTGCCCGCGCGGCCAGGCGAGGGGCCGGTCGGCCACGGCGAGCCCCAGCTCCGCGAAGGGGATGCGAGGGTTGGGGCCGGTGTGGTGGAGGGTCGCCGGGATGCGGCCGTGGTGCAGGGCCAGGGCGCACTTGACCAGGCCGGCCAGGCCGGCCGCGCCCTCCAGGTGGCCCAGGTTGGACTTGACCGACCCGATGCGCAGCGGGGAACCGGGGCGGCGCCGGCGGCCCAGGGCGGCGCCGAGGGCGGAGGCCTCGATGGGGTCGCCCAGGGGGGTGCCGGTGCCGTGGGCCTCCAGGTAGCCCGCTTCGGCGGGGTCGAGTCCCGAGGCGTCCCAGACCTCGCGGACCAGGGCTTCCTGGGCCGCCGGGTTGGGTGCCATCAGGCCGTTGGAGCGGCCGTCCTGGTTGGTGCCGGTGGCGCGTACCAGGGCGAGGATCCGGTCGCCGTCGCGCCGCGCGTCGGCGAGCCGGCGCAGGACCACGACCAGACAGCCCTCGCTGCGGACGTAGCCGTTGGCGGCGGCCGCGAAGGGTTTGCACCGGCCGTCGGGGGACAGCACCCCGCTCTCGCCGAAGTTGAGGGTCACGCCGGGCGAGAGCAGCAGGTTCACCCCGCCGACCAGCGCGGTGTCGCACTCCCCCGCCACGAGCCCCCGGCGGGCCAGGTGCAGCGCGACCAGGGAGGAGGAACAGGCGGTGTCCACGGTCATGCTGGGACCGCGCAGGTCGAGGGCGTACGACAGGCGGTTGGCGAGGATGCTCATGGCCGCGCCGGTGCCGGTGCGCGGACCGATCGACGGCAGGTCCTCCAGGGCGGCGCGGCCGTGGTCGTCGGCGCAGGCACCCACGTACACGCCCGTCCGCGTGGTGGCGAGGCGGTCGGCCGGCAGCCCGGCGTGCTCCAGCGCCTCCCAGGCGACCTCCAGCAGGATCCGCTGCTGGGGGTCCATCTCGGCGGCCTCGGCCGGGGAGATGCCGAAGAAGTCGGCGTCGAACCCGTCGATGTCGTCGAGGAAGCCGCCGTGCCGGCAGGCCCGGTCGACGGCGGCGGCGTGGGCCGGGGAGGTGTGCCGGTGGGCGTCCCAGCGGTCGTCGGGGACGGTGCCCACGGCGTCGCCGCCGGAGAGCAACAGGTCCCAGAACGCGTCCGGCGAATGCGTTCCGCCGGGCAGCCGGCAGCCGATGCCCACGACGGCGATGTCGTCGGGCGCGGTGGCGCCGGCGGCCACCGGGACCGCCCCTCCGGTCACCGGTACGACGCCGCCGCCCGCCGGGGCCGTACCGCCGGCCGCCGCGTCCGCCGGCCCCACGGGCCGCACCGGCCCGGGCGGGCCCGACGGCCCGGCCGGCTCCGGCGGCCGTGTCGGCTCCGACGCCCCCGTCGGCTCCGGCGATCCGGCGGTGAGGTGGGCGGTGAGCTGCCGGATGGTGGGGTGCTCCCACAGGGTGGTGGGGGCGAGCGGCCGGTCGAGGAGCTCCTCCAGTTCGCCCGAGAGCGCGACGGCGTCCCGGGAGGTGAAGCCGTACGCCTGGAAGGGCAGGTCCGGGTCCACCCGGTCCTCGGGGATCCCGGCGCGGGCGGCGGCGCGGCGGACGAGCAGGGCGTGCAGTTCCCCGGTCACACCGCCCCCACCGGATCGGTGCGGACGACGGCGAGTTCCCCGGCGAGGTGGAGGTCGCGACAGGCGGCACGCCGGATCTTGCCGCTGGTGGTCTTGGGCATGGCTCCGCGCCGGATGAGGACGACGTCGTGCACGTCGAGCGAGTGCCGGGTGAGGACCGAGGTGCGGATCGCGGTGCGGACGGCCTCCAGTCGCGGCGCCTCGTAGCGGCGGTCGAGTTCGGCGACGACGACGGCGCGTTCGCCCGCCCCGTCGAGCAGTCCCACGGGGAAGACCGCGACATGGCCGTGCCGGACGGCGGGGTCGGCCTCCTGCACGGTCAGTTCGAGGTCGGCGGCGTAGTGGTTGCGGCCGTCGACGACGATGAGGTCCTTGAGCCGGCCGGTGAGGTACAGCTCGCCGTCCCGGAGGAAGCCCAGGTCGCCGGTGCGCAGCCAGGTCCCGTCCTCCGCCGGGCCGGCCGGGCGGGCGCCGAAGACCTCGGCGGTGCGCTCGGGGCGGTTCCAGTAGCCGGCGCACACGTTCGCGCCGCGCACCCACACCTCGCCGGTGCGGTCCGCGGACACGTCGCGGGCGGTGTGCGGGTCGACGACGCGGACCTCCTGTCCGGCCGGGGTGCCGCAGCTCACCACCCGGTAGCCGTCGGCGGACCCGTCGGGCAGCGGCCGTACCCGGTCGCCGGCGAGCTCCGCGCGGTCCAGGGTGAGGACGCGCGGGGCCCCGGGCCCGGTGAGGGTGACGGCGAGCGTCGCCTCGGCCAGGCCGTAGCCGGGGCGGTGCGCCCGGTGGCGGAAGCCGTAGGGGGCGAACTCGGCGGTGAAGCGGTCGAGGGTGGCGGCGCGGACCGGTTCCGAGCCGTTGACGAGCACGCGCAGCGACGACAGGTCGAGGCCGTCGCGGGCGCGCTCGGGGACGCGGTCGGCGCATAGGTCGAGACCGAAGTTGGGCGACACGGAATGGGTGACGCGGTGTTCGCCGATCGTCCGGAGCCAGCGCACCGGCTGCTGGATGAAGGAGAAGGGTGCCATCAGGACGGCGGGCGTGCCGGTGACGAGGGGCAGGGCGATCATCATCAGCAGGCCCATGTCGTGGAAGAAGGGCAGCCATCCGGCGATGCGCGCGTCCGGGCCCACGTCGAGCGCCTCGCGCAGTTGGTCCGCGCCCACCGCGAGGTTGCGGTGGGTGACTTCGACGCCCGCCGGGGATCTGGTGGAGCCGGAGGTGTACTGGAGGTAGGCGATGTCGTCGGGGCGTTCCGCGACGGGCAGCACGACCCGGCGGCCCAGCGACGGGTCGACCGCGTCGACGCATACGACGGCGGGTTCGCCCAGTTCCGGTGCGTCGGCGAGGAGTTGGCGTACCGGACGTTCGAAGGGTGTGGTGGTGAGGATGACGCCCGGCGAGCAGTCGGCCATGGCCAGGCGGAGCCGTTCGTCGGTGCGGAACGCCTCCGGGGCGTACAGCGGCACGGCGAGGACGCCGGTGTAGAGGCAGCCGACCAGCGCGGCCACGTAGTCGGCGGTGTGCGGGCAGAGGATCGCCACCCGGTCGCCGGGGACCGTGACGCGGCTGAGCTCGGCGGCCACGGCCTGGGCCTTGCCGTGCAGATGGCCGTAGGTGAGGTCGCGCGGGGTTCCGGCGCGGTCGGCCGTGTAGTCGACGAAGGTCATGGCCGTACGGCCCGGGTGCCGGCGTGCGGCGTCCCGGACCGCGGCGGCGAGCCCGGGGGTGCCGGGCAGGGGGGTGACGGTCACGGTGCTTCCGATCGGTCGCGGGTGGTCGGCCGGGGCAGGGGCACGGCGGTGGCGCGCACGTACGGGGTGTTGGTGGGGTAGCGGGGCCAGGGGCGTACGACCTCGTGGACCCGCACCTGGTAGCCGGCGTCCCGAAGGGCGGTGAGCAGGCGCCGGTTGGCGTTGCACCCGCCGGCCGCCCGCCGCCACAGCGGGGCCAGGACGTCCTGGAGCAGACCGACGACGCCGGGCGACCTGACGTGTTCGAAGAACACCAGTTGTCCGTTCGGCTTGAGCACGCGCCGGATCTCGTCGAGGGCGGCCGGCAGGTCGACGACGGTGCACAGGACGAGGGTGCACACGGCCGTGTCGAAGGTGTCGTCGGGCAACGGGAGCCGCTCCGCCCAGGCGTCCACCACCTCGACCTCGCACGGCGCCTCCCCGGCGCGCCGGGCGAGCTTCTTGCGCATCTCGCTCGCCGGCTCGACGGCGACCAGCGAGTCGGCCTTGGCGTAGTAGGGCAGGTTGGCGCCGGAGCCGGCGCCGATCTCCACGACGCGGCCGGTGAGTTCGCCGAACATGAGGGTGCGCAGGGGGCGTCCCCACTTCTCCTCCGCCCGCTGGGTCATGCGGTCGTAGTAGCGGGCGAAGAACCTGCCGCTGCGGCTCTCCAGTTGCGGGTTGTTGTCCACGGTCGTCGTCAAGGCAGGCTTCTCCTGTGGTTCGGTGCGTGGTCCGGTCCGCGGCCGGGCGCGCGATCCGGTGCGTTGTCCGGTGCGTTGCCCGGTGCCGGGGCCGGGGCGGGGTTCCGTGCGGTGGGGGTGCCGAGGGGTACGGCGGTGGGATAGCGGCCGTCGAGGCAGGCGGTGCAGAGGTCGCCGGCGTCCTTGCCGACGGCGCCGAGGAGCGCGTCCAGCGGGAGGAACCCCGCCGTGTCGCAGCCCAGTCCCCGGGCGAGCGGCTCGTCGGTCCGGCCGGCGGCGTACAGCGGGCCGCCGTGGGCGGTGTCGATGCCGTAGAAGCAGGGCCAGCGGTGGGGCGGGGAGGCGACGCGGAGGTGGACGTCGCGTGCGCCGGCGTCCCGCAGCAGGGCGGTGACCGCCGCCATCGTGGTGCCGCGCACCAGCGAGTCGTCCACCAGCAGGACCGACCGGCCCGCCACCGCCTCGGGTACGGCGGTGAGTTTGGCGCGCACGGCGGCCGCGCGTTCGCCCGGTGTGCCGGCGATGAAGGACCGGCCCGCCCCGTCGTGGCGCAGCAGCCCCTGGACGGTGGGCAGTCCGGCGCGCCAGGCGTAGCCGTCGGCCGCGACGCGGGCGGTCTCCGGGACGGCGACGACGACGGGGTCCACCGTGCCGGGCGGCGGCGGGGCGTGGTCGGCGAGGGCCGTTCCGGCCGCGTACCGGGTGCGGTAGACGCTCCGGGCGCCCACGAGCGAGTCGGGCCGGGCGAAGTACACGTACTCGAACAGGCAGCTCGCGCGGCGCGCCCCGGGTGCCGTCAGCCGGCTGCTGCGGATCCCGGCGGGGCCGGCCTCCAGGACCTCGCCGGGTTCCAGCTCCCGCACCAGCCGGGCGCCGACGGCGTCGAGTGCCGCCGTCTCGGAGGCGAGGAGCCAGGCGTCGCCGAGCCGCCCCAGGCACAGGGGGCGGAAGGCGTGCGGGTCGCGGACGCCGTACATGCGCTCGCCGTCGGTGAGGACGAGGGCGTACGCGCCGGTGACCGCCGGCAGCAGGTCGTGCAGCGCGGTGGGCACGTCGGCGCCGTGCCGCTCCCGCACGGTGTGCAGCAGCCGGGTGAGGACGGCGGTGTCGGAGTCCGCCGGGTCCGGCTCCACGCCGTGGGCGGCGGCCAGGGAGGCGATGTCGACGAGGGTGCCGTTGTGCGCCACGGCCAGGGCGGGACGTCCGGGCGGCCCGGCCGTGACGGGCTGGGCGAGGGCGTCGGGCGACGCGGGCCGGCCGGCTGTGCCCCGTTCGCCGCCCGAGGTGGCGTAGCGGACGTGGCCCACGGCGCCGGGCCCCGGGGGCAGGCCGGCGGGCGTGGGGAACACGTCCGCGACCCGGCCGGCGCCGGCCCGGCGGGTCATCCGGCCGTCCCGGCACGCGACGATGCCGGCGCTCTGCCGTCCCCGGTGCTGGAGCGCGGTCAGCATGGCGCGCACCAGCGGCGCGGCGTCCCCGGACAGGCCCCAGACCCCGGCGACGCCGCACGCCTCGCGGGGCTTGGCCGCCTCGTCGCTGGTCCCGCTCAAGCGCCGTCCTCCTCCTTCAGCCAGCGCTCGAACGCCGGGACGTCGGGCAGGATGACGTCGGAGCAGGCCAGCACGGCCAGGTTCTGCCGCATCTCCGTGATGGCGACGACGGTGGTGCCGGCGCGGTGGGCGCTGAGCATCTCGGCGGCGGTGCCCATGCTGGGTTCGTGGTCCGGCAGCCAGGCGACGCATACGTCGCTCGCGGCCGCGACGCGGGTCAGCCGGTGGAAGGTGTCGATGAGCGCCGTGACGGCGGGGTCGTGGGCGCTACGGCGCACCTCGGGTGCGTCGGCCAGGGCGGCGTGGCCCCGTCTGACGGCCTCCTCCCGGTCACCGATCCAGTCGCGCATCAGCGCGTGCGGGTCGTGCACCACGGCGTCGGGGTGCCGTTCGAGGATGCTGCGGCGGAGCCGGTCACGGTAGCCCTGGTCGGCGAGGTGGGCTCCGGGGCGGGCGCCCTGCATGAGGCCGGCCAGGAAGTAGCTGCGGGGGCGGGGGGTGGTCACGCGTCCTCCAGGGAGTAGGCGGGGACGGTGAGGGCGGCGGGGGCGGCCTTGTCGTACAGGGCGGCGGCTTCGAGGAGGTGGTCGACCACCTCGTCGGTGCCGGCGCGCACGGCCTCGGCGACGCGCTCCAGTTCGCGGGCGAAGGCGGCGGTCCCCCAGGTGCTCACGGCGCCCTGGTTGTCGCGGCCGATGAGGGCGCGGGGGTCGGCGAGGGCGCCGCGGGGGCGGCCGGAGAAGGGCAGGGCGATCTCCGTCAGTCCGTCGTCGCCGGGGTGGACGGCCCGCAGCGACAGGTTGTTCTGTTCGGGGTGCAGCAGCAGTTCCCGTACGAGCGGTGCGGGGACGGGCAGTTCACGGACGGTGTCCCCGGGGCGCATGGTGTAGGCGCGGTGGGTGACGGTGTCGTCGAGGCGGGGGCTGTAGCGGAGGTAGCGCAGCCGCAGCACACCGTCGCCGGGGTTCCACGCGGCGCGCAGGGAGGACGGCGCGGGCGAGCCGTCCGGGCGGCGGCGCAGCGGGTAGGCCTCCGCCTCGGCGCGGACGGTGCCGTCGACCGCGTCCGCGCGGGAGAGGCGGAGGGGTGCCCGGTGCATCAGGTAGGGGTCGAGGACGGTGAGCGTGTCGCCGTCGTCGTACAGCGCGCAGACGTGGCGGCCGCCGACCCGGTACTCGGCCACGGCCCCGGTGCGCCGGGCGACCCGCTCGCCGGCGGTGAAGGTCTGCCACGCGCAGGCCGTGCCGAACCGCTCGGGTGAGCTCCCCGTCCCGTAGTGCAGGTGGTACTGGGCGGCGCTGTTGTACGGGACCTGGGTGAGGACCTGGGTGTGGACGTCCTGGAGCACCTGGGTGTCCGGGCGGGTGGGGGCGGGAGCCGCCATGGAGGAGTCTCCTAGCAGGGGTCGGTACGGTCAGTGGGCGGTGCGCCCGGCCGGGCGGGCCGCCGGTCCTCCCCGGGCGCCCAGGCTCGTGAGCAGGAAGGCCACGAGCGCGGTGCGGCGCGGTACGAGGTAGAAGTGGTCGCCCGGCATGGCCCGCAGGGTGAACGGGCCGGTGGTGCAGTGGCGCCAGCCGGCGGCGTGCCGGGCGGTGACGCGGGTGTCGCGGGTGCCGACGATCGCGGTGAGGGGGCAGTCCAGGGGCGGCCCGGGGCGGTAGCGGTAGCGGTCCGCGAGCCGGAGGTCGGCGTGGACGGTGGCCGGGGGCAGGTCCTCCGGACGGGTGCTGTTCATGTGACGGGGCGCGACGACGGGTTCGTCGGTGTGGGGCGCCGGTTCACGGGGCCGGTCCTCCATCGGCGCGGGGTGGGCCGACACGAAGAGGGCGCGTGGCGCCGAGCCCGGGTCGCGGGCCAGCAGGCGGGCGGTCTCGAAGGCGACGGCGGCGCCCATGCCGTGGCCGAAGAGCACCGGTGGGGCGTCCGCGGCGGCGGCGAGGGCCTCGGCGACCGGGCGGGCCAGCCCTTCGAGGTGGTCGGGCATCGCCTCGCCGCGGCGGTCGCCCCGTGCGGGGTACTGCACGGCGGCCAGTTCGACGTGGTCGGCCAGGCCGTCAGGCCAGGCCCGGTAGAAGTCCGCCGTGGTGCCGGCGGGCGGGAAGCACACCAGCCGCAGGGCGGGACGGTGGCGCGGCAGCGGGACGCGCAACCAGGACCGTGCCGGATCGGTCGTCCGGTCCCGCGACGTCAGCCCGTACCTGACCAAGGGGGTCGCCCTTCCACAGTGTGCCCGGAGTCGAGCGAATGAGAAATTCCGTGTGCTGGTCCAGCACGTGGGCCGCTGTGCCGAGTTCGGTTATCCAGCGGCGACGCATTCGAACGTACGGGAAAAACGCGGCGCCCGGAAGGTGGGTACCCGAAGGGGCAATACCCGCCCGGGTCATGGGTGATGTAGGCGCACATGTCCCGTTATCCTCCCGTGGATTTGCGCCATCCGGGCTCCCGATTTTGCGAAACGGTGATCTAATCCGGATTGCCTTCGCCATTTCGAACAAGGAAGTCTTTACGGCGGCGTTAAGGCTGTGGGTGTGTCACAAATACTTCCCACGAGTTCATTCGGGACGGGAGCGGGGATTCACGTGGACATGGTTCGATGGCCGGCCGAGGCCGTGGAGCGGTACCGGAGGGCGGGGTACTGGCGGGGCCGCCCGCTGGGGGACTTCCTCACCGGGCACGCCGGGGCGTCCGGCACGGCCACCGCCCTCGTGTCGGGCGACCGGCGTGTCACGTACGCCGAGCTGGACCGGCGCGCCGGGCACCTCGCGGCGGGACTCGTGGACCTCGGGGTGGCGCCCGGCGACCGGATCGTCGTCCAGCTCCCCAACACCGTGGACTTCTTCGTCCTGCTCTTCGGCGCCCTCCGCGCCGGCGCGGTCCCGGTGCTGGGCCTGCCCGCGTACCGCCGCAGCGAGGCGGTGCACCTCTGCGGCCATAGCGGGGCGGTGGCCTACGTGGTGCCGGACACCGACCCGGCGACCGGCTTCGACTACCGGGAGCTCGCCCGGGAGGTGGCGGAGCGGTCGCCGGGGCTGCGTCACGTCCTGGTGGCCGGCGACGCTGGGCCGTACACCTCGCTCGCCGGTGTGGAGGAGGCCGGACGCGACCGGCCGGGACCCGTGGCGTTCCCCGCGCCGGACCCCCAGGACCCGGCGGTGCTGCTGGTCTCCGGCGGTACGACGGGGCTGCCGAAGCTGATCCCGCGCACCCACGACGACTACGCCTACAACATCCGCGCCAGCGCGGAGCTGTGCGGCCTGGACCGTGACACCGTCTACCTGGCCGCGCTGCCCGTCGCCCACAACTTCGCGCTCGCCTGCCCGGGGGTGCTCGGCACCCTGCACGCCGGGGGCACGGTGGTGCTGAGCCCCTCCCCCGACCCGGACACCGCCTTCCCCCTGATCGAGCGTCACCGGGTGACCCTCACCGCCGTGGTGCCGCCGCTGGCCGCCCTGTGGTCGCAGGCCGCCGAGTGGGCCCCCGAGGACCTCGGCAGCCTGGCCCTGCTCCAGGTCGGCGGCGCCCGGCTCGGCCCGGAGGCCGCCCGCCAGGTGCGCTCCGCCCTCGACTGCGAGCTCCAGCAGGTCTTCGGGATGGCGGAGGGGCTGCTCAGCATGACGAGGCCCGGTGACGACCCGGAGCGCACGGCCACCACCCAGGGCCGGCCGCTGAGCCCGGACGACGAGGTCCGGGTGGTGGACGCCGACGGCGCGGACGTGCCGCCCGGCACCGTCGGTGAACTGCTCACCAGGGGGCCGTACACGCTGCGCGGCTACTACCGGGCCGAGGAGTACAACCGGACCGCCTTCACCGAGGACGGCTTCTACCGCACCGGCGACCTCGTCCGGGTCCTGCCCGATGGCGACATCGTCATCGAGGGCCGGAAGAAGGACCTGGTCAACCGGGGCGGCGACAAGGTCTCGTCCGACGAGCTGGAGGGCCATCTGCGGGCGCACCCGGCGGTCCTGGACGCGGCCGTGGTGCCCGTGCCCGACGAGTACCTCGGCGAGCGCACCTGCGCCTGGGTGGTGCTGCGCGAGGGGCACACGGACCTCGGCGAGCCCGGCCTGGACGCCTTCCTCGACGAGCGGGGCCTCGCCCCGTACAAGAAGCCGGACCTCGTCCGCTTCATCGACGCGCTGCCCGTCACCGGGGTCGGGAAGGCCGACAAGCGCGCCCTCGCGCGGCTCGCGGCCGAGCCCGCCGGCAACGGCCGCTGACCGGCCACGACCGCCGACCCGCCCCACCCCGCCCCACACCGCATCCGTACGTCAAGGAGACCGCAGAATGTCCACCACCACCGTGTCGCCCGGGACCAGCCTCGTCCCGTTCACCGGCAGCCCGGCCGAGGCCGCGGCGCGCCTGGCCGGCGACGGACCGCACGAGCAGTACGTGGTGTACGAACGGGACGGCTCCTGGTGGTACGCCGGCGGCGCCCGGGCCACCGTGGTCGTCGACCGGTCCCACGTGACCCTGGAGCACGGGGGCACCCGTACCCGTACCGCGTGGCACGGCGAGCCGCTGGAGACGGTCCACCAGGCGCTGGCCTCCCTGCCGTTCGCGGACTGGCGGGCCTACGGCTGGGCCACGTTCGAGCTGTCGTACGCGCTCGCCGGGGACGCGGCGGACCTGGGCGAGGAGCCGCTGGTCCACCTGGTCGTCCCGGAGACGGAGGTGCGTCTGACGGCGGACGGCGCTCAGGTCCGGTGCGGGCGGCAGCGGGACGAGGACGCGGTCACGGCCCTGCTGGCGGCCGCGCCCGCGCACTCCGGAGGGGACCGGCCGGAGGTGCTGCGGGTCGATCTGCGCGAGCGGACCGAGGGGGCGTACGGCGAGTCGGTGGCCCGCGCGGTGGCGGCCATCGGGCGCGGGGACCTCCAGAAGGTGATCCTCTCGCGCACCGTGCCGGTGGAGACGGAGCTGGACCTCCCGGCGACCTACCTCGCCGGCCGGTCGGCGAACTCCCCGGCCCGTTCCTTCCTGCTGGACCTCGGCGGCGTCGAGGCGGTGGGCTTCAGCCCGGAGACCGTCGTGGAGGTCTCCCCCGGCGGCCGGGTGTCCACCCAGCCGCTGGCGGGCACCCGGGCGCTCAGCGGGGACCGGGAGGAGGACGCCTCCCGCCGGGCGGAGTTGCTCAGGGACGCCAAGGAGATCTACGAGCACGCGATATCCGTGCAGGTCGCGTGGGACGAGATGACGACGGTCTGCCGGGCGGGTTCGGTGCGGGCCGAGGAGTTCATGACGGTCAAGGAGCGCGGCAGCGTCCAGCACATCGCCTCCCGCGTGACCGGGGAGCTGCGCGTCACCGGACGCGGGCCGTGGCCGGCGCTCGCCGCCGTGTTCCCGGCGGTCACCGCCTCCGGGGTGCCCAAGGACGCCGCCTACCGGACCATCCGGGACCTGGAGGCCGAACCGCGCGGGCTCTACAGCGGCGCCGTGCTGACCGTCGGCAGCGACGGATTCCTGGACGCCGCGCTGGTGCTGCGCACGGTCTTCCGGCAGGGCGGGCGGACCTGGCTGCGGGCGGGTGCCGGGATCGTCGGACAGTCCAGCCCGGAGCGGGAGCTGGAGGAGACCTGCGAGAAGCTGCGCAGCATCTCCCGCACGCTGGTCCCGGTGGCGAAGGGCTGACGGGAGCCGGCCGGGCCGGCGACCGGGCCGCGGTCCGGCGCTCCCACCGGCCGGCGGACGCCGTTTTCTTTACAGCACTGTTCGACTTGCACGGGGCCCGGCACTACCCTGAACCCGAACAGCAGTGTTCAACTTAAGGAGTACGTCCGTGCCCTCCGTCCCGTCCCCCTCCCCCACCGCCGCCGCCAGAGCCGGCGCGCAAGGCCACCCGCTGCGCTGGCCGATCCTGGCGGTCCTGTGCCTGAGCCTGCTGATCGTGGGGCTCGACGTCACCGTCCTGAACGTGGCCCTGCCCACGCTCGTCGCCGAACTGGGCGCCTCCACCAGCGAGTTGCAGTGGCTGGTGGACATCTACAGCCTGATGGCCGCCGGCCTGATGCTCTTCGCCGGCAGCCTCGCCGACCGGTTCGGCCGCAAGCCCGTCTTCCTCGCCGGACTGGTGCTGTTCACCGGCGCCTCCGCCGTCGCCGCCTTCTCCGACAGCACCGCCTCGCTGATGACGGCCCGCGGTGTCATGGGCGTCGGCGAGGCACTGATCATGCCCGCCACCCTGTCGATCATCGGCACCGTCTTCACCGACCCGGCCGAGCGCATGAAGGCCATCGGCCTGTGGTCCGCCATGATCGGTGTCGGTCTCGCCATGGGGCCGCTGGTCGGCGGCTGGCTCCTCGGCCGCTTCTGGTGGGGCTCCGTCTTCCTCATCAACGTCCCCATCGGGATCCTGGCCCTGCTGGTGGCGCTGAAGATCGTTCCCAACTCCCGTGCCGCCGTGGCCCGGCGTCTCGACCTCGCGGGGGCCGCGCTCTCCGTGCTGGGCACCGGCACCCTGCTGTGGGCGATCATCGAGGGCCCGGTCGAGGGCTGGAGCAGCGCCCCCGTCCTCGCCGGCTTCGCCGTCGCGGCGGTCCTGCTCGCCGGCTTCCTGGTGCGGGAGCGCACCGCCCGCGAGCCGATGCTGCCGCTCGGCATCTTCGCGCACCGGCGCCTGGCCGTCGGCAACATCCTGGTCTTCCTCGGCCTGCTGTCGCTCCTGGGGGCGCTGTTCGTCCTCGTGCAGTACCTCCAGTTCGTGCTGGGGTACGACGCCGGCGAGACCGGTATGCGCATCGCGCCCACCGCGCTCATCATCCTGATCGCCGCCCCGCTGGCCTCGTTCCTGGGACAGCACGTCGGCACCCGGTGGCTGGCCGCCGCCGGCCTCGCCTTCGCCGTGGTGTCCCTGCTGCTCCTCGCCACCACCGACAGCGGTGACGGCTACGGGCGGGTCCTGGCGGCGATGCTCTTCCTGGGCTTCGGCGCCGGCTTCATCATCGGCCCGACCAGCGACGCCATCGTGGGCTCGCTCCCTGAGGACGACCTGGGTGTCGGCTCCGCCACCAACAGCGCGGCCGTGCAGCTCGGTTCGGCGCTCGGCGTCGCGGTCCTCGGCAGCCTGCTGTCGGGCACGTACCGGGACGACCTCGCGGCGAGCGCGCCCGGCGCCGCGCTGCCGGACGGGGCGATGGACACCGCCGGCGACTCGGTCGGAGCCGCGCTGGCGGTCGCCGAGCACCTTCCCGCGCAGGCCGGCCAGGCCCTCGCCGAGGCGGCGCGCTCCGCGTACGTCGCGGGCATGGCGCCCTCGATGCTGACGGGCGCCGGTGTCGCCGCCGCCGGCATCCTCGTCGCGCTGTTCCTCTTCCCCAAGGGCAAGGGGAGCGACGGGCCCGCCGCCGACGCGCGGCTCGACGGCATCCCGACCCAGCCCTCCGGCGCCCGAACCCCCCGCTGACCTGACGGAATGCGCGGTGCCACCCGGCTCTCGCCGTCGTGGCACCGCGTGAAGGAGGTGACCTACGCTTCCCCATGCCCACGCCACCCCGGAAGGTCCGCCGTGCGGACGCGGAGCGCAGCATCGCGACCATCGTGGCCGCCGCCCTGGACTGCTTCGTCCGCGACCCCCACGTCAGCATGACCAAGGTCG